>CATOST010000022.1 GCA_951812665.1 uncultured Acidobacteriota bacterium
CTATCTCTGGATTGAGTGCGTAGCCTTCGTATTCATCGATCAGCACGTCGTCGAAGCGATCGAATGACCATTCGTTCAGGGTTTCGAGAGCGCCCGCTTGCATTAGCCGAAACTGATCCGCCAACGTCGAGAATTCGGCCTCGTCCCAGTGCGGCCGTGTCAACAGCTCACGTAGGAAAGCTGCGTGTCGTGGGTCCAAGCCCGAGAAGATTATGTTGATATCTTCCGCTGCCTCTTCCACATCTTCTTCGGACTCATTTTCTGCAAAGATATCTGCCAGAACTAAAGAAACTCGTGCCGTGTCAGCCACTAGCGAGGCCACGCGGCCAGGGTCAAGGACAAGCTGATTTTCGGGTTCCGGCGGTGGCGGGATTGCGAAGTCTCTTGCGTTCGTACCAGCCTTCCGGACAGTTACGGGCTCGCTACGAGTGGTGAGCGCGTGAAGGTCGGAATAAACGCTGTCCGTTGTTAAACCAATGGCCTTGTACAGTTTTTCGATCGCTTTGATTTCTCCTGGGTCAATCACGCCGTCCACGGCGGCCATGGCTATAGTTACTTGTCCGAATTCATGACGGGTGTGTTCCGAAACATCATTCATACGGCGCCGAAACAGTACCAGATTGGGTGGCACCGCCAACATCCACTGTAAATTTGCAAGGAGGCGTGTCCGCTCGGCGTTAGATAGCTTTGCGGCGTTAATCCGGGCTTCCAGCGCTCTCCGCTCTGTCGCCGCGAACTTGCCATCTGCATGTGCAACAAAGCTCCCGATCGCGATAGCGATGAGCGTCTTCCTGTACTCTTCACTAACGTCCTCAAGCGCTGTAGTCCCCTCTGGCAAACGGAAAAGAACTACGGGTTCTCCAAGTTTAGGGCTACGCAGCGCGAAACGTGGATCCGGCGCCATTCCAATCGATAGACGTGCCAATGCATCGGCTGCCCCAGTAAGCCTTCGTTTCCCCAACTTCTCGGGAGTTGTGCCTTCAAGTTGTTCCACGATCTGTTTGACCGGACAAAGACCGCCTGCCTCGATGATACCGTCTGCCCACCGGTGCAAACTCTCCATTGCTGCACAGGGAAACATTGGCCACAGCCGCTCAGGCATGAGTGCATGTGCCTCGATGGTGTTCCGCCCTTCCGGATTGCGCCCAAGGAAACGGCTGAATTTGTCGAGTGAGTCCGTGGCTTCATCGACAATCTCCTTGGCGAGTATTACCGGTTTCGATGTACCGGAGATGTCTGGAATATTTCCAAGGTATCGCTCTAGATCTACGTCAAATTCTCTCGACGCGGCCACATAGTGGGCGCGTATGAGCCTCTTGGGTTTGTATATCTTCAGTCCCTTCGGAAATCGGTCATCGAAGAGCAGTGAGAACAGCGCCCTAAATTCAGGAAACGCCCGATTCGCCGGTGTCCGAAACCGAGTTTCCGGGTGCGTGGCATACCAGCCAAGGAGCCAATCTGCGCTCAGTGGGCGTCTTTCCTTGGCCATCTGGCCAATTGCGACTCGGAGGCCAAGCGGCAACTCATAGCCTGACCTCTCGAAGCGAGGTTCAGCATCACCGGTAGGATCAAGGACAATCCGTGCCGCGTCCAGAAAGGCTGTCATATACTGCCGAACTGATCTGTTTTCCCCATAAATAGCGAGCAACCTTTCGACCTCTGCGACGAGAAGGCGCTTTTCTTCCTCACCTGAGGCATCTACGAAAAACCGCCGCTCCAGCCCGTAGAAAAAAAGAAAAACATACCCTGGGCCGACTCGGGTGTCTGAGCGCCCACTAGCCAGCCAGTCAAGATACGTGGCCCGTTCCCGAGGACTGATGTCACTGTACCTCGGCCAGTAGGGTATGCTGTCGCCCGTATAGTCCGAGCCGATCTTCGCAACAGACAAGCTCGGATTAATGAACCCACTGCCTGCCGAATTCCAGCTATCCCGGCGCGGCTCCGGCCCAAGATAGATATTTCCATTAATACTGCGCCCAGCTACGACTAGCTTTTTGCCTGACTCAATCCAACGCGCGGAACGCCTTGGTCTCCTGCGAGTCTTCGTTGCAGGACGTGTTGTCCTCTTAGACTTGACTTCCGGGGCGCGACGTACTGGGCCAGTAGCTGCGACGGAGGCGCCGAAACGAGCCAGTACCCACAGCAGAATGACCAATGCCAACAGATATTCCATCAACCTCTCAAAACGTCGCTAACACTGCACAGATAATAGCTTTCAAGCAGACTGTTAACCAGAGCGACCCAGGTTCTTCCGGAACTTCCACCACCATTTTTCAACGGCGATTTCTGCCTGCTGTAGCGGAGAATTGTAACGCCTTCGTGTTCTCCTCTTCCGTCTTCTTGACTCCGGTCTCGTGCGGGGACTCTAATGGCCAGTATGTCACGCTTGTTCATCGTCATTTCCTCTTTGATGTTCTTTCTCAGTCCTTTGTGGCCCCGCGTGGTGCGAGTGGAGATCCGCGAGAGGGATCCGCTTCTGGAGGGTGAGCCCTATCCCCTCGTGGGCCCCTACGAAAGGATCACGGGACGCGTGCACTTTGCCGTCGATCCCGAACTGGGACCCAACCGGATCATCACCGACATCCGGAAAGCCCCTCTCAACGATCGGGGTGAGGTGGAGTTCTCCTCTGATTTCGTGCTTATGAAGCCGGTCCGGGTGGAGCGAGGCAACGGCGCCCTGCTCTACGAGGTCTCCAACCGGGGTGGGAAGAACATGTTGGGCTTCTTCAGCCTGGCCCGGTTCCGCCGCGACCCCATGGCCCGCGAGGATTTCGGGGACGGATTCCTCATGCGCCGCGGATTCACGCTTCTATGGCTGGGATGGCAGTTGGACCCACCCCACACTCCCGGAAACGTTCGGGTGTATCCGGCCATCGCCCGGGATCCGGAAGGCCCCGTCACCGGCCTCGTGAGATGTGACTTCGTGGTCAAGACCCAGGTCGAACATCGCCTGCTCTCGGACCGCAGGCACATTCCCTATCCCGTGTCCGATCCCAACGACCCCGAGAACTCCATGACAGTCCGGGATGCCGTCGAGGGCGAGCGCCGGATCATTCCCCGCGACCGCTGGCGATTCGCCCGAATGGAGGGGGGACGGCCGGTGCCCGATCCTACCCATGTGGTGCTGGAAGGCGGATTCGAGCCCCGCAGGATCTACGAAGTGGTCTACCGGGCCCAGGACCCTCCCCTGGTGGGACTGGGCCCAGCGGCGGTGCGGGACATGATCTCCCACCTCAAGTACGAGGGCGATCCGGTGCTGACCATTCCCCGGAGCGCCCTGGATCGGGCCCTCGGGTACGGCAGCTCCCAGAGCGGCCGGTTCCTGCGCACGTTCCTCTACCAGGGTTTCAATGAGGACGAGCAGAACCGGCGCGCCTTCGACGGGCTCATGCCACACGTGGCGGGTGCGGGACGGGGCAGCTTCAACCACCGATTCGCCCAACCGTCCCGGGATGCCCAGCCCTTCGCCAACTTCTTCTATCCCACCGACATCTTCCCCTTCACCGGCACGGCCCAGACCGACCCGGTGACCGGGCAGACCGACGGGCTGCTCATCCACTTCTCCCGGCCTGAGCTGTGCCCCAAGATCTTCTACATCAATACCTCGTACGAGTACTGGGGCCGGGCCTCCTCCCTGATTCACACCACCGTGGACGGAACCCGGGACGTGGAGCTGATGGATCAGGTTCGCCACTACCTCTTTGCCGGAAGCCAGCATTCCCCCGGACGCTTCCCTCCGATCGGACATCGGGACAACAACTCAACAATCCCCTGGAGATTCGCTGGACGATGCGCGCCCTGCTCGTGGCCCTGGATCGATGGGTGGCCGACGGCGCGACTCCACCCCCGAGCCGCTACCCCCGCCTGGACCGCGACACGCTGGTCCCGTTTCCCGAGTTCGACTTTCCCCAGTTGCCGGGAGTCCGTGTGCCCACCCGAATCCACCGGGCGTACCGGGTGGATTACGGTCCCCAGTTTCGTTCGGAAGGTATCGTGAGCTTCCAGCCGCCTCGAGTCGGCGCCCCCTTTCCGATCCTGGTCCCCGAGGTCGACGCCGACGGCAACGAGCTGGCGGGGATTCGCCTTCCCGAGGTGGCGGTGCCCCTGGCCACCTACACGGGTTGGAACCTCTTCGGCCCTGGAAAGGGTCCGCCGACGGAAATATGCAGTTTCCGGGGCTCTTACATTCCCTTCGCACGGAGCAAGCAGGAGCGCCTCGAGGCGGGTGACCCGCGCCCGTCCATCCAAGAAAGATACGGGAGCCGGGATGAGTACCTGGGCCGGGTCGTTGCAGTCGCCCTCAAGCTCATGGATGAAGGCTATCTGCTGTCCCAGGACGTTCCCCGGATCCTGGAGATTGCGGCTCAGCGCTGGGATTACCTGATGCGCTGAAGGAATCGTTCCGTGGAGATCGTTTCGACGAAGAATCTGCTGGCGGCAACCCTGCTCCTAGCCACGACCCTCCCGGCCAGCGGCTGGCCGGCTCCAACTACGACCGATCTTCCCGAATGGGTGAGCGCTCCCGTGGATCGGGACCGGCACACCACGTTGCTGGCCCGCTTCGACGCTCCCGAGAGCATCCAACCCGACTACGAGCGCGACGGGATGGGAGCGGCCGGACGCAACTACGACGCTTCGATCGCCGGCCGATACGGCGGCGGGATCGAGATCGACGTCCCGGGAGCCCAGATCAACCTGCGTGCCCACGGCAACATGCGCCCGGACCGGGGCACCGTCCAGTTCTGGGTCCGCAGCAAACCGGGACGGAACATCTGGCGGGACGGGCGCAGGCACTGCCTCTTCTCGGCCGCCGCCGTGCGCCGCGACCTGGAGCTGTGGAAGACGAGCGACAACCGGCTTCGGCTCTCCTGGGCCGGCCGTCACTGGAAAGGGGACGACGAGGTCGTGGGCACTCTCGACCTTGGGGTCTCCGATCTGGATGCCGAGGACTGGCATCACCTGCTCTTTTCCTGGGATGACCGGCAGGGCCGGCTCTGGCTGGCCCTCGACGGGCGGCTCCGGAGCCTCTCGGTGGGCAAACCCCTGGAGGTGGACCGCTTCCACATTCTGTTTCTGGGAGCTTCCTACTATGGGGGAGTGGGCCGTGACGGCCTCGATCCCGAGGTCGTGCTGCAGACGGCGGGGGCGCGCTTCGACGAGCTGAAGATCAGCGATGTGACGGCCCGGGAGATGCTGGCGTTGCGGGGCCGGGAAACGCACCTGCCGGAGAAGACGGCGCTGCAGGTCCTGGACGCCGTCTGCCGCCATCTGGATTTCATCAGCCGCCTCCAGGTCGACGGAGCCTGGAGCGCCATCCTCTACGCCTGGCCTCACCTGCTCCCGGGAGAGACCAGCTATCGCACCTACTTCCATCCCGGCCTGGACCGTTTCATGGAGCTGACCCACGGCAGGAACGGCACGCCGGGAGCGGGACGCCTCTTCCTGTACGCCTTTCAGGTGCTGGGGGACCAGCGCTACCTGGAGGTGGCCCGGAAAGCGGGGGAATGGCTGCTGTCGGCCCAGCAGCCGGAGGGCTATTGGGTCAACCACTATGACCGACACACGGGGGGACGGCCCACACCCCGGCAAGAGGTCCTCTCCTCCCACCGGCGGACCGTCCACCGAGACTACCCCACCTTTCAGGACGGCCGCCAGAGCCAGACCTCCCTCTTCATGGCCCGGCTCTACCTGGTGACGCTGGAGGAGCGGTGGTTGGAAGCCTTCCGGCGCTCGGCCGACTTCATCCTCAAAGCCCAGAACCCCAACGGCAGTTGGGGCTACACCTACAACCTGAAGGAAGGACGCAGCGAAAACCGCAACCAGGACCCCCACGGGGCCGAGTTCGACAACGGAAACCAGCGCACCCAGATCCGGGTGATGCAGTTGGCCCATCACCTGACCGGCTTGGAGAAATACCGGGACGCCATCGTTCGCAACGGCGAGTGGCATCTCGCGGCCCAGTTGGGTCCCCCGACCTACGGCTGGGCCCTGGCCTATGACGGGCGGAACCAGCCGGTCTGGTCCCGGATCTATCACCCTCCCGGACTGTCCCCCGGTTCCAGTGCGAGCGCCTGCGAAAACCTCTTTTTCCTGTATGACCTCACAGGAGATCGGAAGTACCTGGAACCGGTGTCCCGTTACCTGGAGTGGGAAAAGAGCGCCCTCATCCAGGTGAACCTGGGCGGCGAGAAAGTGGCCATGCGGAGCCAACTGGTGGACTACACCACGGGCCGCCCCATCGCCGTGGACCTGAAGAACTGGAAGACCTATTTCCTGGATACTCCCCAGGAGCGGGCGGCGTTCCTGAAGACCGGGTCGGCGTTGTGGGCCAACCCGGATCAGCTCCCGGAAGAGGATTTTCCCTGGGCTGCCTTTATGAAGAGGCCCGATGGGGCGCGGCTGGAACCGGAACTGCGAAAACGCCGAGAGGGATCGCGGCCCATGCCCCTGCGCATGACCCGCGTCCAACTGGCCGAGTCCATTTCCCGCTCTGCCGGTGAGGAGTTGGAGAAGATTCTCGCTCAGCAGAACGAAAGCGGAGTCTGGCCGGTTCTTAACACCAGACCGGGCGCCCAGGGCTCCTACAACATCGGGGCCTATTTCCCACTGGTCGAGTCTCGGGCCTACCGGTTGCTGTCGTTGCTGGAACGGTCAAAGATCCTGTCGGGAGAGATCCAACGCGAGATCTGGAGCTTTCCCAGCCTCATCGGGGACCGGGAATACGACCTGCGCCACCGAAATTGGATGGCGGACCGGTAAGAGAAAAGCTCCCCCACCGGCTGCGGGCCGGCGAAATCCAAATAGAAACACGGGTGGTCCGGGAGCAGGGGCTTTCCAGCCGCCGGATGCGGGTCGGTGTTGAAGCGGGGGACAAGCGAAGAGGGGGACAAGAATTTCCCCCTCCTACTTTCCTCATCCGGCCTGGATGGTCCGCTTCTCCGGGTCGAAGACCATGCGCTTCCCGCTCCAGTAGGAATCGGTCGCCATGATGCAGGCGATGGAGTGACCGTAACCGGCCTCGACGGGAGCATACAGCCGTTTCGAATCTCGACTGCGGACGGCGTCGAGCCAGTTGGCCATGTGGTCGGTCTCTCCGGGATCCCCTTCGACCGGGACTTTGTCTGCCACTCTGCCGTCGGCCTTTACACCTCTGCCGGAGAAATACCAGTCGTTGTCACGATGGGAAATGGCCTCGCCCTTGAAACTTCCCAGGGTCCCGTGGACCCGGGTGCCGCTGCCGTACCCGGTGATCCAGTTGGTGGAGTAGACCGCCAAGAACTTCCGGTCTCCCTTCCGGTACTCCAGGGTGATCTCCTGGGTGTCGGGATTCTCCCGGTAGTCCTTCCATTGGTAGATCCCGCCATGAGCCACGACGCTCGAGGGATAGGTGACACCCGACAGCATGTGCGCCAAGTCGATGCCGTGGCTCATCCACTGGTCGATGATGCCGCTGGAGAAGTCCTTGAAGAGCCGGAAGCAGCGAAAGATCCGGGGATCGAAGGGCCGGTGGGGTCGGCCCATGAGCCAGGTGTTCCAATCCAGATCGCTCTCCTTGGCCATCAGGATGTCCTTTTCCTTCCGGGCCCACCGATAAGGACTGTACTTGCTCCAATGGAAGTCGACCTTGACCACGTCGCCGATGAATCCTTCGGCGATCATGCGGCTGGCCTGGCGATACTTGGGATTGGCCCGTCTCTGGGTCCCGATCTGGACGATGGTGTCGGATTTGCGCACCGCGTCCAGGGCCGCGTTGGCTTCCTCCAGCACGTTGGCCATGGGTTTTTCGCAGTAGGCGTCCTTCCCCGCGTCGGCGGCCAGCTTCAGAATCTGAGCGTGGGCGTGGTCGGGGGTGGCGATGATCAGAGCGTCCACGTCGGCATCGGCCAGGATCTCTTCGTGATGACGGTAGGCCCTGGGGGCGTGGCCCTGCTCGGCCTTTGCCAACTCCACGGCATTTTCGCGGCGGTAGTTCCAGAGGTCGCAGACGGCGACAAGTCGAGCGTTGAACCGCCGGTTCACCTGAAAGAACCGCTTCAGTCTGCCGGTACCGCGCCCTCCCGGCCCCACGATTCCCAGGTTGAGGCGATTGTTGACGTTGCGAGCGCTGACGATGCCGGGAAAGCCGGCCAGGGCCAGACCCGCTCCGGCTCCGGCCGAACGGGAAAGAAAGGAACGACGATGAATGGAAGCTTGACTCATGAGTGGTTTCTCCTCATTGGAAGGATCCGGTCAGCGCCCGGACCGGACGACGGACGTGACTGCCGAGACTTGAAAAGTATTGATACGGAAAATGCTACAGGAGGACTCCGGCTCGGGGCAAGAGCCACGGGCTTTGGAGGGGGAACTGTTAGTCCCCCATTCCGTTTTTGCCGTACTTTGTTCCGGAGTTCGGCGGTTGGAAACCGCCGCTCCTGGCGGCGTGATTCGGTCCGAACTATAGTGGATCTATGTCATCCACCACTCCTCCTATACGATGTCCTGCCTGCTATTCCTCATCAACACTCAACTCCCGGATTTCCGCAGCCGGTCTGGTCCTGGCGGCGTGGCTGCTCCTGGGCGGAACTTACGCCGGAGCGACGATCAAACTCGAGGTCGGCAAGAGCAACGGGGCGCCGCCGTTTCCGCATACCAACGGGCGGCAGATCGCCAGGAACTCGGACGGCATCTGGTTCCTGGCCTACGACTCCGAGACCGAAGGACGGTCCACGATCTTCCTGGCCGCCTCCAGGGACGGAACTCCGGAGTTCGCCGGCGATTTCCATCCGGCCGTGGCCATTGCGGGCGGTTCGGACGAGGCGGTCCTGGCCGGAGCAGTCCGGGACGCCAGCGTGGCCAGCCTAGTCATCGACGAAAGCGACGTCCTGCACCTGGTCTGGCAAAGCTCCGACCCCGAGGGCATCTGGTACAGCCGCTGCTCGGTCAAGGGCAAGGAGCCGGCGGCCGGATTCAGCGAAGCGGCCAGGTGGACGGGAGCCGGTGGCGGCCAGGGCGCCGAGCGGATCGACGACGGTGTATCCCCACAACTCGGAGACGTGGTCATCGACGGGAAAGGACAACTTCGGATCCTCTACAGCCAGACGGTGGAGGTGCCTCCGGACCACGTTTTTCACCTCCTGGCCAAGGGACAGCCCTACTCTCGGCGTCTCCGCCGGAAACCGGCGGGACAGATCTGGGCAGCCTCTCCCAAGGCAGATGGTTGGACACTAAGGCCGCTGACTCTGCCCGGAGACTACGGCCCGCCGGTGGCGGACCTGGACCCCCAAGGAACCCTGCACCTGACCTCCGCCCGGGACGGTTCCTGGTTCATCTTCTATCTGCAACTGCCCGATTTCGCGGGAGGCCTAGATCAAGGCCGGGACTTCACCGCCGTGGCCCCCCATGTTCCCTGGAGCGGGACCGGCTACGTGAGCCACAGCGTGGCCGGCTGGGGCCGGAAGGCGCTGGTGGTGTGGGAGAAGGTGGAGCACCAACTCCAATATGCCTACTACGACGGGCGGAGTTGGACGGTTCAACCACTGCATCACAGCCAGGAGGCCTTGCACCATCCCATCCTGGCCCGCGACGAGCACGGCGTGGCCTGGGTCTTCTGGACCAACACCACCCGAAGCCACAGCTTCTACTCCCGCTGGCTGGGTTCCCGGTTCTCCGCTCCCTACGAGTGCCGGATGGTGGGCGGGGACCCCGTCTCCCACGAGGAGGCCACCCGGGCGCCTTCTCTCAGCCACTTCCACACCGTCGAACGAAACTCGCGGGAGGGGTCCGGAACCCTGGGAATGGCGCTCTCCGTCCAGGCCCCCACGGGTAGCGTCTACTTCGACCCGCTGCTGGTGCCCGAACTGAACCCGGATCCGGGGAGGAAGGTGCTGTTCCTGGACATGCTGGAGGTCAGCGCCCTCGACGGTCTGGACGAGTCCTTCCACCCCATGCTAAAGCACTCGGCCAATCCGGTGCTACGGCCGGGTCCGGCCGGGAGCTGGGACGACAAGCGGGCCATCGCCTACGGGGAGGTCTTCCACGAGGAAGGCCGGTTCCGCATGTGGTACGCGGGGATCGACCGGCAGGCCAGCGGCTACATGGTGGGCTACGCCGAGAGCGAGGATGGAATCGACTGGGTCAAGCCGGTCCTGAACCAGGTGGAGTACAAGGGCTCCACGGAGAACAACATCCTGGACCTCGCCTACAACCCGTACGGCTACTGGACCATGATGGTCAAGGACGAACGGGAACCGGACCCCGAACAGCACTACAAGGTGCTGGTGAAGCACACCGGAGGAAACCGGCTCCACACCTCGCCCGACGGGCTTCGGTGGACCGAGGGGATCGTGGTCAACCCGGACCGGCTGTCTTCGGGAGAGCGGAATCCGGGCCGCTTCGGAGACCGGAGAGGCCTCTTTGACGACACTCTGGAGAAAGATCCGGAACGGCGTTGGAAGATCTTCGGCCGCACCTGCACCGGCCCCGGACAGCTGATCCCCCGGCGCACCCGGCGGACCTGCCGCTACTGGAGTCCCGACCTGATACGGTGGACGCCCGACCCCCGCAATCCGGTCATGGTCCCGCGGGCCGGGACCGAGGTGGAGCAGCACGCCATGTCGGTCTGGATCGACGCCGGGATGTACCTGGGGATGTTCGATGTCTGGGACGAGATGCAGCTAAGTCCCCAACAACTGGTGGTGAGCCGGGACGGGCGGAACTTCGTCCACGTCTTCGACGGGTCCTATGCCATTGAGTTGGGTGAACCGGGGACCTGGGATGAAGGCTGGGTCTCGCCCATCAACGTTCCCATTGCGGTGGGGGACGAGCTCTGGAACTACTACTCCGGGGGGCCGGTGACCATCGGACCCTTCCACGACTGGAACACCCTGCCCATGTACACGGGCCTGGCTACGATCCGCCGGGACGGCTTCGTGGGCCTGGACGTCCGGAAAGGACGTTCGGCGGGTTGGTTCACAACCCTGCCCCTGAAGCCGGGAGCCGAGGTGCTGGGTCTGGAGGTGAACGCCGACGGGTTGGCGCGCGGCGCCGGACGCATTTCCGTGGATCTGCTCCGGGGCGGCGAAGTTCTGGCCGCCAGCAACGCCGTCACCGAGGATGGGGTGGCGACTCCAGTTCGGTGGCCGGTGGGCGGCAGCCGGCTGCGAATGCCTGAATCGGGGCAACTGCGGTTGCGATTCCGGCTGGAGGGCGAGGCACGCCTCTACAGCTTCACCTTTCGGTAGAGGGTCGACCCGACACTCCATGGAGGATTCTCGATGCGCCGACTCACCATTCTGTTCTTCCTGGCCGGCTCTTCTCTGATCCATGCCGGGACCCGGATCACCCTGGACAAACCCATGCCCCCTCCGGCGTGGGCTCTGGCGCAGCGTGCTCTCCTGGAGGCCAACGCCGAGGAGGCCCAGCGGCTCGCCGACAGGTACATGGACGAACGTGGCTGGCTGGCCATCACGCCCAACTGGGGCGGGATGGACGGGGCTGACGACGTCATGGAGAGGTTCCGGCACTGGCCCCTGCTCTACATCCTGGGAGGATCCGAATCGGTTCTCGCCACCTACAAGAAGATCTGGGAGGGGCACCTTCAGCAGTACACCGAGGCCCGGGAGCCGCTGGTGGAGGTGGTCCGGGAAGGGATGTATTATCGGGAGTTTTGTCCTTCCTTCGACTGGGAACATATCGGCGAAGGCATGGCGGGCTGGTACTGGTACGGGATGGCGCGTCCCCGGGATCCCGGGTACCTGATCCGCGCGCGGCGGTTCAGCTCCTTCTACATGAACGAGGACCCGTCGACCCCCAATTACGACCCGGAACACAAGATTATCCGCAGTCTCTTCAACGGCAGCCGGGGACCCCTTCTGGGGGTTCCCACCGAGGCTCACTGGGCAGGACCGCCCCGTCCCCGGCACGATCCCCGGCCGGGCCGGCCCCGAAGGACCCTCCGGTTCTGCCGCCAGGGCTACATGGTGGACCTGAGCGGCGACCACCCGCTGAACCTGATGGCCACTCATCTGGCCATGACGGCCTACATGCTCACCCACGAGGAGAAGTACCGGAGCTGGATCCTGGAGTACGTGGACGCCTGGAAGGAGCGGGCCCGGGAGAACGGCGGCAACATCCCCACCAACATCGGTCTGGACGGGAGCATCGGAGGCGAGTGGGACGGGAAGTGGTACGGGGGAGTCTACGGCTGGAACTTCCGTCCCCGCTTCGACGAATTCACGCCCGATCGCGAGGGGCAGCCCAACCCGGGAAGCAACATGTTCATCCGAGGATCGCGCATCGGCTTTGGAATCGCACTGCTGTTGACGGGCAATCCCGAATACCCGGCCGTCCTCCGCCGCCAGATGGACAACCTGTATGCAGCCGGCCGGGAGGAGAACGGACGGTTCCTCATTCCCCGCAAGCACGGCGACGACGGTTGGTACGGATATACCGAAAACGTCTACCTGGAAGAGCAGATCGATCTCTATCTCTGGTCTCTCGACAGGCCGATCGATCCGGTCCAGCGCCGGCGGGTCTCGGCCCACCCTTGGATCCGCTACCTGGAGGGACGCGATGACGGCTACCCTCTGGAGGCGCTGCAACAGGATTTCGCTGTCATCGGCCGGCAGATGAAGCGGTTACGGGAGGATGGGGCGACTCGAGACACCCGCTCCTCCACCGGTTTTGCTCGAACCGTCGCCGTGACCTCACTGCTCCATTTGATGCTGGGCGCCAACTACCCGGGCGGATCGGGGAACGCGCTCCATGCACAGGTGCGGTATTTCGATCCGGATCGCCGGCGGCCCGGCCTGCCGCCCGGCGTCGGTGCGCTGGTGGAGAAGCTTGAGCCCGCATCGCTCACGTTGACGCTGGTCAACGTCAGTCCCGTGCACATACGGGATGTTTTGGTCCAGACCGGCGGCTACGCCGAGCACCGGTGCCTGTCGGTGAAGGACGGGGACCGGGTGATCCCCGTGAACGACTCCCATTTCCGGGTGAGACTGGAGCCGGGGAGCGGCGGGCGCCTCGTGTTGTCGCTGGAGCGCTACTCGAACACGCCGACCCTGGCATTCCCCTGGGATCGCTGAAGGCGTCGGAACGGACGGATCGCGTGCCAATGGAACCGGATACTTCACGTGCTCACGAAAACTTGTCGATGGTCAGATTGAGGATCTAGTATCCGACCATGATCAAGGCCAACATTGCGTAGGCGAAAGCCCATCTCTCAGAGTACCTCCAGAGCGTCGAACGCGGTGAGACGGTGGTCCTGTGTCGACGTAATGTGCCCATTGCCGAGATCCGACCCCGTACGAAGCTGCCCGTGAAGAAACGCCGGATCGGTACCGATCCGGGCCTGAGGGTGCCCGACAGCTTCTTCGAGCCGCTTCCCGAGGACATCCTCCGGGCTTTCGGCGGTGGCGACGAGTCGTAGTGAGACTCTTGGTCGACACCTGCACTTTCCTCTGGTTGGCTGGTAACGATCCTCGTCTTACGGCCCGGGTTCGTGCTGCTTTCGTGAATCCGGCGAACGCCGTCTTCCTCAGCTCGCTCCCAGTGTGGGAAATCGCCATCAAGCACCGGCTGGACCGGCTACCGCTACCCGATTCACCCGGACGCTACGTAGTCACGCAGCGGGAGCAACTCTCGATCTGGTGCCGGCAGCAGAAACCGGGCGCCACCACCGCGGTCCCGGAGGCGGCTTCCCGGAGAGCCGGAAAGAGGCGCAGCTCTCCCACCGCGCGGGAGACCTCGTAGTGCTTGCACTCGTAATCGAACATCCCGGCCATGCCGCAGCAGCCGCTGTCCAGTGGAGTGACCTGCACTCCCGGGTCCGTACCAAGAAGCGAAAACGTGACTGTCCCCTTTTCGCAGGCATGCGATGTTTCACTTCTGTGGCGTTATACTGCAAGTGATTCAGATGCAAAGGAGGTAGACAGTGAAACCCATATCTTTGTTTCTTTCGGTCCTCTTGGTCTTACATACCAGCTTGCAGGCCGGTCCCAGCCCAGCGCAGAAAGCGGTTCACCTGGTTTCGATCGAGGAGTTGCGGGACCAAGTCGAGGTACAAACGGCCGAACGCGCCAGCAACATTCGCGAAGTCCAGACCCTGCTCCGTCACCAGGGGGTTCAAGATCGCTTGGGGCACCTTTTCGACCTGGAGAAAGTCGCGGTTGCAGTCCCCACGCTGGACAACGAAACGTTGGCCGAGCTGGCACGGCAAAGCGGGCAGGTGAACGAACAGTTCAGAGCCGGCGGCATGGGAATGATCTTGGCGCTCGTGATAGCTGTTGTCGTTGTCATCATCCTTGCGATCATATTGGTGAATAAGGCAGAGGATGTGGCCGAAACTGTACTCGGTTAACGCCTTTTCCAGCCATGGGCACGCTCTGTCGGCGTTAACAGCCCGTGGCAAAAGTCGCCACGGACTGTTAACCGACTGAGCGGATCCGTGACCACAAGGAAGCGGAACGAGTACGGCGAGAGAATCTTCGGCTGCTCGTCGCGCCGGATCTCCGCACGGGCGCTCAGCGTCCCGCGAAGACGGAACAGAGCGATCGATACTTGCGCCGGTAGCGAGGGAACCCGTCCAGCCGGACCATCATGTATGGCCACCCTCCCTGCTTCTTGACTCCTGTCTCCCGCTGCGACTCTAATGGCGCGTATGTCACGCCTGTTGATCGTTCTCTTCGCATTCAACTTCTTCCTGACTCCGATACGGGCCCGCGTCGTCCGGGTGGAGATCCACGAACGGAATCCGATCCTGGAGGGTGAGCCCTACCCCTTGGTGGGCCCCTACGAAATCATCACGGGTCGCGTGCACTTCGCCGTCGATCCCGAACTGGGACCCAACCGGATCATCACTGACATCCTGAAGGCGCCCCGCAACGATCAGGGCGAGGTGGAGTTCTCCTCCGATCTCGTGCTTTTGAAACCGGTCCAAGCGGAGCGAGGCAACGGCGCCATTTTCTACGAGGTCTCCAACCGGGGCGGAAAGGCCATGGTCGGTTTTTTCAACCTGGCCCGGTACACCCGGACTCCCAAGACCCGTGAGGATTTCGGAGACGGGTTCCTCATGCGCCAGGGATTCACGCTCATGTGGTTGGGCTGGCAACTGGATCCGCCCCACCGGCCAGGAAACATGCGTGTCTACCCGGCAATCGCCCGGGGTTCCGATCACCCCATCACCGGTCTGGTCCGATGCGACTTCGTGGTCAAGACGCGTGCCGACCACCACATTCTCTCGGACCGCAACCACGTTCCCTATCCCGTGTCCGATCCCCAAGCCCCCGAGAATTCCATGACGGTCCGGGATGCCGTCGAGGGCGAGCGCCAGGCCGTTCCGCGGAACCGCTGGCAGTTCGCGCGAATGGAGGAGGGACGGACAGTGCCCGACTCGACTCACGTCCTTTTGGAAGGGGGATTCGAGCCCGGCAAGATCTACGAAGTGGTCTACCGGGGCCAGGACCCTCCCCTGGTGGGACTGGGCCCCACAGCCGTGCGCGACATGATCTCCCACCTCAAATACGAGGGCGACCCGGACCTGTCCATTCCCCGGAGCACCCTGAATCGGGCGTTGGGGTTCGGGAGCTCCCAGAGCGGGCGTTTCCTGCGGACCTTCCTCTACCAGGGTTTCAACGAGGACGAGCAGAATCGGCGGGTCTTCGACGGGCTCATACCCCACGTGGCAGGTGCGGGACGGGGCAGCTTCAACCACCGTTTCGCCCAGCCGTCACGGGATGCCCAGCCCTTTTCCAACTTCTTCTACCCCACCGACATTTTCCCCTTCACCGATACGGCCCAGACCGACCCGGAGACAGGGGAGACCGACGGACTACTCATTCACTTCGCCCGGCCGGAGCTCTGCCCCAAGATTTTCTACACCAACTCTTCCTACGAGTACTGGGGCCGCGCCTCCTCCCTGATCCACACCACCGTGGACGGAACCCGCGACGTGGAGTTTATGGATCAGGTTCGCCATTACCATTTTGCCGGCAGCCAGCATGGCGTGGGACCATTTCCTCCTACGCGGACGCGGGGGCAGCAACTGAACAATCCTCTGGACTTCAGAGGGACGATGCGCGCCCTGCTCCTGGCCCTGGATCGGTGGGTTGACGACGGGACGACTCCGCCTCCCAGCCGCTACCCCCGCCTGGACCAAGCCACGCTGGTCCCGTTTCCCGAGTTCGACTTCCCCCGGTTGCCGGGTGTCCGGGTGCCCCCCCGAATCCACCGGGCGTACCGGGTCGATTACGGTCCCCGCTTTCGTTCAGAAGGCATCGTGAGCCACCAGCCGCCTCGTGTCGGCGCCCCCTTTCCGATCCTGGTCCCCAAGGTCGACGCCGACGGGAACGAGCTGGCGGGAATCCGCCTGCCGGAGGTCGCGGTCCCCCTGGCCACATATACGGGATGGAACCTCTTTGGCCCCGGCCAGGGTCCGCCGACGGAGATCTGCAGCTTTCGCGGCTCCTACATTCCCTTCGCCCGGACCAAGGAGGAGCGTCTCGAAGCGGGTGACCCCCGACCCTCCATCCGGGAGAGGTACGGGAGCCGGGATGAGTACCTGGGGCGAGTCACCGAAACTGCCCTTGAACTCATGGATCGAGGATACCTGCTGTCACAGGATGTTCCCCTGGTCGTCAAGGGAGCGGCCGTCCGGTGGGACTACCTGATGCGCTGAGGACTCGATGCGCCGAGACGCGCTCCGTGGACCGTGGCACCCAATTCACTTGCAGCAGCAGCCAGACGTGCGTCGAACACGACGAACGGAATATCGAAATACCGGATCAGAATCGATCCTCCCGATCCTCGCTGACGGCCTCGGAGAAGCGCCAGCCTCTTCCCACGATCGGCTTGGCGATCGGCGGCACCGGTTTCGCCTGGCCCGTCACCACCCCTTGCCTCCGCAAACGAGCCAGACGTGGGTCCACAGAGCGGCCGGCGAACTCGATCGGCATCACTTCCGCCACCGGCCGGCCCCGGTCGGTGATGGTCAAAATGCGCCCTTCTCGTACCCGTCGGAGATAAGTCCCCAATCGTGTCTTGAACTCCCTGGCCCCAACGACGAGTGGCTCTCCCATGTAGTCATTGTGGCTACAACTACCAGAAAAAGCGAGAAGACTTCACTCCGTTTTGTTAGCCTGCTCCGGCCATCTACGGAGGATTCCCAATGCGCCGACTCGGCATTTTGTTCTTCCTGGCCATCTCTACACCGGTGCGCTCCGAAAACGGGATCACGCTGGACGATCCCATGTCTTCTCCGGCGTGGGCGCTGGCTCAGCGGGCTCTCCTGGAGGCCAACGCCGAGGAGGCCCAACGGCTCGCAGACAGGTACATGGACAAACGAGGCTGGCTGGCCATCACGCCCAACTGGGGCGGTCTGGACGGAAGCATCGGAGGCGAGTGGGACGGGAAGTGGTACGGGGGAGTCTACGGCTGGAACTTCCGTCCCCGTTTCGATGAGTTCACGCCCGATCGCGAGGGACAGCCCAACCCGGGGAACAACATGTTCATCCGGGGGTCGCGCATCGGCTTCGGAATCGCTCTGCTGTTGACGGGGAATCCCGAATATCCGGCCGTCCTCCGCCGACAGATGGACAACCTGTACGCGGCCGGCCGGGAGGAGGACGGACGGTTTCTCATTCCCCACAAGCATGGCGACGACGGTTGGTACGGATTTACCGATAACGTCTATCTGGAAGAACAGGTCGATCTCTATCTCTGGTCTCTGGACGCACCCGTCGATCCGGTCCAGCGGGAGCGGGTCTCGGCCCACCCCTGGGTCCGCTACCTGGAGGGTCGAAACGACGGCTACCCCATGGAGGCGCTGCAACAGGATTTCGCCGCCATCCGCCGGCAGATGACGCGTATGAGGGAGGATGGGGCGACCCGGGACACCCGCTCCTCCACCGGTTTCGCTCGAACCGTCGCCGTCACCTCCATGCTCCACCTGATGCTGGGAGCCAACTACCCGGGAGGATCGGGGAACGCGCTCCATGCGCAGGTGCGGTATTTCGATCCGGACCGCCGGCGGCCCGGCCTGCCGCCCGGCGTCGGTGCGCTGGTGGAGAAGCTCGGGGCCGGATCGGTCACCCTGACGCTGGTCAACGTCAGTCCGGTGCACGCACGGGAGGTGGTGGTCCAGACGGGCGGCTACGCCGAGCACCGGTGCGCGTCGGTAACCCACGGGGGCCAGGTGACACCGGTCAACGATTCCCATTTCCGGGCGAGACTGGAGCCGGGGAGCGGGGGACGCCTGGTGTTATCACTGGAGCGTTACTCGAACACGCCTACCCTGACATTTCCCTGGGATCGCTGATCGTAAATTTGATTGAATTGAGGTCGGGCGGTCACTAGCATACGGTCATATGGGTACAAACTGAGGATCCTGACAATGAAGATATTTTGGGAGAGATCGTCGGCCCTGGCCGGTTTCGGAATTCTGTTTTCCTTCCTGTCGCTCTTGTTCGTGGCCTCAATCGGAGGGTTTCCTGACGGTCGGAAAATTCCGTTTGGCGGGGGGGGGTCCTCAACGATCCCGGCTGCTACGTCACCGGCTGTCACTTTGCAAGCGGCAGCACGTTGAACGAGGTCGGTTCCGTCTCGTTCAACAATCTGCCGGAACGTTTCGTTCCCGGTGAAACTTACGACCTGGGGATCGCGATCACTGGAGGAACGGAGTACGGGTTCCAGATGGCAGCCGTATTCTCCGATGGCACACAGGCGGGTGCCCTGACGGCCGTCACCGAAGACACCATCGTGGACGAGGTGGACGGGGTGCAGATATTGACTCATGCCGACCACCTGGAAGCCGGGATGGTCGACTTTCAGTGGACGGCGCCGATGGACCCGAAAGAGAAAAGTGTGACATTTAAGGTGGCGTCCAATTCCGCCGATGGCGACCACAACCCGACGGGAGATGCGATCAACACGCTCAATGTCGCAATTCCCGTCGAGTTGACCGAGAGGCTCTATTTCGCGCAATTCGCCAATGGGACCGGGGTTACCAGCCAGGTCACCCTTCTGAATGTGAATATTGGGGAAGAAGTCAACGCGAAGCTGGAACTACGGGACGGCAATGGTGCTCCTCTTAACGTGGTTCTGAACGGGGAGATGATTTCGGGAGAAACCGAGGTCTTCAGCATTGCGGCCGGTGGAGGCGCAGTTTACGCAAGCGACGGCATTGGGCCGGTCGTTGCAGGATCTTTGACTGTTCATGCCGACGGGCCGCTGAGGGGCGTTGTCTTGTTCGATGGCGTCGCTCTGGGTGTGGCCGGGGTCGGCAGTAGCGAACCCCTGGCCGGATTTCGAGCTCTCGCGGAAAACCGCTCCGGCGACAGGTTCATCAGAACGGGTGTGGCTGTGATGAATCCGGACGCCGAGGAAAAGAGTATTCAAGTGAGGCTCATCGGCTTGGATGGTACCGAGGTGGGAACGGGAACAGCTACCGCAGATCCGTTGGCTGGAAATGGACACGTGGCCAAATTTATTGACGAGTTCGAATGGGACGATCCTGTCCCCGACTTGAAAGATTTCCAGGGTGTTCTGGAGGTCATTCCTTCACATGGCAGGGTGGCGGCCACAGTGCTGCGTATAAGTTTCGGAATCAATATGGCAAGCCTTCCCGTCGCACCGATAGAGTGATAGCGAGTTCGCGAGTCCGTCATCCCGTGAAGTTTCCGGGGAGGGTCGCCTCGATCGCCCTCGCCGCGACGCTTCTTCCAGCCACGCTCGACTTGGTCGCCGCACGGCCGGCAAGCGCCGAGAAAATCTGGAATCTTACGTCCGGGAACGTAAGGGTCCGCTGCCGCCTCACCGTCGGCGGCAGCTTCGATGCCGCCACGTCGGCGATTTCCGGAACATTGCGGCAGACCGGGCCCGATGCGTCCTATGCGGGCACACTCCGGGTCGACCTCGTTCCCCTCGACACCGGAATCGAACTGCGCAACAACCACCTGCGGGAGACCTATCTGGAAGTGGGCCGCGGTGAGCGATTCCGGCACGCCGCCCTGACCGGCATCGAACTGGTGGTCCCGCTCCCGCCGGATTCCGCTCGCCACAAGACTCCGTTCTCGGGAACGTTGTCGCTGCACGGGGTCGAAAGGGCCATTGCGGGCGAGGCGGAACTGAGCCGGCGCGAAGGGTGGCTTCGCGTGCAAGCGGAGTTCTCGTTGAGCCTGAAGGTGTTCGACATCCCACCGCCCCGTTATCTGGGCGTCGGGGTGCGCGACGAAGTCGGAATCCTCGTCACCTTCGACGCGGCAAGCGGCGCCTCCCCATCCGGTGGCTCCCGATGATCGGTCCGGTAGCGTTACGCCGAAGCTTGGGAACGGGTCTCGCAGCCGTCGCGCTCCTCGGCGCTTGGAGCCTGACGCCTGCATCCGCCGAACCGATATTCCTCTCCAAGCAGTACCCGCGATGCACGGCCTGCCACTACTCGCCATCGGGCGGGGGGTTGCTGACACCTTACGGACGGTCGCTGTCGCGGGAGGAGATCTCGACGTTCGGCCGGCGCGGAGCGGCCGGCGGGGCGGCCCCGGGTGCACCCCGGAGCGAGGAATCCTCTCTATACGGCGCCATAGGGAGCGACTCCCCCCTGCAACTCGGCCTCGACCTCCGGCCCTCGCACGTGGGCGTCACGGTCCCCGGCATCGCCATAGACGACCGCAATTTCCTGATGAATCTTGATCTGCAGGCCGCCTGGCAGCGAGACCGATGGACAGCCTACGGGAGCGTTGGACGCAAGCCTACAAGAGACGGTGAACTCGTCTCCTATGAACATTGGGTTGCATACCGGGCCAGCGACGCGTTGAGCGTGCGGGGGGGCCGTTTCCTGCCGGCCTACGGCGTTCGGTTCGCGGATCACACGTCATTTACACGCGAGGGTCCGGACCTGGCGCAGGACGATCAGGTCTACGGGGTCGAGGTGGGGGTATCGATCGATCGATCGCTGTTGCAACTGTCGGCCGGCCCGGGCCGCGCCGATTCGCTCATCGACGGCAACGGCCGGGCAGCATTCACCGTGAGCGGCCGGTACCAGTTCGACCTCAGCCCGCGCACGGTCGTCGCGGGGTCGCTGCTGTACCGTGGCAAGACGGACTTCCGTCCCCGAAGCACACACACCGGCCTGTCCTTCGGATACGCCCCGGTGCGCTGGCTGGTCACCTGGACCCACGCCGACCGCCAACTCCGGAGGCTGGCCCGGAGCGACCGGGCGTACATAGTCGCCAACCAGACGTCGGCGGAAGTGTTGCGGGGGGTCTGGCTGAGAGTGTCGCCGCAGGTGCGCTGGACCGACAAGGACCCTTGGGGGGAAGTGCGCCGCATGGTGTACGGCCTGGACTTCTATCCGCGGACCCACTGGCACGTGAGCTTGTCCTACTACCGGGACCACTTCCGGTTCGGCGACCAGCACACGCAAACGCTTATGGCGCAGTTGCACCTCTATCTCTAGGAGCCTGCGCCGTAGAAATGATCGTAGCGAGAAAGTGGGGAATCGAGGAAATCTGGACCGATTCTACCGCTTTCGCAGTAGATTGATTTCTGCAGCGCAGGCTCCTAAGGCGCATTTCTCACCAGCTCCCCCACCGGCCATGGGCCGGCGAGATCCTGGGAGAAACAGGGGTTGTCCAGGAACGGGGGTTTTCCTACCCCCGCGTCCGCAGCCTGCTGTTCCTGGCCATTGGTCCCGGTTGGTACGAAAGAGGACGCCTGAAAGACGCCTCTCCTGCATGGGGGACAGGAAAGTCCCTCCTGACACTCCTGGGCGTTTCTCACCAGGGGACGTGACGATCGCGCAGGATTTTCGCCTTCAGCATTGACGAAAGGGGGGGCGACGAAGGTCGAAGCTTCCGGACGCGAACACGCCGACCCTGGCATTTCCCCCGGATCACTGACGGCGTCGGACCGGTCGGATCGCGTGGCTATGGAACAGCACACTTCACGTACTCACGGACACTTGCAGATGGTCAGGTTGTGAGTCTAGTATTTGACTATGCTCAAGGCAAACATTGCGCAGGCGAAAGCCCATCTCTCAGAGTACCTCCAGAGCGTCGAACGCGGCGAGACGGTGATCCTGTGTCGACGTAATGTGCCCATTGCAGAGATTCGACCCCTTACAAAGCTGCCCGTGAAGGAACGTCCGATCGGTACCGATCCGGGCCTGAGGGTGCCCGACAGCTTCTTCGAGCCGCTTCCCGAAGACATCCTCCGGGCTTTCGGCGGTGGCGACGAGTCGTAGTGAGACTCTTGGTCGACACCTGCACTTTCCTCTGGTTGGCTGGTAACGATCCTCGTCTTACGACCCGGGTTCGCGCTGCTTTCGTGAATCCGGCGAACGCCGTCTTCCTCAGCTCGCTGTCAGTGTGGGAAATCGCCATCAAGCATCGGCTGGGCCGGCTACCGCTACCCGATTCGCCCGGACGCTACGTGGTCACGCAAAGGGAACAACTGCAGATTGAATCGTTGGCCTTCGACGAGGCCTGCGCGGCACACGACACTCAGCTACCCCCGTATCATTCCGACCCGTTCGACCGGGGTCTGGTGTCACAGGCGATCCTCCATGGGATGACCCTCGTGACGCCTGACCCGGAAATTGCCCGCTATCCTGCCCCCACACTCTGGTGATTAGGCGGACGGGCGTGAATCAGTCCACCGCACCCTTGGACCAAACCAACCTGGCGTTTTCATAGCCCGCTGATCGACTAGGAATGGTGGGGAAATGCGACGGCGGAGCGACCGCCGGTTGGCGAAGTCCCGTCAGAAACGAGTCCCCTCTCCCATCAGCGACGCCAGCAGCTCCATGGTGGAGACCGCCTGTCGATCCGTGAAGTGATCGATCTGGTGCCGGCAGGAGAAACCGGGCGCCACCACCGCGGTCCCGGAGGCGGCTTCCCGGAGAGCCGGAAAGAGGCGCAATTCTCCTACCGCGCGGGAAACGTCGTAGTGCTTCCGCTCGTAACCGAACATCCCGGCCATGCCGCAGCATCCGCTGTCCAGCGGAGTGACCTGCGCTCCCGGGATCCGGGACAGGAGTTCGACAGCCGGTCCCATGCCCACCAGGGCTTTCTGATGGCAGTGGCCGTGGAGCAGAATATGTCGGGACTTCGGAAGTCCGTTACCTAGTAGCCCGCCGACCTCCGCTTCCGGCAGAGCCTCCAGAGCCTCACCACACCACTCTTCGAAGGTTCGGGCCGCCCGGGCCACCGCTTGGGCCTGTTCCCGCATCGAGGCGGGCACCAGGTGCGGATGGTCGTCGCGGACGGCCGAATAACAACTCGGCTCGCAGAAGACGATTGTGACCCCCCGCCGCGCCAGGGGGATCAGGGTCCGGGTGCTGGATTCGGCCTGACGGACCGCCTGCCGCAGGAACCCCTTGGAGATGAGAGGCCGTCCGCAGCAGACCCGGGAGGGCACCACGACCCGGGCCCCCAGGCGCCGGGCCACCCGCACCGCGGCCACTCCATGTTGCGGCTCGAAGTAGTTGGTGAAGGTGTCGGCAAAGACGGCCATCTCTCCTTCGCCTCCGGCGGCGGCGCCTTCGCGGTGGCGGGCCCACCAGTCGAGAAAGGTCCGGCCGGCGAAGGCGGGAAGCCGGCGGCGGCGGTCCAGGCCCAAGAGCTTTTCGTTCAGCCAGCGGCTCAGACCCCCGGCCGAGAGCCAGTTGGAAACCGGCGCCAGGCGGCTACCCATGCGCGCCAGCAGATCCATTCGGGAGACGACTCGAGCACCCAGGGGAGCGCCGTGGCGGGCATGGTAATGGTGCAGGAACTCGCTCTTGAGCCGGGCCATGTCCACGCTGGTGGGACACTCGGTCTTGCAGGCCTTGCACTCCAGGCAGAGATCCAGCACCGGATACAGGTCCTTGTCGGCCAGGCCGTCGGGGCCGAGTTGGCCCGAAATGGCCAGGCGCAAGGCGTTGGCCCGGCCGCGCGTGACGTCGATCTCGTCCCGGGTGGCCCGGTAGGAGGGGCACATGGTGGCGGTGAGGCTCTGGCGGCAGGCACCCACCCCGCTGCACTGCTCGGCGGCCCGTGAAATCCCTCCGTAGTCGGAGAAATCGAAGACGGTCTCCAGCTCGCGGGTGGTGTAGTCCGTCCCGAACTTGAGATTCTCGGTGATGGGCGGTGCGTCGACGATCTTGCCCGGATTGAAGACGCCGGCGGGGTCGAAGGCCCCCTTGACCCGGCGGAAGGCCTGGTAGAGGACCGGACCGTACATCTTCTCCTGAAAGGGACTCCGGACCAGACCGTCCCCGTGCTCGGCCGAAAGGGCGCCACCGTATTTCAGGACCAGGTCGGCAACCTCCCCTGCGATGCGGGCGAACTTGTCCACGCCGTCTGCCGTCTTGAGATCCACCACGGGACGGACGTGGAGGAGGCCGACCGAAGCGTGGGCATAGAATCCTGCCCGGGTCTGGTGGCGCTCCAGCACCTCCATGAAGCGCCGGATGTACTCCTTGAGATGCTCCGGCGCCACCGCCGTGTCCTCCACGAAGGAGTGGGCCTTGGCGTCGCCCCGCTGCGACATGGACAAGCCGAGCCCGGCCTTGCGCAATCGCCAGATGCGAGCCTGGGCGTCGGGCTCCAGCGCCCGGTGAAAGTGGCTGCCCATTTGCCGGTTCGCCAGATCCGCTTCCAGGCGGTCGACTCGACCGGCAAGCTCTTCCACCGTGTCCCCCGTGAGCTCCACCAGCAGGACGCCCCCGGGGTCTCCCCGGATGAAGTCGCGCAGCGGCTCATACTCGGTCTTGCCCTTGGTCGTATCCAGGATAAAGCGGTCCAAGAGCTCCACCGCCGACGGGCCGTGCTCCAGAATGGGAGACACCGCGTCCAGGGCATCCAGGACCCCGTCGAACTGGACCGAGCAGAGGACCCGGCGCTTGGGAAGGGGAACCAGGCGCAGCTTGGCCGCCACGGCCAGGCCCAGGGTGCCTTCCGACCCCACCATGATCCGGGAGAGGTTGAAGGAGTCGGCCGTGGGGACGAAGTCGTCCAGGTTGTAGCCGCCGACGCGGCGGAGAATCTTGGGATAGCACCGGTCGATTTCCTCCGCATGGCGGCGCGCCAGATAGCGGACCATCCGGTAGCAGTGACCCTCCAGGTCCCGGCTCCGGCAACGCGAATCCAGGTCTTCCTCCGCCACGGGAGCGAAATGCGCCAGGCTCCCGTCCGAGAGCACCACGTCCAGCTCCAGAACGTAGTCGATGGTCTTGCCGTAGACCACGGAACGGGTCCCTGCCGAGTTGTTGGCCATGGCGCCTCCCACCGTGGCCCGGTTCGAGGTGGAGAGGTCCAGAGGCAGTATCAGGCCGTGGGGTTTGAGGGCGAGATTCAGCTCGTCCAGGACGATCCCCGGCTCCACCACCACGGTTCGGCCTTCCACGTCCAGCTCCAGGATCCGGTTCATGTACTTGGAGAAGTCGAGTTGGAGACCGCTGCCGATGGCCTGGCCCGCCTGCGAGGTCCCTCCGCCACGGGCGGTGATGGGAACGCCGTAGCGGCGGCAGGTGCGGACGGTCCGGATTACGTCCTCCACGCACCGGGGGAGCACCACTCCTTGGGGCATGATCTGGTAGATGCTGGCGTCGGTGGAGTAGATGGCCCTGGAGATCCGGTCGAAACGGACCTCCCCCTGGAGGGCGGAGCGCAGGGTCGATTCCAGGGTCTTACTCAGGGATTCGGTCGCCATGCCTAACTGGCCGGGGTCAAGGGAGAGCCGCCACGGCCTTGATCTCCACCAGGGCGTCGGACCCGCCCAGGGACTCGATGTTGATCAGGGTGTTGGCGGGATAGTCGGCGTTGGGGTAGAGCTCGACAAAGAGTTCGGCCCGCGCCTTCAGAAAGGGCCGAACCGATTCCACACCCACCAGATAAGTGGTGAATTCCACCACGTCCTGAAAAGAAGCGCCCGCGCTCTTCAGAACCAGTCCCAGATTGGTGAACACCTGCCGGGTCTGCGCCTCGGCGTCCCCTTTACCGATGATCTCCCCTTTGGAATTCTGGGCCACCTGGCCGGCGATGAACAGGAAATGACCTCCCCGGACCCGGATGGCCTCTGAGTACTGTCCCGTCGGCGCCGGTATTCCCTCCGGCTCGATGACGGTTCTGCGAGATGACTGCATTCAACCGGCCTCCTTGAATACTCCGAACACTCCGATCAGAGGATCCCCACCGCCCACAGCAGATAGACCACGGCGAAGGAGACTCCTCCTCCCACCAGCGTGCCGCCGCCGTAGCCCCAGATGGCCTCCCTCACCGGCAGACCGCTCAGCGACGTGCAGACCCAGAAATAGCTGCTGTTGACGTATTTGATGATCACCGACCCGCAGGCCCCGGCCAGCATGGCCGCTTCGGGCGACAGGGAGAGGTCATCCAGCATGGGCGCCACCAGGGACGCCGCCGTGATCACTCCCACGGTGGTGGACCCGGTGATCATGTTTCCCAGGATGCCGATGACGAAGGGTAGCAGAATCGCCGGCAGTCCCGATGCCGCGAAGGCCTCGGCCAGCACTCCCACCGCCGGCGTCGCCTTGAGAATGGCGCTCAGGGAACCGCCCAGACCGGTGACCACCAAGATCATGGCGGAGGCCCGGAGCCCGTCCTCGATCCAAACGGACCGGGCCGATTTCCGATCCTCGGGGCTCCGGATGTTCCACCAGGCCAGGACCAGTCCGATGGACAGGGCGATCACGGGCCATCCCAGATACTCCAGGATCCGGCGCGCCGGATGACCCTCCTCCAAGAGGAATCGGACCACGCTCTGGCTCGAAATCAATACGACCGGAACGGCGATGGGGGCGTAGGATCGCAAGGTTCCCGGACGGCCCGAGTTCTCCTCCTCCGAGACCGGATCTTTCGAGAACTCCTCGGAAGGAAGCGTCCGGAGGCGAGGCCCCACCAGGTACTGGCCCCAGACCCACCCGGCCAGCGACCCGGCCAGGCAGGCGAGGCTGCCGTAGATGATGGTCCGGCCGATGTCGGCTCCCACCAGGGCCGCAGCCGCCAGCGGACCTGGAGTGGGAGGGACGACGGCATGGGTCAACTGGATCGCGGACACCAGGCCGATGGACATGACCCCCATGCCGACGCCCATGATCCTGGCGGCGGAGTGGACCAGAGGATTCAGGATGACGTAGGCCACGTCCGAGAAGATGGCCACCCCCAGCACGAATCCGCTCAAGGTCAGGGCCAAGGGCATGCGGTGCGCCCCCGCCAAGTTCACCATGGACCGCGTGATGACCTGGATGGCCCCCGTGTGCTTGAGGAACTCGGCGATGATGGAGCCCAGAACGATGACCACGCCGATCTTCCCCAGGGTGTTGCCGAAGCCCTCCTGGAAGGCCTGGATGAAGACGGAGCGCCGGACTCCCGGCATCAGGCCCAGCAGGAGTAGCGGGACCATGAGGGCCAGAAGGACGTGCCACTTCCAGCGCGCCGCCAGGAACAGGAGCAACACGACGACGCAGAAGAAACCGACCAGCGCCAGGACGGGATCGGAGATGGCCTGCTGGGAGGGATCCATGACGACAACCTACAGCGACCGAGCCAGAAACTTCAGCGCTGCGGGGACGCCTCCCGGGCTGTGCGGCACGCCCGCCAGATCCAGCCCCATCTCCACGCCGCAGAGGGTGCCCGCCAACATCAGCTCGTTGAAGTCACCCAGGTGACCGATCCGGAAGACCCGCTTCCGAACTTTTCCCAGTCCCGTACCCAGAGACATGTCGAAACGCTCCAGGATCAGCTTCCGCAACAGGTCTGCGTCGTGACCTTCGGGCAGGCGGACCGCCGTCAGCGAATCGGAGTACTCGCGCGGGTCGAGAGCCTGCAGTTCCAGGCCCCAGGCCCGGACCGCCGTCCGGGTGGCTTTGGCCAACCTGGAATGCCGGCCGAAGACGTTCTCCAGGCCCTCCTCCAACAGCATGTCCAGGGCCACATCCAATCCGTAAAGGAGATTGGAGGCGGGCGTGTAGGGGAAGAACCCCTTGGCATTTTCCTTCAACGCCGGCTTCCAGTCCCAGTAGGAGCGAGGCAACCGAGCCTCTTCGGCGACGGCCAGCGCTTTCTCGCTCAGTGCGTTCAATCCCAGGCCCGGAGGCAGCATCAGCCCCTTCTGCGAGGCGGCGACGGTCACGTCCACACCCCATTCGTCATGACGGTAGTCGATGGAACCCAGGGACGAGATGGTGTCCACCAGGAGCAGGGCGGGATGCCCCGCTCGGTCCATGGCCTGGCGAATCGCCGCCACATCGCTGGTGACCCCGGTGGAAGTCTCGTTGTGCACCATGCCCACGGCCCCGATTCGGTGGGAGGTATCCCGGGAGAGCCGGGACTCGACGTCCGCTGCATCGACTCCCCGGCGCCAGTCGCCCGGCGCCAGCTCGACCTCCAAACCCAGACGGCCGGCCAGTTGGGACCAGAGCACCGCGAAGTGACCGGTCTCGAACATGAGCACGCGGTCCCCGGGAGAGAGCGTGTTCACCAGGGCCGCTTCCCAGGCTCCGGTCCCGGAGGCGGGATAGAGGAGGACCGGGCCCCGGGTCCGGAACACCTCCCGGAGACGGCGCAGGACGCGTCGCGTCAGACTCGCCAGTTCCGGCCCCCGATGGTCCTCGGTGGCGCGAGACATGGCGCGCAGAACCCGCTCGGGAACGTTGGTGGGACCTGGGATCTGCAGGAAATGGCGACCGGACCGGCGCCCCTTGGAGTCAGACATGGGGGCCACAGGATAGCAGCGCCGTCGCCGCGAATACAGTTCGCCGGGAGCGGCGTGTTTCACGCGCCGATCTGGGAGCGGCGTGTTTCAGGCGCCGATCCCGTAAATGAACACAGTGCTGAGGATTAGTGGGCGCCTGAAAGACGCCCTTCCCAGTGGGCGCCTGAAAGACGCCCCACCAGACGCCCCACCAGACGCTCCTCAGTGTATGGTATTTGTAATGTACGCAGGTAATGCCATGAAACAAGCGATCCTTTCCCTCTCCTTCATTTGGACCCTTCTCCCCCTCTCCGGACAGGAGATGGATCAGAAGGAGTACATCCGGGCCAACTACGGCAAGTTCGAGTACCGGATTCCCATGCGGGACGGGGTCCGGCTCTTCACCCCCGTCTACGTGCCCAACGACCGTTCCCGAACCTACCCGATCCTGCTCTACCGGACACCCTACAGTTCCCGACCCTATGGTCCGGACCGCTATCGTTCTTCACTCGGTCCGACCCCCGAGTTCGCTCGGGACGGATACATCTTCGTCTACCAGGACGTCCGGGGCCGGTACATGTCCGAAGGCGAGTTCGTCCAACTGACGCCCCATCTGACGGAGAAGAGCACCCCTCAGGACATCGACGAGAGCACCGACACCTACGACACCATCGAATGGCTCATCACCCACCTGCCGGGACACAACGGACGGGTGGGCCAGTGGGGCATCTCCTACCCCGGTTTCTATACGGCGGCCGGGATGATCGATACCCACCCGGCCTTGAAGGCCGCCTCTCCCCAGGCCCCCGTTGGCGACTTCTATTTCGACGACTTCCACCATCACGGCGCCTTCTTTCTGGCGCATGCATTCAGTTTTTTCGCCCGGCACGCCAAACCCCGGCCCAAGCCCACCACCGAACCGTTGGTCCCCTTCGAATACGGAACGCCGGACGGATACCGGTTTTTTTTGGACCTGGGCCCCCTGTCCAACATCAACCGGGTCCACCTGAAGGGAGAGATCGAGTTCTGGAACCAGATGATGGAGCATCCCCGCTATGACGCCTTTTGGCAGAAGCGGGGCATCGTCCAGCATCTCAAGAACGTCCGTTGCGCGGTGATGACCGTGGGGGGCTGGTTCGACGCCGAGGATCTCTACGGTCCGCTCGAGATCTACCGTTCGGTGGAGCGGAACAACCCCGACATCTCCAACGTCCTGGTGATGGGCCCGTGGGCTCACGGCGACTGGGGTCGGCGATCGGGTTCGGGCCTGGGCAATGCCCGCTTCGGCTTCGACACCTCCGATTTCTATCGGGAACGGATCATCCGTCCCTTCTTCCGCTACCACCTGAAGGGTGAGGGCAAGGCCGACCTCCCCGAGGCCTACGTCTTCGAAACCGGCGCCAACCGGTGGCGGACCTTCGATTCCTGGCCTCCCCCCTCGCTCAAGCCGTACCGCCTCTACCTCCGGGGCCAGGGGAAACTTTCTCCTCAGCCTCCCGAGACCGGTCAGGAGGGGTTCGACGAATTCGTGAGCGATCCGGCCAAGCCGGTCCCCTTCAGCCAGGACATCTCCCCCGGGATGACCCGGGAGTACATGACCGACGACCAGAGATTCGCGGCGCGGCGTCCCGACGTCCTGGCTTATCAGACCCCGGTGCTGGAACAGGACCTGACCCTGGCCGGACCGCTGGAGGCCGAACTCTGGGTCTCCACCACGGCCGGGGACGCCGACTGGGTGGTGAAGCTCATCGACGTTCTCCCCGACTCGGCCCCGGACAACCAGCCCAATCCCAGGCGAGTTCGAATGGGGGGCTACCAGATGATGATCCGGAGTGAAGTGATCCGTGGGCGTTTCCGGAATTCCTACGAGCACCCGGAGCCGTTCGAGCCGGGCCGCCCGACCCAGGTCCGGCTTCCCCTGCAGGACGTCTTCCACACCTTCAAGGCGGGACATCAGGTCATGGTCCAGATTCAGAGCAGCTGGTTTCCCCTGGTGGACCGGAACCCCCAGAAGTACGTCCCCAACATCTTCAAGGCGGGCGATGAGGATTTCATCCGGGCGACCCACCGGGTCTACCGTTCCCCCCGGCATCCCACCCAACTGAAGCTGGGGGTGATCGAGCCGGCGGACCGCGCCCCGGAGCATTGACTCCCTCTGGCAGGCGTGGCTAAATTGTTGAAAAGTAAATAATGTTTCGCTTGGACACTCCGCGCCCGGTTCCCTTCTGCGACGGCCTCAGCCGGCGGGATTTTCTCCATGCCGGCGCGCTGTCCTGCCTGGGTCTGAGCCTCGCCGACCTCTGCAGGCTGGAGGCCCGGGGCGCCGTGGACCGGAGCCGCGACGTCAACTGCATCTTTCTCTTCCTGGTGGGCGGCCCGTCCCAGATGGACACCTGGGACCTGAAGCCGGAGGCGCCGTCCGAGATCCGCGGGCCCTACCGGCCCATCCCCACCAACGTTCCCGGGATCCGGATCTCGGAAATCTTTCCCCGAATGGCCCGCCATGCGGACCGCTACGCCCTGGTTCGATCCTTCCATCACAATGTGCCCGCCCATCCCCTGGCCCACTATCTGGTCCAGACCGGCCAGACCTTCTCTCCCGGGATCGTCTACCCCAATCTGGGCTGTGCCGCCGGTTTTCTGAAGGGCGCCGAATCCGAGTTGCCCCCCCATCTGGTCCTTCCCATCCCGCTGACGTCCCGCAAGGGACAGTCCGCCGGTTTTCTGGGCAAGACCCATGATCCTTTCCTGATCCACTCGGACCCCTCGCGGGACGATTTCCGGATTCAGGACCTGGTTCCGCCGGAGTACGTCTCCGCCATCCGGGTGGAACGGGCCCGAGCCTTCCGGCACGTGGTCGACCGGGCATTCCGGACCTTCGAAGAGGGCAGCGCCGCGACCCGGCTACTCGATTCCGCTTACCACCAGGCCTACAGCATTGTTTCCTCGGCCCAGGCCCGGGCGGCCTTCGACCTGAAGTCGGAGGAAGACCAGTTGCGGGACCGCTACGGGGGGAACCGGTTTGGCCAGAGCTGCCTGCTGGCGCGGCGTCTGGTGGAAGCAGGGGTCCGCTTCGTGACCATCAACATGTTCGACGATTTCGGGGGCGGCGTCTCCTGGGACGTTCACGGTTCGTCTCCCTTCAGTCCCATCACCGAGCTGGACAAGCTGGGACCCATGTTCGACAACGCCTTCACCTCCCTGATCGAGGACCTCCACGACCGGGGCCTGCTGGAGCAGACCCTGGTGGTGGCCATGGGAGAATTCGGAAGGACTCCCAAGATCAACCCGGCCGGGGGGCGGGACCACTGGCCGTCGGTCTCGACCATCATCCTGGCAGGAGGAGGCATCCGGGGCGGGCAGGTGGTCGGTTCCTCGGATCGAATCGCGGCGGAACCCCGCGATCGGCCCGTGGGACCCCAGGAGGTCCTGGCCACCATCTACAAGGCCCTGGGGATCGACCTCCATACCGAGCTCCCCGGTCCCCAGAGCCGGCCCATTCCCATCGTGGACATCGGCGTGGAGCCGATTCACGAGCTCTTTGGCGGCTGATGATCTGGCTATCCTGTCTCCTGGCGGGGACGATACTCCAAGCCGAGTCCGAGCCGATCAGGCTGCTCCCAGAGGAAATCGTCCTCTCGGGACCCAGAGCCACCCAACGGTTGCTGGTGGTGGAGTCGGTGGGCGGCGAGGGATCGATCCGGGACTGGACAGATGAAGCGCGTTTCGTGGTTGTGGACCCGGCGGTGGCTGCGATGCAGGGACCGGCCACGGTCGCTGCCGTCTCGGACGGAAGCACCACCCTCCAGGCCCATCTGCCGGACGGTCGGAAGGCGAGTGTCCGGATCCGGGTCCTGGAAACCGCAAAACCCTTCCTCTGGAGCTTTCGGAACCACGTGCTGCCGACTCTCACCAAGGCCGGCTGCAATTCAGGCCCCTGCCACGGCGCGGCCTCGGGGCAGAACTTCCTGAAGCTGAGCCTGAGGGGCTACGCTCCCGAAGCCGATCATGCGGCGCTCACCCGGGAGGGAGCGGGACGGCGAGTCCTGACGCTGCAACCGGCTCGAAGCCTCATGCTCCTGAAGCCCACCCTGGCGGTTCCCCACGGTGGAGGCCGGCGCCTGGCGGTGCCCTCCCGGAACTACCAGGTGCTGTCCGAGTGGATTGCCACGGGAGCCGCACCCCCGAGGCCGACGGATCGGCGGGTCGCAAGCCTCCGGATGCTCCCGCTGCGCCTCCGGCTCCAACCCGGGCAACGGCATGGGCTTCTGGTTCAGGCCGTCTTCGACGACGGGTCCCGGGAGGACGTGACCCACTGGGCCAAATACTCCTCCACCGACTCGGGCATCCTCAGCGTGGACGAGACGGGAGCGGCGGAGGCCCGGGGCCCGGGAGAAGCGTCCGTCTCCGTCTCGTACCTGGATCAAGTGGCCTCCGCCCGGGTCACGATTCCAGTGCAGGAAGGGCCCGGCCCGGACGCCTACGCCCGGGCTCCCCGCCACAACCGGATCGACGATCTGGTCCTGGAAAAGTTGGCAGACCTGCGGCTTCCACCCTATCGCCTCTCCAACGACCATCATTTCGTCCGCCGAGCCTATCTGGACGCCATCGGAGTCCTGCCCGGCATCGGGGAGGCGCAGCGGTTCGTTCGGGACACGAATCCGGACAAGCGGGCTCGGCTGGTGGATTCGCTGCTGGAGCGGCCCGAGTTCGTGGACTACTGGACCTACAAGTGGTGCGACCTGCTGCTGGTCTCCAGCAGCAAGCTGAAGTCCCCGGCCCACCGGATCTTCTACGACTGGATCCGCCGGAACGTGGCCGAGAACAAGCCCTGGGACCGCTTCGTCCGGGAGATCGTCACCGCCTCAGGGAGCAACTACGGCAACGGCGCCGCCAACTACTGGGTGATGCACGACGAGGCCACCAAGGCGACGGAGAACATCACCCACACCTTTCTGGGAATCTCCGTGGCCTGCGCCCGCTGCCACAATCACCCCTTGGACAAATGGACGCAGGAGGACTACTACGGGCTCTCCAGCTTCTTCTCCCGGGTGGGTCGCAAACCGGGAGACCGGGGAGACGTGGTCATCTTCGAGAGCCCGACCGGAGAGGTCCCCTTCCCGGGACGTCAAGGCGCGCTTCCTCCACGTCCGCTGGAGGGGGGCCCTCTGGCCGAGAACGCCCCCGGCAGCCGGCGGGAAAATTTCGCCGAGTGGTTGACCTCGCGGGAGAACCGCTACTTCCTGCGGGCTACGGTGAACCGGATCTGGCACCACTTCCTGGGCCGGGGGCTGGTGGAGCCGGTGGACGATCTCCGGCAGACCAACCCCGCTTCCAACGAAGACCTGGTGGACGCCTTGATCCGGGACTTCACGGCGCACGGCTTCGACCTCCGTCACCTGATCCGGACCATCATGAACTCGGCGACCTACCAGGCCGGCGCCGGAGGCGGGGGTCCGCCGGAACTGGCGGAGAAGTACCACTCGCGCTTCCGCGTCCGGCGGCTGCCCGCGGAAGTGATCCTGGACATGATCTGCCAAGTCACGGGCGTCCCGGAGCGCTTCCCCGGATTTGCCCCCGGTACCCGGGCCCTTCAACTCCCGGACACCCGGGTCGCCTCCAACTTCCTCTCCACCTTCGGCCGGCCGCCACGGGAGATCAACGCCCATGCCGAGCGGGTGAAGGAGCCCACGGTGAACCAGGCCCTTCATCTGATTCATGGAGAAGGGCTTCACCGGAAGCTCCAATCGAAGACCGGTGTTCTGAACCGGTCGCTGGAGCAGGGGCTCTCCCGGCAGGAGGTGATCCGGAACCTGTACTGGGCCGCCCTGAGCCGGCCTCCGACCGGGAATGAGATGAGGGAGTTGCTGGAAACTCTGGGTCCCGCCGCTTCCACATCCTCCGGGGACGAAACCTCGGACCTGGATCGGAGCGGGCTGGTGGACCTGGCCCTGGGAATCATTACCAGCAAGGAATTTCTCTTCAACCACTGATGCGGACTCACGCCGGCTGCCTGACACTCAGTCTATTGCTCCAGGTTCCCGGGTTCCCGGCCGGGGAACACGCTGCCGGACTGGAATTCTCGCCCTCCCCCATCGTCTATCAGGTCAGCCCCCTGGGAGCCCAGGTCGGCACAACTACCTGGATAACCGTGGAGGGAATCAATCTGGAGGAATCGCCTCGCCTCATCTTCGGCCGGAAGGGGGTCGAGTCCACCGTCACGGAGATCGAACCGGCTCCCAATCCTCCCTATCGAACCCCCCGGCAACGGGTCCGGATTCGGCTGGACGTGGATTCCGAGGCGGAGATCGGAAGCCATGGATTCCGGATAAAGACCCGTTACGGAACCAGCAACTGGGTGCGCTTCGCCCTGGGAACGCTGCCCCAGATCGAAGCCATGGAGCCTGCGGAGAAACACCCGGATGGCCGCGCAATCACGCTGCCGGTCACGGTAGAGGGGCGGCTCGGCCGGGGAACCCGGGGAGACGTTTTCCGCTTCCGGGCCGAGTCGGGACAGGAACTGGTTTTCCGGGTGGAGGCGTCCGCCCTGGGATCGCGGCTGGACTCGGTGCTGGAGCTCAGGGACGGCGAGGGCCGGGTTTTGGCCCGAAACGACAACTTCTTCCCCGGGAGCGTGGACTCGGTATTGGCCTACACCTGTCCACGGGACGACGAGTACCAGCTTCGGATTTTCGATCGGGGGGGACGGGGCGGCCGCGCTTTCGCCTATCGTCTGACCCTGGGCGAGTTCCCCTTCCTGACGGGCGTCTTCCCCCTGGGGTTGCGCCGGGGGAGCCGGGAAGAGCTGGCCGTCACCGGCCACAACCTGGGAGACCGGACAACGATCCGAGGGGACGATCTCCCTCCGGACTCAGGGAAGAACACGCTCCAGGTCCGGCTCCAAACCCTCCTGGGGCCGAGCCTCAACACCCTGCCCGTGGCTCTGGGAGATGCCCCGGAGGTGCTGGAGGAGGAACCCAACGACACGGCGGCGACAGCGCAGACCCTCCCGGTTCCGGTGACGGTGAACGGCCGGACCCGCGCTCGCGGCGACCAGGACTTGTTTTCTTTTTCGGCTCGCCGGGGCGAGGCTCTGGTTCTGGAAGTCCGGGCCCGCCGCCTCTGGTCTCCTCTGGACTCGGTTCTCCAGGTGCTGGACGCGGCGGGACGTCCGGTTCCCGGGGCCGTCCTGGAAGTGTTGTCCGAAGACTTTCACGACGGCAGGTTGAACGCGAGCAATCTCTTGCTGAACCGCTTCGGACTGAAGGACGACACCCGCTACTACCCTCTGGATTACGTTCTCCTGGACCGGAGGGAGCTGATCCGGCTGGAACGCTCCATTCGGCGGGCGGACCATTTTTCGGTCGCCCAGGGCATCCTGGGAAAGCGGATCAGCTGGCTGGGGACGGACCCTCAGAACCACCCCGTCAACGGAAGCGTCCACAAGATCCTGGTGCGAGATCCCGGCACTCCCGTGAACGAGGAACTCTATCCTGCCATGACCCTCCCCTACCGGAACGACGACGGCGGGCCTCTGACGGGGAAAGACTCCTATCTCCTGTTCCGGGCTCCGGAAGACGGAACCTATCTGGCCCACCTGGGCGGCCTGGGCGGCGCCGGAGGGCCCCGGCATGCGTACCGCCTCACCATCCGGCGGGCCAAACCCAACTTTCGGCTTTTTCTGGACGACGGATTTCTGCTCTATATTGACGGACGGGCCACCGGTGCGCGAAACCCCAACGTCCCCCGGGGAGGAAGCGTGCCCCTGACCGTCGCGACGGCCCGCATGGAGGGGTTCGAGGGTCCCGTTCGGGTCCGGGTGGTGGATCTGCCTCCGGGATTTCGCGCCACCGAGGGGCTGATCCGGCCTCGGGAGATGATCACCACCCTGGTTCTCTCAGCCCAGGAAACCGCTCAGGAGCCGGAGGAACCGGTACGACTCCGAGTAGTGGGAGACGCGGTCATCGGCGGTCGGACCGTCAGCCGAGTCGCCGCCGACCCGGCGGAGCCCCTGAATCTCGTCTCCCTGGCGCCCAGCCCTCCCATCGTTCCCCGGATCGAACCGCCCAATCCGGTCATCCGGCCCGGCGAGAACATCCGGTTGACCATTCACATCCAGCGGAATCATGGATTTCGGCTGGACGTGCCCTTCATCCTCCAGAACCGGCCGGCCGGAATCTGGGTCGAGGACAGCGGTTCCAACGGAATCGTAATCTCAAAGGACGAGACGAGCCGGACGCTGACGCTGAGAGCGGATCCCTGGGTCGAGCCCATGACCTTTCCGCTTCTGGCCGTGGGGCGGATCAAGAGCGAGGCGGTTCGCAAGCGGAGGAGCGGGGCCAAAGTGGAGTCGGCCGATTACACCACCCTGCCCCTACTGGTCAGGGTGGCGCCCCGGGCGGAGTGATGCGGTCCGGAAATCACCTCAAAAACCGATGGTCCGGTTTCCGGGCAGCAGAACCTGGCCGCCGATGAGCCGGTTGCCGCTCTTCTTGCTTTTCAGATAGAAGAAACCTTCCACGGTCTGGCCCGGACCCACGTTGGCCGCCTGGATCTCGTACCGGTCCAACAACTCCCGGAGTTCCTTCACTTTGCCGACGTGGATGATGCCCGGGCCGCCCCCGCCACCGATCGTGGTCCTCCTCTCCCCGTAAGGACGCCGGCGGGGACTGAAGACGGGTCCGCCGGCCGAGGTCCGCAGGTTGACACCCCGGCCGCCGCCACCACCCTGATAGTACTTGACCATCTTGGGAGTGAGCTCGGCGGCGCCGACGCGTTTGAGGGTCTTCCCCTTGGGATCGTGGACCGTCATTCGTTCGGGGTCCAACGAGAAACCGGCGGTGGAAGCGTTGCGGACCTGAACCCGGACGACGGCAAAACCCTCATGGAACACCTGGTAGGGGAAGTCGTCCGGAAGATCTCTCCGGACCATGGAGGCGGCCGAAACGAAGATCCCCTTCTCGATTTCCACCTCGTCCGCCTGGACCGTCCCGGACAGAAGGAAAAGGGTGGCGGCAAGGATCGTGCTGACGGACAGTGTCTTTCTCATGGCATCTATTCCTCCACTGTCAATCGGGCGCAACGGATGTGGGTGATGCAGGCCTGGGTGCACCACCAACTGGCCAGGAGGTCTCCTCCCGGCAGACGAACCAGATTGGGCTTGCCGAAGGCAATGTTGTCGTGACTGGCCGGATATTCCGGCTTGCGGTCGACACCCAGGAACTCCTGCCCCACGGCGTCCCAGACCATCACCTGGTGCTCCAGGTCCCAGGTCCGGCCCCCGTCCTCGCTCAGGGTCACCAGGACCCCCGGCTTCATCCTCTCCCGAATCGAGTAGGCCGCCGCCAGGACCCCCTCTCCCAGGTCCGCAGCCCAACTGGTCTGGGCCGGAATCGTCGTGGCCAGGGGGTTCTCCCAGCGGGTTCCCGTGGTGTCGGAGCTGACGAAATGGAGCGGATAGTTCTCCTGCCCGCCGATGCTCTGGGTCCATTGAAGGGCACAGATGCGGCCGTCCAACATCCGGCTGTAGCGGCTGTGAGAATACATCCGGGACGGGTCGGAGGCACTGGGAAAATCGATCTGGTCCCCCCAGGTCTGACCGCCGTCCCTGGAGAACAGGGCAGAGCCCTTGATGTGCAGCGGAGACGTGTCGCCCCACGATTTCCAGCGCTCCAACGCCAGGAACAGGGAACCGTCATTGAGTTCGATCAGATTGGACGGAGCGTCCGCCACTCCCTCGCCTTCCACCTCGATCACCTGGGGAGGGGCCCAGGTCCGACCCCGGTCCGCGGAGCGAAACAGCACCAGCTCGAAGGGTTTCAGACCTCCGGTCTCGGGATTGAATCGGAACATCTGATCCTGCGTGGCTCGAAAACGGTGGGCCACCAAGAGCAGCGTCCGGTTCCGGAGAAGCGTCCCATGGGGGGCGCTGTAGGAATGGGGCGTGCTCTCCTGTTTCGGGTCCCAGAGATCCCCCTCCTCGACCCAGGTCTCGCCGCCGTCCCGGGAACGGAGCACGGCCAGCCTTCCGTCGAGGGAGTAGAACGCCTGGCCCAACCGGTAAAAACAGAGCAGTTCCCGTTCCGAGATAGGGACCACGTTGGGAAGATAGGCACAGACGGCTTGATGTCCGGGATGAGGATTGCGGTAGAGAATGGATTCGGAAACGATTCTCAGCCGTCTCACCCCAACACTATGACCGAGAGGGAGTATTGGGGTCAACGATGGGCTGGGACTCCATCAACGAGGACTGCCGGCAACCCGATCGGAAGACTTCTCCATGCAGGGGGGCAACTTCACATCCCCTTAATAAGATAAAGACCCGCGCGGGACTGAAACCAGAAGGTGAGTTGAGTAGAATGAACCCCGGTTGGCTCTTCCTCCGGCGCAGGACGAGTCAGCTTGGAGCCTGCCGGGCGCCCAAACGTTCGGCAGGCTCGTCCTCATCGCCGCTCGCCCGACTCATGGACCGTCACCAGGAACCGCCGACCGACCCTGGCGCCAGCCCCGGGCTGCCAAGCATGGAACCGGGGCCCATGAGACCGTTTCGATAGAGGGGATTGTAGGTGCGATCACCGAGATCCACCTCGAGTTGCAGCCGGATGTTGGGCCCGAATTGCAGACGCCATCCCAGCAGATAGCTCTGGGCTCCGGTACCGGAGCCCACCAGCGACATGTCGGCATAGGGGGCCATCAGCAACCGGCCGCCGAATGCCCGCATCCGGTAGTCCACTTCCGCAGTCAAGGGCGCATCCATGCCGGCGAAGCCGTTCCGGTTCAAGCCCGCCGCCGACTGGGACCAGAATCGGTTCGTTCCAGTGGGCGCCGTCCCCAAGGAGGAGACCATTCGCACGGCGAGGCCGCGGCCCGCGGCCCCTGGGTCGTACTCGATCATCGCGCCGATTCCCCACTCCCGGTAGCCGTCGGCCTGGTGCGCCATCAGCCGGCGCGCGTTCACGGAAACCGTCAGGCCCCGGTCCGGTTTGAGATAGTTGAGATTTCCTCCCACCTCCAGGCCAACTCCGGTCTCCGCCTCTCCAGTGTCCCGCCGAATCCCGAAGTCCACCGCCCCACCCACCAGGCCGCCCGCCCAGGCGTACCTGCAGTCGCACGCCGCTTCCAGGAGGAGCCGCGTCCGGCTAGCATCCGCATCCGTGATCCGTGGACTGGTACTCGAATCCAGGTCCATCCCCACCCAGAACGTATCCGTTTTCAACGCCACCTCGAGCCCGTTCTTGTCTTCCGGCTTCAGCAGCGACCCACGGGCCCCGACCGCTCCCATGGTCATACCGATGTCATGCCGGGCAGAGCCTGCTGCACTGGTCGCACCCATCTCTCCGCGTCCGTATCCGAACAGGCCCCAAGTGAACAATCGTTCCTCGAGGTCCACCCGAAGATAGGGGTAGGCACTGGTCAGAGATGCCGACAAATCCGAATCCAGGGGCCGGAGCTGCTGGCCCCTGCCCGCGAAGGCGTCCCCATCTCCTTCACTGCGCGACACCGCCAAGCCGGCCAAGATCCGTCCCCGTGTGTAATCGACGCCGGCCAGGCCGGTCAACACTCCGCCGTCCAGAGACAGATACGTATCCCGGCCCCCAAACTGAGTCGTCACCCCGCGGCCCCACGCCGTCCATCTCGCTCCTTGTGGGTTCCCGTTTCTGTCCCCCGACGTCAGGTGGAACGAACTGGTGGACAGAAGATTGCGCCCACCCAGGCGCCGAAACCCGAGTCGGGCGCCATCCAAAGTCCCCCCATAAAGACCGAGAGATTCACCGGCCCGGCCGGGCGAGCCCGGCGTTCCCAGTCCGCCGCCGACCATGAGCGGCTGGCTTCCGAAGAAGAGATTCGATCCATCGCGATGATCGCCCGCCTCGTTCTCGAACGCCAACCTCAACTGCCGTCCCCCGACCGTCACCTGCGGAGGCCGGTACGGCGATCCGGTCAGTCGCTCGCTGACCGCTTCCACCACTTGAGTCGCGACCGTCCGCCCGAAGCGGGTGAGCCACGCCTTGAACACGATTCGTTCGTCGTCTGCAATCACTCCTGTCGCCGTACCCTGGCCCAACGTCCCGTTCACGGCGCGGTTGAGCACGACCGTGAAGGTCTCGTCCTCTTCCAGGAGCATGTCGTCCAAGAGAAGCACGCGAATGCTCTCGACCGTCTGTCCCGGAGGGAAGTTCACCATTCCAGTGGCTCCCCGGTAGTCCTCGTCCGTTCTCGCCGTCCCGTCGGAAGTCGACCATTCCACCGTCACCACTCGATCGCTGGTTCCAGCCAGAGTGATCGGAAAAACGATCTCTCCCACGTTCTCAAACGCTCGTGCACCCTCGACCCCGATCGCGGGCGGGCGGTCGTTGTCCGTCACGGCGACCAAGGCCCTGTCAGGATCCCCGATGTTGTATTCGTCGCTCTCGCCCAGTACCGCTTCTACCGAGCCGTCCGCTTCGTCCCGGTTATCGTCCACGGTCGCCATTCGCAGTACCGCCGCCGACTCTCCGGAACCGAAGGTCACTGTGGTGGGCGGAGTCGCCGCAAGAAAAGACCCCGTCTCGTTCACCCGCACCGTTACACTCAGTCCGGCGTCGAGATTCCCCGACCGAGCCACGTTGAACTGAACGTCTTCTCCCTCCTCCACCGAACCGGCAGCAGCGGAAATGCTCACCATCGGGAGGTCATCGTCCAGGATGAAGCCGGCCGCCTCGGCCCTCTCCACCGTCGCGTTCCTCGGGTTGGACAGCTTCACCGTAAAGGTCTCGTTCGGTTCACCTACGCTGTCGTCCAGCACTGGCACCGTCGCCTCCTGGCGAGTTTTTCGGGCAGCGAACACCAACTCGCCCTTCCGGCTCGTATAGTCCTCGCCGGCCTTGGCCGTTCCGTCAGTCGTCTCCCAGTCGACCCGGACCGTGCGGCTGCTGAGGATGTCCATGGTCACGGCAAAGACGATCTCTCCGTCCGCCTCCGTGACTTCCGCGTCCTCGATGGACAACGCCGGAACGTCGTTTTCAAGAATCGTCACCACCACATCGGGCGCCGTCACGCCAGTGTAATCTCCACCGCTCACCGTATGGGTCAGGGTCACTGGCGCGTCATCCAACGCATCGTTGTCTTCAGCCGCCATCACCGTCATCGGCTGTGCCAACGACCAGTTCGACGCCGTGAAGGTCAACGATGCCGACGAAACCATCAAGTCTCCCATTACGCCGTTCACCGCCACCGTCACCGGTCCGGTTGGCTCCGTGTCCAGCACTACCAAGTAGTTCTCGCGACTTCCCTCGGTGACCGGCAGTTCCTTTGGCGTCACCGTCACTCCGGGAGTGTCATTCTCGATGATGGTTACCTCCACGTCGGACGCCGTCACCCCGTCGTAGCCTCCGCCGCTCACGTCGTGCGTCAGCATTAACGGCGCGTCCGTTACTGCGTCATCGTCCTCCGCCGCCGACACCATCACCGTCTGCGCCATCGACCAACTCCATGCCGTGAATGTCAAAGTCTCCGGCGACACACTCAGGTCTCCCGCCACCCCTCTCACCGTCACCGTCACCGTACCCGTCGGCACCGACTCCAGTACCACGGTGTAAGCCTCGCTACTTCCCTCCACCACCTCCAGCGCCACCGGCGTCACCTTCACCCCGGGGATGTCGTTTTCGAGGATGGTCACCTCGACGTCGGCCGCGGCCACTCCGTCGTAGTCTCCGCCACTTACCGTATGGGTCAGCGTCACCGGCGGGTCCACAATCGTATCCTCGTCCTCCGCCGCCGACACCGTCACTATCTGTCTGATGGACCAGTTCGACGTGGTGAATCTAAGCGTCTCCGGAGACACCGTCAGGTCTCCCGCCACGCCTCCCACCGTCACCGTCACCTCACCAGCCGGCTCCGACTCCAGCACCACGGTGTAGGTCTCGCTGCCTCCCTCCAGAATCTCCAGCGCCACCGGAGTAATTCGCACCCCGCGGTTGTCGTCTTCGATGGTCACATCAGCGGTGGTTTGAGTCCCCGGATTCACACTTGATGGCAACTCCCCGAAGCCCAGCGCCACCCTCTCGGCTCCCTCGTCCAAATCGTCGGCCACAGCCCGGAGGGTGAACGTCGCCACCGTCTGCCCCGCGTCGAACGTGACGTTCTCCGGCACTCCCGAATAATCGTCATCGGTGGCGCCATCTTCGTTTTTCACCGTCAGCGGGATCGTCAGAGGGTTAGCAGGTGACAGACTCAAGCGAACCGTCACCTCCACCGTCTCCCCCTCCCGCACACGGTAATTGCTGGAGTCAAAGGTCACCGTCTGGCTTCTCGGGGTTCCGCCGCCACCATCGCCACCGCCATTGCCGCCACCGCCATTGCCGCCGCCACCATTGCCGCCACCATCGTCGCTGATCTGCACTGTCAGGGTACCCACATTCTTCTGTGGGCAATAGGTGTTGTGGTCCCATATCTCGTGGGTGATGCGCACCGACCTATAGTCAATATCGGGATCTTCGAGTGCATTTATCGTAACCTCTCGCCATATATTCCAGTTCTCCTTATTGAACTCCCAGCCGACGGATGGCACCCACGAAATCCCTTTTTCCGGGTACACGCCATCGTAGCGAACGATCCCGTCGACGTGGATCCTTACCCACCATCCGTCATCAACCGGTTGTTTACTGAGCCTTAATTGGTAGGAGACGCGTCCTCCCTCAGCGATGTGCAACGATTCTGTTGTCTTCACTTCCACTGTCCCTCCGTCCGATACCCACTTGTCGGTATCGGCGTTCGGGTCGTCGTTCTGGGCGTGGACCTGGTTCACGGCGACGCCGGAGAAGAGCAACGACAGCACGATGCTGGAGGCAATGAGACGGGGGAATCCGAGGACCGGACTCTTTACCAAACCGGGAACAGAACCGAAGCAGACGATTGAGGCAAACATTTTGGTCATCCGATCGGACAACCTTCCGTCACCGGGTCTCCTCGTTATGAAACCATAACCGCCTCCCGGCACGCACTCGGCGAAAACTCTCGGAGAAACGCACCTGGGCTCGGCAGGTGGAAGAAGCTGTCAGCATTAGGGCACTATAACCAGCCGGACTGTCAGGAAATCGGCCATTTGGAGATCCATGTCGACACCACAAAACCTAGGGGCCAAAGCGGAAGGCATACAGGTGGGCATCCCGGATTCGAACCCGGAGGCGCACCGGTTGGCCGGAATGCCGGGATACGTCCGATCCCCCCTTCCATTTAACCGTGCCGTCGATCTTGTCGCCCACCAACGGTGGACAATCCTCCAGACTCAGCCCTTCCAAGGGATCACCCTCCCCGTCTTGCATCTCCACCCGGATACTGCCCCCGCCCGACGTGCTGTAGTTGAGCTCCAGCCTCCGCCCCCGGAACCGGATAGGCCTGGTGGTGAACTCGCCGAAGCCGGAATAGGGGCCCTGGACGGAGACGAAACCGTCGGTCCGGAGGGTGCAGCGGCGAATCCGTGTCCTCTCCGAGCGGAGCAACTCCGCGTAGTACATGGAGATCTCACCGGCCCCGGTAGGCACCAGGCCGTGGCCCAGGATGGGATTGCGGTCCACCCAGTTGTCCCGGTCCAGGTCCGCAGAAAGGAAGGGCTGCCGGAACAGGCGGTCCCAGTGGATTCCGTCACGGCTGGAGGCGAACTGGATGTCGGCCAGTCCGTCATGGGGCGCATCATCGTGATGCCTCCGGCCGGGATACAGAACCATGGGAAACATGAGGAAGGCCCGGGCCGCCCGAAAGTACTTGACGGCGGCGTTGGTGTAGAAATGGAGGTCCACCGGATCCCGTTCGTCCGGCACGAGCACCAGCTCCGGTTCGGACCAGTGGAGAAAGTCGATGGATTCGGTTCGCCGGATGGCCCGGCGGCCTCCCTTGAAGGACCCTTCCACCGACGGGTCCACGCCCCTCAGATAGATTACGAAACGTCTTCTCTCGTCGTCCCAAACCAGGATGTTGTGGCTGTCGAAGGGGCCCTTCTCCGGTGGAAGAAGCGGATTGGTCCGAACCGGCTGCCAGCGGATGCCGTCCGCCGAAATGAAGCCCGTGATCCCACCGACCCGGGAAATCATCTTGTAGCGGGACGAACTGCCCGGCTGCTGGTTGGGATCCACGATGACGCTGACGTTGGTGAAATCCTTGGGGTCGCCGATGATGTTGTTCCGCGTGGAGCCCTTGCGGGAAAAGACGCCCAGATTCCGGCGCTCCCAGGTGATGCCGTCCCGGCTCTCGGCGTAGCAGGTCCAGACCGGGAAGGGGGGTTCCTTCTCGGCAACCCGGTACCACATGCGGTAAAGGCCCCGGTCCCGGATCACGCTGCTGTAGTGCAGTTCCTTGCCTTCCCAGGGTTCCACGCAAGCAAGGGAGACCTCCCGGGGTTGGGGACGATGCCTGGTCAGACGGATTCCCTGCTGGGAATCGAACCAGAACTCGTCCAGAAAGAGTTGGCGCTCGCTTCCCACGTCCAGGACCGTCTGGCCCGGAAGGGGATGGAAGGTGGCGGCGATCAGCAGGACGACCCAGATCGGTGCACCTGGATGTCTCATATTTCTCTCTGTTTCGGAGTCAGTCCCCCGTCAGAACGCCTCCGGAGAAGAGCCTCCCGCGTCCGTTCAGACAGGGCTCGATCCCCATAAGTTGCAATGCGTGCCAGGAGGTGACTTGATTCGCCGTCAGGACCGGCTTCCCCAGAGCGGACTCCATCTCCTCCAGGTGCAGCGCCAGCTTCTGGCCGGTGCAACCGACGAAGACGGCGTCCGACGCCCCGACGTTGGAGGATTCAGCCAACTGGCGGATGCGCTCGGGCGGGACGATGGAGTGGTCTTTCGGCAAGCTCAGGGCCAGACTGTTCAACACCCGGACGCCGTGGTCCTGGATGAACTTGATGAAGGCACCCTCCACGTCGGGCATGTAGGGGCTGGCCAGGGTGACGCTGGAGATCCCCAGGGCCTTGAAGGCCCGGATCATGGCGCTGCTGGTGGTCGTGGCCGGCTTGCCGGTCATGCGGGTGATCCGATCCGAAATATCCAGGTCTCCCCCCACGCCACGAACGAAGCTGACGGTGGTGCAGTAGTAGGCGTAGCAGTCGGGTTCGTACTTGGAGAGCCTCCGGGCCGATTCCTCGATGTCGCCGTTCTCGGCCAGCTCGATCCCGGCGGGCAGGTGGGCGCCCACGTCCCGGATGGGGGTGGCGCTGGACATGAGGCGAACCCCCGGCGGCATGAAACGCCGGAACTCGTCCACCACCGCGTCGGCCTCTACGTCCACCCAGGCATCATCGGGATACACGGCTCCCAGTAACGGCCTTTGGCCTTCGGAATCAGTCATGTCTCAGCCTCCTCCAAGTCGGAAGTGAATTCTAACAGCCGGGGATGATATTCGCCGTGAATTTTCAATGCCGGATCAAGGCGAAATGAAGGATCAGGAATGACTCCCGGACTTTTCGCCAAGAACCATCGACGCGAAAGCGGCCACGCCCACCGTCACCAGTGTGGAGACCGGAATCACCCACATCCAAGCCAGTTCGGGAAGGCCGAACAGCCAGTGGCCTTGAGCCCAGAAAAACCCCACCAGGATCCCGCAGAGCGCGCTGCCCATGGCCACCCTGGCGCTGCAGCGGATCCCCAGCATGGCGATGAGCATGAGTCCGCCCAGGCTTCCCACCAGAAAACTGGTGACCCTTCCCTGGATGTCGAAGAGGTTCCCCCTCTGGTCCTCCGGGATCCGGTACAGGAGCAGGCAGATGGCGGTAGCCAGGCCGCCCACCGCGGCGGTGATGGATCGGGCCAGGAACAGTTCTTGGCGCGGGGTGGAGACGGCACTCCTGAAACGGCGATAGAAGTCGGTGACGACCACCGACGAGATGGAGTTCATTCCTGAGTCCAGGCTGGACATGGCGGCCGAAAAGAGCGCCGCCACCACCAGTCCCGCCAAGCCCCGGGGAAGGATGTGGCGGATGAAGTGGGGGAAGACCAGGTCGGGGTCGTCGGGGATGGCGGCCTGGTAGTAGGAGTAGAGGGCGATGCCGCAGAGGGAGAGAATCAACGTGAGGACGACACCCGCGACCAGATTGCACAGGAAGGCCCGCCGGGAGGCCTGAAGCGATTCGGTGGCCAGGAACCTCTGGACCGCCACCTGATCCGAGCTGGCAGTGGCCAGCCACCAGAACAAGGTCCAGCAGGCCATGCCCACCAGGCTCAGGCGAACCGTGGGATCGAAGCTGAAGACGGGTTGGGACGGCGTGTCGGCCGCCATCATGTCGTTCCACCAGGTCGCCGGGCCAGTGCCCGAGTCGATGGCCACATAGACGACGGTGAAGATGGCGCCGCCCAAAAGAATGAAGAACTGGACCACGTCGGTCCAGATGACCGCTCGAAGCCCCCCCAGGACCGTATAGAAGACGCCGATGGCCACCAGGCCCAGGACCACGGTGGTGAAGGAGAGGCTGCAGATCTTGGACAGGGCCAGCGAGGCGGTGAACAGGACCATCCCCATCCAGGCGGACCGGATCAACACGAAGAGGGACGCGCCGAAGAGCCGCGTGGTCAGGTCGAACCTCCGCTCCAGGTACTCGTAGGCGGTGGTCATCCGCAGCCGCATGAGATAGGGGAGGATGAGGAAGCTGACCAGGAAGAAGACCAGGGGGTAGGAGAGGAACTGGGCGTTGGCTCCGACGCCGTTCTTGATCATCTCCCCCGGCGTGGAGAGGTAGGTGACGGTGGAGAGGACCGTGGCGACGATGCTGACCCCCACGGAGAACCAGGACAGGCTCCGTCCCGCCAGGAAGTAGTCCTCGGTGCTCTTCTGGCGCCGTCCGTAGTAGAACCCGACCCAGATCACCACCGCAAAGTAGGCGGCGATGGCGGCGTAGTCGACGGCGTGCAGGCCCTGAAAACGGTCGAGAACGGGAGTCATGTGGTGGAGGCGCCGTCAACCGCCAGTATGATGGAGGCAGTGCTGTTCAGCACCGCCACTTTGGAAGTGTCAATCCAGGCGTCGTTCTTTCCTCTCGTTCCGCCAGAAAGCGCTTGAGCGCGCCTGGTCGTCGTACAACCGGCGTGATCGGTTGCCCCGGGTTGGTCGAACGCACCAGGACACCACGTTGTTCCAGTTCATCAAGCCGCTCCTCGATCTGGAAGGATACTTGCTTGATCGGCCGAATCTCTGCCACGGGCTCCCCTTGATCCGTGACTATGACGGTATTCCCAGCGCGCACCGGACGAAGAAGCTCCGAGAACCGCGCCTTTGCTTCGCAAATTGAAAATATTTTCGGCATGAAAACGATGTTACCTGACGGACCGGCCAAAAAACTCGAAGGAATCACTGGATGGGAACGGCATTGGGCAACATGACCTTGATCCCCAATTGAAATGGTCAACCCATGGCAAACGCCGCCAAGAATTCGTTATTCCTTCCAGACCGTTTCGAAGAGCCGGAGGACGTTGAGCCCCATGATCTTCTGCACGTCTTCTTCGGAATAGCCGCGGCCCACCAAGCCGGCCGTCAGGTTCGGCATCTCGTCGGCCCGGGCGATCCCGGCGGGAAGCGGGACGGGATAGGGAAGGGGAAAGACGGTGGAGCCTTTGAGCTTGCCGGCCATGAGCCAGTCGAACCACTCTTTGGTATGCAGCTCGGTGAAATCCAGGCCGATTCCCACCGAGTCGATCCCCACCAGATCGACCCAGTAGTCGACGACGTCCAGCACGTCTTCCAGAGTCGAATCGTAACCGCGGGCCAGGAAAGTGGGGAAGCTGTTGGCGCCGACGATTCCTCCCTTGGCCACCAGGGCCTTCACCTCCTCGTCGGTCTTGTTCCGGGGATGATCGCACAGGCGCTTGGGATTGGTGTGGCTGAACCAGACCGGGTCCTTCGAGGTCTCGATGGCGTCCATGGTGGTCCGGTGGCCCACGTGGGACAGGTCGACGACCATGCCCAGGCGGTTCATCTCCGCCACCAGATCCACCCCGAACTGGCTCAGGCCCACGTCCTGGCGCTCATAGCAGCCGGCCCCGACCAGGTTCAGATCGTTGTAGGTGATCTGGATGGCCCGGACCCCGAGCCGGTGGAAGACTTCCACCAGGTCCAGATCGTCCTCGATGGGGGAGGAATTCTGGAAACCGAAGATGATCCCCACCCGTCCCTCCTCCTTGGCTCTCCGGATGTCGTCGAGACAGTTCACCTGCCGGATGTACCGGGAATAGGTCTCCAGGTCCTTGTAGAAGCGGGCGATGTTGCGCAGGGTCCCCTGGGTTCCCTCCCAGACCGCCACCGTGGCGTTGATGGCGGTGAGGCCGCCCTCGTGGAGATGGCGATAGACCGCCTCCTCCCCCCAACGGCTGACGTTGAGGCCATCGATGACGATGGACCGCTCATGAAGCTGCTTCGCTCCGGATTCCGTTCCCATTTGCCTAACCTCCATCAGTGGCCCAGACCGCCACAACCCGGACCTCGTCCCCGTATCCTTCGGACCGGACGGACACCCGGCCGACCGGCTCTATGCCGGCGGCCTCTCGCAGAACCACCAAGACACCCTCGGCGACCCCTTCCCACATGGCGTGCCCGTCCGGCAGGTCTCCTTCAGGGGACAGGGCCGAACCCCGGATCCCGATCTCGACGCATTCCACCTCGATCCGGTCCAGCGAGAAGATTCCCCAGCCCCGCAGGCCCACCTGGACCAGATAGTCCTCCACCGTCTGGCGGGGCGTCCCTCCCTCGACCTGGCGGTGCCGACGGCAGAATTCCACGGCTCCGTCACGGCCCGCCTTTCGAAACGCTTCGCTGAAGGCCGCGTCGCCGGCGACGGCCTTCATCTCCCTCAAGATGTAGCGGAAGAAATGGCGCGGCAGGAGGATCATCTCCTGCCCACTGAGGACCAAGCGTCCGGAAGCTTCCAACCGGAGGCCGGAGCGCAAGGATTCGAACCGGTTCGAGGTCTGCGGCATCGGGCAACTATCCCAGGTTACGGTGTCCCATTTGACCCAAAATGCTAAGGCAGCCAGATCGGAGGGACAAGGCCGGTATGGCGCTGAGGCCGATTGTCATACTTTCGCGGCATGATTTCGCCGTGGGAAAATGGCGACAAACCGTCTTGCGGATTTGCGCCCTCAATGCCCCTCAGCCGTTCAACGGAAGATGACAAGAAAAAGCAGCATCCCGCACCGCGGGGGAATCTTCGACCCCGCGCGGCGTCGCGGGCGATTGTCGGCCCGGGCCACGATGGTCCTGGCGACGGTCGCGATCTTCGGCGTCTTTCCTGACCTCCGTGTCCGTGCCCAGGAACCCGGGCTCAAACCCGAGAGCCCGGTTCCCCTGTCCTACTTCCGCGGCCGCCCCCTGAGGATCGGCAACCAGATCCAACTGCTGGCGGACGACTACATCGTGGAGGATCGCTGGAAGCTTCAGCGGCGGGTGGGCCGGGTGAACAAGTTCATGAGAAACCCGGTCATCGTCCAGGACAAGCCCTGGGAGGACGCAGTCGGAGCCTATCCTTCCGTGCTCCATGACGAACGGTCGGGCAGGTACCGCATGTGGTACCAGTGCTTCAACCTTTCGAACTACTTCTCGAAAGAGGGGCCCTCCTACTACGTTGGCTACGCGGAGAGCGAGGACGCCTTCAACTGGACGAAACCCCGCCTGAAAGGATTCCCCTTTGCCGGGCACGAACGGACCAACATCGTCTACACCGGCCGCGGCGGGACCCGGGCGGCCGGCATGCAGGTCTTCCTGAACCCGGACCAGTCCGACCCGGACCGTCGCTTCATCATGGTCTACATCGGCTCCAGCGGCGTCGACCTGTCCTACTCGCCCGACGGCTTCCGCTGGACCGAGGCGCCGGAGCCCCTCTTCCGCTACCACAGCGACTTCCCCAACCATCTCCTCCGGGTCCCCGAGCGGGACCTCTGGTACCTCTACGTCCGGCCAACGGTGCGGACCAACGGGACGATGCCCTTGCCCGAAGGATCGAGACACACCGGCCGCCGGCTGGCCCTTTCCACCAGCCCGGACCTGAGAAGCTGGAGCCTCCCCCGGACGATCCTCTATCCGGACGAGAGGGACGAACCGGACTACGACAACCTCTACATCTTCCGCAGGCACGGCTTGTTCATCGCCTTCTATGCCGAGATGTTCCAAGAGGAGGCGATGAGCGAGACCGTGATGCACGTCGCCACCAGCCGGGACGGGATCCGTTGGGAACGAACCTGGAACCGGGAGCCGCTGGTGCCCCGGGGCGTCCCGGGGGCCTTCGACCACGGCCTGGTGGAGCCGGGCACCAGCCCGCCGCTGGAGGTGGGCCCCGATCTGCTCATCTATTACTACGCCTCCCCGGTGGGCCAGTACTACTTGAACCGGGAGACGGGCGTGGGAGTCTGCCGCCTCAGAACGGACCGTTTCATCGGTCAGCAGGCGGGCGACGCCACCGGCTACCTGTTGACCCGCCAGTTCGTCCTGGAAGGAAGCCGCCTGGTCATCAACTGCGCCGCCCTGCATCCGGGAACCCGGCACCGGCGTCATCCCTACCAGGCGGAGAGTGACGGGATCCGGGTGGCCATCATCCAGGCTCCCGATTTCAAGACCCGGCAGACGCGCTGGGAGACGGCCGTCCCCGGCTTCGGCCTGGAGGACTGCGACCGGATCTTCACCGACCACCTGAGCCACACCGTGACCTGGAACGGCGATCCGGATCTGAGCCGGCTCAAAGGAAAGGCCGTCTATCTGCGTTTCCAACTCAAGAACGCCGACCTCTACTCCTTCCAGATCCGGCCATGAATTGTCCGCCCCGGCGGTCATGCAACGCCGGTCCACCGGCAGGCCCGCACCGTTCTTGATTGGCGGGGGCAACTTGGATATAGTTCGCCGTCATCAATGCTCCTCAGTAGCTCAATTGGCAGAGCGTCCGGCTGTTAACCGGAGGGTTGTAGGTTCGAGTCCTACCTGAGGAGCCAAACCTCCTGTTGCGAACTTCCGCCGCGATCCAATCCACGCGACACTCCGGATGGCGATCCCTTCGGGATCTTGTCGTATCTCGCGCTTTTCCAGGGGATTGCGCCCCATCCGCCATGCTTCCCGATTCTCCGGTTCGCGTCGAACCCCCGGGATTCGAAAATCTCTGACCGGCACCGACGAGCGAAATCCTATCTTGTATGCTGACCGGTTTATGGACTAAATTTGGACTGGAATGGAGGTGTCCATGAAACTGTCCAGCCAGATCAAGCCGATCAGTTACCTCAAGGCCCACGCCTCGGAGATCGTTCGCACACTTGGCGACCAGGGAGAACCTTTAATCATCACTCAAAACGGCGAAGCCAAGGTGGTGCTACAGGACATCGACAGCTTTGAGAAGACACAAGAGACGATGACGCTGCTCAAGATTCTCGCCTTGGGCAACCGACAGATCGAGGCTGGGCAGGTGGAACCTGCGACGGAGGTGATGGCGAGGCTCCGGGCACGGAAACGCGATCTCTGATGTCCTTTCGCGTTCAGTTGACCGGTGACGCGGCGCGCGACCTGGAACAGATCTGCGACTTTATCGACCGCCACGATTCTCCCGCCCGAGGGGACTATGTGCTGGAACGGATCGAAAGGGCGTTCCAGAGCCTGACCGAGCATCCGCAACGCGGGAACCATCCGAGGGAGTTGCTCGATATCGGGATTCGAGAATACCGGGAGGTCTTCTTCAAGCCCTACCGCATCATCTACCGGGTGTTGGAGGATAGGGTCTACGTACTCTTGATCGCGGATGGGCGGCGCGACATGCAGACGTTGCTACAGCGACGCCTCCTGCAGGCATAAGACTCTGAGACAGCTCGCCGATCCCAAGCTGGCCCTCGAGTCACTGCGGGGTCTGGTCGTCATCGACGAAGTCCAACGCAGCGAGGGGTTGTTCCGCCTCCTGCGGGTGTTGGTGGACAGGCCCGGAAACTCGGCACGGTTCCTGGTATTGGGAAGCGCCGGCCCCGATCTGCTGCGCCAGTCCTCCGAGACCCTGGCGGGACGAATTGCCTACTACGAACTTCCTCCCTTCCGGATCAGCGAAACCGGGACCAGAACTAACGCTGTACTGAGACTCTGGTTGCGCGGAGGCTTCCCTCGTTCGTTCCTCGCGGAAGGCGACGATCGGAGCTTCAGGTGACGAACCGAGTTCATTCGCATGTTTCTGGAACGGGATCTGCCTCAACTGGGAGTCTCCGTGCCGGCGGCTACGATGCGCAGGTTCTGGACCATGCTGGCCCACTACCATGGCAATCGCTGGAACGGTTCCGAACTCGGCCGCGCGCTCGGGGTCACCGCGCGGACCATCAACAGATATTTCGACGCGCTCGTCGACGCGTTGATCGTGCGCCGGTTGCAACCCTGGTACGAGAACCTGAAGAAACGGCAAGTCAAAGCGCCCAAGGTCTACCTCGCCGACAGCGGGATGCTGCATGCGCTGCTGGGTGTCGACTCGGAGTCCGCACTTATGGGACACCCGAAATCGGGGGCTTACTGGGAGGGGTTCGCGATGCAGGAGATGGTGCGCATCCTGGGAGTCGACTGGGACCGATGCTATTACTGGGCAACGCAACGGGGACAGAATTGGAGCTGTTGGTGTTCGCCGGCAGCCGCAGGATCGGATTCGAATTCAAGCGCACCAGCGCTCCGGCGATGACGCGTTCCATGCACTCGGTATTGGCGGACTTGAAGCTTGACCGGCTCTTCGTCGTGCATCCCGGCGATGCGCGGTTTCCCCTCCATGATCGGGTGGACGCCGTCGGTCTCCTCCCGGCCTGCGCCGAAGGACTTTGACCAAGTACCGCACGTGATGGCGGAATCGCGACCGCGTCGGCGATGAAGAGGGGGACAAGACTGTCCCCCCTCCCAGGAGCGGGTCGATGACCCCGTCCGGACGGAGGAAACCGGAAGCGTCTACATCCTCTCCAGGATGGCCTCGCCGAAGCCGGAGCAGGAGAGCTCGGTCACATCCTCCCTGCCCTCGCGGCGCATGAGCCGGGCCAGGTCGTAGGTGACGTGGCCGTCCAGGATGGCCCGTTCCGTGCCGCCGGTGATCAGGTCCGCGGCTTCGCCCCACTGCAGGTGGTTGAGCATCATCACGGCCGAGAGGATGAGGGAACCGGGATTGACCTTGTCCATCCCCGTGTACTTGGGCGCCGTGCCGTGGGTTGCCTCGAACAGCGCCAGGTCATCGGACATGTTGGCGCCGGGCCCCAGACCCAGGCCGCCCACGAGGGCGATGGCGGCGTCCGAGAGGTAGTCGCCGTTCAGATTGGGCAGGGCGAAGACGCTGTACTCGTCGGGCCGGGTCTGGATCTGCTGGAAGACGGAGTCGGCGATCCGATCCTTGACCAGGAATTTCCCGTCCGGCATCTTGCCCCCCAACTCGTCCCAGAGCCTCTTCTCGGTGATGGTGTCGTCACCGAACTCCTCCGCAGCCAGCTCGTAACCCCACTTGGCGAAGGAGCCCTCGGTGAACTTCATGATGTTGCCCTTGTGGACCAGGGTCACCGACGGCAGTTTCTGGTCCCGGGCCCAGTTCAGAGCCTTGCGGACGATGTTCCGGGTCCCGGTGGTGGAAATGGGCTTGATGCCGATGCCCGAGTCGGTCCGGATGCTGCGGCCATCCTTTTCCCGGATCAGATCGATGATGGCCTTCGCCATCTCGCTGCCCTGCTCGAAGTCGTAGCCGGCGTAGACGTCCTCGGTGTTCTCGCGGAAAATGACGAAGTTCACCTTGTCGGCGTACTTGTTGGGGGAGGGGACCCCTTCGAAATAGCGGACCGGCCGCACGCAGGCATAGAGATCCAGATGCTGCCGGAAGCGGACGTTGATGGAGCGGAAGCGTTCGATCACCCCGTCTTCTCGGCCGCATTTGTCGCAGCCGCCCGAATGGTATTGCTGGTGGGCACAGTGGAGACAGACGTGGGTCTCCTCCCCCACCGGGGTGGTGAAGGGGCCCTTGATAGCGATGCGAAGGTACCGGATCGCCTCCACCGTCTCGTCAGGAAACTCGCTGCCGTAGTGGCGCAGTCCCTCCAGACCGGCATAGAGGGGACACCAGGAGATGCTGCGGCTGCCGCCATAGGCTCGCTGCACGGCCCCGTCCACGACGTTGCGCATCACCGGGGTGATGTCCAGACCGATCCCGTCGCCCCGCAGGACGCCGATGATGGGGTTGTCGCCGACGACGAGGCGGCCGTCCCGATAATCGATCAGGTCTCCCGCCGGGATCTTCACTTCCTTGAACTGAGCCACGCGATTCCTCCTGAAGCCTTCTCTGTCGAGTGTTTTTGCCCGCCGAAACATTGCCGCGAGCAGGTTGCAAGGAACTTCATTTTACGCCGCAAACCCTCGCCTTGGCCACTTTTGCGGAAAGTTTTTGCGTGAAGACGGGAACACGCGCCACGAAAGAATTCGGGGAATGCCTTATCCGGTTGCCAGCGTCCCGGTCTTGTGTTTCCATTTCCCCATGAATCAGGAAAGAGTGGCGTATGTGAACGGCCGGATCGTCCCCGAGAGCGAAGCCCGAGTCTCCATCCACGACCGCGGCTTCATCCTGGGCGACGCCGTGTTCGACACGACCCGGACCTTCGGACACAAGATCTTCCGTCTCGACGAGCACCTGGACCGGCTTTTCGACTCCCTCCGTTACACCCGCATCGATCCGGGCGTGAGCCGGGCCAAGCTGGCGGAATTGACCCTGCAGGTGCTGGACGCCAACCTGCCCCTGCTGGACCCGGAGGACGACTACTGGGTCACCCAGCGGGTCACCCGGGGCGCCCCCAACGGAGACGGGGGATTCGATCCCACGGTGATCGTCGACTGCCAGCCTCTCCCGTTCCTGGAACGCTCCCGTTACTTTCGCGACGGCCTGCCGGTCCGGACCCCCTCGGTGCGGCGGACCCCGCCCGAGTCCATGAGTCCCCGGGCCAAGACCCACAACTACCTGAATCTGGTGATGGGCGACCTGGAGGTGAAGGCGGCGGACCCCCAGGCGCTCTCCATCCTCCTTGACCTGGACGGCAACCTCTGCGAGGGGATGGGCAGCAACATCTTCATCGTCCGGGACGGGGAGATGGCCACGCCGCTGGACCGGTACGTCCTGGCCGGTATCAGCCGCAGCGTGACCTTCGAGCTGGCCGCAAGCCTGAACCTTCCGGTCCATCAGATGGACATCGACCTGTTCGACGCCTACGCGGCGGACGAGGTCTTCGTCACCTCCACCAGCTGGTGCATCTGCCCGGTCTCGACCATCAACGGGTCTGCCGTGGGCACGGGCCGGGTCCCGGGCCCCGTGACGCAGCGGCTGCAGGACGCGTACAGCGACCTGGTGGGCATCGACATCGTCCGGCAGTACACCCGTTGTCTGTAGCCTGAATTTCTCAACCGGTCCAGGCCGGGCGCCGGTGGTTCATATCGGCCATGAGAATCCTCTATCTCACTTCTCCGGGTGAAGATTACCTCCAGGATCAGATCCTGCTGGGACTGCGGGAGTCCCTGGGGGGGCGGGTACTGGATTTTCCCCGAAAGAGTGTCCTCTACCGGAACTGCCCTGTTCCCCGCAGGGAGCTGTACGGCCGGGGGTTCACCATTTGGAAGCTGCTGGACGACATCGAGTTGGATCGAGGGAACCTGAACCGGAGGATCGAAGCCGGCGAGTTCGGGACTCTGATCTTCGGCAACATATGGCGCCAGCGCCGGGAGTTCCGGGAATTCCGTGCGAGGCGGCAACTGCACCGCTGTTTCCGCCGGGTGGGGTTCCTGGATGGCGAGGACCACAAACGGCCTTACCTTCCGGCCCTGCCTTACGGCCTCTATTTCAAGCGGGAGATCAAGTTGGCGCTTCCTCTTCCCCGCTCCCGGAGAATCAACTTCTCAATCCCCGGATCCAAGCTTCGGGCAGGACCTCTGGAGAAGGACCAGCTCTTCGCCCGGCATGTCCAGTGCGAGGAGGCATACAAGCTGGAGGCAATTCGCAAACATTGCCGGAAATCGTACCTGTTCGAGAAAGAGGTGGACTATTACCAGGACCTGGCTCGTTCCCAGTACGCGGTCACCATGAAGAAGATGGGCTGGGAGTGCCAGCGCCATTACGAGATCGGCGCCAACCATACGGTGCCCTGTTTCTACCGCCTGAGCCGTAAGCCGCACCGTTGCGCGCCTCATGGTCTGGTCGACGGAAAGAATGTCCTGGCCTTCGATTCGGCCGGTGAGCTCCAAGAGAAGATCGAGGAGGTGCAACGCTCAGGCCAGTATGCCGAACTACGGGAGGGGGCCTTCCAATGGGCGGCTCGAAACAGTTGCCGCCGGGTGGCCGAGAGGTTTTTGAACGCTCTGGAAGCGGTAGACTGAGTAGGAGCGATGGGGCGTAACGGAACAAGTCCGGCCATGGCAGTTTTCTTCATCCTGGCCTTCTCGTGGGTCCTCCCCCAGTCCAGCTTTGACCGGGATCTCCTGAGCATGGCCGGGAAGGGGCAGACGGCCATCGTCAAGGTGTTGATCGGGGCGGGAGCGGATCTGAACGCACGCGACGATCAGGGGCGGACACCTTTGATGCTGGCGGCGGCCAACGGGCGAAGGAAGACGGTCCTGGTGCTGATCGACGCCGGGGCGGAGGTGGGGGCCACTGACTCCCAAGGGAAGACGGCCAAGGCCTTGGCGGACGCCGCCGGTCATCAGGTGATCGCCGAGTTGCTGGGGGCCGGAGGAGGCGGCGACAACCCCTGGAACGAGGCCAAGGAGGAGAGCCTGGTCCGGGCTACCAGCCTCTTCGACCTGGCCGAAATTCAGCGGGAGCAGCGCAACTACGCCGAGGCCGAACCCCTTTACCAGAGGGCGCTGGACATCTACGAACAGGTTCTGGGACCGGAGCATCCGGACGTGGCCGCCAGCCTCAACAACCTGGCGCTGATCCACCGGGCCCAAGGAAACTATTCCGAGGCGGAAGACCTCTACACGCGGGCCCTGGGCATCGTGGAAAAGGCTCTGGGGCCGGAGCATCCCGACGTGGCCACCAGCCTCAACAATCTGGCGTTCCTGCACCGGCACCAGCACCGGTACCCCCAAGCCGAAGACCTCTACACGCGGGCCATCGGGATCTACCGAAAGGCCCTGGGAGAGGAGAACCGGAAAGTCGCGGCGGGTCTGGAAAATCTGGCCGACCTGCACCGAATTCAAGGGAACGCGGACCGGGCCGAACCCTTCTACCGGCAGGCCTTGGGCATTTACGAGAAGATTCTGGGACCGGAGCATCTCCAGACGGCTCCCAGCCTTTTTTCCCTGGCCGAGCTCCATCGGGTCCAGGGCAAGTACGGCGAGGCCGAGCCTCTCTACCGCAGAGCCATTTCCATTTACGAGAAGGTGTTGGGCCCGGAACATCCCGACGTGGCCAGAAGCCTGGGCGGCCTGGCCGAGCTCTATCGGGCGCAGGGGAAATTCTCCGAAGCCGAACCTCTCTTCAAGCAGTCGCTGGAGATTTCCCGGAAGGCTCTGGCGCCGGGGCATCCGCAGGTGGCGTGGAGCCTCGGCAACCTGGGTTTCCTCTATCGGGACCAGCAGAGATTCGCCGAAGCGGAGCCGCTCCTGCGGGAGGCCCTGGACATCGGCAAGCAGAGCCTGGGACCCGGACACGCCCTGGTAACGGCGATCCAGAGGGCCTATTCGCAACTTTTGCAACAACGTCGGAATTGAGGAGCGTTCCCATCAGGCAAAGCCAGCCGCAATCCTGCGAGCAGGAGGGCGCCCACAAGGTGTGCCCCTACGATTGCGCCGGGGTCGAGGTAAAGAAAAACGTAGGTGTCGCGTCTCCTGACCGCTACTCCACCAGGGAGGCGGCGACGGCGTTGGAGACGATTCCCAGCTCCCGGTCGCTGGAGGGCTTGTTGCTGAACAGGGTCATGAAGAGGCCGGTCTCGGGGTCGGCCCAGACCGAGCAGCCCGTCACCCCATAGTGGCCGAAGGCCCGGGGCGAGACCAGGCTCCCCATGAACCGGAAGTGCCCGTTGTCCCGCAGTTGCCAGCCCAAACCCGTGGAATGAGCGATCCGGTGGGCCGGGCTGAGACCCGGGAGCCGGGGGATCTGGTTGCCGGTCATCATCCGGACCGTGGCCGGACTGAAGACGCGCACGCCTTGGTACTCACCGCCGTTCAGGAGCATCTGGAGAAACCGGGCGTAGTCTTGCACGGTGGAGAAGAGTCCGCCCCAGGGGTTGGCCAGGCGGTGGAAGTAGTCGGTGTTCCAGTTGCTGACCGCCGCCGCCAGTTCGGGGGGCAGGACACAGTCGGAGATCCGGCTCCGGTCCTGATCGGTCCGGCCCAGGAAGGAGTCGGGCATATCCAGGGGCCGGAAGAACTCCTTTTCCAGGAAATCCGGGGTGGGCATGCCGCCGGCGCGGCCGATCGCTTCGCTCAAGAGGAGGAAACCGGCGTTGCAGTACTTGACTCCGGTGCCCGGGGGGAAATCGGACTTCCTCCGTTTGAACATTTCGCGGAGGAACCGGTCCAGGGGTTGACGGGTGTCCCGGAATTCCTGGTTGCGGGGGATGGAACCGAATCCGGAGGTGTGGGTCATGAGGTGGATGAGGCGAATTCCGTTCTGCTCTTTTGCGATTTCCGGAATGATCTCGTGAAGGGGTTGGTTCAGTTCCAGGAGCCCGCGTTCGATCAACAGGCAGGCGGCGCTGGCGACGATGGGCTTGGTGCAGGAGGCGATGAGGAAGATGGTGTCGGCCGTCACGGGCAGTGCGGTGGCGGCACCCATGCGCCCGAAGGCGCGGGGGGCGAGGGTGTGGTCGCCACGGCCGATCAGGATGGCGGCGCCGTATGCGGGCCGGGAGGACAGCATGCGTTGGACCAGGGCGTAGGCGCGGTCGAGACGGGTGGGGTCGAGGCCGAGGTCTTGGGGGTGGGCGTGGGGGTCCGGTTCGGAGGCGGCCGGGAGGGACGGCGGCGCGGCTGAGAGAAAGGCGCCGGCGCTCAGGTGGGTGAGGAAGAGGCGTCTGGTGGAGGTTGGTGGGGACATGGCAATTCTGAGAAAAGAGTAAAGAGAAAATAGGAAAGAGGGAAGAGGGGGTGTTTGGGAAATTGTCGATGGTCCGGGGTTTCTTGCTATTTTGAATCGTTTGAGGCGTTCCTATTGGAAGTCGCGGCTTTTGAGGCGGACCGGGGTGTTGTCCAGCTTGGGCCTCCAGATCTTTTGGACCACCAGGTGGGTGACTCTCTCCGCCACCTGCAGGTTGCCGGTGACCCCCATGCAGGAGAGGGTCTTGGCCAGGACGGAGTAGCGCTCGAAGGTCTGCTGCCAGATCACCAGGTTCACGAACCCCGTCTCGTCCTCCAGGGTCATGAAGGTGACGCCCCGTGCGGTCCCGGGCCGCTGGCGGCAGATGACCATGCCCGCATAGTGGACCCGGCGTCCATCCGGCATCCGGTTGAGTTGGCGGGCGGTGGGCAGGCCCCAGGCGGCCAGCACGGGCCGTAGCGGTTTCAGGAGGTGGGCCTGGGAGCTGTGGCTGGTGACCCGATGGTCCCAGACGATGCTCTCCAGCCGGCTCAGAGGGGGGAACGGAGGTGACGAAGCGCGGCTGCTCAACGGCAACCGGGGCGGCCGGCGGCCGACGAGGCCCTGGATCTGCCAGAGGGCGCTCCGGCGGTCCAGGCCGAAGCACTCGAAGGCGCCGGCCTCGGCCAGCGTCTCCAGCTTGTCCTGGCGGAGCCCGCTCCTCCGGATGACGTCCGGGAGATCGCTGAAGGGGGACTGCCGGGCGGCCTCGTCCAACTTGCGCCAGTCCCCTTCCCCCATCCCCTTGACGTAGCGCAGGCCCATGCGGACCGCGAATCTGGAGGGCCGATCGGGAACGGCCGGACTTGGGACCAGAGTGCAGTCCCAGCGGCTGTGGAGAATGCTGACGGGCCGGATCTCGATCCCATGGATCCGGGCATCGTTGACGATGGTGGAGGGGGAGTAGAACCCCATGGGCTGGGCATTCAGCAGGGCACAGGTGAACTCCGCCGGATGGTGGCACTTGAGATAGGCGGTGGCGTAGGCGATATGGGCAAAGCTGGCGGCGTGGCTCTCGGGGAAGCCGTAGTCGCCGAATCCACGGATCTGCTGAAAGACGCGCTCGGCGAACTCCTCCCGGATGCCCTTCCTCACCATGCGGTCCACCAGCTTCCGGTGGTGCCGCTCGATCCGTCCCGAACGCCGCCAGGCCGCCATGTCCCGCCGCAACTGGTCGGCCTCGCCCGGCGTGTAGTCGGCGGCCACCATGGCCAGTTGCATCACCTGCTCCTGGAACAGGGGGATCCCCAGGGTCTTCTGCAGGACGGGAACGAGGCAGGGGTGGGGATATTCGACCGCTTCCTCCCCTTTGCGCCGCCGCAGGTAGGGATGCACCATGCCTCCCGTGATCGGTCCGGGCCGGACGATGCTGATCTCGATCACCAGGTCGTAGTAGTTGCGCGGCTTGAGGCGGCCCAGCATGGCCATCTGGGCCCGGCTCTCGATCTGGAACACCCCCACCGTATCGGCGCGGCAGACCATGTCGAAGGTGGCCGCGTCCTCCTTGGGGAGGGTGGCCAGGGAGAGGTCCCGGCGGCGGTGCCGGCGCAGGAGATCGAAGCAGAGATGCAGATGGGTGAGGGCGCCCAGCCCCAGCAGGTCCACCTTGAACAGGCCCGCCTGCTCCACGTCCTCCTTGTCCCACTGGATGACGGTCCGGCCTTTCATGGAGGCGTTCTCAATGGGCACCAGGTCGTGGACGGGCCGGTGACCCAGCAGAAAGCCTCCGGGATGAATGGAGAGATGGCGGGGGAAATCCTGAATCTCCTGCACCAGAGTCACCAGATGGCCCAGGGCCGGACTCCGGGAGTCGAGTCCGGCCTGCTCCACCAGTTCCTCGCTCCAGCGTTCGTGGGAGACCAGCTTGGCCAGGCGATCCAGGCTGGTGGCCGAAATCCCCAGCACCTTCCCCACTTCCCGGATGGCGGACCGGTAGCGGTAACGGACCACGTTGGACACCATGGCGGCGCGGTCGCGCCCGTACTTCCGGTACACGTGCTGGATCACCTCTTCCCGGCGGTTGTGCTCGATGTCCAGATCGATGTCGGGGGGCTCGGCCCGCTCCCGGGACAGAAAACGCTCGAAGAGGAGGTCCACCTGGGTCGGGTCCACGCTGGTGATTCCCAGGGCGAAGCAGACGGTGGAGTTGGCGGCCGATCCCCGGCCCTGGCAGAGGATGCCGTGGCAGCGACAGTACTCGACGATCTCGTGCATGGTCAGGAAGTAGCCCTCGTACTCCAGCTCCCGGATCAGATCCAGTTCCTTCTCCAACTGCGGGACCTGGCTCCGGAACTTCGCACCCAAGCGGTGCTCGGCCCCTTCGAAGGTCCGCCGGCGCAGGTACCGGTTGGAGTCCATTCCTTCCGGCAGGCGCTCCAGCGGATAGCGGTAACGCAGCTCCTGGAGCGAGAAGGAACAGCGGGCGGCCACTTCACGGGTCCGTTCGACCGACTCGGGATCGTCGGCAAAGAGACGGGCCAACTCGTCGGGACTTTTCAGGGAGTGCTGATCGTTGGGCCGGATGAGCCGGCCGGCCGCGGGCAGAGTCACTCCTTCCCGGATGCAGGTCAGGACGTCCTGCAGGCGGCGGCGACCGGGACAGTGGTAGAGCACCTCCACGGCGGCCACCGTGGGCAGCCTGAAGCGGTCCGCCAACTCTCGGAGCCGGACCTCCCGCAGCACCTCCTCCGCCCGGCGGTGTCTGGGAATCAGGACGTAGAGGCGATCCTGAAAAGCGGCTTGGAGCCGTTTCAGGACAGGCTCGGCGTCCGTCTGGGCGTGGGACCCGGGGTCCACCGGCGGGATGCCCCAGAGGGCGATCAGGCCGGGACTGGAGCGGCAGACCTCTCGCCAGCCCAGCCGGCATTTCCCCTTGGAGGAACGGAGGTGTCCGCCGGTCAGCAGGCGGCAGAGATTACGGTAGCCCTCCCGGTCCTGGACCAGCAGCAGGAGCTCCGATCCGTCCTGGAGATCGACCTGGGAGCCTACGATCAGGTGGATGCCCAAGCGGCGGGCGCGGACGTGGGTCCGGACGATTCCGTAGACTCCGTTGCGATCGGTGAGGGCCAGGGCGGGAAGCCCCATCTCCCGGCAGGCCTCCACCAGTTCCTCGGGGTGGCTGGCCCCTTCCAGGAAGGAGTAGTTGCTCTTGCACCAGAGGGGGATGTAGGGCTGGGGAGCTTCTCCACTGGGCGGCGGGGTGGGGTCGCGGCGGAGGCTTTCCCGCCGTCGAACGGGGGGAGCGGCGGTTTTCTTGCCGCCGAACTCCGGAGGAGGGGTGGGGTCGCGGGATATGGGGGAATGGTCGACTGGGGAAACGGAAGAATGGGCGGCAAGAAAGCCGCCCCTCCCAGTGGGCGACAAGAAAGTCGCCCCTCCTGTGGGCGACAAGAAAGTCGCCCCTCCCAGTGGGCGGCAAGAAAGCCGCCCCTCCTGTGGGCGACAAGAAAGTCGCTCCTCCTCACTCGACTCGGCCTTGCGCATACCAGCGGCGTCTTTTCTGGTCGTAGTAGACCCAGAGGATCTCTCCCCGGCCGGTGCCGACGAACCGGTAGTCCCGCCGGACCTCCCGGCTCCACCATCCTCCGCTGACGAGATAGCCCAGCAGGCGTCCCAGTCCCGGGGACCGCTTCCACCGGCCCGCCGACTCCAAGGGAGATCGTTCCAGAGGCCGGGGACGGCCGTGGGCGCGGCGCACCAGGGGGCGCAGGGAGACCGAACGGGGGCTGGCCGCCGGGAGCTTCTCCAGGGGCCGCCACTCGGAACGGGCTTCCGGAAGATGCCCCGATTTGAGCCGGGCCGAGAGCACCGAATCGGGGCCGAACTCGGCTCGGATCCGGGCCAGAGCGCGCAGGGCCGCCTCCAGGTTCCGGCGCGGATTCCGTTGCAGCAGGCTCAGCACCTGGGGGGAGGCGGACACCCCCTCCACTTCCAGGGAGAGCTCCACCGGAGGAACCGGCAGGGAGAGGCTCTCCAGGCGCAATCGGACCAGATCCAGAAGGACCGAAACCTTCAAGGTGGGCCGGGCCGTCTGGATCTGCTCGAGGCGGCGGTCTCCGTCCTCCAGCAGAAGCTGCAACCGGAGGGTGGCCACCTTCTGGCTCCTGTCCGCCGCCGCCAGCAACAAGGGGTCCAGCAATTGCTTGATCCGGAAAAGGAGTCTTGCCGCGCTGGATTCGGGCTCCTCCAGCTCCGTCCGGACACGGAGAGGCTCGGGGATCATTCGGGGCTGGAGCGGCAGCGAAAGCTCGCCCGCCGCCAGACGGTACAGGGTCCAGGCCTGGCGGCCCAGATGCCGGTCGATGCCGCTTTGGGGAAGATCCAGGAAGTCTCCGACGGTGTGAATCCCCAGCTTCTCCAGCCGGTCGCGCAAGCTCGGGGCGATCCGCAGATGCTGCAGGCGCACCTTGCGGCTGCAGACCTCCTCCAGCTCGAAGGAGGGGAGTACCGTCACCCGGTTCTCCGCCTTGGCGATAGCATAGCTGCCAAAACGGCTGAAGCCGACCACGATGCTTGCCGGCAGCTCCAGCCGGGAGAAACCGGAGGCCATCTCCCGGGTCCAGTCCTCGAAAGAGCCGTAGAGCCGGTCGAGCCGGGTGGCGTCGACCCAGAAAACCCCGGGTTCGTCTTCAGAGGGCTCGACTCCGGGACTGAAATCGGCCAGCAGCTCGTGCACCTGCCGGACCGCGGCCCCGATCTCCTCCTCCGAAACCGTGCCCGCACACAGGTTCCGATCCAGGGAGAGGCCGGAGGCATAGCGCATCCCCGGCCGAATGCCGGACCCGGCGGCCGCGGAGTTGACCCACAGGATGGGACTCTGAGGTTTCTCCTGCTCCACCACCGCCACCGGCCGCTGCCTCCACTCCGGATGCCTCCTCATCAGGAGCCGCAGCGGCAGCGCCCGGATGTTAATGCAGGCCGTCCGGTCCACGGCAGATCTCGGTGTGGCGCCAATCCGGTCCATGACGTCTGTCCTTCAAGATCTCGATCTGGTACTGGAAGCGGTCGACCTCCAGACGCCGGCAGGAGGTCTGCCCCCGCAGCGAGACCATCGATCCCAGCGACGGCGCCCTCCGGGCCTTGGAGGTCAGGCAGAGGAGGGCGGCATCGTGGGTCCGCGCCTGCTGGACCAGACGCGCCTGCAGCGGTACCGAAATGGTGGGATTGAAGTTCAGGTCCATCACGATCAGGCCGAAGGCTCCCGATCTCAGGAGGCGGTCCGCCGCGCGCCCCGCGGACTGAGCGTCCGGGACCCGAATCACCACCAGGGCATCCAGATCCACGCCGTTCTCGGCCGCGTCCGGGACGAAGAAGGTGTCCGTCCCGACCGCGATCCAGGCCGCCGGCTCCCCCTCCAGTTGTGCGTCCAGCACCAGCCGAAAGGCGGACGTCAGCAGTGCGGCTCCGGAAATCGAGGAGAGTTCGCAGAGGCGGCCGGCCAACTGTTCCCGGGACCAGAGCGGAGTTTTCGTTCGCGGCGTTGCCGCCGCCCAATCGAGGTGGGTCCTGAGACCCTGCAGATCGATGGCTTGCAAGGCTGACATGCTTCCTCCTTCAGTCCAGACTCCTTCTGACTTCGATGACCTTGCCCAGGATCGAGAACGGCTCTCCGTCCTCTCGCGGGACGATGGGCTCGAAGGCCTCGTTTTCGGGATGCAGCTCGACCCGGCCCTGCTCCTCCCGGTACCGCTTGACGGTCGCCTCTTCCCCCACCAGGGCCACCACGATCTCCCCCGGCCTGGCGGCCGGCTGCCGGCGGACGATCACGGTGTCCCCCGGCAGGATGCCGGCCCGGATCATGCTCTCCCCCTGAACGGTCAGGGCGAAGAGCTCCCGGTCGTCGAAGGGGCTCTTCTGCACCAGGAGATAATCGCCCGGGTCCTGCAGGGCCGTGGTCAACTCTCCCGCCTGGACCCGGCCCAGCATGGGGATCAGCCGGGGGGAACGAACCCGCCCCAACTCCGGCAGGCGGTGGGACCGGGCCTTGCCCGAGTCCTTGACCAGCTTCCCCTCGGCCACCAGCGCCTCCAGATGCTGGCGCGCCGACTGGACCGCCCGGAACCCGAAGGCCCGTTGCACCTCCCGGACGGTGGGTGGAGATCCGTTCAGGATCCTCTCCCGCACGAACTCGTAGACTTTCTTCCGCGTCTCTCCAGGTGGCGTATAGGCCATGTCCCCTCCCCGGCCGCTGACGGCAGAGCGATCGAAAAACTCAGGAAAGGAAAGAATAACAGACATTTGTCTGTTATGTCAAGCGTCTTTTGATTTCGAGTATTTCCCCCCAGTCTCAGGAAACAGGAATTCTACGGTCGTGGCCCTGTAGAATTCCTTACTTTATTGATAAAAGTAAGGGAATATTCTATATTTCAATTCGATCTTAGGAGTTGCCATGATTGAATCTTCCATTACCAAGAAGGGCCAGACGACACTCCCCAAGCCCGTGCGGGAGACGCTCGGCCTGCAGGCCGGGGACCGGGTGCGCTACGTCATTTCCGAGGGCAAGGTGCGAATTCTGCCGGTGCGCCCCATCGGCCGGCTGTTCGGCGCGCTCCGGCACGACGGGCCCGCCGTCACCGTGGAGGAGATGGAGCAGGCCGTCGCCGTCGGGGCGGTCGAAGAATGATCGCACTCGACACCAACGTCCTCGTCCGTTATCTGGTCCGCGACGACACCGTTCAGGCGGAAGCCGCCCGGTCATTGCTGGAGTCGCTCACGGTGGACCGTCCCGGTTACGTCTGCCGCGAAGTGGTCGTCGAACTCGTCTGGGTGCTGGAACGGGCCTATGGTCATTCCCGCGACCGGATTGCGGCAGTGCTGGAGGAACTGGTGGCCACCGAGGAGATCGTAGTCGAGGCGGACGGCGACGTGGCCCGGGCGGCGTTCCGCTACCGAGCGGGCGGGGCGGGTTTTTCAGACCTGATGATCCTGGCTGCGGCCGAACGATCGGGAGCACATCCTCTGTACACCTTCGACCGGAAGGCGGCCCGCCTCGCCGGGGTGAGACTGCTGGGGAACAGGCATGGAGAAAGAAGGCAATTTGTCCGGCCGGAGTGAGTCCTCTCACAACACCGGCAGCGGTGCCATTCCGGACTCAGCGCCTGGCGAGCGGGAGCGGACGGACAGAAGCCTCTTCCGCATCGATGCCCAGAGTCACATGGTCCCGCCCCCGGTCCTCGATTTCATGATGACCCGCGACACCCTCCCCCGGGCCTACGAGCGGGACGGCGCCTACTACACCCTCACCGGGGAATGGCGCCGGCGCGTCCGGCCGCAACACCTGGACGTGGACGCCAAGATCGCCGACATGGACCGGGCCGGCATCCGGACCGCGGCTCTCAGCATCAACGACCCCGGACCCGAGTGCTTCGGCGCCGACGGCCCCAAGGTGGCCAGGCTGGCCCACGATTTCATTCGAGACGCCGCCGAGTCGTATCCGGGCCGTTTCTTCGGCTTGGCGACGCTGCCGCTTCATCAGATGGAGGAGGCGCTCAAGGAATTGGACCGCTGCGTCGACAGACTCGGCTTTCGCGGCATCCTGCTCTACTCGAACCTGGCGGGCCGCTTCCCCGACGAAGACGAGTTCCGGCCCCTGTTCCAGCGCGCCGAGGAGATGGGCGTCCCCATCCTGCTGCATCCGGCATATCCCATGACCTACGACGCCGTGAAGGGACGCTCCCTGGTGGGCGGCCTGGGGCTGATGTTCGACACCACCATCGCCCTGGCCCGGATCATCCTGGCCGGGATCCTGGACCGGCACCCCCGGCTCAAGCTGCTCTGCCCCCACGTGGGCGGAGCGCTCCCCTATCTGGTCGGCCGCATGGACCATCAGACCCAGATGCTCAAGCGGGGCGCGGAGAACATCAGCCGGCCACCCAGCGAGTACCTGCGCCAGATCTATCTCGACACCGTCTCGCCCATCGCCCTGGCCATCCGGTACGGCTACGACTTCGCCGGTCCCGACCGGCTGCTCTACGCCAGCGACCACCCCTGGGTGGACCCCAACCTGATCGTGTCGAAAATCGACAGTCTCGACCTGCCGGCTGCGGATCGGAAGAAGATCTACGCCGCCAACGCGAAGAAGCTCTTCCAGCTATGACACCGGCGTCCGGCCGTCCCCAAGAGGCGTCTGCGGCAGGGACTCCTCCCGAGCCCTCTTCCTACCGATTTCGGCTCGCCATCTGCAGCGGGACGTTCCATGGCTGGAGCTTCGCCGACGCCTGTAAAGGAGCGGTCCGGACCGGCTACGAGGCGATAGAGATCGCTCCCCACCTGCTCTCGGACGATCCCAACTCCCTCTCCGCCGCCCGTCGCCGGGAGCTGAGGGACATCCGCGAGTCCGAGGGTCTCTTCTACGTCGGACTACACAACATGCTCAAGGCCCCCGGCTGGCTTCACCTGACGACGCCGGATCGGACCCGGCGGGAGAGAAGCTGGGATTACTTCCGGAGCCTCGTCGATCTGTGCGGAGACCTGGGCGACGGCGGCCTGATGATTCTGGGATCGGCCCGGCAGCGCAACACGGTGAGCGGAGCGACGCGCCGGGAGGCCAGAGGCCGTCTGGCCGAGGGGCTGGCTGCGGTGGCGCCCGATGCCGAGGCGCGCGGGGTGCGGATCCTCCTGGAGCCGCTGGCGCCGCATCTCTGCGAAGTGGTCAACAACCTGGGGGAGGCGATCGCCATCGTCCAGCAGATAGGCAGCCCGGCGGTGCAGTCCATGTTCGACACCCACAACGCCGTCGGTGAGGCGCTACCCCATGGCGAGGCGGTCCGGAAGCACTACCGCTACCTCAAGCACGTCCACGTCAACGAGTTGGACGGCCGCCACCCGGGCACCGGCGATTACGACTTCAGGCCGGTCCTACAGGCGCTGAAGGATCTCGACTATCCGGGCTGGGTGTCGCTCGAGGTGTTCCACTTCGATCACGGTCCCGAAGACATCGCGCGAGATTCGGCGAGGTTCATCAGGGACCTGGAGAAAAAACTCGTCTACGATTCAGGACGGGACATGATCCAGAGCTCTCCATAGTTCTCCTCTAGAACCTGCTCCACCTCCTGGGAGATTCGGACAAGATCCCATTCCGCACTCTCACCCCTCATCTCATCGAACGCCTCCCGTCTGCCGGCGACCTCCGAGTCGGGTGAGGGCAGCCAGAGGCAGTCCTTGCGGAGAAGCACGTTGGCCAAGATGATGAGCTTGCGCAACACGGCGCCAAGGGCGACCCTCGGCGGCTTACCCCGGGCGCGGAGAGCTCCGTACATCCGGCGCATATCGGGATTGCAGCGGATCATGGAGAGTGCCGACAGATACCAGAGTCGTCGTACGCGCAGCCTTCCGGACCGGCGGCCCCGCCGAAGGCCTGATCGCTGCTTGACGGGAGCCATTCCCGCCAGACTGGTTGCCGCTTTGGAATCCAGCGTACCGAGTTCCGGCAACCCAGCGATCAGGCTCGCCGCGGTGATGCTCGAGACGCCCGGAATGGAGGTCAGAATCTCGACTCGTCGAGCCAGGGTGCCCTCCTCTTCCACAATTTGGTGAATTCTTTTTTCGACGGCGGGGAGATGCCGTTCGATCTGCTGCAGTATCTCCTCGTTCTGCCGCTTGAGCAGTCCATGGTCCAAGTCCCGGTCGCGGACGCGGTGCAGCGCGCGCTCCTCGATGAGCCTGTCCCGCGCCTCCTGAAGCTCTTTGAGGCTGCGTTGCCTCGCCCAGTACGCCCTCGCCATCTTGGCCAGTCCCCGCGCATCGACCGTGCCGATCCTGGCCCACCGACCCAGTCTATGCACGAAATTCCGCGACTTTGGCAGATGCAACCGCGTCAACGGCACTCCCGTGCTCTGCAATGCCTGTTCGAACTCGAGATGAAACGATTTGACGGGCACATATGCCACGCAGGCGACCTGCCGGTCGATCTCTCCGATCAGAGCTTCGAACCCGGCCGCGTCGTTGGGAAACCGGTCCGACCTTCCCTCCGGCGCCCAATAGACGTCCAGGTGGCCTTTGGAGATGGACACGCCCACGGTATGAACTTTCAACTTTTCCCCTCTCCCGTGCGTTTCTTGCGAGCCGTTACGCTCATGTATTTCAAGACCTGGTAAAGGAAGGTGGCTGACCCGACTTTCAGACGGCCCCTTCCGGCCAAGGGAATCATGATTCCACTACCTCCAACCACCGGAATTCCATTTTTTGCGACGGGGACAGAGGATTTCTCCAAGTCCACACTCGCATTCTAACCCGTCGCAATAGTCATCACGGCATTCGACCGGGACGACGGCGGGAGACGCTGTTTACGAAACGTCCATCTGAAGGGATTCGGCCACTACGAGGGATCGGCCAATCCGTAGCTTGTGCTGCGGCCCCCTCCCGGATTGCGGGCGAGGAGACCGCGCCGGACCAGGTCGGTGATGTCCCGCAGGGCGGTATCCTGGGAGCATTTGGCAAGCTTGGCCCACTTCGAAGTGGTCAACTTCCCCTCGAAATCACCCAGAAGGCGGTCGAGGACTCGTCTCTGGCGCTGGTTGAGAGGAACATCGGCGACGCGTTTCCAGAATCGTGCCTTTTCATGGACCGCCGCCAGCGTCGACCGTGAACCTTCGATGGCGCTGCCCAGGCAAGACAGGAACCAGACCAGCCAAGCCGTGATATCCGTCGTACCCTTCTGCGTCCGTTCCAGGACGTCGTAGTAGGCGGCGCGTTCCTGCCGAATTCGCGACGACATGCTGTAGTAGCGTTGCGGACTCCCCTCGGAGCGGGCCAGGACCATGTCCGCAATCGCCCGCGCCATGCGGCCATTGCCGTCGCCGAAGGGATGAAGGGTGACGAACCAGAGGTGGGCAACCCCGGCCTTGAGCACTTCATCGGTGTCGGCGGGCGCATTGAACCAGTCCAGAAAGGTCTCCATTTCCCGGGTGAGGCGGGCGGCGGGCGGGGCTTCGAAATGCACCCGCTCACGGCCGATGGGACCGGACACGACCTGCATCGGGCCGGTGCGATCATCGCGCCAGCCTCCCACCCTGATCCGTCGCCGGTCGCTGCGGCCGGATGAAAACAGAGACTCGTGCCAGCCGTAGAGCCGAGTCCCGGTCAGGCGCTCCTCATAGCGTCCGGTGGCGTCCAGCATCATTTCCACGATCCCTTCGACCGTTCGGTCGGCGTGCCTGAGGCCGCCGATGTCCAGACCGAGGTGACGGGCGACCGAAGAGCGAACCTGCTCCGCGTCGAGTCGTTCCCCTTCGATATCGCTCGTCTGCAGCACGTCTTCCGTCAGGGTTTCGAACACCGCTTCCTGCCGGAGATCGAAGCCGAGAGCCTCCATCTGCCCGATCAAGCGGCCCTGCTGATACCGGACAGCAGCCAACGTTTCGATCAGGCTGTCATTCTTCCAATGAAGACGGGGCCAGTCAGGATGTTCGTAGACGTACAATCGCCGCATAATGTGCGGATATTGTAGGCCGTAATCACCGCAGAAGACAATTATTCACCGCATTTTGTGCGTTCAATAGCTCTGACATTCGCCGCAATCTCCGAGTACGCACGACTCGGACAGCTCTTGACTACGCAGTATTATGCTTTCATATCAATGTCTATGCTGGCATAATGATGTCGTGCCGGTACAGATCACCATCAGGCGTGTCCCCGAAAAGGTGCGGGACGAACTTGCGGCGCGCGCAGCGTTGCGACGCCAATCGATGCAGGAATTTCTGCGTCACGAGTTGGAACGGATTGCCTCTCGACCGTCACTTGACCTTTGGCTCCAACGCGTTCGCGAGCGCAAGGAAGCGGCGGGCACTCGCGTTCGACCCTCCAGCATTTTGCGCGCCCGGGATGCGGACCGGACGTGACGGTCGTCGTCGATGCGTCCCTGTTGGTTGCGGCCCTGGTCGACTCGGGGCGTGAAGGGGTGTGGGCGGAATCGACGATGGCCGAGGGCTCGCTGGCCGGTCCGGAATTGGTCCTGGCGGAGGTGAGCAACATCTTGCGCCGGTTGGAACGGATGGGGGAAATCTCGAAGCTCGAGGCCAACAGCGCACACCGCGATCTGCTTCGGCTCGATCCGGACCTGTTCCCATTCGCGCCATTCGCCGACCGTGTGTGGGCTTTGCGGAGCAACTTGACCAGCTACGACGCGTGGTACGTGGCCTTGGCCGAAGCATTGGAGTGTTCGCTGGTGACACTTGACCGAAGGCTCAAACGAGCCACCGGCCCTACATGCGAGATTCTCACCCCACCCGGTTAGTCTGGTTCGAAGAGTAAATTTCCTGACTCTTTGTGAAAAAGTCTGTGGAAAAAGTGTGAACACCCGCATCGGCCGGGGTCACCGGCACCATCAGGTCTTTGACTCATCACGTTAATATAGTCTATATTGGACTATATCAGATCGGACCAAATATGACCTCCGAACCTGCCAAACTCAACCAGACCTGGACGGTTGCCGAGGCCAAGGCCCGGCTGTCTGAAATTCTACGTCTCGCCGAAGAGGAGGGACCCCAGCGTATTGGTGTACGGCGGGCATTCGTGGTCGTACCTGAGCGCGTGTGGCAGGCTCATGCGCCGGTCCGCGGGCCCTCCTTGGGACAGTGGCTGGTCGACAACATGCCGCGTGGTGTGGACCTTGAGATTCCCCGAGATAGAGGTTCACGGCGGGAGATCCCGTTTTCCTCCGGAGATAGGGATTGAGGGGCTGTCTCCTGGACACCAACGTGATCTCGGAGCTGACCCGAACGGCTCCGGCTCCACCGGTGGTCGCCTTCCTGTCCGGACACGACGATCTATGGCTCTCGACGATCGTGTTGCATGAGTTGGAATTCGGCTTGCGACTGCTGCCACTGGGACAACGCCGCGACCGACTGCGGGGGGCGCTATCGGAGTTCATTGCGGGATATGGGGAACGCGTCCTGACGCTGGAGAAAATGGGCGCGGAGTGGGCTGCCCACTTTCGGGCGCAGGCGCATCGCGCCGGCCGCGTGTTGGACCTGGGAGATGCACTGATTGCCGGAACCGCCAAGGCCCACGACCTGGTGCTCGCAACCAGGACCGTCTCCGACTTCGAGAGCTTGGACCTCGACCTGGTCAATCCCTGGGAGACGCCGTGACGGGGGTCAGCGGATCAGGCGCTCGGCCAACTCCAGCGCGTCCGCCGGCCAGAAGCACTCCGGACGAGGACGGATGACAAGGCTATCCGGATGAAGTTTTTTGAGAATGCTCGGGGAAAAGAGTACGGGGGGACAGGAAAGTCCCCCCTCCAGTTAGCCAATGTAGAGGAACTCGTTGGTGAGGAACAGGAGGTGGCAGAGGCTCTCCAGGGCTTTCTTCTCAGCGTGGGCCGGCTCGGCGTTGGCTTTGAGGTAAAGATCCTTTTGACGGGCCAGATGCGCCCGGGCGATCCGGGCTTCCTCGGGTGAGGGCGGGCGGGAGAGAGCCAACAGGTAGGCTTTCTCTATCGCTTCTGCCGGATCGCCGTCGGAGAGGCCGGCGACCCGCCGGGCGAAGGCCTGGGCGTTCTCGATGACGAAATCGTCGTTCATCAGCGTCAGCGACTGGAGCGGGGAAACCGAGTTCAATCGCCGGCTGCAGTTGGTCTGCATCAGGGGAGCGTCGAAGGTCTCCAGGAAGCCCAACGGGAAGTAGCGCCGCGCCAGGAGGTAGACGCTGCGCCGCCAGATTCCCGTGGCCTGGGCGTCGGCAATCTCACCCGGTGAATCGGTGTGCGGGTTCAGGGTCTTCAGGCCGTCGGCCATCAGCGGGCCTTCGACCGGGGGTCCCCCCATGGTCCAGTCCAGCTTGCCGCTGGTGGCCATCATGGAGTCTCGCAAGATTTCCGCTTCCAGCCGGCGCAGGTTCATGCGCCACAAGAGCCGGTTTTCCGGGTCCGCCCGGAGCGCGAGCGAGCCGGCTGCAGGCCCCTCGGATGATTGCCGGTAGGCCGTGGAGGTCATGATCAGCCGGTGGAGCTTTTTGATGCTCCAGCCTTCGCGCACGAACTGCACCGCCAGCCAGTCCAGCAACTCGGGATGGGACGGAGGCTTGCCCTGCTTCCCGAAGTTGTCCGGGGTCTCGACGATGCCTCGCCCGAAGTGGTGCTGCCACACCTGGTTCACGAACACCCGGGCGGTGAGGGGATGGTCGGACCGGGTCATCCAGCGGGCAAAGGCCAGGCGGACGCCGCTGGTCTCCCCCTTGGTCTCCGGCGGCCGGACCGCATCGGTCTCTCCGGGCCGGCTGACCACCTCCAGGAAACCCGGCCGGACCGGCGGCCCCGGACGCTCGACCTCGCCGCGTTGCAACAGCCGGATCTTGGGTGGCGCCGCCAGGTCCCACAGGGCCTGGATCTTGTCCCAGGAGCGCCGGTAGCCGTCCAGGATCCGGATCCGTTCCGTCAACTTCTTGTGGGATTCGAGGTGCTCCTCGTTCAGGGCCTTGACCACATCCTCCGGGGTGACGGTCAGTTGTTCCTCGAATTTGGAGGCCAGGAACTTCTGCACCTCGTTCCGGTCGGCTTCGGGTGTGGCCAGAGCCTCTTTCGTCTCGGGGCGGATGTTCTCGGGCAGTTCCTCGAGCTTGGCGTCCAGCAGGGCCTCGCGGTAGGGGCGGTAGACCGCCTCGAGCCGCTCCTTGAGCTTGGCCACCGGCTTGTCGATCTCGGCGTTGTGGCGCTCGATCGCCTCCTTTTCCCGTTTGGAGACGCTGGGCAGGTGATGGTTCTTGGGCTGCAGCCAGTGCACCGGGTTGTAGCCGGTGGCGAAGACGGACAGCAGGCGATAGTAGTCCCGCTGCGGGATGGGGTCGTACTTGTGGCTGTGGCAGCGGGCGCAGCCCATGGTCAACCCCATCAGGCCGGTGGACACCTTCTCCATCAGGTGGAAGAGCACGTCGTACCGCTCTCCCACCAGATTCACCACGTCCTGGTCGGTGCGGTCGAAGACGGAGCGGAGATAGCCGGTGGCGACCAGCTTGTCCAGGATCTCCGGCGTGTACGTCTCCGCCGAGCGCCAGTCCACCAGTTCGTCACCGGCCAACTGCTCCACCAGGAACCGATCGTAGGGCATGTCCTGGTTGAAGGCCCGGATCACCCAGTCCCGGTAGCGCCACATTCCGTCGATGACGATGACGTTTTCAACGGCGGAGTCGAACCCGGTGACGTCGCTGTAGCCGGCCGCATCCAGCCAATGGCGGCCCCACCGCTCACCGTAGTGCTTCGACTCCAGCAGTGTGTCGATGAGCCTCTCGTAGGCATCGGGCCTCTTGTCCTCCAGAAATTCCCCGATATCTTTCGGAGAGGGCGGGACTCCGATCAGGTCCAGCCAGGCGCGGCGCAGCAACGTGAGCTTGGAGGCCTCGGGCGAGAAACCGAGCCCCTCGGATTCGAGCCGTTTCAAAAGGAAGGCGTCGATGGGCGTGCGAACCCGCTTCCGGTCTTTCACCTTGGGAACGGGTGCGGCGACCGGCTTCCGGAAGGACCAGAATTGGCGGTCCTCCTTGGTCACCGGGGGCGCTTCGGCCGGGTTGAAGCTGGTTCGCTCCACGTGGGGGCGCAGGAGCCGGAAGTCCGAAGTGTCGATCCAGCGGGCCAGGGTCCGGATATCGCCGTCGCCGAGCGGCTCACCCATGCCCGGGGGCGGCATCTCACGCGAGGTCAGCTTGCGGATCAGGATGCTCTTGATGGAACCCAGGCCGGAGATCACGGGTCCGCCTTCGCTTCCCTTCAACACCGACTGCACCGTGCGCAGATCCAGCCCCCCCATGGGCTGGTCCGTCGCATGGCAGGCGAAGCAGCGGTCCTCGAAGATGGGAAGCGCCAACTCTTCGAACCGCGCGGTCTCCTCTTTTGTCTTGGCGGCGATAATGGCTTCCTCATCCGAGGGAGCGCCCGCCTCGATCCAGCGCCGGACCGTGTCGATCTCCGAATCGGTCAGCTTCAGGTTGAACGCGGGCGGCGGCATCATTCGCTGGGAGACCTTTTGGTAGAGCAGGCTTGCTTCGGGCGCGCGCTTCGCCACTACCGGCCCTTCATGGCTGCCGCGCAGAACGGAGGTAGCCGTGCGCAGATCCAGACCGACCATGGCGGTGCCGCCGTGGCAACTGTAGCAATTGGTCTTGAAGATGGGCTCCACGTCCCGCTCGAAGCTGGGCTGTGCGAAGGCGGCCACTGTCGGCAGCGCGGCCAAGATCGAAAGCGGGACCAAGAGACGAGAAAGCCGCACGGTCAGGCCTCCCGCGGAGGATTCTTGAGAATGTCCGAGACGATGCGCGCGCCGGTGATGCTGGCGTTGGTAGGGGTTTCTTCCCGGCCCTCGTGCCGGACGGTCAGCCGCTTGTGATCGATTCCGAGCTGACGCAGCAATGTGGCCTGCAGATCGGCGACCCCGACGCGGTTCACCGTGGACCGGTAGCCGAACTCGTCGGTCGCTCCGTAGATCAGGCCCTCCTTGAAGCCGCCGCCGGCCAGCCAGAGGCTGAACGCGTTGCGGTTGTGGTCCCGGCCATCGGAGTTCTGGGTGGTGGGAAGGCGGCCGAATTCGCCCGCCCACAGCAGGACCGTGCTCTCCAGCAGGCCGCGGCTCTTCAGGTCCTTCAGCAATCCGGCCACCGGCTGGTCGGTCTTGGCGCAGATCGCGCTCAGTTTCTCCCTGAGCTTGGCATGATTGTCCCAGGGCTGTCCCGGTCCCGGATGGATCTGCACGAACCGGACGCCGGCCTCGATCAGGCGGCGGGCCATCAGGCAGCGCTGGCCGTAGCCGGCGGAGACGGGGTTGTCCATCCCGTAGAGCTTCTTCGTCGCTTCCGATTCCTTGGAGACGTCCAGCACGTCCGTCGCGGCGAGTTGCATGCGCGCGGCCAATTCGTAGTTCTGGATGCGGGCCTCCAACTCCGAGTCACCAGGGTGGCGGCCCAGATGCAGCCGGTTCAACTTGGCCAGCGTGTCCAGCTCCGCCCGCTGCGCGCCGGGCGGCGGCGGCACCCGGGGATGCAGATGCCGGACCGGGGTCCCGGTGGAGCTGAACTCCACCCCCTGGTGGAGCGCCGACAGGAAGCCGCTGGTCCAGAGCTGCTTGCCCAGCGTCGAGTACCCCTCCGGATCGCGCAACACCACAAAGGCGGGGAGATTCTGATTCTCCGTTCCCAGCGCGTACGACACCCACGACCCCAGCACCGGCCGTCCCGCGAAGATGTGGCAGGTCAGCAGCATGTGCAGGCCTTCCGAGTGGTTGTTGTGCTCGGTGTGCATGGAGCGGATGAGGCAGATGTCGTCGGCAACGGTCGCGATGTGAGGAATGGTCTCGCCCAACTCCATGCCGCTCTGGCCATGCCGGCTGAACTGGAACGGGCTGGCCAGCAGCACGTTGGCGTTGTTGGGCTGATGGATCTCGACTCCGTCCGGGTGGGGCTTGCCGGACCACTTCGTCAGCTCGGGCTTGGGATCGAACAGGTCCATCTGGCTGGGGCCGCCGTTCTGCACGAACTGGATCACCGCTTTCGCCGGAGCCGGAAAGTGGCCGTCCCGCGGCTTCAGATCGTTGTAGGCAAGGCGGTCCTCTTCGGCTTTCAGCATGCTGCTGAGAGCCACGCCGCCCATGCCGAGAGCACTCATTTCCAGTAGTTTGCGGCGGGAGATGGTATGCGGAAGAACGTCCCAGATCATGGCTCGAAGTCCTTGAGTCCAGTGGATTATACGTGTCCCCCATGCTACGCCGTGGAGCGTCGGCTTTCCAGTAGCCGAGAAGCGGCGACATGGAGCGGCGTCATGGAGCGGCGTCTTTCAGGCGCCGACTGAGTCCGGCGGCTTTCCAGCCGCCGGACTCCCGTGGACCATAGGACCGAGAAAGGAACGGGGAAACGGAAGAGGGAGGACAGGAAAGTCCCCCCTCCTGTGATTACCAGGATTTGACCTTCCGTTCCATAAAAACTAGTCTTATTCCTAGTCAGTTTCAGCCCAACTGGAGGAGCTTATGAGCAACGTCTGGCAAGTACAGGATGCTAAGGCGCGCTTCAGCGAATTGCTGGCAACAAGCCTCGTCGAAGGACCGCAAATCGTTACCAAGCGGGGTGTTGAGACGGCGGTGCTTGTCCCGATCGAACAGTGGCGCCGACTGGAGAAAATGGCGAAGCCGGATCTCAAGGAACTTCTGCTTGCTCCCGAGCCTCGCACTGAAACACTGGTACCGCCGCGTCGAGAACTCCGTCGACGAGCGGCTCCGACATTCGATTAGACTCGTGTACCTTCTCGACACCAACATCGTCTCGGAGTTGCGGCGCCCTATTCCGCATCAGTCCGTTCTGCACTGGATCAGGGGTGTGTCCGCCGAACAGTTGTTTCTGTCCGCTGTCACGATCGGCGAAATTCAAGCGGGAATTGAAATCACTCGAGAACAGGACGCCGTCAAAGCTGCGGAACTGGAAGCATGGCTCAACCGCGTGCTCGCCACGTATCAAATCCTGGCGGTGGATGCCGCTGCCTTTCGGGAGTGGGCCAAGCTGATGCACCGGCGATCGGACACGTTGATTCAGGATGCCATGATCGCTGCCGTGGCGATCGTCCACAGGCTGACCGTAGTGACCCGAAATGTGCGTGATTTCGAGCATTTTGGCGTTCCGATCGTCAATCCTTTCTTAGACCAACACAGAGATACCTGACCGTACATTTCCCCTCTCATTGATCCGTGGAGCGGCGGTTTGGAGCGGCGTCTTTCAGGCGCCGACCGGGGCCGGCGGCATTCCAGCCGCCGAACTCCGGTGGAACAAAGGAGCGAGCAGGGAACGGGGAACGGAAGAGGGGGGACAGGAAAGTCCCCCCTCCTGGTACACTACTGGCCAACCACCTGCCTGGGAGTTGGAGCACTATGAATCATTGTCTGAAATACACTCTCGCCTTGTCTTTGTTGTGGCTGTCCGCTTGCAACACGACGGTCACCGACAATCCCTCCCAGTCCGATCCCCCCGAACGCGGCCCGCGCACCCAACCCGGCACCGCCATGGGGATCTACGCCCCGGAACAGCACGACCTGTACGACGGCCGTTTCATCATCTCGGGAAGCCGCATCTACCAGGTCGGCACGTTGAACGACGAGAGCCCATGGGACCACATGGGCAATGACGGAACGAATCTGCAGCCAGTGGAAGGCACGGTCGATTTCGACGTGGACGAGATCAACAACACCGGGACTTTCCGCGCCGACCTCCAACTCCCCGAGGGCCGCTACGTCATCGACCTGGAGGAATTCAAAGAATTCTCACCGTGTCAGGACGGCGGCATCGCCGCCTGGCTGTTCGAGCACGGCGATTCCGGCTGCGGCGACGCCAATTGGCCCAAGAGCATTCTCTACGTGGCGGGCTGGGGGATCGGCTCCGCCACTTTGAACGGGGAGCCGCTCTACCAGGACTACCAGATCCATTTCATGGTCACCCAGGGCATGCGCGACCGGAACCTGGTGGCCCGCTATCCCCTCGACGGGAAGAGTTCAGAAGCCGGTGCCGTGAACCCGGCCCTTCAACAACTGGACTTCTACATCCGGAGCCCCGAGGCCAACGAGGCCAACCATCCCCAGCGGGAGGTGTTCGACCACTTCTTCGCCATGGAAGTCACCTGGAAATAGCCTCGGCGGCGGCTCCGCGAGTCGCCGCTGACTGCTCATTCATCAGGTGACGGAAAAGATGAGATTCCCACTGCTCCTTCTCTTTTTCCTTCCTCCCACGTTGGCCTCCGTGCAGAACACCGAGGAGGTGGGCGCGATCCTCCAACTGCCGGTTCAATCTCCCGAGACAGTCGAGTTCCAGCTACGCCAGTACCTGATGGAACGGGTGCCTCCCCTGCCCACTCCTCGAAACGCCCAGGAATGGGAGACCGAAGCTCGGGAAATGAGAGAGCGCGTCCTGAAAGACGTGATCTTCCACGGTTGGCCTCCCCGCTGGGTGGAAGCAGAGCCCAAGTTCGAAGATCTGGGAATCATCGCCTCGGGGAAGGGCTACCGGCTGCGCGGACTTCGCTACGAGATCATCCCCGGTTTCCAGACGACGGCCCTCCTCTATGAGCCGGAGAACCTGATCGGGAAGGTCCCCGCCATCGTCAATGTGAACGGCCACACGCCCGTCGGCAACGCCACCGGTTACAAGCAGATACGGTGCATCAACTACGCACTGCGGGGCATGCTGGCCCTGAGCCTGGAATGGTTCAACTGCGGGGAACTGCACCTGACCGGGAACGACCACTGGTTCGGTGGCCACCTGAATCTGGCGGGCGTGAGTTCCACCGGCCTCTTCTACCTGGCCATGCGCAAGGGCCTGGACTACCTGGAACGTCACCCTCATGTCGACCGGGACCGCCTGGGGGTCACGGGACTGTCCGGGGGAGCCTGGCAGACCGGGGTCTTGAGCGGACTGGATGAACGGGTGGCCGCCGCTGCTCCGGTCTCGGGGTATTTCGCCTTCCTCTCGGCGATCGAGCGGAATGCCGATGTGGGGGACATGGAGTATAACCCGCCCGACCTGGGCATCGATTACACCCATCTCACCGCCCTGCGGGCGCCGCGGCCCACCTTGCTGATGTTCTCCGCCGAGGACAACTACTACGTGGGCCGGGCGGTCCTCACCAAACCCTATCTTTACGACCAGATCCTGCCCTTCTTCGAGTTGTTCGCGAAGAAGGACGTCTTTGAATGGCACGAGAACACGGACCCAGGAACGCACAACTACGAGTTGGACAATCGCCAGCAGTCCTATCGCTTCTTCAGTCGCCACTTCGGATTGCCCGTGCAGGCGGACGAGATCCCGGTGGAAGGAGAGGTCAAGACCGCCCAAGAGCTGAAGCTGGGAATCCCGGAGGACAATCTCACCATCCTGGCTCTGGCGCGAAAGCTGGCAGGGGAGATCGAACACGGGACACCACCCGGCAATCTGGAGGAGAAGCGGGCCTGGATCGGACGCAAGAGACAACGGCTCCAGGAACTGGTGCGGTATCGCTCTCGGAGCGTCAAACACCCCTGGGGCGTGGCCAATACCAAGAGAAAGGGACTCGAGAGCGTCTCCTACCGTCTCCAATTCGACAACGATCTCAGCGCCTCGGCGATCTGGCTGAAGGCGATTGCCAGCCCCCCGGATGCTCCCGCAACGATCGCCCTGCACGACCGGGGTTATTCGGCGGCGGCGTCACAGGTTTCCGGTCTCTTGGAACAAGGTCGTCAGGTCCTGGCGCTGGATCTCATCTTCACAGGCAACGCCGCTCCCGAAGGCCCGTTGAGGCCCGAGGGTTCACGAGCCAACGATCCTGCCTTGAATCAACTTCTGGAGGAGAGCAAGAACAAGTCGATGGCCTCCTGGATGGTCAGCCGGCCACCGTCGGCTTTGTACGGACAACTGCTGGCCCCCCTGGGAGAGCGCCCGCTCGGCATCAGAACCGCCCAACTGGTGGCCGCGGCCCGCTGGCTGGAAGAGACGGCGGGCCCCCGCCAGATCCGTTTGGAGAGCAGCGGCATCCGCAGTCAGGTGGTCGCCCTGATCGCCGCGGCCCTGAAACCCGAGTTGTTTTCGCGGATCCGGATTCACCAGGGGATGGACAGCCTGAGCCATTTGTACGCCGTTCCCGTCACCTATCAGCAGGCTCCCGGCCTCTTTTGCCGGGATCTCTACAAGGAGTTCGACCTGGGTCAACTCGAGGTTCTGGCCCAGCCCACGGTGATTATTCATGATTGAAATAGGAGCGGGGGTTTGTAACCCCCGATTCCGGGTCGTTGACGAAGACGGGGGGACAAGAATGTCCCCCCTCCCAGGGTACCTGCATTTGTGTTTCTAGGAATGTCAAAAAGTGGATAGGCGCCTCAGTCGGTCCCTTTCGACGGTCACGGAGAGATGCGAATGCGTCACCTGATCATTGCACTGTTCCTCCTGGCGCCCGGCGGGGTCTCAGCGCAGAACCGTCCCAACGTGATCCTGATCCTGACCGACGACCAAGGCTACGGCGACCTGGGCAGCCAGGGCAATCCTTTCATCGAGACGCCGCATCTCGACCGGTTCTACACCGAAAGTGTTCGCCTCACGGATTTCCATGTCGACCCGGTCTGCACGCCGACCCGGGCGGCGTTGTTGACGGGGCGTTACTCCATTCGTACCGGGGCCTGGCGGACGGGGGCCGGGCGGGCCTTCCTGCGACGGGACGAGGTCACCCTGGCCGACGTCTTTGCGGCGGAGGGCTATCGGACCGGCATGTTCGGCAAATGGCACCTGGGCGACAACTATCCCTACCGGCCGCACGACCGCGGCTTCCAAGAGGCCGTGTGGCACCGCCATGGCGCCATCGGGATGTCAGGGGATGCCTGGGGGAACGACTACTTCGACGACATCTACCAGCGGAATGGGGAGCGTGAGCAATTCACCGGATACTGCACCGACGTCTTCTTCGACGAAGCCTTCAAGTTCATGGAGGCGAACCGGGACAGGCCCTTTTTCGTCTACCTGTCGACCAACGCACCGCACAATCCCTACATCGTGGCGGACCGGTATTCCGCTCCCTATCGGAGGATGGGACTGTCTGCCCCGCTGGCCGACTTCATGGGGATGGTCACCAACATCGATGAGAACGTGGGACGGTTGCTGGGGAAACTGAAAGAGTGGGATCTGGAAGAGAACACCATCCTGATCTTCATGACCGATAACGGCGCCCTCGGCGGCATCCGAATGGAAAAGGGAGATTCAGACGGTTTCCCGCTGGAGCCATGGAACCGCTTCGGGGCCAACCTGCGGGGACGAAAGGGATCGCCTTACGAAGGCGGCCACCGGGTCCCCTTTTTCATACGCTGGCCCCAGGGCGGGCTGGGTGGAGGACGGGATCTCGCGGGACTGACGTCTCACATCGACCTGATACCGACGTTGTTGGAGTTTTGCAGCGTGGAACGTCCTTCGCGGGTCAGATTCGACGGCATCAGCTTGGCATCGCTTCTCCAGGGCCAAGCCTCGGCCAGGGAACGGACGCTATTCGTCGCGCACCTGGGCGGCAGCTACGCGAATCCAACTTTCGAGTTGCTCCCCTACGACATCTCCGCCGTTTTGAAGCCCCGCTGGCGCCTTGTCTTTGGCAAGGAGCTGTACGACATCACCCGCGACCCCATGCAGAGAGAGAATGTTGCCGATCGCTATCCGCAAGTCGTGAGGGATTTGAGGAAAGAACACGACCGCTGGTTTTCCGACGTCACCCGGCGGATATCCGAACCCTGCCGGATCGTCCTGGGCGACCCGGCGGAAAACCCCGTGCGCCTGAATCTGCAGGACTGGTACATGTCGAAAGGGAATGCGCCCTGGTATCAGAGGCCTTTTGGGCCGTATGCGCATGTCAGCAGTACCCCGGCGCCCTATGTGAACGGAAAATGGATGGTCGAGATCGCGCGATCCGGCCGCTATGAGATCGCGCTCCGGCAACTTCCCAGGGAGGCGGACTTTGCGATCCAGGCCGTCGAGGCTCGGCTCAAGATTGGCCAAGTGGACAAGATGCGGGCGGTTCCCTATGGCGCCACGGCCGTGAAATATACGGTGGAACTCAATTCAGGGCCACAGTCCATTCAGACGTGGTTTACGGAGGCCGGCGGAAAGTCGCGCGGCGCATTTTACGTTGAGGTCCGGCGGATGGGAAACCCGGGATGACGTGGATGAAGTCTTCCCGATTGATCCCTTGAGAGCGGGTCGATCACGACCTCCCCTCCCCGTTCCCGCTTCTGGACTTCCCCGCACCCAGCAGAAAATCGATCTCGTCACTCAGCTTCTGCGTCAGGTCCACCTTCGAATCGAACCCCACGTGGCGGTACTGAATCCGGCCCTCCCGGCCGATGAGCACGATCGTCGGCAACGCGGACACGCCGAAATCGTCGTCGACCTCGACGTCTCTGGCGACTGGAAAATCGTATTCGTTCTTCTTCATGAACCTGCGGACCACGTCCTCATCCTCGTCCACGCTGACGGCGAGGAAGACGACTTCGGGCCGGTCCGCCCATCGATCGACCGTCGCCTGGAACTGGGGAAGTTCCTGGACACACGGTCCGCACCACGTGGCCCAGAAGTCGAGGACCACGACCTTGCCCTTGAGTTCCGCCGACCGGACGCTTTCGCCCCCCAGAGTCTCCAGACTGAATTCCGGAGCCTCACCCGAGGCAAGCCCACGCGCCCGCAGTATTGCCTCATCCAGACCCAGCGCGGTCGGCGCGCTGACTGCTACGCTTCCTTCGGTCTTGGCCTGAGTCACATGGTCGAGGACGTACTGGTTCAGGCCTTCAATTGAACCGTGCACCTTTGCGAACAGGGATTCCAACGGCTTCCGAGCGGGGTCGTGCAGATAGTCAATCAGGGAACTGGCGTAATGTTTCAGTGCTTCCCGGTGCTGCCCGGTGGCTTCGTAGGCGGCGGCAAGCTCAAAATGGATGAGGTTCCCCAGACGGTCCCAGATGCCCACCACGGGTAATAGCACCTCGACCGCTTCCTGATACTTCCGTGCCTTGTTCAGGAGTTCGCCCAACTCGTAAGAAACCCCGGCTCGCACGTTTCCGCCCACTTCTTCCAGCAGTTCCCGGCTCGGCTTCCGGCTGGTGAAGAGAACGGTTCCGTGGACACTTTCCGGGTTCGCGAAATCGAGTGCCCGTTCGAGGAACCGGATTGCGAGCTCCGTCTGTCCCTCTTTCTCGTAGTGGTCCGCGACGTGCGTATACGCCATCGGATTCGGATATCCCGATTCCAAGAGCTCCTCTACCAGTCGTGCTTCCTTCTCAGCCTCTTCGGCCTTCCAGTAAAGATCGAACAAGGCTTGGTAGGCGTAATTTTTGAGCCTCTTGTCATCCGAGATTTCCTCTTTCTCCAGGCACTCCCGGGCGAGGGCTTCCGCCTTTTTCGAGTCCGTTTCCACGTAGTGTTCCAGGAGGTTGTCGTAGACGTGCACAATATTGGGGCCCGAGGGGTAGTCTTCGATGAAGCGATGCCAGAGCCGGACTTTCTCGTCCTGGTCCTCCACGGAATCCGCCATCTCGTATAGGGCGAAGGCCCCAGCGCGGGGATCGGATCTGAACCGCTCATAGATTTGCCGCAAGAGACTCGCGGCCTCGCTTTCCCGCTCGGCTTTCTTGTAGGCGTCTCTAAGTCGCCAATAGCCGCGGGCGACGTCCGGCAACTCCGAGATCATCTTCCGGTAGGCTGAAATTTCGTCTTCCCGGTGGCCCATGAGACCGTAAGTTCGCGCCAATCCCCGATGGCCGAGCTCGCTCGCCGGGTCGCGTTCCAGGACGCTCTGGTAGTTCGTGATTGGCCTCGTCGAAGGACCGGCGATTTTCCAGCAACTCAGCCAGACCCAGATACCCCCAGGGGGAGCTGGGATCCAACTCGATGGCCTTTTCGTAATGGGTCTGCTTCGTGTCGCCCTCGGTGACTTCGCCCAGCAGGTAGTGGAACACTTCGCTGTCCGGATTCGCCTTGACGCGCTCTTCGTATTCCTGACGCAGCCGGGTCCTTGTCCTCAATGAGACGGATGATCTCCCGGTGCGCTTCTGTGAACTCCGGATCGTGCTCGACCGCTTGCCGGAAAAGTTCCAGCTTTCGACCGACGTCATCGCCCCGATCGAGAGAGATCGCCTCCTGATAGAGCTTGCGGGCCGTTTCCGGATCGGGAGCGATTGGGCCCGTGCAGGATGAGCCGATGACGAGAAGAGAGCAGCAGAAAACCTGGATCAGTCTCATGGCAGACCTCCGTCGCAGTCTGTGGCGCCAGTCCTGGGAAGGCGGGAACCGGCACATGAATCAGTCCAAGATAGCACTAAAGAAGTGGGGACGTAACCAATTGAAGGATTGGAGTTTCCAGTGAGACGATCGTTAGGAGCGGGGGTTTTCCTACCCCCGCTCCAGGTGGCATAGGGGGACCGGAATTCCCCCTAACTGTTCCCTTTCCCTGAGAAATTTCGAGCTTGGAGCACGCGAGCGAAAACGTGACTGTCCCCATTTCCCGCGCTCGCTCAAGGTGAATACGGCGCTACTCAATTCTTACGGCGGGGTGACGGCTACTATGAAGCGGGCCATCGAGCTGCAACCAGCGGCGGAAGGTCGCTCCTTGCGGGTACCGATCGACTTTGCATTCCTCCTAGACCAGCGGGGTCGGCACCCCGACCAAGACCCGGCTTGTTAATGCCAAAGTAGGGATGATTCACACCACATGAGGCCCCGCTGGTCTGTCTAGTTTGTACGAAATCGGTCTGATAAATTCTCAAGCAATTCTGCTCAAGCTCGACTATGAAAGGAGCGGGTCGATGGACTGGGACCGCATCGAGTCGAGGGACTTAGTCAACATTGGGATGCTTGTGCTAGTGGCCACAATCGCTCTAGCCGCGTTGGCATGGTATGCGTTCTACCACGGCTGGGGCGAGAACCACGACATGATGTTCGCCTACGATAGGCTTTGCGCCAACCTTAGCCTGGGGCTGATTACAATGGCGATAACGTGCCTTGTGGACGCTCGCCGGTGCCTCAAGGCTGAGGAGGCAGCGCGTGTGTTCGATCTCGACCGTGCAGACGCTCTGTTGAGCAGGGTTCAGATGTTTACAAAAAAGGCTGATCTGATCAGGAAGGAATATGGGGTGCCTCGTTCATCTGATCCATCTAGGCCGTTGGGTTTGGGCCGTAAATGATCTAACCCCATGAACCATCCTCACTACCTCCTATCCGGTACCGCAGACAGCGACACGGCGGACCTCATCCTGTCCGCTCTCGTGTTTGGGGCGATCACTGTCGGGATGATGCTCCTGATGGACAAGATCAAGCCACGGGAGCCTAGGTGGCCCCGGCCTGGACACACCGTAAGGGATCTTACCTTGGGCTGGCTTGGAGGCGCGGGTGGCTATCTCGTGGCTCAGTTGCTCTTGAATCAGGCGGGGTGTTAAGGGTACCTATGGGAATCAACCACGTGGAACTCCTGACGCTGAATTGGAGGCCGGTTCCTCTGTCCGGCCGGTAATTGACAGAATTCTTGAGGCGATTTCCCGGCGGTCGCCCCCAATGGGAGCGAGAACGTGACTGTCCCCATTTCCCGTGTCCCCATTTCCCGCGAATAGAGAAGGCGACTGCTGCCTACTCTCCAACCGCTTGCAGATCCCCGTCAGATGAAGACGCCAGACCGAGATAGGTTGGCGATCACGATTTGCCGATCATAGAATCGCGTTCAAATCGTCAAGAAGTGCCCTCCGATCTACCATCTCCTGGACTTGATCGGCAAGACGTCTGGCCCTCGAGATCAGATCGTGTGCTGCCTGCCTTTCCCCATGCAACGCCTTGGCGCGTGCTCTCGCCTCGTAGCCGTAGGCGACATAGTAGGGAGGCAGACCGTTGTTCTCAGCGACCGCGATACATCGCTGCGCGAAGTATTCCGCACGCTTCGGAAGTCCTGCAACGGCGTAGACGCGAGCCAGCTGCCAAGTTCCAATTGCGATGTTCAATGGTGTGTGATCCTCAACCTGATTCCAATGCCAGAAGGAAGCATGGGAGACGTGAATCATCTCTTCAGCTTCCCTGGCGGTGAGCTCCAGCTTACGCAGATATTCCCAAGTCTTGTTGAAGCAGGAAGCGGCCAACCCGCGGTGGGTCAGATTGTCTGATTGATCGTTCATGTCGTTTCCGAGGCATGGAGGTGAAAAGTCTTTGTGTGTGTAATGCCGAGCGAGAACGGGTCTGTCTTCCTCTCTTGAGTGAACCCCTTTTCAAGCGCGGTGGCGTAACTCGGCGAGAGTTCGCCCGGTTTCCGCCTCTTCCTGCCCAAATAATTTCCGTGTGATTCAGATCAGGTCGTCCACGTCGACGCCGAGTGCCTCGGCGAGAGCGGACAAGGTGCGAGCCGAGCCGGTGCGGACACCCCTTTCGATCTGCGACAGATAGAGTGGGTTGATCCCAGAGGCACCGGCCAACTGCTTCCGGGTCATTCCGCGATGGTCCCGGAATACTTTGACGGCGTTCTCCCCTGCCAGAAGGCGATCCGCCACCTCGATTGGAAAAGACTCTCCCCCCAAAGACTTGGCTTGATCGTAAAGCTCTTCGTCGGTCAGCCCCGCGGCAGCATCCATCATCGCCAAGCGAGTGTACTCCCGCCACGGTATTACGGAGAATTCCGGTTTCCCACTATCGTCGAGGATGACTTTCGGTTTGGTCATGGCCTCCCTCCTGGTCTTTGCAAATATCGCCGCGTCGACCGATGCGCACAACCCGGGAGAACGTGACTGTGCGTCCCCTTTTCGGAATCGCTCCTCGCGGCGGCGAGCACGGCCACAAACCAAGGCGTACAGTAGGATAGGTGGCTGTGCCCGACGGGGAGCGACTGTGTGAACTGGGAAACGTCTTTGCGAGGTTCGCCGAGGAGGCCTCCAGCGGTGGCTGTCCACTTTACACAGTGCTGGCCGAAGGAGTCTCCAACGACACCTGTGTACTGGACATCGCCTTCTCGGCTCGTCGGCCGCCCGTGCCCAACCTGCTCTTCGCGGCCGCCCAC
>CATOST010000023.1 GCA_951812665.1 uncultured Acidobacteriota bacterium
AAGGAGGTGCGGTCGACCACGGAAAAGTCTTGGTCCGGAAACCGTTCTCCTATTGCCCATGCGGCTTCAAGGTCAGCGCTGTTGGTCTGCTCAACAATTGCCACTCCTCTCCGTAGGCCATCCCAGAAGGTTTCCGCCGCATTGGTGGAAATGAAATGGTGGATGAGACGCCAGGTTTCAACCAGAACGTGGTCACTCGTGACGAGTGGTTCATCCGTCGACAGCAGTCGCTTCGCACGGCCATTGTATCGGTCGCTCCGATCGGCGGCCGCATACCAAGCTGAGCTGTCCACAAAGATACTCATGAGGAGTCAGATCCTCGGCGTTTGCGCGCGGCAATCGCTTCCGCAATCATGCGGGACTTTTCTGATGCGATGTCCGTCCGCCCGGAGGAGCCGAGATCAAAGACCAGGGATCGATCGGTATTCCTGGAGGGCTGGGACAAGTCCTGGTCCACCAGCCGGCGTATGTATTCGGCAAGTGATATGCCAAGGTCGGCTGCCCGAACACGAACCATGGTGTGAACCTCGGAACTAAGAGAAATCTGCGTTCGAACCATCATTATAGATACATCATAACATCACCATGATGATGTATCAATCCGGGTTTTGCCCTCTTTGGGGACAGTCCTAATTCAAATAGTCTGACATCGGCATCCCGGTTGTCTTGTCGGGATGTGGACATAGACTAAAAACGAAATATGCAAGGAAAACGCGACCCGGATCCCAAAATGAACTTTCACCCCGGGCTGAGTTTCAGCCAGGGGGAGTATTTGCGCCGGTATCGGCTCGTAGCGGACGGAATCCGAAAGGCGGGCGTGGACGCCCTGCTGGTTCGGGGACCGGAAAACATCACCTACCTCACCGGCTACGAGACCCCCGGCTATTACGGTTATCACTGCCTGATCCTGGTCCCGGGAGAGTCGCCGGTCCTGGTGGGGCGTCGTCTGGAGGTCGGGACCAACGTCCCCGAATTCTCCTGGCTGTCCGAGGTCGCTCCGGTGGAAGACGACGAGGTGCCGGTGGCGGTCACCATCCGGACCCTTACCGGGATGGGCTTGGCACGGAAGAGACTTGGAATCGAATCGGAGAGCTGGTTCCTGACGGTCAACGAGCATCAGGCTCTGGCCGGTGCGTTGCCTCATGCCACGCTGGTCGACTGCTCCAGCGTCATCGAGGAGGCGCGGATGATCAAATCCGCCGAGGAAGTGGACGTGATCCGCCAGGCGGTGGCCATCGCCGACCGGGCCTGCCTGGCGGGGATCCGGGCCACCCAGCCGGGTATCACCGAAGACCGGATCGCGGCGGCGGTCTACAAGGAATGGTGCGAAGCCGGCGCCGAGTACACCGGTCTGCCCAACTTCATCGTCTCGGGACCCCGGTCAGGCGCCTGCCACGCCACTTGGCGCGGCCGCCGGCTGGAGGACGACGACCATTGCTGCTTCGAAATCGCAGCGTCCAAGCATCGCTACTGCGGAGCGATTTTCCGTGTGGCCACCGTGGGCCGGGTGAATCCCAGGCTGCGCCGGCTTTCGGACGCGCAGAACCAGGCCATCCAGGAAGTGATCGACGCCATTCGGCCGGGAGCCGTCTCGGAAGCGGTGGACCAGGTGGGACGAGACGTCATCGCCAAGGCGGGGTTCGGCGAGTGGCACGTGAGCCGGCTGGGCTATTCCATCGGCATCAACTATCCCCCGACTGGGGTGAGGGGCAGATCATCAGCATCCGGCAGGGAGAGGAACGGCGCCTCCGGGAGAACATGACCTTCCACCTGGTGGCCGGCGTTCTCATTCCCGGCGAGTTCGGCTGCGGGGCCAGTGCCTCGGTGCGGGTCACCGCCACCGGTTGCGAAGTGCTGACCTCGCTGCCACTCCAACTGTTCGAGAACTGACCGGAAACGGACGTTTCCGGCCGCTGTCACCGCGTCCGAATTATCTTGTCTGCGGGTTGGTACCGGTTGCCCAGGTGCCGCCATTCCAGTTGGAAGAACTTGAAGGGTTCGTCGCCAGGACCTTGTAGCCGTGTTTGGCGTAGCGGGGGCAGAAGATCACGTCCCCGGGGCCGACCTCCCGCTCGAACTCGCCCACCTCCCAGAGGGCTCTGCCCGAGACCACGATCTCCGCCTGCTCCATGTCGGGATGGTAGTGCACCGGCGTGTAGCCGCCGGGGTCGTACTGGACCAGGGCGATGATGGCGGCTTCCGAGTTCTTGCCTGGAAGCACGAAGCCCACCTGGGAGATCCCGAAATGGCCTCCCGCCCGCTCCGGGCTCAGCTTGATCAGGGGCGTCTGCTTCTCCGAAAGGACGAAGCCCACGGTCCGGGCCAGGACCAGATCGGACGCGCCCTTCCCGTCCAGGTCGATTCCCCCCTTGGGTTTCGCCCTCCAGTTGAAGTCGACCATCACGAATTCGAAGCGGAGCACCCCGTCCGGTCCGGGTCCCGCGTTGGCGACCAAGAGTTCTCCGTCCCGGGTGAACTCCAGTCCGCCGGGGGCCCGAATTCCGGGGTGGGTCAAGGTCCGTTGGAACTCAAGGTGCCGTCGTCGAGTCGAAGCCGATGAATGGTGGGTTGGGAGTCGTCGGAGACGAAGACCTCTCCCCACGGGCTCACGGTGGCTGCCGTCAACCGGCTGCCCGGCAGGGCCAGCGCTTCCTTTGCGTCCAGAGTGCCCGCGTCGACCCCGGAGAGCCGGTCGATCCGGTCCGCAGCCACTCCGAAAGCGGAATCGTCGAGGATGAAGACGTCTCGGTAGCGGTTCCCGGCAAGCCCTTGAACGCGAGCGAGATGCTGGCGGTCCCGGTAATGACCGCCGCCGGTCTCGGCGTACAGACGACTTCCGCTACGGAAGTTCCGCTCCGTATCGGCCATCTCCAACCGCCTGCCGTCGGGATCGGTGGCCTGTCCCGGCTCGCCGCCGTATGGCGTCAGACCGTGCGAACGGCGATACAGCAGCCGAGCCGTTTGTCGCTTTTGGCCGTCGTAAGTGACCAGGATATTTCCATTCCGCATTTCCAGCGACCGCGCCGGGAAGACGGCGGGCAGGTCCCGCTCCCGATACGTTCGGACCTGCCGGGCGTTTCCTTCGTCGTCGATTTCGACCTCCAGGATGGCTTCTTCCCCCTGCAGGACGAAGAGGCGGTTCTCGGCCCAACAGGTCAGGGGAAAAAGCAGCAAAAGGCACACCAGGATACTTCTCATGGTTTCCTCCCGGAGACAAGGTCGTGGGTTGGCTAACCCAGGACCTCGCCCACGGACTCGGTGACACGATCCACTTGAGACCGGCTGATGATGACGGGCGGCGCCAGACAGAAGACATCCTGCCTCAGGCGGCTGAAGAGCCCCCGCTCCTGGGCCGCTTGGTGGATCCGGATCCCCACCTTTTCGGCGGCGGGAAACTCGGCTTTGGTCTCCTTGTCCTGGACCAGCTCGATTCCGACCATGAGACCCAGACCGCGGACCTCACCCACGTGGGGGTGGTCGCCCAGAGCCGACTGGAGTCCGTCCAGCAGATAGCGCCCCTTCTCGGCTGCCTGGGAGGGGAAGTCCTCTCCCTCGATGATGTCCAGGTTTGCCAGCGCCACGGCGCAACCGACGGGATGGGCGCTGTAGGTGTAGGGCGTGCATCCAGGTCGCCTTGCCATCGTCCATGACCTGGGCGATCCGCTCGTTGACGCCGATCCCTCCCAGAGGAAAGTAACCGGAGGTCACGGCCTTGGCGAACTGGATCATGTCCGGCTCGATGCCCCAGTGCTCCAGGCCGAACATGCGCCCGGTTCGCCCGAAGCCGGTGATCACCTCGTCGGAGACCAGAAGCACTTCGTACTGGTCGCAGATTTCCCGGATGCGCTGGAAATAGCCGTCGGGCGGCACGATGACGCCGCCGGCGCCCTGGACCGGTTCGGCCAGGAACATGGCCACCGTGTCCGGACCCTCCCGGAGGATGGCCTGCTCCAGCTCATCGGCCGCGGCCACGGCGGGGTCGGCGCCCGGACGGAGCCTCATAGCGGTAGGGATAGGGGGACGGGATATGGAGGAAGCCGGGCACGCGGGGTTCGAACATGGGCCAGTAGGCGGTGATCCCGGTGGCGCTCATGGCCGCCAGCGTGACCCCATGGTATCCCCACTGCCTGGAGATCACCTTGGTCTTGTGCGGATATCCCAGGAGTTTCCAGTAGTAACGGGCCGTCTTGACGCAACTCTCGGTGGACTCGCCGCCGCCGGAGGTGAAGAAGAACCGGGAAATGCTCGGGTAGGTGAGATCCGAGATCCGCTGGGCCAGCCGGATGGCCGGCGGATTGGAGCTGCCGGAGTAACCGGAACAGTACCCGAGTTGCTCCATCTGCCCGGAGGCGGCCCGGGCCAGTTCCAGCCGCCCGTGACCTGCCACGACGTTCCACAAGCCCGCCAGACCGTCGATGTATTCCCGGCCGTCGGCGTCGGTGAGAACCGCCCCGTCTCCGCTGATCCAGACGTGCCCCTTCTCCTGGAGGTTCCGGTCATGCAGGGGATGGATCAGATGGGCTCGGTCCCGCGTCAGAAGTTCGGTCTTGGTGCTAGTCATTAAAAGGTTCTCCAGATAATGTTCTTCTCAATCGGGGACTCCGCACCATTGGCGGATCATCCGTGTGAAGAGCCGGGTTCCCTTCTCGATCTGGTCCAACAGGATCCACTCGTCGTGGGTATGAGCCTGGGCGATGTCCCCCCGGGCCCATCACCACCAACCGCTCCAACTCCGTCAGCATGGCTCCGTCGGTGCCGAAGGCGACGGTCCGGGGATGCCGCCGTCCCGCCAACTCCAGCGCCTCCCGAACGTAGTCCGAGCCGGGATCCATGTAAATGGGCTTGCCCGTCCAGAGCGGGTTGAACTCGATCCCGCACTCCAGGGCCTTGTCGTGAGCCCGCTGCATCAGGCCGTCGGCGTCCATGCCGGCCATGGGACGGAAGTAGACGGTGCAGATGCTCTGGGCCGCCTTCATGTTCACCACCCGGGTGTGATCGTTGATTCCGATGTTCCAGCTGATCCCCGGCGGGTCGAACTCGTGGTTCTGCCACTCGGGATCCGCCTCCGTCTCGTCGTGGATGCGCTTCATCTCGGAGAGGAAGGGAATCCATGGCCAAATTGGCGTTGAGCCCCTCTCGGCTGCTGGAATGGGCCGCCTTTCCATGGGAGGTGGCGATGAACCCGTAGGTGCCCTTGTGGGCGTAGACCACTTCCAGCATGGTGGGCTCGCCGATGACGCCACGGGTCCCCCCGGTGACCATTTCGCGAAAGAATCGGGACTCGCGGGCCACGGCGGCCGCCCCGCCGTAGCCGATCTCCTCGTCGGACGTCAGCGTGATGTAGAGGCGGCTCACGCAAGCGGGAGCCCGAGAGCCGGCCCGCAGCCGCGAGCATGCAGGAGATGGACCCCTTCATGTCGCAGGAGCCGCGCCCATAGAGCCGGTCCCCCTTGACGGTCGGCTCGAAGGGTCCGTACTCGTCGGTGAACCAGGTGTCGGCGGGAACCGTGTCGGTGTGGCCGAAGTAGGCCATGCCGCCCTGGCCCTCTCCCCGCTTTCCCAGGATGCTGGCTTTGCGGACCCCGTTGGCATCGTCGTATTCGATCCGCTCGGTCTCGAAATCCAGGCGCTTTAATGCCTCTTCCACGTAGTCGGCCGCCGGCAGGTTGGAACGGCTGCTGGTGGTGTTCATGGGAACCAGGTCATGCAAATAGTCGAGGGCTTCCATGGGCTCGCTTCTCCTTAATTATTTGGTCCCGTTTATATCACCGGCGCCGGAGCCGGGGGAAACGGCGCCCGCGTGTTATTTTTGCGGTTCGGGTGATTTAATCGGCGCCAACCGGAATAGGAGGGACCGTGAAGAAACTGAGTTTGTGGACAATGGGGATGGTCTGGCTGATGGGGTCGCTCTCGCTTTCCTTGTCTGCCGGGTCTCACGACGAGGTTCGGAACGTCGGGGTCGCGTCTGGAACTCTTCGTCGACGACTGGCTGATTGCGCGCATGGACAACCTGCGTCTGGCGCTGCACCGGCCGCGGCCGGCCGAGGTGGCCATCGAATTCGACCGGCCCTGGGAAGGAGAGTATTCGGCCTACGTGACCGTGTTCAAGGACGGCGACCGCTTCCGCATGTATTACCGGGGCATAGGGGCGGCCGAAGACGCGAAACAGGTGTATTGCTTCGCTGAGAGCAGCGACGGTGTCCACTGGACGAGACCCTCTCTCGGCCTCCACTCCTACAATGGCTCCACCGACAACAACATCATCTGGGACGGGCAAGGGGTCGCACAACTTCGCTCCGTTCAAGGATTCGAACCCCGACGCTCCGGCCGACCAACGCTACAAGGCGCTGGGCGGAGGTCCGCTCCTGGTTTTCGTCTCCGCCGACGGCGTGAACTGGAGCCAGCTCCGGGAGGAGCCGGTCATCAGTGACGGCGCCTTCGACTCCCAGAACCTGGCGTTCTGGGACCCGGAACGAAAAAAATATGTGGCCTTCTACCGGGACTTCATCCGCCCCGTTGGAGACGCGTGGAAGTACTCGGGCGTTCGGGCCATCAAGACGGCGACCTCCACCAATTTCCTCAACTGGACCGAGGGCAGCTACCTGGACTATGAGGACGCGCCCCTGGAGCATTTCTACACCAACGCCATCACGCTCTATCCCCGGGCGCCACACCTCTACCTGGGTTTTCCCAAGCGCTTCGTGCCGACCCGAATCGTCCGGGAAACGGATGAGGCGCTGTTTCAGAATTATTGGGAGGGACTGCACGAGCCCGGAAACGAGGAAAGGCTCGAACGGAACCGCAAGCGGGCCCAGGCGGCGGGTCAGACGCTGGAGGAGTGGTACCGAATCGCCCTCTTCGGCGGGGTTTCGGATGCCGTCCTCATCAGCAGCCGTGACGGGGTTCGTTTCCAGCGTACGTTTCGGGAGGGGTTCGTCCGGGCTGGCCTGGACCAGGGCAACTGGGGCCATCGAAACAACATGACGGCCTGGGGAATTCTTCAGACCGGCCCTGCAGAGGTGTCCCTCTATCTGGGGGAAACACTATGAGTTGCCCACTTGCCGGCTCCGCCGCCACACCCTGAAGAGCGGACGGCTTTCGCGTCGGTCCACGCCGACTTCGGGGGCGGTAGCCTCCTGACTCATCCTCTCACTTTCGACGGCAAGGAGCTGGTCCTCAACTACTCGACGTCGGCGGTCGGCTACGTGAAGGTCGGTCTGCAGGATGAGTTGGGTCGACCCGTTCAGGGCCTGAGCCTGAAGGAATGCCCCGAAATCTACGGTGACAAGATCGAGCGGGTGGTCCGTTGGAACGGAAACGGCGACCTGGGCGCCTGGGCCGGCAAGAAGGTCCGCCTGGTATTCGAGATGAGAACGATGCTGATCTCTATTCGATTCGCTTCAGGTAATGCGAAGCGCGGAAGGAATTCATCCAGGATGAAATTTCGTCAAGCGGCCTGCGGTCTAACGGGCGTGGCGTTTGTGCTGCTGCACACCCTCGCCGCGCCGGCCTCAAACGAGCCGGTCGTAGTCGGCAGCGAGAAACAACTTTTTGTCGGACCCTGGACTGAAGATGGGCGAGACGGATATCTCGTCGCCTCCATGCGCAACGTCACCATGCGGACGGGCGAGGCGATCGCCACCGGTGAGAAGGTGCCCCTTCCGGCGCCGGGGTTCGTGGTTCGCGACGGATCCCTGTACCGTCTTTATTACGGCGCACCGGGAATCGAATGCGACTATTGGAACCAGAAACTCCACTGCAGTCTCCTGCGCTACGCCGAATCGGACGACGGCGTGCACTGGAGAAAGCCTTCACTGGGCCTGGTGGAGTGGGAAGGCTCCCGCGACAACAACATCCTGTTCCCCAACGACGATTTCCCCTACGCTGTCGCCTCCGTCGGCGTCAACACCGTGTTCGTGGACCCCAATGCCTCCGGTCCCGGAGACCGGCTCAAGGCCAGCTACAAACTCACTCCGCCCCAGGAACTCGATCCGGACGATGCTATGGAACCGCTTCCGGACGGAAAGGGGAAATACGGTTTTGTCTCCAACGACGGCATTCATTGGAAGCGGATCACGGGCAAGCTGGGGACCTCGGGAGATGGCGGCTTCGAACCCTTCTGGGACGGGCGCATCGGCAAGTACGTCGCCTACAGCCGGGTCAAGACCTTCGACGACCCGCGGCAGGTGGCCTACTACCACCGGGTCTACGGCAAGCGAAAAATGAATTGGCGGGCCCGGCTTCTCCGCATGGGGCGGTCGGTGTCGGACGATTTCATCCAATGGAGCCCCGAGGAGATCGTCCTGGCTCCCGACGATGTGGACGAGGCCAATTCCATTGCGCCCAACCGAGTCGACTTCTACAGCCTGCCCGTGACCCAGTACACGAGCCGGGTCTACATCGCCTTCGTCTCCATCTACAGTCACTGGGAAGCCCGGGTCAAGAAGGACGGATCTCTGAGCCAGTTCCCCGGGCCGGGCCGACATCCAGTTGGCTACCAGCCGTGACGGCATCCACTGGAGCCGGTCCCCAGGGCGGACCCCCTTCATTCGGCTGGGTCCGGAGGGGAGTTTCTGGGCCGGAATGCTCTTCGTCAAACGTCCGCTCCCCTCGGCGTCGGATCCGCGCCTGGAGGTCTTCTTCGACGGTTGGCGGAAGGTCCACAACGATCCGACCCGGACGGGGCAGCCGGTGCGGGGCGTGGCCGGCACCCGGACCGACGGCTTCATCGTGGCCGAAGCCGCCCTACACCGGAGGAGAATTGACCACGAAGCCGCTGGTCTTCGAGGGGAACACGCTCCAACTGAACACGGACACGAGCGCCGGCGGTATCGTCCAGGTGGAGATCCAGGACGAGTCGGGCCGGCCGTTGGAGGGATTCAAGGCGACCGATGCCGACGAGATCAACGGCAACTATCTGAAGGTCCCCGCCAGTTGGAACGGCCGGTCCGACGTGAGCGCGCTGGCGGGCCAACCGGTTCGCCTCCGCTTCGTCATGCGCGACGCCCACCTGTATTCATTCCAGTTCAACCCCTGACCGTTAGGAGGGGGGACTGCCGTCCCCCCTAACCCCCCCTGGTCGGCGCCTAAAACACGCCGCTCCCGGCGACAGGGATGTCGCCGCTCCTTCGCCTTGCAGCTTGTCTTGTTCCCTCAGTATCGTAGTCGGAGGAGGATGTCATGCAGCAGAGGGGATTCCGCAGCAGTATCACCACCCAGGGGAGGCGCATGGCCGGGGCCCGGGCTCTCTGGAGAGCCACCGGCATGAAGACGGAGGACTTCCGAAAACCCATTATCGCCATCGCCAACTCATTCGCCCAGTTCGTTCCCGGCCACGTTCACCTGCATCCCATCGGCCAGAGGGTGAAACACGTCATTGACGCCAACGGCGGCTACGGAGTGGAGTTCAACACCATCGCCCTGGACGACGGCATCGCCATGGGACATGACGGGATGCTCTATTCCCTCCCCAGCCGCGAGTTGATCGCCGACAGCGTGGAGTACATGGTGAACGGCCACAAGGCGGACGCCCTGGTCTGCATTTCCAACTGCGACAAGATCACTCCGGGGATGCTCCTGGGCGCCCTGCGGCTGAACCTGCCCACGATTTTCGTCTCGGGAGGCCCCATGGAGGCCGGCCGGGCCCTGCTGGCTTCCGGGCCGGCCAAGCTGGATCTGGTGGATTCCATGGTGGCGGCCGGGGACAGCCGGATCAGCGACGCCCAGGTCCTGAAGATGGAGGAGGAGGCTTGTCCCACCTGCGGATCCTGCTCGGGCATGTTCACGGCCAACAGCATGAACTGTCTCAACGAAGCGATCGGATTGGCCCTGCCCGGCAACGGGACCATCCTCGCGACCCACGCACTGCGCTGGCAGCTCTTCGAGCGGGCCGCCAGGCGCATCGTCCGGATGGCCCGCGCCTATTACCTTGAAGGGGACGAATCAGTGTTGCCCCGGAGCATCGCCACCTTCGACGCCTTCGAAAACGCCATGAGTCTGGACATCGCCATGGGGGGGTCCACCAACACGGTGCTGCACATCCTGGCCATGGCGCGGGAGGCGGGCGTGGATTTCACCATGGCCGATATCGACCGCCTCTCGCGGCAGGTGCCCTGCATCTGCAAGGTGGCGCCGGCCACGGGCAAGTTTCACCTGGAGGACGTGGCCCGGGCCGGCGGGATCCCCACCATCATGGGAGAGCTCCAGCGGGCCGGCAAGGTTCACTCCGGCGTGGGGACCGTTTCCGGGGACGACATGGAAGGGATGATTCGCAAGAACGACCTGCGCGACGGAAACGGGTCCTTGTGTAATTTCGCCCCGCCGCCGGGCGCTGGCGGCTCCCGGAGGGGTTCGCACCCGGGAGGCGTTCTCTCAGGAGAACTACTACCAGGCGTCCGATCTGGATTCGAGGGAAGGCTGTATCCGGTCGGCCGAGCACGCCTATACCCAGGACGGAGGGCTGGCGGTCCTGTACGGCAATCTGGCCGAAGACGGGTGCATCGTGAAGACGGCCGGAGTGGACGAGTCGATCTGGATCTTCGAGGGGCCGGCCCGGGTCTTCGAGTCGCAGGAGGAAGCCTGCGACGGGATCCTGGGCGGAGGGGTCCAGGCCGGCGACGTGGTCGTGATCCGGTACGAAGGGCCCAAGGGCGGTCCGGGAATGCAGGAGATGCTCTATCCGACCTCCTACATCAAGGCCCGGCAATTGGGCGCCAAGTGCGCGTTGCTGACGGATGGACGCTTCAGCGGCGGGACCAGCGGATTGTCCATCGGGCACGTCTCCCCCGAGGCGGCCGAGGGGTGGAGCTATCGCCCTGGTCGAAGAGGGAGACCTCATCCGGATCGACATTCCCAACCGCACGCTGGAATTGGCCGTCTCGGAAGGGGAGTTGGCGCGCCGGCGCCGCCAGATGGAAGCCCGGGGTCGGGAGGCTTACCGTCCCCGCGACCGCCATCGTCCCATATCCCAGGCCCTGGCCGCCTATGCCGCCCTGACCACCAGCGCCGCCCAGGGCGCCGTCCGCGACATTTCCCAGCTCGGGTAAGAGACGGACTGACCCACATTGACATCGGTGCCGCCGTCGGCGTCGGAAACGATGTGCGAGAGCGGCAAGGGCCGTGAGGACGCTCTGCTCATTCGAAGCTCTTGCTGGAACCCGGACGAACAGCGATTCAGGCTGGAAATCCGCACACTCTTGGGCACAGTAGCGGCCGCTTTCGTGAAATAGTTTCTCTATGCAAATTTTTTTGCATCGGTGCTGTTCTTTATATTTCCGCCGTGGTATAAATCTCGCAACCTTGCGCCATTGTCTTCCTTATCCACAGCGAAAACGAAGCCGATGTAGCGTGTCACTACAATTTTCTTTTGGGGGAGGAACATCCATGGGTAGAATCATCGTTGCGTTGACCGTCTTGGTGGCAATCATCGAGGGTGTGGCCAAACCGGAAACGGGAGGCATACTCGCCTTGGCCCTGGTCGTCTTGGGTATCGTCTACGCCATAACCGAGGTCGATGCTGAAAATGCGACTGGCGAGCTAGCCGTTGTCATCGCCTCCGGTGCTGCCGTGAGCTCGGGCGCGTTGGGCGGGTTGGACGTTATCGCTGGGATTGGCTCACATCTGAACGCCATTCTCGGACAGATTGTCGTGGCGCTGTATGCCGGCGCCGCCACCGTTCTCGTGGTGAGAATTGTCAACAGGCTCAAGGGCTAAATCACGCGGAGAGGAGCGGTTTCCAGCCGCTCCTCTCCCTCTCGCCTCTTCATAGCGCGCGACGAGCAACTCGGCTGAGCCTGTGACAAGGGGGCCAAGCCGAGTTGGTGGCAGTCGTGCCTCGTCCGATTCCGGGCGTTTTCAGCCACCTTTACCATCTCTCCGGAATCCCCGGACAAATCACTCGAATTCCAGCGCACCCGACCACGTTACATTCGGAATCCTCACCCGCCCCGGATTTCTCTTTTTTCTGAACTCAAAAATAGAACTTCAGCGCCAGCTGCAGCTGCCGAGCCGGCTGGGCTCGCCCCAGAGTTCCGAACTCCGAGGTCCCGAACTCACCGGTCTTGGACCTGCCCGTCAGCAGGAAGTTGGGATGGTTGGTGGCGTTGAAGGCCTCCAGGCGCAGCTCCAACCGCCGGCTGTCCTGGAGCTGAAAGGTGCGCCGGAGTGAAAGGTCCAGATTGATCACGCCCGGTCCCTCGACCGAACTCCGTCCCGCATTTCCGTAGCGGAACATCTCCGGCCGCCGGAACGCCCCGGTGTCGAACCACCGGGAAGGACTCCGCTCCGAATCGACGAGGTTCGGATTCCGAATCCGGTCCGGCCATTGCGAATGGTAGGAGCCGGTGTCCAGGGGATCGCCGGGAAGGTAGACCGTAAACCAACCGCCGTCCTGGAAGCTGGCGATGGCCCGTATCGACCAGCCGCCGAGAATCTTCGCGGACGGCCCTCTGGAAAAAAAGGCGCGTCCGGCGCCGAAGGGCAGATCGTAACCGGCGGTCACCATCATTCTTCTGGGCGCATGGGATTCCGAAAGGGCCCGGTTGACGGCCGGCGGCATGTTGCGGGACCGGAATCGGCGTCTCGAGGGCGGGCCCTGGTATCCGCCCCCGTTGTCGATCTGCCGGGACCAGTCGAAAACCAACAGGGCCGAGAGACCGTAGCGGTCCGGCCTCTTCTCCACCTGCAACTGCATGCCGTGGAACCAGGCATCGGCACCGGCGAAGGGCATCTCGACGGTTTGCAGTTCGGAGTAAGGGCGGCGCCGGCTCCGGTCCCCCGGACCGGGGACCGCATCGTTCAGAGAGATCGTCTCCAGACGGTTGATGGAACGAGACCCCAGGTACCCTACCTGCAGCAGGACGCCCGGGGATACCCGGTGCTGAAGCGTGAGCCCCCACGAATGCGTGGTTGCAAGCGGAAGCGGCGTCTGCATCCCCGAGTGGTTGGGAGCCGCCGAATCCGCCAGGCTTTCCGGAAACGGATCGGACAACCTCAAGGTGGCCTGATCCAGGGGCGCGAGGAACACCAGGCGCCGGGCCCCCGGACGTGGATTCTTGGCCATTTCCTGAACCATGTTCAGATCGGGCTCGTTGGAATAGATCCCGTATCCGCTCCTCAGCACGGTAGCGTTTCCGAGTCGAAACGAAATTCCCAACCGGGGCAGGATGGCGGCAGCCCGGTTCCACTCGACCAGGGGGAAGCCGGGTTCGAAACGGCCGGTTTCGGGCGGCGGCGGGTCGGCGATCGAGAGCGGAGGAATCAGGCGTCCCTCGGCCACGTCGAAGTTGGCCATGAAGCCCCGCTTGTCTCGCCACGGGAGCCGAAGCTCGTATCGTAGTCCCAGCGTGAGGGTCAACCTGGGCCGGACTCTCCAGACGTCCTTGAAATAGAAATAGAAGCTGTTCTGGTGGAAGTTTCCCCGGAAATCCTCCCCGCCCAACTCGGTGCGTACCGGATGTCCCAGCAGAAAGTCGGCGAACGCATTTCCCGTATACCGGCTGAAGAATTCGAATCTGGAACGGCGCTCCATCACGTAGAAGTTATAGTGCTGCCGGAATTCGACTCCTCCTCTCAGCGTGTGATTGCCGCGGGACCAGGAGACGTCGTCCTTGACCTGCCAATTTCCCAGATTGGCGTGTCCCACGGCGCCCGAGTCGCCGATTCCCGTGTAGCCCTGGATGACGACCGTGGGAACGCCGCTCCGGTCGGCTTCACTCGTCAACAGTTGCGGAATGCCGAGACTCAAAGGGACCTGGGGCTTGGCGCGGGAAGGACCGGCGATATAGGGGCGGAAAAACCAGTGGATACTCGCCGCGTTGATCAGGCCGTTTCCCCACGTCCTGATGTTGGAGATGGATTGTCCGTAGGTCCGCAGGGGCTGCACTGCGGAGAAGACGCTGAACGTGTGGGGGGACACCTGGGGACTCGAATCCCAGATCAAGCGGCCGGCCCATCGGTTGCCGGGCGAGGTCGCAAGGTCCACGCGCGAGATGAGCTGGGGATTGTCCAGATTCGCCTTTGAGTCGGGACTGGTGAAGTTCAGGGGGCCGGGCGTATTCGGAGACGGCCAGTAGTGGAGGAGTTGCCGGGCTACGGGATCCAGCCGTTGCTCGGGCAACCGGCCGTCCGGGAACAACTGTCCGGTCGCCGGGTCCAGGATGGGCGATGAAAACTCGCCTCGTTTTTCGGCATCGGTGGGAACGACTCCGGTCAAGGGCCGGGTCTCCCGAATCGACCGGAACTGGTAGGAAAGGAAGAACCAGGCTTGGTCCGTCCCATCGAACAGGCCCGGGATCAGGATGGGTCCCCCCAGGGTCGCGCCCAACTGGTTGCGCTTGAATTCGGCCTTTCCCTGTTCGAAGAAGTTGCGGGCATCCAGATTGTCGTTCCGGTGAAACCAGTACAGGTTTCCGTGAAACTGGTTGCTGCCGCTCTTGGTCACGGCGGTGATCTGGCCGCCGGGACGCACGCCGTACTCGGCCGAATAGAGGCCGGTCTTCACGTCGAACTCCTTCAAGGCGTCGGTACTCGCCTTGAAGGAGGTCTCCCCGTCTCCGTGGGTGAAGAGGGTGCCGTCGATATAGGTGAGATTGTCCTTGAACCTCATCCCCATGACCTTGACGCTGCCCCGGTTCGAGGCCGAAGGAGTAGCCCCGGCCGCCAAGCCGGCCAGCTTTCCGATGTCCCGGGCGTTGACGGGCAAAGAGTCGAGTTTCTCCTGGTCGATGACCTGTCCCAGATCCGTCCTTCCGGCTCCCAGCAGAGCCGGTCCTGCCTGTTTGACCGAGGCGCCGGCGGCCGTCCCCCGCCGGAGTTGGAAATCCGCCCGGAGGGACTGTCCCACTAGCAGATCCAGATCTCGGAGAACTTCGGTCCGGAATCCGGCAGCGTCACGGTCAACTGATATTTCCCCACCCGGAGACCGTCGCGCCGGAAATAGCCCGCCGGGCTGGTGAGAAGATCGACGAGCTGATTCGTGTCCTGGTGTCTCAGACTGACCTGGGCCTTCACCGCAGGCGATCCGTCCTCCAGCAGAACGCGGCCCAGAATGGTGCCGGTGTCGATTTGGGCCTCGAGGAGGACGCCGGCCGCCAGGCAGAGGACCGAAGCCGGCGCCAGAACTCTTCGGATAAGATTCATGATTGCCAATCCGCCGTCCATGATACTCGCTGCTGGATTTTGGCCCCGGTGTAAATGGCGCCGCCGGGTGTCGGAAGCGATCCTCCGGACTGAGAAGGCCGGTCTCCGGCTTGCGTAGAAGGGGGCTTTCCTGGAAACTCGATTATCACACGGCACAACAACGCAAGGTAGGAATCCATGAACCGAAGACGATTCGTCGGCTCGGTGGCCGGAACCGCCGGGTTGGCCGCCGCCATGGCTCAAAAACGCTCGTGGGGAAGCACATCAGGCTCTCTCATCCATGCGGATCACCCGGATTCGCTTCTATGAGGCTCCCTCCCGGGTCATGTTCAATCAGAGTTCCCACGTCTCTCTGGTCGAAACCGACCAGGGCATCGTGGGGGTGGGCGAAGGGGGATCGGCGGACACCATCCGCCAGTGCGCCGGCCTGCTCATCGGAGAGAACCCAGCCCGCATCGAGCACTTGTGGCAGCTCATGTACCGGGGTCACTTCTATCCGCCGGGCGGGAAAAGATCCATGCTCTGGGTGCCCTGGATCTGGCGCTCTGGGACATCCGGGGCAAAGCTCTCGGGGTCCCGGTCTACCACTTGCTCGGAGGTCCCGTACGGAACCACATCGAGTGCTACTCGACCGGTTTTCCCGGCTACAAGAACACGCGCGACGCGGCGCGCGCCTGCATGGACGCCGGTTTCCGGGCCTACCGAACCAGCACCCGGGGTTCGGGCGATCAGTTCAACCCACGCCAATCCGTTCGCGACACCTACAAGCTCTGTGTCGAAGTGCGCAAAGGCGTGGGACCCAGCGGCGATTGGGCCATCGACTACCACACGCGGCTGGACATGGCCGATGCCATCCGGCTCTCCACTCTCATCGAGGACCTGGAACCCTACTTCGTCGAAGACCTGATCCGCAGCGAGAACCCGGGTGTCTACCGGCAGTTGCGCCCCCAGGTGAAGGTGCCCATCGCCGTCGGCGAGCAGTTCGGCGACCGCTGGGACATCAACGAACTGATCGAGGAACGGTTGATCGACTATTCGAGGATCTCCCTGCCCAACGCCGGCGGCATCACCGAGTTCATGAAGATCGCAACTCTGTGCGAGACCCACTTACGTCGGGCTGGTCCCCCATTTCACCGGTCCGATTGCCACCGCCGCCCTGGTCCATGCCTGCAACGCCTTTCCGGGACCGGTGCTGATGGAGATGTTGGGCGGCCGGAAAAAGGACTTGGAGCACCTGCCGGTCAGCTACGACTTTCGGGACGGAAAACTCTGGCCCACCGACCGGCCGGGCCTGGGAGTCGAGGTCGATACCAAATCCCTGAAGCTGGTGGCCGAAGTCACGGAGCCGATGGAGGGCGCTCCCCTGAATCGGCGTCCCGACGGCTCCATCACCAATTGGTGAGGGACGAGGGGGAAGAGAGGAAAGAGGAAAGAGAGGGAACAGTGAAATGGGATTGCGGGTGAATCGCCGGATGTTTCTGGGGACGGGGATGGCTGGGGCGGCGCTGGTTGCTCGAACCGCTCATTCAGCAACGGCGCTGGACGTGGGGGACCGGGCCCAGTTGCTCCTGGACGATCACTTGGTGGAGCGGAAAGAGGGCATCCGGCTCAGGGTGACCCCCGCCCGGGCCGACCACGTCCGGCTGGTTTCGCCCGACGTTCCCACGGACCAGGACGGGGTTTGGGCCTGGGTCACTGTGGGGGACGAGGGTGGCCGGGTGCGGATGTGGTACTCGGGTCGCGCCTTGGGCGATCCGGCTGACGTCAGCCGCCTTTGCTATGCCGAGTCGGAGGATGGCACTCACTGGGACAAACCGCCCTGTGGGGTGACCTCGTTTGGAGGCAACCGGAAGAACAACATCGTCCTCACCTTCCAGCATGAGGGCGGCGTGTTCCTGGATCCTTCCGCGGGGCCGGGGCAACGGTACAAGTGTGTTTTTGGAGAACGGGACAAGAAGCGCGGATACGGGTATCGGATGACCCTTCGGGACCGGGGACGAACCCGGGAATGGCTGGGGCCCACCATCGAAGGTGCGTCGTCACCGGACGGGATCCGGTGGACCAAGGGCCCCGGTCCTCTGATGGACTGGTACACGGATACCTGCAACGTCTGCTACTACGACTCCCGGCTCGGAAAGTACATCTGCTTCGTCCGGGACAACCAGTATCCTCGCTTCAAAGGGGGAGCGATCCGCTGCATCGGCCGAACCGAGAGCGCGACCTTCGGCGACTTCCCCCGTCCGCAGCGGGTCCTGGCGCCTGACCGGGAGGATCCGCCGGGTATGGACCTCTACAATTCGGCTGCCCAGCCCTACCCGTTCGCCGACGGGGTCTCCCTGCTGTTTCCGGCGGCCTACTACCACGACACGGACAACCTGGAGATTCAGATCGCCACCAGCCGCGACAGCGTGCGCTGGCGGCGGCCCGACCGCAATCCGTTTCTGAGTCCGGAAGGGAAGGGGACTTCGACAGCCGCATGGTCTACATGGGCGTGGGAATGATTCCCCGAGGGGACGAGATCTGGATGTACTATGGCGGCTTCGACGTGGGCCATGAAGAAGTCAGGCGGGAACCGGGCATGGGGGGCGTTGGGCGGGTCAAGTTTCTGCGTCACAGGATCGTCGCCCAGGCGGCGGAGTCGACCCAAGGACATCTGGTCACCAAGCCGCTGATCTTCTCGGGGCGGCATCTGAAACTGAACGCGGATTGCGGGGCCGGCGGGCGGATTCAGGTCGGCGTCTTGGGGTTGGACGGCGTTCCGGTCCCGGGTCTTGGCCAGGAGGAGTGCGAGCCCCTGATCGGAGATTTCCTGCGGGGCACGGTTCGGTGGAAATCCGGGGCCCGGCTGTCGGATCTGGCCGGGAAGCCGGTCCGGCTCAGCTTTCGGTTGCAGTGGCGCGCCCGGCTTTATGCGTTTCGGTTTTGGTAGGAGGGGGGGACTATCCTGTCCCCCTTTCTTCCTTCATAGGGGGAAGTAAAGGGTAGACTGCCGTCCCCCTAACGCCCTAATCGGCGCCTGAAAGACGCCGCTCCCGGCGACTGGAAAGTCGCCGCTCCTTTACTTCCCGGAATCCGGCTTGATGAAGAACACGTGCGTGTTGGTGTCGAGGCCGTCGTAGACGATGCTGAATTGGACCATCAGTTGGTTGGGGACGTCGTCGTCATACTTGTTGATGACGCAGTTGTGACTGTACCCGTCGGCATGCCTCGGGTCACCGCTGACAATGATCCCGCTCCCCCAGTTGACGCCGTCGTCGGACTGGTAGAGGACGAAACGGTCTCTCCCGTCACCGTATTGGCCCGACCTTCCGTGCAGGTAGTACTTGCCCGCCAGGTAGGCCAGTTCGGGGTCGCGAACTTTCTTGTCCAGATAGGCGCGCCGCTGCTCGGTCCAGGTCCTTCCCTGGTCCCGGCTGATGCAGTAGTAGAGGTGGTGCTCGTCTTTCTCGGTATAGGCGCCGGCCAGCAGCCGGCCGTCCTCCATGATGCACATGGCGCCGTACCATTTGTCGTCGTCCAGGGGCAGGGTGCTTCTCCGGCGCCAGCTCTGTCCGTCGTCGGTGCTGACGTACAGGACGTGGGGGCCCTTGCTGATGTCGTAGAGGACGAAGTTGGTGTCCCCCCGTCACCCCCACCGCACAGGGATACCCGACGAAGTCTCCGTCGAGGGGTTCGTAGTCGATCCAGGAGGCGCCATGGTCACGGCTTCTCATGAATCCGCTCCGGCTCCTGCCGTTGTCGACATGGGTGAGAAGCAGAACGACGATTCCGTTGTGGGTCGTCAGCCCTTCTTCGACGATCACCGGCCGCTTGGGATCTCTCTGGTAGGCCGCGTAGGAGTACTCGAACTTGTTGTATCTTTCCCAGGTCCTGCCGCCGTCCTTGCTGAGGGCGTAATCGCTCCACCCGTCGGAGTTGTGGTCGCTGGTGTTGGCATAGAAGGCTGCGATGTGGCCGTTCGCATATTCCAGACAGACCGGCCCCCCGTGAGAGCATCGTCCCGGAGCGTCGTTCTCCAGGTCGGCGATGATGTTGCCGAAGATGTCGTCCCCGAGCCGGGTGGAAGGATCGTGATCGTAGATCGACGCCCCTTCGATGGGTTCATACTGGATGGCCTCTGGCCCGGATGCGGCGTCCTGGGCGAACGCCACGAGGGCGGGACCGGCCAGAAACAGGACGACAGAAACCACAATCGATCTATTCATCGCAACTCCCTTCCGAAACCACGTTGTTCGTTACGGGCTGCAGATGCAACCATTGCCGACGCCGAGGCCGCCATCGAGCCTGTTGGCGCAGGCTGCTAGAATAAACGCCACTACCCTCATGAGAAATTGTTGCTGGAGCATTTGCCCGTGTTGGGCCTGGATTCACGACTCGGCACGGCGACCGGTCGTCCGACTGGGGCTCCTGTCCCTCTTCTTGTCTTTGCTGGCCGCAACCGCCCTTTCTCAGAACTCCAAAGTCGACTTTCAACGGCAGATTCGACCGTTGTTGTCCGATACCTGCTTTCAGTGCCACGGTCCCGATCCTCAGGCCCGGATGGCAGGACTGAGGCTCGATCTGCGAGAAAACCTCTTCCAGGCTCGGACCTCCGGAGTGCCCGTCGTTCCCGGAGATCCGGACAACAGCCTGATCTTCCAGCGCATCAGGCATGAAGACGCGAACCATCGCATGCCTCCCGCGTACTCGCAAAAGACTCTGAGCGACGACCAGATCGATCTGATCCGCCGTTGGATCGCGCAAGGGGCCGTCTGGCAGCAACATTGGGCATTCATCCCGCCGCGGCGGCCCGCTCTTCCTCAGGTCGAGGACGGTGTCTGGCCCCGGCAGGGTCTGGATCACTTCGTCCTGAAGCGGCTGGAAGCCGAAGGCCTGGTTCCTTCGCCGGCCGCGCAAAAGAGCCGCATCCTGCGCCGAGTGACATTGGATCTGACCGGGTTGCCGCCGACTTTGGATGAACTGGACGCCTTCCTCGCCGACCCCGTCGCCCGGCGCGTACGAGAAGGTCGTCGACCGGCTCCTGGCTTCGCCCCGGTATGGGGAGCGCATGGCGGCGATCTGGCTCGATCTGGCGCGGTACGCCGACAGCGACGGCTATCAGGACGACGAGCCTCGAACCATGTGGAGGTGGCGCGAATGGGTCGTGGACGCGCTGAACCAGAATCTGTCCTACGACCGGTTCACGGTCCGGCAGTTGGCCGGAGATCTGCTCCCTGAGGCGAGTCCGGACCAGAAATTGGCCACCGGCTTCCTTCGCAACAACCGCGTCAACGGCGAAGGCGGATCCATCGCCGACGAGTTCCGGGTCGAGTACGCCGTCGATCGCGTCAACACCGTTTCGACCGCCTGGATGGGGCTCACGGTCGGCTGCGCGCGTTGTCACGATCACAAGTACGACCCCATCTCCCAGACCGAGTTCTACCGTCTCTTCGCCTTCTTCAACGCCGTCTCCGAACCGGGTACCTATCGGCGAAGCGCCGCGCCCACCATCAAGGTTCCGCCGCGGGCCGTTCAACTCCGATTGGATCGGATCCATCGCGAACTTCAGATTCTGGAGCGGAGTTCACCCGCGTACGCCCCGCTTGAGGCGCAGCATCAACGCCTCTGGGAACAGGTCCCCGCAACCATGATCATGCGGGACGACCAGGCTCGAGAGACGTTCGTTCTGGGACGCGGACAATACGATCAGCCTGGCGCCAGGGTGACTCCGGGCGTCCCCAGGGTGCTGCCACCGCTGCCCCCCGGCGTCCCGGCCAATCGTCTGCTCCTGGCACGTTGGCTGGTGCACCCGTCCCATCCACTCACCGCCCGCGTGGCGGTGAACCGATTGTGGCAGTTGCACTTCGGCTTGGGACTGGTGCCGACGCCCGAGGATTTCGGGGCGCAGGGGGAGCCCCCGACGCACCCACTCCTGCTGGACTGGCTGGCCAGCGAGTTGATGCGGCTGAAGTGGGACGTCAAGGCTTTCCAGCGGATGATCGTGACCAGCGCGACCTACCTGGAGTCGTCGAAAGTCACGCCGGAACTGCTTCAGAAAGATCCGGACAACCGTCTGCTGGCGCGGGGTCCCCGGTTGCGCCTGCCTGCCGAGATGATTCGGGATCAGGCCCTGGCGGTGGGCGGGCTGCTGGTCGAGTCGGTTGGGGGACCATCGGTCAAGCCGTACCAGCCGGCGGGCATCTGGGACGAGATCGCCGGCGGAGCGACCGGCGCCTACCAGAAAGGCTACGAGCAGGGGACCGGCGACCATCTCTACCGTCGCAGCCTCTATTCTTTCTGGCGGCGCACCATCCATCCTCCCGGCATGGAGGTGTTCGATGCTCCGAGCCGCGAGGTCTGCACGGCCCGGCGCGAGCGGACCAACACGCCCCTCCAGGCGTTGACGCTCATGAACGACGTGACCTACGTCGAGGCGGCGCGTGCTCTCGCCCAGCGTCTGATCCGGGAGGGAGGTCCGACCGATCGGGAGCGGGTCGGTTTCGGTTTCCGCCTGGTCACTTCGCGGCAGCCCCAGCCGGCGGAAATCGAGGTGCTGACGCGCGGTCTGAGGCGTCATCGGTCGACCTACGAGAACGACCCCGAGGCTGCCCGGAGACTGGCTCAGGTCGGTCAGTCTCCTTTGGATCCTGGGATGGACACCGTCGAACTGGCCGCCCACACGGCCCTCGCGAACGGCCTCCTGAACCTGGACGAAACCATTCACCGGGAATGAGAAAACCGATGGCTTCTCCAACGCATCCAATCGACAACGCCCGCCAGCTCTTGACTCGCCGACACTTCTTTGGCCGGTCGGGGATGGGAATCGGCGCGGCGGCGTTGAGCTCACTGCTGGCACAGGACCTCTCGGCCTCTCCGTTGCGGAGTTCCGGAGCAGCCGCCGGTGCGGCACGCCTACCCCACTTCGAGCCCAGCGCCAAGCGGGTGATCTATCTGTGCCAGGCCGGCGGACCGGCTCAGATGGACCTCTTCGACTACAAGCCGGGCCTGCGGGAAATGTTCGACGTCGATTTCCCCGACTCGGTGCGGAAGGGTCAGCGTCTGACCACCATGACCTCGGGCCAGGATCGTTTCCCGGTGGTGCCGTCCATCTTCGAATTTCAACGGCATGGGGAGTGCGGCGCCTGGGTGAGCGAGTTGCTGCCGCACACGGCCGGCATGGTCGATCGACTCTGCCTGATCAAGTCGATGCACACGGACGCCATCAACCACGACCCCGCCATCACGCTGATGCAGACCGGCTTCGAGCGGTCGGGCCGCCCCAGTCTGGGGGCGTGGCTCTCCTACGGGTTGGGAAGTGCGAATCGGGATCTACCCACCTTCGTGGTCATGACCTCCAACTCCAAGAAAGGGTCGCAGCCGCTATACAAGCGTTTGTGGGGCAGTGGCTTCCTGCCCACGCGGCACCAGGGGGTGAGGTTCCGCGGTGTCGGCGATCCGGTCCTCTACCTCTCCAATCCGCCGGGCATGGGCAGCGTCACCCGGCGGCATATTCTGGACGATGTCGCCCGGTTGAACGAGTTGAAGCAGGCTGAGTTCGGGGACCCTGAGATCGCCACCCGGATCGCCCAGTACGAACTGGCGTTCCGGATGCAGACCTCGGTTCCCGAGCTGACGGACCTGACCGACGAACCGGAGCACATCTTTCGGCTCTACGGAGACGACGCTCGCGAACGGGGCACCTATGCGTCCCATTGCCTGATGGCCCGGCGGCTGGTGGAGCGGGGGGTGCGCTTCGTTCAGTTGTTCCACCGGGGCTGGGATCAGCACCGGGACCTGCCCCGTGACCTGGGGGCCCAATGCCGGGCCACCGATCGGGCCACGGCGGCCCTGATTCTGGATCTGGAACAACGAGGCATGCTGGACGACACCCTCATCGTCTGGGGCGGCGAATTCGGACGGACGATCTACTGCCAGGGAGATTTGACCAAGGAGAACTACGGACGGGACCATCACCCGCGCTGCTTTACCATGTGGTTGGCCGGAGGCGGGGCTTCCGGCGGGCAGAGCTACGGTGAAACGGACGATTTCAGCTACAATATCGTCAAGGATCCGGTCGAGGTCCACGACCTGAACGCCACCATCCTGCATCTCCTGGGAATCGACCACTTGCGCTTGACATTCAAGTTCCAAGGCCGGGACCATCGGCTGACGGACGTGCACGGAAAGGTGCTGAAACCGCTCCTGGCCTGAGCCGGGAGCCCTGAGAATAGAGAAAAAATGAGGGGCGACTGGGAGCGGCGTGTTTCACGCGCCGACTTGGAGCGGCGTCTTTTAGGCGCCGATCAGGGGGTTAGGACGGAGTCCCCCCTTACGCTTCCGCCGCCGTTGGGACTCCGTCGACCTGTTAAAGGGGAATGTCAGGAACTCTGTAGGTAAGTCAATTGATCATCAGACTTTTTAGTTGGAATCGCCTGTTCTTTCTGGGCACAGTCTTGATGCTGGCAGGCTGCGGCCGGGGTGGGCCGGAGGCGGACGATGCCCCCTACGGGCTAACCGAGAGGACCCTCTGGACCACCTCCCGCGTCGTGGGGTCACCAGAGCCCCCGCCGCCGTACCGCCTCCGGCGCGTCTTCCCGCAGCACACCTTCGAGAATCCGACCTTCATCGCTCAGGACCCGAACTCGGAACGGCTGCTGGTCGCCGAGTACGGAGGCCCGATCTACAGCTTCCACGGGAACGATCCCGATGCCGGAAAAGACCTCTTCCTGGATTGGAACCGCCGGGTTTCCGCCTTTTCCTTCCATCCGCGGTACCGCGAGAACGGCCAGGTGTTCGTCTTCAGCCCCACCAACCCCAAGCTGGAAGACCAGAAGGATGAAGCGGGCAACCCGGTCAAGCAGCTCAGCCGGGTTTCCAGGTTCGAGCTGGAACCGGGCAGCAACCCGCCGCGGCTGCGTCCCGAGTCGGAGCGGATCATCATCCAGTGGCCGTCCGGTGGACACAACGGCGGCGAAGCCATCATCGGTCCGGACGGGTACCTCTACATTGCCACCGGCGACGGCACCGGAAGCTCCGATCGGGAACACACCGGTCAGGACGTGGACGACCTGCTGGCGGTCATGATGCGGCTCGACGTGGAGCGGCCGGACCCCGGCCGGGCCTATTCCATTCCCCAGGACAACCCCTTCGTCGGCGTTCCCGGCGCCCGGGAGGAGATCTGGGCCTACGGCTTTCGCAACCCGTGGCGGTTCAGCTTCGATCCGGTCACCGGACAGCCCTGGGTCGGGGACGTGGGGCAGGATCTCTGGGAGCTCATCGAGCTGGTCGGCCGGGGCAGCAATCACGGCTGGCCCGTGATGGAGGGCTCACACCCCTTTCATCCCAACACGAATCCGGGCCCCACGCCCATCGTCCCGCCGGTGATGGAGCATCACCACCGGGAATGCCGGTCCATCACCGGCGGCTACGTCTACGAGGGAAACAAGTTTCCCGAACTGAAAGGCGCCTACCTCTACGGGGACTACTCCTACGGCAAAATCTGGGGATTCCGATACGACCACGATCAGAAGAAGGTGGTCTGGCACCAGGAACTCGCCGACTCGTCCGTCAGTATCGTCAGTTTCGGCCAGGGACGCGACGGAGCTTTCTATGCCCTGGACTACGACAGCGGCGAGGTCTTCGAACTGGATCACCGGCCGGTCCCGAAGAAGCGACTGCCATTTCCGCAGAAGCTGAGCGAGACCGGACTGTTCGCATCGGTAAAGGATCATCGGCCGGCTCCCGGCGTCATCCCGTACACGGTGAACGTCCCCTTCTGGTCCGACGGCGCCGGCAAGGAGCGGTTCCTGGCCTTGCCGGGCGAGACGCAGATCAAGTTCAACGAGGAAGGCACTTGGGAGTGCGAGGAAGGCACCGTGATGGTGAAGTCATTCACCCTGGAGACCGAGGAAGGCAACCCGGAGACGCGCCAATTCATCGAAACCCGGCTACTGGTGAAAGAGGATGACCGTTGGGTCGGATACACCTACGCCTGGAACGAAGAGCAGACCGATGCGGAGTTGGTCGCAGGGGAAGGCCGCGACCGAACCTATCAGATCCAGGACCGGAGTACGCCCGGCGGACAGCGGGACCAGGTCTGGCGCTATCCCAGCCGCGAGGAATGTATGTACTGCCACTCCCGCGCGGCCGGATTCGTGCTGGGGCTGAACACCCGGCAGATGAACCGCAACCAGGACTACGGCAAGACCACGGACAATCAACTGCGAACGCTGGATCACATCGGAATCTTCAAGGAGCCGCTCGAGAAACCTCCCGCGGAATACCCGGCCCTCCCGGATCCTTTCAGCACAGACGAGAACGTGGAAGCTCGCACCCGCGCCTACCTCCAAGTGAACTGCGCCATGTGCCACGCCCCGAGCGGCGGAGGAAACTCCCGAATAAACCTGACCTACGCGGCAGAACCGGAGAAGGTCCGGCTGATTGACGAGGCGCCGCTCCACGACACCATGGGCTTGGCCGGTGCCCGGCTGGTGGCCCCAGGCGATCCTGAACGATCGATCCTCTACCGGCGCCTGATCGTAAGGGGCCTAAACCAAATGCCCCCGACCAGCACCAACCGAATCGACGAGCGCGGAGCGGAGCTAGTGGCAGATTGGATCAGAAGCCTCGAAACCGAGTCGAAACTCACCGCCATGTCAATGCATTGACGGATCCTCGGGAGCCTTGATTTTGTTGTTGCCGAAGAACAATAGGGACGGCTTTCCTGTCGCCCATAGGAAGCCGCGAATTTCTTGCCGCCGGATGGGAACGACGTTTCGTTGCCGCCAAATGAGAGCGACATCTTCGTGCCACCAAACGGGAGCAGCAACTTTCTTGCCGCCGGATGGGAGCGGCGGTTTCCTAACCGCCGGACTCCGGAGTAACAACCTCGCGAGTCCATAACAGGCGACTCGAACTCGCCCCTTTATACCAATGTCAATTTTCAACAAATCCCTCCTGAGAATCTGCCTGTTCCTCCCCTTCCTGGCGACCCTCCAAGCCCAAAGCACCAGCCGCCAACTCACTCCCCTTCTGGAACAAAAAACCATCGAACCCGGGCTGCTTCACCACCTGCTCGGAGAATACCTGGTGTCCCGTTCTCCAAAACTACCGCCCCTCCCCGCCCGCGCCGAAGAATGGACGGCCCAAGCAAACGACATCCGCAGAAATCTGCTCCAGGACGTCGTCTATCGCGGCTGGCCCCAGGAATGGATAGAGGCCCCCCTTCATTTCCGCGAGGTCGGTCCGCCCCAAGAGCACCGCGGATACCGCCTCCAAAAGCTCCTGTTGCAAATCGTCCCCGGCCTCCAGATCCCCGCACTGCTCTACGAACCGACGGGAGACCGGCGTCCCCTGCCAGCCGTCCTAAACGTAAACGGCCACGCTCGAGGCCCCGGCAAAGCCGTCGAATACAAGCAGAAACGATGCATCAGCCTGGCTCGCCGGGGTGTGATGGCGCTGAATCTGGAGTGGCTGGGCTGCGGGGAGTTATTCCATCCTGAGAACAGCCACTGGTTCGGAGCCCATCTCGACCTGGTGGGAGCCAACGCCATCGGCCTCTTCTATCTCGCCATGCGGAAGGGACTCGACTACCTGGAACATCATCCCCGGGTCGATCCGCAACGCCTCGCCGTCACCGGACTCTCAGGCGGCGGCTGGCAGACCATCATCCTCTCCTCCCTGGACGAGCGAGTCGCCGTGTCCGTGCCGGTCGCCGGCTACTCCGCCCTGATCTCGAGAATCGAACGCCCGCAGGACACGGGGGACATCGAGCAGAACGCCACCGACCTGCTCCGGGGTCAGGACTACTCGACACTCACCGCCATGCGGGCGCCCAAACCGACTCTGTTGATCTACAATGCCGAGGACGAATGCTGCTTCCGGGCTCCCTTGGTCCGGCCCTACATCTACGACGAGGTCAAGCCCTTCTTCGCCCTTTTCGGCAAGGGAGACCACCTGGGCTGGCATGAAAACACCGACCCCTCGACCCACAATTACCAACGGGACAACCGGCTTCAGGCCTACCGGCATCTGTCCCGGCATTTCGGCCTCGGGACCTGGGACCGGGAAGATCCCGTCGATCAGGAGATTCAGAGCTACGAGGAACTGGTGGTCGGTTTCCCGGACGACAACCTCACCATCCTGGGTGTAGCGCGCCACCTGGCCGACAGGCACCTGCGGGAAGCGGCTCCGCAGGGAGGCCGGCCGGTCGAGGACCTCGAGGAGCGCAGAGCAAGACTTCGATCCCTGGTCCGTTTCCATCCGGTGGAGGTCAAGCACGGATGGGCGCTCCACAACACCAGGAACCGGGGTGTGGAATCGTATTCCTATCGAATCCACTTCAGCGACGGACTCATTGCATCGGCCCTCTGGGGGAAGGGAATCGCCACCGGGGAAGGAGCCCCAGCCTCGATCCTGCTCTTGGACGAGGGCAAGGCAAATGCAAGCCAACCAGCCTCGGACCGGATCAACCGGGGGGAGCAGGTGCTGGTGGTGGACCTGATCCTGACCGGGGAAGCGCAGCCGCGGAGGAGGAACGCGTCGGATTCCCACCGCTACGCCCAGCTCCTGGCCACCGTCGGGGACCGCCCGCTGGGCATTCGAGCTTCACATCTATTGGCCCTGGCCAAATGGCTCAAGGACCATCAAGGCGCATCGGAAGTCCGAGTCGAAGCCCAGGGTTTCCGGAGCCAGGCCGTGGCCCTGTTGGGTGCAGCGCTCGATCCCACGCCCTTTTCGGAGATCAGGGTCGAGATGGGCATGAAGAGCCTAAGCCACCTGCTGGCCAAACCGGTCCGCTACAGCGAGGCTCCGGAACTGTTCTGCCTGGGGCTCTTTCCTGAATTCGATCTGAAGCGCTTGATTTCACTGGCCAAACCGGTCCCGGTGGAGCAGCGTTTCGACTCATCAGATTCCGGAGATTGACGCTCCGGCGATCAAGCGGCGCCGTACTGTTTGACCACGGGCCGCATGGCGCCGATGTGCTCGGGCCCCCTGGGATCGGGGACATTCTTGTCCCCGTCTTCATCGCCGACGCGGAACCGGCGGCTGGCAAGCTGTTGCTCCCAGACATCCCGTTTTCCTGGTTGGATTGCGCCGGTCCGGGGCCGTTGGGGGCTACTAAGGAGGCTCTATACCTCTCAATATCTGAAGCTTCGTGGAATTCTCAGAGAAGTTGACTGTCCCCTTCTCAGTCCCCTTCTCATGCCTCCCGTTCGAACGACCCGGCTCCCTGGTCCCGCGGCTGATCCGATAATGTACTTTATTGGAGTCTGATTCCCTCTCCGGGTGCATCGCGGATTCCATCGTGGTCCGAGACTCCGGAAAGGGATAGAATAGGCAGAGAGGAGAATGCATGTTCGACACGCTCACCGCTGCCGATCAACTTACCGCCGCCGGAATCGAGCCTCAATAGGCCAAAGCGATCGTGGCTGTCGTTCGCTCCAGTGAAGAGTCCGCCGTCACCCGGACCGAATTGGAAGCGGCGCTGGCCCAACTGGAAACCAGGCTCTACAGGGCACTCCTCGTGCAGACTCTCACCATTGGCGGGTTGGTCGTCGCCTTGCTCAAGCTTCTGTGAGCGTGAGAGAGATGGTGACTGTCCCCTCCTCGTCAGAGAGCGCTGCCCGTGTCTCTTCCCCTCTATATATGGGCCTTCGTGGACAGTTCCATTCCCGTAGCGCCTGATCCACGGCCCGTGCCGATTCTTGCCGGCCTCAAGATACCCGGTCTCTTCCGCAGTCTCCTTGCCTCTGCCTCTGTCCCAGACCCATTTGAGGGTTCCCTGCCCTTGGGCGAACTCCCCGGCACACTCGCCCGTCCAGGTCACAGTCTGCTCCGGCAGGAGGAAATTATTCCAGACGTAGCACCCTGGTTCGTTGGACAACCCCATCCAGCACTCAGTGCCGCCCCACTGGCCGGCACAGGAATTTCGTCCAGTGGCCGTAAATGAGGCCGGGCGGCAATCCCCCTCGTTCACTCGCAGGTACTCCTTCAGGAACCTATCAAGGACAAGGGTGACGACTTCGCTGATGGTTTCGGGATCGTGGCCGCCGCTACCGCCCGAGTCGGTGATCCACGTGGCCGCCGTGTTCTCCAATCCGCTGGCGGCATCGGTGATGAGCTTGTGGTATTGCAGTGAGATGGTGTGCGCCGCGACCTCGGGGGAGACTTCGGCGACATTGACGGAGACCTCCAGGAACGCCCCGTTCGACTCGCTTTTCAAGGGCGAGTAGAGACGCTCTGCCCGTAAGCGGCTTTTGACGACGGGCGTAATGTGATCCAGAGTGATTTTGATTCCGTCCTCATGTCCCGACTGGCCGAGGTGGCCCCTCAGTCCCATGGGGCGGCAGGCGTTATACAACTGGAAGCGCTCGAAATCCGAGGCGGATTGTCCGTTCACAGCCGTCTCAGAGGCCAGCAGCAGCGCCACTAGACCCGCCGCCGCAACTTCTCGGAGCCCCCGGTCACCTTTTCTCATTCTCATGGCATCTCCTTCCCTCGGGGAATACGGGAAGTCTACTCCTCTACACAGGCTAGAAGAATCGGCACGGGATAGAGCGGCACGGGAACGCAGCGAACTCCGTAGGACCGCCTGGGGCGGCTGAAGAGCGCATGGCTCACTTAGAGGGAACTCTGGACGTCCTGCGGGGGTTCTTTATGGGGTCCGGGCGGGGCACCGTCGCTTGATCGCTTGGGCGCGCCGGCCAAAAACCTGGAAATCGGCGCGATTCAGACGAGTCGTGACATTCGAGCGTGAGCTGGAATTATTCGACTCTCAACCGACTCAGTCCGCACCGGTCAACCGCAGCCATTTTCCTTCGTGGAAGTAGTGCACTATGGAGGCCTTCTCAAGAAAGGCATCATCGATGCCTTGATGATCGATTGAAGGAGGCTTCGGGCCTCCATAGGCTTGGTAGTAGGATAGGATGCCATCAGCCCCGACTGGGTAAATCCCACGCGTATAGCCGATCTTTCCGCCGCCAATACCTTGTAAAAAACCCTTGTCCCGGGCCGATGCGAGTTCGGCCCGAACTCGGCCGTTTTCATCGGTCACAATGATCGCCGAGGACCGATTTCTAGAGCAGAGCGCGGCCCACTGCGTCCGCCCGGCCTCCATGAACTCGCCTCGGATCAGATTGCGCGGCTTCTCGTTGGTGCCCCAGGGCTGCGGAATCCGACACCCTAGGAGGCTGAGGGTCGCTTGGACTGATTCCGGCACTTCGACAAAGTGAGTCGGTGACAGCCGAACCGTCTCCCGGTCCGCTCGCTCGAAGTCGAGTTGCTCCCCGCTTAAATCCATCCAAAAACTCAGCACGAAAGCCCAAAACACAGAGCTTTTCCTCATGCTATTCCACTCCTGTCTTTTCTTTGCGGCAGAGATCCTCCCAAGTCAACTGTCCAATTAACAGAACCTCTATCTTAGCTGCCGGTGGCACGGCCTCGGGCGATCTTGGTCCGGGGTGAATCCTATCTTCTCTCAGAGGGGCGCCAGCCCCTCGTCCGCTGTGGTGATTCGGTTTCCGGACAAGGTGCGGTAACGGACCGGGCGCAGAGAAAGTGACTGTCCCCTTCTCATCCCCTTCTGGTGGCATCCGCTCTCTGGGGGAAGGGAATCGCCACTGGGGACGGGGCCCCAGCCTCGATCCTGCTGCTGGACGAGGGCAAGGCAAATGCGGCCCAACGAGCCTCGGACCGAATCAACCGGGGGGAGCAGGTGCTGGTCGTGGACCTGATCCTGACCGGGGAAGCGCAGCCCCGGAGGAGAAACGCGTCCGACTCCCACCGCTACGCCCAGCTCCTGGCCACGGTCGGGGACCGTCCGCTGGGTATTCGAACTTCACATCTATTGGCCCTGGCCAAATGGCTTAAGGACCATCACGCCGCGACGGAGGTCCGGGTTGAAGCTCACGGATTCCGGAGCCAGGTGGTGGCCCTGCTGGGAGCTGCTCTGGACCCCACGGCCTTTTCGGAGGTCTGGGTGGAGAAAGGCATAAAGAGCCTGAGTCACCTGCTGGCCAAGCCGGTCCCCTACAGCGAGGCCCCAGAACTGTTCTGCCTGGGGCTCTATCCTGAATTCGATCTGGAGTACTTGATCCCCTTGGCCGAACCGGTCCGGGTAGTGCAGCGCTTCCAGGAGGGGAATGCCGGAGACTGACGCTCTCGCGATCATGTGACCCCGTCCCTCTTGACCGCCAGCTGTATAGCGCCGATGTACTCAGGCCTTCTAGGAGCGGGGACATTCTTGTCCCCGTCTTCATCGCCGAGGCGAAACCGATGGCTGGATAGCTGTCGCTCCCAGACACCCCGTTTTTCTGGAAAGTGACTGTCCCTTTCTCACGTCCGTCTTTGTCGCCGACCCGGAACCGGCGGCCGGAAAGCTGTCGCTCCCAGACACGCCGTTTTTCTGGTTGAATTGCGCCGATCCGGGGCCGGTGGGGGACTTCCAAGGAGGTTTTGTACCTCTCAATATTTGAGGAGACCGTCTCCCTTTTCACGAAGTTGCTGTTTTTCGCAACAGGTTTCTCCGACAGACCGTGTTTCCAATATTGATGTATTTGAGAAATATATACGGAAAGTAGTTATGCTGTAATTTATTGATATTCATAGTGTCACAACTATCGTATTCATAGTCGATATTATCACACTGTTTCTACTGCTGACCGGTATCGTTTGGTCCGTCGTTCGGCCCGACCGCCGGATCTGGTCTCCGCCCGGACGCCGCTCCTGGCAGTATGTCCTGACCTGGATCTGCTTCTTCGTGGCCGTCGGGCTCAACGCAGCCCTGCTGCTTCTTGACTGGAATACCTGGGTCTTTGCGGGTGCCGTCCGGTTTCTCGTCGGCATCCCTCTGGCTCTGCTGGGAGGACTGCTGGCGATCTGGGGAGTCGTCACGATCAGCTAGAAGAACTCGTCGGGCGTGAGGGACGGCTTTATTTCGACCGGTCCCAACTGGTTCACCCGAAACCCGCAATACCTCGGCGACAACCTGTTCTTCCTGGGCCTGAGCATCGTCGCCAACTCGGAGTTCCTATGGATCACGCACGCGCTGCTTGCCCTGGTGTTCATCATCACGCCCCTGAGTGAGGAGGTGTGGCTGAAAGAGCAATACGGCGACGCGTACGACCGGTATCGGCGAAACACCCCGCGATTCTTGTGAGTTCGGCTGTGCCAAGTCCCAGAGAAGGTGACTGTCCCCTTCTCGTCAAGACTCGCCCGGTCTCTTTAGCTGGATCAGAGCGCCAAGATCGCGTCCCATGGGATCGCAGATTCGTGTCCACTGATTTTCATCGAAACCTTCGTAGAAGCGGTAACGTCATCCGGGGCTATCGTGAACGTGAGGTCCTCGTTGACATGGGCCATGGACTGGAGATCAAAGTCGTATCGTAGGTCGATATCGTACTGCAAACCGGCGACCGTGCCCTCGTCAACGATTGCTCGGGCCGCCCTTTCAAGTCCCCATATCCGATCCAAATCCACGAGCGCTAAGAACGCATCTTTGCCAGCGTTTGGTTCAAAGTATCGCCACTCACTGAATACATGCCGGTACTTGCTCAAAATGTCGGCGATACCGGCGATGTCTGATTGGAGTCTTTCCTTGCAATCCTTTGGAAGCGACTCATATAAATCCAGGAGGTCATGGGTCATCTTCGCCTCGTCACAACGAGTCATCAGGATTGCCTTCATCCCAACCTCACACGCAAACGCCGCCGCAAATCCGGCAATGAGCGCCGTGCCCATCCTTTTCCCCATCAGTCCGTGGATCGATCGTTTCAGCGGGACCCTCGCTGAGAACTGCACCCGACCCTGTGCGTCCACCCTCGGCCTACTCAGGTCACTCCCTGAATTCTTGAAGTCGAAGTCTAAGAGTGAGATCGCCGACGTATCGCGAGGAAGGGCCCCCAAACCGGAGACAAGGGCGCACGCCTGACAATACAGATATCCGGGGGTTCCCATCTCTACGAACTCTCGCCGAGTCAGCCGTCGTTCCCCTTTTCGCTTCGGTTGAGCTCTCCGCTTGGCATCGTCAACACGTTCCTCAAACTCTGCTTTGTTCCTGTCCATGTCCGGCAGAATTTTCAGCACGAATTTCGCCTTCTCGTCGTACTTGGCCCCGCGACCGACGCGAACTCTCGGCATGTTGCGATCTGCCTCACGCTTCATCCTTTTTCGTTCTCGTTCGGCGTCCTCAGCGTCAACGCGACGCCCGCAGACCCGACACGCGATGCTGATCCAACGCCCATTCCCGTCGACCAGTGTGGCGACTGGACCCCAGCAGTCTGTACACCGGCCCTCAATGTCCACCATGCGAGCCGGTCCGACCAGCGTCTCATCAGCGGCACGATCCTGGAATTGGAGCCGCCGGTTGAGAATGACGATCCGGTAGTTCTCCGCATTCTTGTCTCCAGTGCCCATCGTGCACCTCTCTCTGTTTCTGACTGGTAGTTCTCTCATCGAGCAATGGAATTCCACAGAAAGGGTGACAGTCTCCTTCTCAGTAAGTTCGCATCCGTCGATTCTGCACTTGGATGAGGGCAAGGCGAAAGCCGCCCAACGAGCTTCGGACCGATCAACCGGGGGGAGCAGGTGCAGGTGGCGGACCTGCTCCATACCGGGGAAGCGCAGCCACGGAGGAGGAATGCACGGAATAGGTGACTGTCCCCTTCACACGCACGCGCACGCACGCGCACTCGCAATGGAAGCTGAAGAATACACGTCGTTTCAAAGTGCAATCTTTTTCAAGGACCCATGAGCACCAGCGTGACTACAATGATCGTGGTTGTGATCGTGCCGTGAAACAAACAAAGCGTACGCGACCAGGCGACACTCCACGTTGTTCCCACGTTAAACGGGTGAGTGTTCATCGAGAAATCGACCGTTCCATGCTCAATCTCTCGAACTTGGTCGTAGAGTTTCCGAAATAGGCGCTCTTGGCGCAGGAAATACGCATCCAGTGCCCAAAACATGACCGCCGGAAGATACGCCACGTAAACAAAAAACCCATTGGTATCGGCAGCGGCGAGGGCGAACAGTGCAGCCACCAATGTGACGGTCCAGACTTTGACCATGAGAGAGTTTCCCGCCATACGTGTGATGACAGCTTGGATCATCTGGAGGTGTGCGATCTTGGTTTCTGCGCCGTTCCCCATATTCGGATCCATCAACAGAAAACCTACCCAATATTCTGCACGAAAATCCGTCCTACGCCTTAAGATACAACAATTAGCGTTATTGGACCCTGGCGGTCTTCCCCTTGTAGCTTCCAGTTACCCGCGCCCAGAGGGGCTGCCGCCATTCGGGTTCGGATTCCGGTGGGCTTGGTCCTCGCACATGCAATCCGCGCACTCACTCAGAGAAGGCGACTGTCACCTTCTCAGGTCCGCTACGACGAAGCTGTGGAACAGTTCTGCCTGAGGCTCTATCCTGAATTCGGTCTGGAGCGCTTGATCTTCTCGGCAAAAACGTTCCGGGTGGTACAGCGCTTGGAGTCTGCGGGTTCCGCAGACTGAGACTCCGGCGATCAGGTGGCGCCGTTCCCTTTGACCACCGGCCGCATGGCGCTGATGTGCTCCGGCCCCGAGGCGCAGCAACCTCCGATGATCTGGGTGCCCATCCGTTTCCAGTTCAGGGCAAACTCGGCGACCCGTGAGGGATAGTATTCGGCATTTTGTAGGATATCGGGACCCGTGCTGGCCTTCTGGTTGCTCAGCATGGGTAGGTTGAGAATCGGACCTGTGGGATTGTATCCCAGGTTGGGATAGGCGCCGACCGGACCGGAGAAAGCCCGCCGGAGCCAGGGCAATCCAGCCGAGATCGCCTCCGGGTTGCTGCACATCAGGAGGATCGCTCCCACGGCGCGCTCCTCCAGAGCCTCGACCAGATCTTCCAGACGCTCGCCGTATTGCATGGTGCCGTCGGGCCGGATATGCCGAACGCCCAGAAACACCGTGGCTCCTGCCTCGGAACAGGCGTCGACGGCCGTTACGCAGTCCTCGATGAATCCCACGTATTCGGCTTGGATCAAGTCCACTCCAGCTTCGACCAGGAGCCTGGCGTGTTCCGACCACTCCCGGTAGCAGGCCTCCCGCCCCATCTGCCGGGTGTCGGACACCGGGCTTGATTCCGGCGGTCCCTGCAAGGTCGCGGCCGCGATTCCCCCGGCCACGTAGGCCGCGGGGTTGAGGTTGTCGCGGGCCGTCAGCGCATTCTCGGCAGCCGCTCGAGCGTAGCGCCTCCATTCACCGCCCAGGCCGCAACGCTCCAGCCGGGTGGGCGCCGTCCAAAAATTGTTGCTGGTGATGATGTCGGCCCCGACGCGCAGGTAATCCTGATGGACCTGCTGCACCACGTCGGCGAATTCGATGTTCGCGGTCGCCGACCAGGCCTCCAAACCGTCGTTCGCCCCGACGAGGACATCGACGCCGCGCCTTTGCAGCTCGGAACCAGTGCCGCCGTCCAAGAGCAGCGATTGACCTTCGTCTAGCCTGTCCAGGATGGGAGGTCTGGCCATGGATCCAGTCGGGCACATGGTGGATGTCAGGATATCATTGCAGTTTCAGGCGCGTACGCCGTTGTTCCAATAGTGTCTTGGCGCACCTGCTCTTTCCATATAATGATCGCTCTGCGGAATAATGGGGGCGAACCACGTGAGACCTGCCATGGGTCTGTAGTGGTCTGTCGGAGAGAGTCTGGTCCGGAGTTGATCCGCAACTCTCCCCGCATGGAGGGCAACCGCTTGCCCATCGAACGCCCGGCGGTGGAGACGGAGCTGATCGACGGGGCGGCCGAAATCAAGATTCTTGTTCGTACGTGCGTGGATACCGCAGAAAAGGTGACTATCCCCTCTGCGACACGTCATACCTCGGTCGGGGAACCTGCGTGGACGCACCGGCACTCGTCTTGATTGCAATGCACTCATCCTATAGCCTCGTCGGAGACGAGGAGAGGTATGACCATGGCGAGTATCACGATCCGCAACCTGGACGACGAGGTGAAAACCCGCCTGCGCGTGCGGGCGGCGGGTAACGGCCGCTCTATGGAGGAGGAAGCGCGGCTGATCCTGCGCAAGGCCGTCGGGCGCGCGCCCAGGTCCCAGGATCTCGCCAGCATCATCCGCTCCCACTTCGGGCCGACGAACGGCGTGGACTTGGAGTTGCCACCCCGGGAGCCGGCGCGTGAGCCGCCGTCTTTCGAATGAGTTCACGAGCATGTCCATGCTGCTTGACACCAATGTCGTTTCCGAACTGATCCGCAAGTCGCCGTCTCCAGTTGTCGCAACCTGGGTCTCGAACCAACCCTTGGAGGACCTGTTCTTTTCGGCGGTCAGCGAAGCGGAGTTGCGGTACGGTGTGGCCATCCTCCCGGCAGGCCGACGCCGCGACAAGCTATTCTTCAAGGTCGAGGCGATGCTGCGCGACGCGTTCGAGGACCGGGTGCTCCCGTTCGACAGCGATGCCGCGCGCGCGTACGGCAACATTGCGGCAGAGCGCCGCTCCGCCGGGCGTCCCGTCGCGCCGGCGGACTGCCAGATCGCGGCGATCGCGGCCTCTCGCAGCATGGCGGTGGCGACGCGCAACGTTCGCGATTTTGAGGGCATGGGAATCGAGATTGTGGATCCTTGGGCGGGGACATGAGATGCCATGGGGATGAAGCGGCCTTTAGTTGAGAGTCTGGTCCGGTTCGGTATCTGCGCCGGCATTGCGGCTTCGCTGGCGGCCGTTGTTCCCGCACTGCCCCGCGCGCTGCTGCGCCAGGAGTTGGAGGGATCGATCCGGAAGTGGATCGTGCGGGACCGCCAGGGCAACTACGTCCTCTTGTCGCCACAGCGTGGTTCCGGAACCCGCGTCGGATTCTCTCTGCGGATGTCTCAAGGCTCGTCTCCTGAATCATTGCGCGACTTCGGGCCAGCGTATCCTCTGGACCCGCCGTTGAAAGGGCGCGGATCCCTCATCAGCGCCGGAATCAGTCTGGATCACCAGGATCGCACCCATCTGGTCTGGAGCACCGTGACCGGACTCAGCGGATATGCAATCGTGGATTTTCCCGGCGCCGGCGGGACTGATTTACTCTGGCAAAATCCCCAAACCAGATCTCCCGGAGCGCTGGTCCTGGCGGACGAGTACTCCAGGATCGGTGACATTGCGACGGCAGCGGACGGAAGCGTCTGGTTCACCTGGACCGAGTCGATATCGGATCGCCAGGCGTCGATCCATCTGGGCCGTGTCCATGACGGCGGTTTGTCGTCTTGGCGCATCTTCCGCGGCGACGGCCTCTTTCCGGCCAGCCTTTTCCTGGATGAGCAGGAGCGTTTCCACCTGGGTTGGCACGACATCTACGAGGAGTCGTACTACGCCTCCGGGCGGCTGGACCGATTGGACGACCCCAAAGCGGTGAGAGTCGTCCGCCTGCAGAACCGCGCCTTCCAACCGGTCCTGACCCGGACGCAAGGACGGACACTGGCCGTATACGAGGACACCTATTCCCACCTGATGACCGTTCTTCCCGAAGAAGAGCCGCTGCGGGCCGTGCCCCTGACCCGGTCCCGGCCCCGCTTTGCCTGGCACACCTTTCATTCGCCCCAATTCGCCCTGGACCGGTACGGCGTCGCCTGGTTGTTCTTCGTGGACAGCGCCCGCCAACACGTCTTTCGCACCCGGTGGCTGGGCGAGGATTGGGGTCCCGTCCACAATACCGCCAAGCTGGTCCGGAATTCGCCCCGCATGGAAGACAACCATCTCCCCATCGAACGTCTCGCGGTGGAGACGGGGATGGCCGAAGGGGAGCCGGGAATCAAGATTCTGGTGACCCATGGAGATCAACAGGCCCTTCGCTCCGTTCCTGTCCCCTCGCTGGAGGCGTCTCCCGGGAAGAAGGTTCTCTTCCTTGACTTGGCAGAGGTGCAGGCACTGGAGAATCTTCGCCTGCGGGTGAATTCGGCTCGGAAACACGCCGGGAATCCCGTCATCCGGGCCGGCGGGGAGGACGATCCGGATGTCCACGGGGCCGGGAACTTCCTGCGAGTACTGAAGGAAGAAGGCGTTTATCGCATGTGGTATTCGACGATGCGGCGGGATCGCAGCCTGCCCTGGTGGGAGTGGTATGGCGCGGGCTATGCCGAGAGCACGGACGGATACCGCTTCCGGAAAATGGAACTGCTTCGGAACACGCCCTATGTTCCCATGGTCCTCAAGGACGCAAACGCTCGGAATCCCAACCGCCGCTACAAGCTCCTCAAATTCCCGACCCATGGCAGCCGGGCCCAGGCGGCGCGGGCCGGCCGCTACAATCCGTGGCAGGAGACCAACGCTGGAACACTGTCCACCTCGCGGGACGGGATCGACTGGATTCCCGAACCGGCCATCATGTTTTTTCCGGGGGGGCGGCCCTTTTCACTCATGCCCCAGTCGGTCCTCTACGATCCGGAGGAGAAAGATCCCGATAAACGCTACAAGGTATACGGATTCTCGTCTCTGAACCTGGCGCGCCGAGGCGGCGGTTACGCCTACAGTCCGGACGCCTACCACTGGACCGCCCATCCCGACAATCCCATGCTCGATCCCTTTGCCCGGGCGATCCCCGTGGTGAGGGGCGGCAAGGTGGAGCAGATTCACGATTGGGTCGTCTGGAAGGACGGCGACTACTACCTCTCCCTCTACCAGTATCAGCACAACGGCCGGGAACTGGACCTGGAGCTGGCATTCAGCCGCGACGGGGAGAACTTCGTCTTCGTCGACCCGGGGCGGAAGGTGGTGCCTTCGGGTGAGGCCGAGGATTGGGACTGTGACCATATCGCTCCCTCTTTGCCCCTGGTGGACGACCGGGAGATCAAGGTCTACTACGGAGCCATCTGCGGCGAGGGGACGTCCGGCGAAAGACGCTCGGGAGGAGTCGCGGTCCTGAGGCTCGACGGCTTCACCCGCCTGGAGCCGGAAGAACCGGGGAAGGGCGCCGCGCTGACCACGATCCCGGTGGATCCGGGAGGGGCGTCCCATCTCCACATCAATGCGGATTGCGGAGAAGGGGGCTATCTGGTGGCCGAGTTGCTGGATCCCGAAAGTGGCAGGCCGCTATCCGGCTTCGAAAGTACCGACAGCGTCCCGTTTCGGGGCGATGCCGTGTCTCACCGGATGAGTTGGACGGGAGGCAGGGGTCTTTCCGACCTCGACCGCACGTTTCAGATGCGCTTTCATCTGGTCGGGTCCGAGGGGTATCCGAGACTCTACTCCTTCACCTTCAAGTAGATTCTTCGGCTCCCTCGTCGTGATCCGTTACGGTCGTAAATAGGGGTTGGTATCCTTGCCCGCATGACGCCCTCTCCTTCCGCAGAAAAGACCCTCCTGGACTCCATCGTCGTCGACGCCCACGGGCATCTTCTGGACCTGGCCGCCGATTCGGGTCGTCGGTTGCATGAGTCTCTGGGAGGGCTCACCGACGTGCCGCTGATGCGCGTCGGCGGCGTGACCGCCCAACTGACCGCCTGCTGGATGCCCGACGTCCGGATAGGCGGGCCCCACGGCAGCCGGCAGCCCTTTCGGGACGTCATGAGGATGTTGGACTACGTACACTGGGAGTTGGATGGAGAAGCCGGGGACCACGTGGTTCTGGTCCGGACCGCCGGGGATATCGAGGGGGCGGCGGCAGAGTCGAAGACCGCCTTGGTGTTGGGACTCGAGGGAGGAGATGCGCTCCGGGGAGATTTGGGACGGCTCCGGGCGCTTTACGAGGCGGGTCTGCGGCATGTCTGCCTCGTCCACGAGGGACGGAACGCGATGGGTGTGGCGACGCAGGTCTGGGAGGATTCGACGATGCGGGTCTACGACCCCAGGGTCGATGCCCCGGGTGGGCTGAGTTCCGCCGGGAAGCGGATCGTCCGTGAGATGAACCGGCTGGGAATGCTGGTGGACGTCACCCACATGGTCGAGGAGAGCTTCTGGGACACGCTGGAGGTCTCGACTGCGCCTGTGATTGCCTCCCATGGAAATGCCCGGTCGCTCCGGGACACGGTGAGGTACCTGACCGATGAGCAGATCCGGGCTGTGGCCGAAACCGGGGGGATCATTTGTCCGAGTCCCTTTCCGTTGGGACCCACGCGGGAGCGGCCCAGTCTGGAGATGATGCTCCGGCACGTTGATCACATGGTGCGCCTGGTGGGGCCCGATCACGTCGGGTTTGGAACCGACTTTTTGGATCAGACGGGGTTCCGTCCCGCTGGTTTCGGGGATGTTGGCGAGACTCCACGGTTTGTCGAGGGGCTGCTGGAACTCGGGTACGGGGACGCTGCGATTCGGAAGATAATGGGCGGGAATTTTTTGAGGGTCTTTCGGCGGGTCGCGGGGTAAAGGTGGGGGGCTAGGAGGGGGGACTTTCAGTCCCCCATTCCAACGCGTTCATCCCGACGTGCACCCGTGGGCTCGCCGGGACGATGTTGCTCTGGAGTTCGGCGACAAGAAAGTCGCCGCTCCCAGTCGGCGGCAAGAAAGCCGCCGGTCCCAATCGGCGACAAGAAAGTCGCCGCTCCTAATCGGCGGCAAGAAAGTCGCCGCTCCTACCGTGCCGAGAGCGTTCTGTAGAGTTCACCAAATATTGGAACGGCCAAGAGTATGATCAGAGGCCAGATCACCCGCAACATCACGACACGTAGATCGTCGATTCGGGCCCCGTTCGACGCGATTTGGACAGCTTGAGCGTCAATCCTGGCCCCTATTGCTGCCGTCTGATCATCCATTCGGGTGCCAAGCTCCCCCGTCCTGGCGTCGATCTTCGCATGGAGTTCGGCGCCCTGTTTGTCGACCCTGGTTTCCAGGGCCGTGGCCTGAGCATCCATTCGGGCGCCAAACTCCTCCGTCCTGGCGTCGATCTTCGCATGGAGTTCGGCGCCCTGTTTGTCGATCCTGGTTTCCAGGGCCGTGGCCTGGGCATCCATTCGGGCGCCAAGCTGCTCTGTCCTGGCGTCGATCTTCGCATGGAGTTCGGCGCCCTGTTTGTCGATCTTGGTTTCCAGGTCCGTGGCCTGAGCATCCATGCGGGTGCCAAGCTCCTCCGTCCTGGTGTCGATTTTTGAAAGGAGTTCAACGCCCTGTTTGTCGATCTTGGTCTCCAAGGCCGTCGTCTGAGCATTGATTCGGGCGCCAAGTTCCTTGGTCTTGGCGTCCATCTTTGCGCCGATGACGGAGATCACATTCTGGCCGGCGCGATTTCGCACCTCGTCGTCGGCTCGGTAGGCCAAGTCAGGCTCGACGCCCGCGTGCCGCAGGGCTTGGAACAGTGTTCCGGCCGATTCGGACTTGGCGGAAGTCTCAGGGGTTGTCGCCATATTTTCTTTCCAGTTTAGCACGCGTCCAATTCAAACCGACCCGCTCGAACGAAAGATCCGCCGTAGTTGGCGGAAGGCCATTGGCTACATGCAATGCTCATTCCAAACTGCACTTTTCCAATGGATTCGGGGCTTGCGACAGCCGCGGCGCGGCAGTTTGTCGCGTTAAATTCGGGAAAGAAGTCATGTTGCGGTTGAACAGAAACGAGGAACAAGGAATGGGGCGTGACACCTTGGGATGGGTTCGGGAGACTGGGTTTATTGGAGGTAGGGAACTCGGCGGCTGCAAGTTCGCCGCCTCTTGCACCGGAGCGATTTGGTGCTAACAGGACCGGCACGCTTCGCCGACTAACGATGTGAGATTCAGGGTCCAATTCGAAATTCTGCAATGGGGGTGTTAATCTCCGAATCACGTCTGAATATCCGGTTCCAGTGGGACAGAAACAGAAGGAGCGATACATGAACCTGAAGAAACTCTTGTTGGCCGTCTGCGTTTTCGGGTTGGCGGCGGGCGCCGCCTTGGCCCAGGACTACGAGTCCGTCGACGGGGCCGTGATCTACGACCATGACCCGTCGACGAAACTGGGTGATGACGTTTTCGGGACCGTCATATCCAATCTGGAGCGCGACTTTCCGGGCCGGAATTCCCACGGCGGACCGGTCTGCATGCAGTATCCCGACGGCCGCATCGTGGCCTTCAACACGAACACCAGCGATCACAATCTGGACGGGTGGAGCGAGCATGGCGAGAGCCGCGACGGCGGCAAGACCTGGGACATGTACAACCGGTTCCCCTATTCATTCGAGGCTTACTCGAGAGACGCCAAGCGGCCGGCTTGGATCGAAGCGGGCCTGGTGACCTCCAAGGGAACCGTGGTCGTCTTCGTCACCCATTTCATCTTGGGCGGCACCCGGACCATGAGCGGTTTCATGAGGAGTTATGACCAGGGCGCCACCTGGACCGCCTACGAGTCGGTCGACGGGGTCCACATCGGCTACCCCGTCGGCACGGCAGTGGACGGCGACACCAACTACGTCATCTACGATTCCGATGGCGAGCCCGATGGCGGACGCCCCCATGTGCTTTATGTCAGCACCGACGACGGGCGATCCTGGCAGAAGCGGAGCACCCTGCCGCTGCAGGACGACGTCTGGTATGGGGCCATAACCCTGATGCCGGATGGCGGGTTGCTGGCCGGCGCCTACCACTCGGAAGACGAGTACAACTTCTACTACTGCATCAGCAAGGACCAGGGCCGGACCTGGACCGAGCAGAGGAAGTCGAAGGTCGACCAGAAGGTTCGGGACCCTGAGCTGGGCCAAATCGGAGGCAGGTACTATCTCCATGGGCGGTCCGGAAGCTACGGTGAGGGCTCGGATCGCTTCGTCCTCTACGAGTCCTCCGACGGAGAGAACTGGGGCAGCGCCATCGTCGTCAGCAAACAAACCGGCCGGGGGGACGGATACAGCGCCAACTGCCTGATTGACACCGACGACGATGGGAAGCCCGACGAGCTGATGGTCCTTTTCAGCATCCAGTACAAGGGAGTCGACACCAACGAGCACGTCTTCTTCATCAGGCCCGACAAATAAGGGAAGAACAGCCGGCTGGAGGTTTCTGATCACCATCGGCACTGGTCCGGATGCCCGATGCCAATGGGAGAGAGATCAAGGGAGCGATTCATGAAACTGAGGAGATCGATGTTGGCCGTCTGCTTCTTCGGGTTGGCGGCGGGGGCCGCCTTCGCCCAGGACTACGAGTCCATCGACGGGGCCGTCATCTACGACTACGATCCGTCGACGAAGCTGGGGGACGATGTGTTCGGGACGATCGTGTCCTATCTGGAGCGTGACTTTCCCGGCAGGAATTCCCACGGTGGACCGGTTTGCATGCAGTATCCCGACGGCCGCATCGTGACCTTCAACACCAACACCAGCGACCATAACCTGGACGGTTGGAGCGAGCATGCCGAGAGCCGCGACGGCGGCAGGACCTGGGACATGTACAACCGGTTCCCCTATTCATTCGAGGCTTACTCGAGAAACCCCAAAAGGCCGGCCTGGATCGAAGCGGGCCTGGTGACGTCCAAGGGAACCGTGGTCGTCTTCGTGAGCCATTTCATCTTGGGCGGCACCCGGACCATGAGCGGCTTTATGAGGAGTTACGACCAGGGCGCCACCTGGACCCACTACGAGTCGGTCGACGGGGTCCATGTCGGCTACCCTGTCGGCACGGCAGTGGACGGCGGCACCAACTACGTCATCTTCGACTCCGATGGCCGAGGCCCCCATGTGCTGTACGTCAGCACCGACGACGGGCGGTCCTGGCAGAAGCGGAGCACCCTGCCGCTCCAGGACGACGTCTGGTACGGGGCCGTGACCTTGATGGCGGACGGCGGGCTGCTGGCCGGGGCCTACAATTCGAGCGACGAGCACCACTTCTACTATTGCATCAGCAAGGACCAGGGCCGCACCTGGACCGAGCAGAGGAAGGCCCGGGTCGATCTCAAGGTTCGGGACCCGGAGCTGGGCTACGTCGGAGGCCGGTACTATCTCCATGGGCGGTCCGGAAGCTATGGCGAGGGCGCGAACCGCTTCGTTCTGTACCAGTCGTCCGACGGAGAGAACTGGGGCAGCGCCATCCTCGTCAGCAGCAACACCGGGCGGGGGGACGGATACAGCGCAAACTGCCTGATCCAAACCGACGAAGATGGCGTGCCCGACGAACTGATGGTCCTCTACAGCATCAACTACAAGGGAAAGGACACCAACGAGCACGTCTTCTTCATCAGGCCCGGCAAATGAGGGAAGGGGAGCTGGCAGGAGGCTTCTGATCACCATCTGCGAAGGCGGCATCGAACCCGATACGGAGCGGTCTGCCACAGAAAACGCACGGCACACGTCCAGTTTCCGGGCCCATGGACTGATTCCGGTTGCTCTTCTGATTTCCCTGGTTGCGATTTCCCTGCCGCTTCCGGCTCAGGATTCGTTTCTGGGGAACTTGACCGGACCCTGGCAACTCCTGGTGGATGACTACCTGATCGAGGAGAAGCGGGGCGTCGTCCGAACCTGGCATCCCCTCGAGAAACATCCGGACAATCCCGTGCTGGGCATGACGGGATCCTGGGGCGAGCGGCGTACCACCCCCTACGGCACCGTCCTGCCGGCGGAGGACGGCCAGGGATTCCGCATCTGGTACGACATCTGGGACGGGGATTGCCACAACTTCTACGCCACCAGCCGGGACGGCCTCCACTGGGTCCGGCCCCGCCTGGACCTGGTCGAGCACCAGGGCTCGCGGGCCAACAACCTCTTCTTTCGCCGGACCCGGTTGGACCACATGCCCCAGATCATCCATACGCCCTGGGAGGCGGACGCCGATCGACGGTACAAGATGGTCAATTTCGACTTCCGCGCCGATGTTCGCGGGCGCGCCGTTCGAGGCTACTGGGGGGCCACCTCCCCGGACGGGGTCCACTGGACCGACACTCCCAAGAATCCGGTCCTGCCCGATCCCGGCGACGTGGGGCACTTTCACTGGGATCCCAACCGCCAAGCCTATGTGGGTTATACGAAGCTCTACGCTCCGGTGCGGGGATACCGGCGCCGTTCGGTGGCGATCAGCACCACGACCCGTTTCCAGCACTGGCCCCCGGCAGAGTTGATCCTGGTCCCGGACGAGGTCGATGACCGCTGGGTGACCCGGAGCGGGCAGCACACCGACTTCTACGGCCTCGCGGCCTTTCCCTATCAGAGTCTGTATCTGGGATTCCTCTGGATCTTTCGGATCGTGGATGGAAAGAACGACGGCCCCATCTTCTGTGAGCTGGTAAGCAGCCGGGACGGGGTCACCTGGGACCGCCAGGAAGGAGAAAGAACCCCGATTCTGCCAACCGGCCCTCCAGGCGCGTGGGACAGCGGCCAAGTCCAGACCTTCAACCTTCCGCAAATGGTCGGCGAGACGTTGCGGGTCTACTATGGGGCCTTCGATTCCACCCACGGGTTGCAGCGAGGGGATGGCGCCATCGGCCTGGCCACCTTGCGCAAGGACGGCTTCGTATCCCTGGACGCGGGGTCGGATGGCGGGACGGTCACCACCCGCCTCCTGCTGGGTCTGGAGGGGGAGTTGCGGCTCAACGCAAATGCCGATGGAGGAGAAATCCGGGTGGAGGTGCTGGACGGGGAGGGCCGGGTCCTGCCCGGCTACGCAAAGGAAGAGTGCCGGCCCCTGACGGAAGACAGCGAGGACTTCGCCGTCAGGTGGAAGGCACGGGACGAACTGCCCGATTCCCCAGAACCCCGGCGGCTTCGTTTTCTTCTAACGCGCTCCTCGCTCTTTTCATTCCGGGCCGACGAAAAGGTTCAGGTCGTCAACCCGGCCGCGCCGCTGGAGGTCTTCTATACGTTCGAGTCGTCCAACGGCGACCGATTCGACGACGAGGCGGCGGCGGATGGAATCCAACCGGGGCGCCGGCATGGCTCCCTGTCCACCGTCCAGGATCCGGAGGCGGGTGCCGGAGGGTCATCGACGCTGCTGTTTCCTGAGCCGGGACCGGATGCGAACCGGCTTGAGGTGCCGGGGACCACACACCTCGGCCTTCACTTTACGCTGGCGGCCCGCGTTAAGGCGCAAAAACGAGACCGGATGCGCCTCTTCAGCACTCATCGGGGCAGCGGCGCCCCTTCGTTGGGGGAGCTGATCTTCGACTTCAGTCCCGGAACCGGGGTACTGCGCCTGATCGTCAACGGCCAGGAGATCTCCTCCCAGGCCGAATCGTTGCCTGCAGGGATGTATCATCACTTGGCGGCTACCTACGATCGGGGCCGGGTCCGTCTCTACCTGGATGGCCGGATCGCGGGATCGGGCCAAGTCCTTTCCGGATCCGCCCGCCTCGGACGGAACGACACGAGCGTCGAGCTCTTCGGTCCTCCGGATGCGCCACCGCAGGCCGGCGTTCATCTGGCGGACAACCTGCACCTGGGAGCAGACCGGGGCGGAACTTTCGTCGGTCACGGATGGGAGAGCGCGAGTTCGAATCGCCACCAACTTACAGGCTGGGTGGATGATGTGCTGGTGGTCAAGAGGGTTTTAGGCGCCGAGGAGATCCGGGACCTGAGCCGGCAAGGTGTGGAGAAAGGGTTGCAACAGCCCGAAAACTGAGCCGGCGCCCGCCGTTCGTGGGATGAGGTCGCCGGCGCGCGCGAAGAGGAGAAGATGTGGGGGTAGGAAAACCCCCACTCCTAGTGAGGATGCCTGCCCGCACGGAGAGGAGGATTTTCGTGATGAAGAAACTGGATCGTCGTCATTTCCTGGGGACGTCGGCCGCTGCTGCTGCTGCGCTGGCTGCCCCGCGAACCCTGTATTCCTCGACGCAATCCCAATCGTCATTGGACCGGCTCAACATCGCTTCCATCGGCGTCCACAACCGCGCGGCGGGGAATCTGAAGGGGGTGGCCAACGAGAACATCGTGGCCCTTGTGGACATCGACCAGGAGTTTCTCGACGCCGCGGGAGAGACCTGGCCCAACGCCCGCCGGTACCGGGACTACCGGGTCATGCTGGAGAAGGAGTCCGAGAAGATCGACGCCGTCCTCGTCAGCACGCCCGACCACACCCATGCTCCGGCGGTATCGATGGCTCTGCAGATGAAGAAGCACGTCTACTGCGAGAAGCCGCTCACCCACACCATCTACGAGGCCCGAAAACTGGCGGAACTGGCGGCTGAAAACGGCTTGGTCACCCAGATGGGGACCCAGGTCCACGCCGAGGAGAACTATCGTCTGGTGGTGGAGCTGGTCCGGGCCGGCGCCATCGGTGAAATCCGGGAAGTCCACGTCTGGGTCAACGTCGACTATTCGGGGAGGAGGATGATCACCGGTAGACCGCGCCCCGGCCATGTCGACTGGGATCTCTGGCTGGGCCCTGCGATGGCCCGGCCTTATTGCGAGAGTTTCAAGGAAGACGGCTCGGTGGTGGGGGTCCATCCCTTCAATTGGCGTTGGTTCTGGGACTACGGTACCGGATCCCTGGGTGACTTCGGCTGTCACTGGATCGACCTTCCCCATTGGGCGCTGGATCTCAAGCATCCCACCCGAGTGTGGGCGGACGGCCCCGCTCCCCTTCTGGAGAGCACCTCTTCGGGAGTGGTCGTGACCTACGAGTATCCGTCCCGGGGCTCCCTGCCGCCGGTGACGTTGAAGTGGTACGACGGCGGGAAGAAGCCGGACCTTCTGGCCGGGCACAAGGACCCGGAGGGCCAGCCCCTGGACCCGGACCGCGGACAGCTCTTCGTCGGCTCCGAAGGGATGATCCTCTCCAACTACTCGGAGCACATGCTGCTGCCGGCCGAGAAGTTCGCCGGGTTCAAGCGCCCGGACCCCTTCATTCCCCGGTCGCCGGGACACCACCAGGAATGGATCGACGCCATCAAGTCGGGCGGGACCACCAACTGCAATTTCGACTATTCGGGGGCCCTCACCGAGGCCGTCCTGCTGGGCGTCGTGGCCTATCGGAGCGGCCAGGCCATCGAGTGGGACGCGCCTTCGCTACGCGTCACCAACTCGGCGGCCGCCCAGCAGCTCGTCCACAAGGAATACCGCAAGGGCTGGACGCTGTAGCCGATAGGAGGGGGGACATTTTGTCCCCCCACGCCCCCCCCGGAAATCGGGGGTTGAAAGCCCCCGCTCCTATCGTTTGCCAGGGCTTTGAGGCCCATGGCGGTGTAACGCTCGAAGAATCGCTGCCAAGGAGGCAAGAGATGGCGAGAACACTAATAGCCGGCACGCTCCTGGTTTCGGCGGGTCTGACGCTCGGACTGCGGGCTCAGCCGCTCCCTGGGACTCTTGACCTCGACCGGGCCATCGAGCTCGCACTCTCGCGTCACGCCGACCTGGACGCCGCCCAGGCGGCGATCGACGCGCGCACGGGCTCGACGCGGCAGGCCGGTCTGTCGCCAAACCCAGTGTTCTCTTTACAGACCGAGAACTGGCGGTTCTACGGCAATCCAGGCTTTTCGGCCTCCCGCAACCTTGACCTGTTCGCGTGGGTGAGCGTACCGATCGAGACTGCGCGCAAGCGGACGCGTCGGGTCGAGCTCGCCGAGGCCGATGAGCGTATCGCGGAGCACGAACGCCAACTGGCTGCCTGGAGAATTCGCCAGAGCGTCAAGAAGGCCTATTGGGAAGCCCTGGCAACCGCGAGCGACGTCGAGATGCTGCAGCGCAGCCGCGAGACCTTGGAACGCCTGGAGGATTATCACGAGGTGCGTGTTCGGCTGGGCGCGACGGCCGAAGTGGACCTGATCAAGGTTCGAGTCGAGGTCGGACGGGCCGCACTGGCCGTCTCCGGGGCCGAGTTGGAGGTCAGCCGCGCCAAGATCGCTTTGCTGAAGGCGATGGGGATTCCGGAGTTGAGCACCGGCTTCGGGCTGCGGCAGCCGGACGCATGGCCAGTCGAAGTGAGTTGGGACCATGCCGAGGCCACGCGGCAGACCGCGGAGAAGGCGTTGGCCCATCGCGTGGAGATCCTGCTGGGCCAGGCTCGGGTGGAGCGCGCCCGCGCAGCCGTAGAGTTGCAACGGTCGCTGGCGCGGCCAGACGTGAGACCCTATCTTGGTTACAAGCGGAGCGAAGCGTTCCACACTCTTATCGGCGGGATCTCGATTCCGTTGCCGGTTCGCGACGATAACGCGGGCCGGATCGGGGAGGCCTTGGCCGGCGTCCGCCGCCGTGAAGCGGCCCTGCGGGCAACGGAAGCGCGCATTTCCGCCGAGGTGGCCGTAGCGGTGGAGACGGTGCGGCGGCGCTCCGAGATGTTGCGTTCGATGGAGACCGGGGTCCTTGACCGTGCGCGGGAGACCTCCCGGATCGCGCTCGCCGCTTACCAGGAAGGCGGGGTCGAACTGCTCGACGTGCTCGACGCCCAGCGCGCCCAGAACGAACTCGACCTGTTCCACTCGAGATTGGTGTTCGACTACCAATTGAGCTGGGTGGACCTGGAGACCGCCTCGGGGACACCGACTCTTTCGCTGTCCTCGGATGGGGCTCAATCGGCGGCGTGTTTTGGCACGATGGTCGAGTGAAGCTGGTGACCATGCAAACTCTGGAACCTGAAATCCGGCGAATATCCTTTTCGGTGGCCGCATTTCTGATGCTGACGGGGGCCGGATGCTCGACACCGGCCGCCGAGCCGGAGCCGGCTGCCGAAACGGAGCCGCCCGAAGCAGACGTGGCGCACGACCCGGGATTGATTCGTCTCGACGAGGAGGCGATCCGAATTGCCGGCGTCACCCTCGCCGAAGCGGAAACCAGAAAACTCGAAATAGAACTGGAGGTCCCGGGACGGATCACGATCAACCAGGACGCCACCGCGCGCGTGGGCTCGATTGCCGAAGGCGTCGTTGTCGCGTGTTGCGAGTCGGTCGGCACGGACGTCGAAAAAGGGCAAGTGCTCGCGCGCCTTCACAGCCACGAGGTCCATGACGCCGAGGCTTCCTATTGGGAAGCCCGGGCCGAGTTGGAACGGAGACAGACGGAACTGCAGTTCACCCAAGAAACCTACAAGCGGGCGGCCCGCCTGCATGAGTTGAAAGCCGGCTCGCTGCAGAAGGTGCAGGAGGCCGAATCGAAGTTGCGCAGCGCCGAGATGTTTCTCGAAATCGCCAAGGCCGGAGTGAAACGTACCGAGATACACTTGCGCTACTTGGGCCTTTCCCCGGAGCGGCTGCCGAGCGCGGCTGGTGAGCACCATCGCGCGCATGAAGAGGAGCACTTGATCGAGGTGCGTTCGCCCATGTCGGGCACCATTATCGAGCGCATGGTCACGCCGGGCGCCGTGGTTGCCTCTTCGGATTCGCTCTACGTCATCAGCGACCTGAGGAGCCTGTGGGTGATCGCCCAGGTCCCGGAGCAGCACCTCTCCTCGCTACGGAACGGACAGGCCGTGAAAGTGTCGGTGCGGGCTTATCCCGGTAGGACTTTTCCGGCTCGCATCACCTACATCGGCGACGCGCTCGATCCGGAGACGCGAACCGTCGAGGTGCGTTGCGAGCTGAACAACCCCGGCCGGCGGCTCAAGAGAGAGATGTTCGCCACAATCGCCATAGGCGCCGGCACCGGTAAGGAAGCGGTCGTCGCACCGCTTGGCGCACTGCAAAACGTGGACGGGGAGGAGGTTCTGTTCGTGCCCGAGGAAGAGACTTCCTTTCGGGTCCGCCAGGTCCGGGCCGGCCGGCGCTCCGGCTCCATTGTGGAAATCGTGAGCGGTTTGCAGGCGGGCGAGGCGGTGGTGGTCAATGGCGCCTTCCATCTCAAATCCGAGCTGCTGAAGGCCCGGATGGTCGGACATCATTAGCAGCCTGGCGATTGCACGGGTCGAGCCGCAGAGCCCGCCGGCATCTGGAACATGCTCAAGCGCTTCATCGACTACCACCTGGATCACCGTTGGGTCGTCCTGATCGGCTTGGCGGTGCTCCTGGCGGCCGGCCTCAACGCCCTCTACCGGATTCCCATCGACGCTTTTCCCGACCTGACCAACAACCAGGTCACCGTCATCACCGAAGCGCCGGGCATGGCGCCGGTGGAGGTCGAGCAACTGGTGACCTTCCCCATCGAGTCGGCCATGATGGGCCTTCCCAGCACCGAAGAAGTCCGCTCGATTTCCAAATTGGGCCTTTCGATCGTCACCATCGTTTTTGCCGACGGCGTGGACAACTATTTCGCGCGGCAGCTTGTCAACGAACGGCTGAACGAAGCGCGCGGCCGGATTCCCGACGGCCTCAAGCCGGCTCTAGGGCCCGTGGCGACGGCCTTCGGCGAGGTGTACCAGTACACGCTCGAAGGGGAAGACTACAGCGCCATGGAGCTGAAGACGCTCCACGACTGGGAGATCAAATACCAACTGCGGGCCGTGCCGGGTGTGGCAGACATCAGCACTTGGGGCGGCTACACGCGTCAGTACGAGATCGAGGTGGATCCCTACCGGCTGCGCGCTCACGGGCTGACGCTCCGTGACGTCTTCGAGCGGGTTCGGGACAACAACGACAACTTTGGCGGCGGGTTCTTGGAGCACGCCTCCGAGCAGTACACCGTGCGCGGGCTGGGACGAGTCGGGAGCGAGCGGGACTTGGGGACGATCGTCCTGACGGCCCACGAAGGAACCGCGGTCTACCTGCGTGACGTCGCCGAGGTCAAGGTTGGGAGTATTCCTCGTCAAGGGGCGGTGACGCGCGACGGCCAGGGGGAGACCGTCTCCGGCACCGTGATCATGCTCAGAGGCCAGAACAGCAAGACGGTCATCGAGCGGGTCAAAGAGGCGCTGGAAGGAATTCGCCGTTCGCTTCCCGAGGGCGTGAACATCGTTCCATTCTACGACCAGTCGGTGGTGATCGACGGGACGATCCGGACGGTTCGCAACAATCTGCTCCAAGGTGGAGCGTTGGTGGTGGCGATTCTGTTCTTGTTTCTCGGCAATTTTCGCGCCGCGCTGCTCGTCGCTACGGTGATTCCCCTGTCCATGCTCGTGGCGTTCATAGGAATGCGATGGTTCGGCATCACCGCCAATCTCATGAGCCTGGGAGCTATCGACTTCGGCATGATCGTCAACGGCGCCGTGATCATGATCGAGAACCATGTGCGGCGCCTGAAAGGACGTCCCAATCCCGATGTACCGCTGACCGGAGACGAGAGCGAAGAGCTGGTGCGGTCGGCGGCTCACCAGGTGTCCCGGCCGATCCTGACGGGTGTCGGCATCATCATCGCGGTATACGTCCCGATCCTGAGTTTGCAGGGGCTCGAAGGCCGCATGTACCGTCCCATGGCCTTTACCGTGTGCGCGGCATTGCTGGGCTCGCTGGTGTTGACCCTGGCATTGCTGCCGGCCGCGTCCCGCCTGTTGCTGGGACGCCGGCCGAAGAAATCCAGGGAGCCGGTCATGGACCGCGCGCGGGCCGTCTACGGGCGCGTCGTGAACTTCGCGCTCGATCACCGGGCGCTCGTGGTCTCCGGCGGATTTCTGCTCGTCGCCGCTCCCCTGGGCTCACTGCGTTTCATCGGAACCGAGTTCATGCCCCGCCTCGATGAGGGATCCGTGCTGGTTCAGGTCCTTCGGCTTCCCAGCATCTCCTTGTCCGAATCGGTGGATATCGGGCTCGAAGTCGAAAAGACCTTGTTGGAGTTCCCCGAGGTGACGGGCACGGTCGGCAAGACGGGCCGGCCCGACCTCGCCACCGAGGCCATGGGAATCTACGAAACCGACCTGTACGTCGACCTGAAGCCGCGCGGGCAATGGACCACGGCCGACACCAAGGAAGGAATGCTGGAAGCCATGGCGGCGGAACTGTCGAAGATTCCGGGCGTCGTCTACAACTTCACGCAACCCATGGCGATGCGCCTGGACGAGACCATTTCCGGCGTGGAGGCTGACGTCGCGGTCAAGATTTTCGGACCCGACGAGCGAGTGCTCGACCGCACGGCCGACGAAGTGCTGCGGGTGATCGGTCAGGTTTCCGGCGCCGCCGACGCGCAGAAGCAGGTCTTTTCCGGCGCGGCCGAGTGGCAGGTCGTCGTGGACCGGGACGAGCTGGCGCGCTACGGCCTCAATGTTTCCGACGTGCGCGACGTGGTGCAGGCCGCGGTGGGCGGCAAGGCGGTGACGGAACTCATCGATGGCCGCCGCCGGTTCCAGGTCGCCGTCCGGTTGCCTGAGCCTTATCGCAGGGACCGGGACGCCCTGGGTAGCATTCTGCTGGCGGCGCCGGAGGGAGAGCAGGTCCCGTTGGACCGGGTGGCCGAGATTCGCCGCGCCAGCGGGCCGGAAGTCGTCCATCGTGAAGACAGCCAGCGCCGCATCGTGGTGCAGTGCAATGTCCGCGGGCGCGACATGGGCAGTTTCGTGGGAGAGGCTCAACGCCGGATCCAAGCGGATGTGGACCTGGAGACCGGCTACTACATCACCTGGGGCGGCCAGTTCGAAAACCAACAGCGGGCCATGCAGCGGCTGATGCTGGTCCTGCCGGCGGTCCTGCTGGTGATCTTCATGCTGCTGTACCTCACGTTCCGATCGGCCAAACAATCGTTCCTGGTGCTGCTCATCGTTCCGTTCGCCACCGTCGGCGGGATCGCCGCGCTCTGGCTGCGGGAAATGAACTTGAACGTTTCGGCATCGATCGGGTTCATCGCGGTGTTCGGGGTGGCGGTGCTGGACGGACTGGTGATGGTTTCGACGACCAACTCCCTGCTGGAAAGGGGCCGTCCGCTTCGACAGGCGATCGTCGAGGGCGCCGTGACGAGGCTGCGCCCGGTTCTGATGACTTCGTTGGTGGCCAGTCTGGGGTTCCTGCCCATGGCGCTGGCAACTTCCACCGGCGCCGAAGTTCAGCGCCCGCTGGCCACCGTGGTGATCGGCGGACTGGCCAGCTCGACCATCCTGACGCTGCTCTTGTTGCCGGCCCTATACAGTTGGTTCCTGCCCAAAAACAAGTAGGAGGGGGGACATTCCTGTCCCCCGTCTTTCTCTTCCTCGCTGCCGGAATAGGAAAACCCCCGCGGACCACTCCTGTTTCTCTCAGAGTTTCGACGACCCGCGGCGGGTGGGGCACCGGTGAGAACAGTAGGGACGCCCCTTGTGTGTGAGTGCCCTCTTTCATCTTCAGCCGACAAGTTTGCGCACGGCAGGAGGCAGAATGGACAATAATCTCGTCGAGGATGGCCGAGCCGTGTCGGCTCGCAGACTGGTTCCTCCCATGAATCCGCCGGACCCCCGGCCGTTGAGGGAGTATCTCCCATGAATCGCAGAAAATTCCTTGCCCTCTCAGGTACCGCCATGACCGCCGGGACCTGGCCCGTAGTATCCGCACCGGCGGCTCGGGAACAGCGCCCCGGTTTGTCCACGGAGTTCCTGCTCGGAACCGAGTACTACCGGGCTCCCATGCCTCCACAAGAATTCTGGGACCAGGACTTCGCGGACATCCGGCGTGCCGGCATGCGCATCGTTCGGACCTTCTCCTACTGGAACTGGATGGAGCCCCGGCCCGGCAAGTACGAGCTGGACGATTTCGACCGGTTCTTCGAGTTGGCGCACAAGCACGACCTCCTGGTCTGGTTCGACATGACGCTGGCCACCCATGGCGCCGCGCCCGAGTGGATGAGGCGCCGCCATCCCGATATGCGTGTGGTCTCCAGCGAGGGAGTCGTCGCCGTACCCCGGGCCGGCAACGCCGCTCCCCAGGGCCGGCAGTGGCACTGCTACAACCACCCCAAGTGGCGAGAGTACGGGGGCGCCATTCTCAGAGCGGTCGTGGACCGCTACAAGGACGCGCCGAACCTGATCATGTGGAGCGTCTGGGACGGCGTGGCGACGGCGGCCGCGCACTACGGGTTTCCCAAGGGCTGCTATTGCGAGCACTCCATCGCCGCCTACCGCGATTGGTTGAAGCGGCGTTTCAGCCTGGATCAACTGAACCGAAAACTGCACCGCCGCTACCGGGATTGGGCCGACGTGGAGCCGGCCCGTTCCAATTCGGCCATCGTGGAGATGATGCTGTGGCAGGAGTTCCAGAACGAAGACCTCCGGGACCAGGTCCGTTGGCAGGTCGAAGTGGTCCGGAGCCTGGACGACCGTCACGAGGTTCGAGGTCACGGGGCGTACTTTCCTCGAATTTGGGACGAGTTGGGCGCCCGGGAGTTCGATTCCTGGGGGTTCTCCTCCCGCAGCAACGACTTTCTCAGCGGTGACGACCCCTACCGTTTCGCCGAGACCTGTTTCGCCACCGACTGGTCGCGCAGCATCGGTACGGGCGGCCGCTGGTGGTACGAGGAGATCTACGCCGGGATGAACCCGGGCGGCATGCACCACAAACGGCAGACGACTCCCGCGGAGATCAGCGCCAACATGTGGCTGGCCCTGGGGCGGGGAGGCTCCGGCGCCCTGTTCTGGCAGTATCGTCCCGAGTACATGAGCTTCGAGGCGCCGGGTCTGAACCTGGTCTCGCTGGGCGGCGTCCGGCTGCCGCGTCTGGAAGCAGCGGAAAAGACGATTCGGCAGATGGAGCGGGTGCGGCCCCACCTTCCGCTCCGGGTGCCCAGAGCCGAGATGGCCATCGCCTACCACGAGAAGAGCGACCTGTTGCATCGGTTCGGCAAGGCCGGAACGGACTATCGGGAGAGTCTCAGGGGCACCTACCGGACGCTGTGGGAGCATAATATACCGGTGGACGTGGTCAGTCCCCGCATGGATTGGGACGGGTACAAGCTGGTCTACCTCCCCCGGACGGCCGTCCTGGATGAGGATCTGGTGGCGAAGATCAGGCGCACCGTCACGGCTGCAGAGGGTCCCCGCCTGGTGGCCGACGGACCGTTCGGCACCAACGCCGAAAACGGCCGCTTCAGTTTCGATCCGCCTGAGGGCTTGTCCGAGCTGTTGGGGGTGAAGACCCTGGATCACAGCCGGATCACGGCCAAGGAGATCCGCGACGAGACCAATCGCTTGCGGCTGGAGGGGGGCGAGTTTCCCATTGGCCAGGAGTGCAACTTCATCGGACTGCAGGTGTCGGACCCGGGTCGGGCGATCGCCTGGTACGGCGATGAGGTGGTCGGGATGCAGACATCGGATCGGCGCTTCACGTGGATCACCATCTCCCTGTGGGAAGGATTCGAACGTTCGTCTCGAGACGACGTTCTGGTTCCACTGGTGCAGTCGTTGGGAGTTGATTCGCCGGTCCGCACGGAGGGGGACCGAATCATCGTGCAACTGGCCCAGGCCAAGGAGGAAGGCGTGCTGATGTTCCTCTTCAACGTGGAGCCTCGGGCCGCCGAAACCGGCCTGGCGCCCAAGTGGAGCTTCTCCAAGGTCCAGGACCTGATTGCCGAACAGGATGTGCCGGTGCGGGAAGGACGGTTCAACGTCCAGGTTCCGCCCCACGCGGTGCAGGTCTTGCACCTCAGCTAGCGATAATTTTTTGGGGAAGAGTCCATGCCATCCGATCCCGAAACAGAATCTCCCTCCAACCTGAATCGCCGCGAGTTCATCGGCGCAGGCGCGCTGGGGACAGCCGCCGCGGCGGCCCCTGCGGCCTGCCGGACGGAACCTCCTCATGACACCGGGGCGAATCTTCCATCCGTCGCTCCCTTCGAACTGGACGAGGTCTCCATCCTGGAGCTTCAGCGAAGGATGGACTCGGGGCAGGAGACGGCTCGCGCCGTTGCCGAGAAATACCTGCGCCGCATCGAGGAGATCGACGGCCAGGGGCCGGCGCTCCGTTCCGTCATCGAAGTCAATCCGGATGCGCTGGCCATTGCCGTTGCACTAGATCGCGAGCGGCGGGAGGCCGGCGCCCGAGGTCCGCTGCACGGTATTCCCATCCTGATCAAGGACAACATCGACACGGCCGATCAAATGACGACCACCGCCGGTTCGCTGGCGCTCGAGGGTTCCATTGCAGAACGGGACTCATTCGTGGCGCGGAAGCTGCGGGAAGCGGGGGCGGTCCTGCTGGGGAAGACCAACCTCAGCGAGTGGGCCAACTTTCGTTCCACCCGCTCCACCAGCGGCTGGAGCGGACGCGGCGGCCTCACCCGGAATCCCTACGCCTTGGACCGCAATCCCTGCGGGTCCAGCTCCGGCTCGGGGGTGGCCGTCTCGGCCAATCTCTGCTCCGCCGCCATCGGAACCGAGACCGACGGGTCCATCGTCTGTCCTTCCAATGCCAACGGGATCGTGGGCATCAAGCCGACCGTGGGACTGGTCAGCCGGACCGGGATCATTCCCATTTCCCACAGTCAGGATACGCCGGGACCCATGGCCCGGACGGTGGCGGACGCCGTGGCCGTCCTGGGAGCCCTGACCGGAGTCGATCCCGACGATTCCGGCACGGCGGCGAGCCAGGGGCGGTCGCACACCGACTACAGCCCCTTTCTGGAACCATCCGGCCTTCACGGCGCCCGAATCGGACTGGTCCGCCGGCTACTGGGCTTCCATCCGGATGTGGACCGCATCGTAGAAGAGGCGGTCGCGGCCATGCGGAGCCAGGGAGCGGTGATCGTCGATCCCGTGGATATCCCGACCTGGGGAGATTGGAGCGAGTCGGAGCGGGAGGTCATGCTCTACGAGTTCAAGGCCGGGCTCAACGCCTACCTGGCCCGGCTGGATGGATCGCCACGGGTGAGATCACTGGAGGATCTCATCCGGTTCAACGAGGAGAATGCGGATCGGGAGATGCCCTACTACGGCCAGGAACACTTCATCCAGGCCCAGGCGAAGGGACCCCTGAGCGACAAGAGATACCAGGACGCCCTGGCCCGGAATCATCGTCTGAGCCGGAGTGAGGGAATCGACCGCGTGATGGACGAGCATCGGTTGGATGCCCTGCTGGCGCCCACCGGTGGTCCGGCCTGGGTGACTGACTTGATCAATGGCGACAGCTACGGAGGGGGCAGTTCCGGCGGCGCAGCGGTGTCGGGCTATCCCAACGTCACCGTTCCGGCGGGGTTCGTCCACGGCCTTCCGGTAGGTATTTCTTTTTTCGGGCGTGCCTGGAGCGAAGGGAACCTCATCCGGCTGGCGTACGCTTTCGAGCAGGCGACGCAGGTGCGCCGGGCCCCGCAGTTTCGTCCGGCTGCGGTGTAGCCGCTCCATGTCGATCGGCATTGAAGAGGGGGGACAGGAAAGTCCCCCCTCCTATCAACTCGTGGGACGGGGTCGCCGGACGGTGCCGTCGCGCGTGATGGGAATGGGTTCGGCGGCTGGCGTGGCGCCGGGCTCGTGGACGATCCAATCGCCGATGCTCGCTCCCTTCGGCCGCAAACCCGACGGCCTCCTCGCTCCTTTGCCCGGCCGGTACCGGATTGACGATAGGTGCGGTGTCTGCACCCTTTTCCCGCTTCGGCTTCGAGAGATCATGGCCGCCTCGAGTATGCCCGTGGTCAGCAGGGTTCGTTCCACGGGGTTGGGGGCGCGGCCCGAGACGAAAAAGTCCTCGATGTTGAGCCCGAGGTAACCGAACGCCGCGTGGGCAGGGCCGCCGGCGATGTGGTATTCGAGGGCATCGGTGGACGCTCCCCGTTGCTGGGCGTAGGCAAACTTGCGGACGTAGCCGTCTCCCAACATCAGGACCGCGGCTTCCAGACCGTCCACGTATTCCACCAGGAATACATGGGGTTCGTAGACCTTTTTCGGGTCCAGCTTGCCGGGTCCATTCTCGATCCGGCTCAGCGCCTCATTGGCCAGAGGGATGGACCATCGGCTCTCTTCGCCGGCGCGCCACACTTCGTCGCCAGACAAGCATTGCACGGAGCGGACTCCGGTCTCGCCGCCGCGCCGCCGTTCGACGTTGGACTGGAGGACCTCCAGGGCGTGAAAGCCGTACCGCTCCACCATGTGAAAGCCGATGACGAGGGCCCGGTCCACCGGCTGACCCAGGGGATGTTCCCAGTTGGGATTCCGCCAGACGACCGGGAGAGCCGAAGCGGCCCAGAGCGGGATCTTCTTCGCCTTGGCGGTTTCGTACATCCAGGCGGCATCGTCCCACCGGTAAGAGAGGTGCTTGTCGTTGAAGATCGGGATGGGGCGTCCCGCTTCGCCGATGACGCCGGCGATCTGTTCGAAGAAGTAGCGCCGCGGCAACATCTCCTGGCCCAGCTCCGATCGCGGGTAGTCGCCATGCTCCCCGATCAGCAGCACCGCATCCACCGCCAGTTCTTCCCCGCCCAGGGTCAGCGCCGCCCGGATGCTCTCGTACAAGGGGATGTCGAACTCGTATGCGATCTGGCGGCCCACGTCACGCTCGTGAATCTGGTCGATGTACAGCGAGACGATCGTAGACCGGGGTGGAACTACGCCCTCGTCGGTAGGAAATCCGCGGAGGAACTTGTCGACGATGACCCCCGCATGGCTGTTGGGAAAGAAGGTGGTCAAGATTGCGGCGATCCGGAGCGGCTGCGAGGGGTTGCCGGCGTCCGGAAGGGTACCGACCGCTTCTTTCCGTGCCTGCAAATCTCCGGTTTCCTTCGCCGATTCGTTTCCGTCCGGTCGTGAGCAGGCTCCACTGAGCGATGCTAGTACGGCCGCCAACAGAATTCCGGGAAACGACCTGCGGATGAACGGTGTCCTCCGGATCGTCCCGGCCAATTCTTTCTCCCCTCTACCAGACCGGACTCGCTGGCTTACCTGAACTTCAGCGAAAACAGATCGGCGTCTTTCATGACGAACCGGAGCCGCACCGGTTTCTCGGAAATCCGTCTCAGCGGCTCGTCTGACGTGGCCTTGGAATGAGAACGCTCCCAGCGGACGGTGTGCTCGATCTCATCGCCCCAGATCAGAGGCGAGTCCTCCAGGGCAAAGCCCGGGAGGGGATTGCCTTCAGCATCCTGAAGCTCCAGGTGAATGCTTCCGGCGGCCGAGGTGGCGAAATTGAGGACCAGGTTGTTCCCCTGGAACAGCAGGGGCTTGGTCAGCAGCTCTCCTCCGGCGTAGCCGGCATTGGCGGACACGAAGCCGTCGGTGCGAAGGACCATCCGCTCCAGGTGGGCGCTGGGAGAAGTGTAGTGGCGGGAGACGTAGATCGATATCTCGTCATCGGCCGTAGGAAGCACTCCCGCCGCGATCATGGTGGTGCGGTGCACCCAACTCCTGGGGTCCCGCCCCGGCCGCACGAAGGCCTCCATGAAGCGCCGGTCCCAGTGCACGCCGTCCCGGCTGGTCATGAAGACTCCCTCCGAGACGCCCGTGCCGGGAGCGTCGTCGTGATAGGTCCTCCATTGAACGAAACGTTTGGGAAAGGCCAGGTAGATTTGAGGCGCCCGGAAGTAGGGCCGGGTGGCGTTGGTGTAGAGCTGTTCCCGGGGAGAGTCGCCATAGTCGGCATACTGGCCCGGCGGCCAGTCGACGAAGTTCTCGGAATGAGAAAACTTGATGGTCCGGACGCCGTCCTGACCGATTCGGTAGATGGCCGAGTACCGCTGCCGCACCGAATCCCAGAAGGCCACGTTCAGTGAATCGAAGGCGCCGTCGGTGATGATGGGCTCCTCTTGGATCCGGGTCCAGTGGAAGCCGTCGGGAGAAACGAATCCCAGCAGGACCGGTTTTCCGTTGAGATTGCTCGAGCCCACGGCCTTGTATCGCTGTGAAGCGGGAGCCTCGGGATTCCCGTCCCTGAAGGGCGCGAAGTTATGGGCGCCGGCACGGTTGCCGATCCAGATGATGTTGTTGTCCTTGGACCCCTCGAATTCGATCAGCCCCAGGGAGGGACGGGTCCAGTGGATGCCGTCGCGGCTCTCAGCGTAACAGGCCACCTGTTCGTGCTGAGGAATGACCTTCTCGCCCGGTTTCGTCAGCGAGGGCACGGTGTATCCGGCATGGCTGCTGCCGCGGTAGTACATCTTGTAGAGGGCGCCGTCCTTGAAGACCGTATGGTAGGCGCTCGTCGTCCCTTCCCAGGGTTTGTCGTATTCCAGGACCGTACCCGCCGATTGAGGCGTGTGAAGCTGGAGCCGGACTCCGTCCATGGATTCGATGAGATAGTCGTCCACGAAAAGTTCCAGCCGGGATCCGATCTGGAGGGTCTCCTCGGCATCCTCTTTCCCCGCCAAGGTCCAACTCTGTCCCAGTGCGAGATGCACCAAGACAGTCGCAACCATCAGTCTCTGCATGGCAATCTTCATTCCTGTCTCCTCAATTCTCACGTCTTGCTCCGTCTTGGACCGAAAAGGGCACCCACAAGGGGCGCCCCTACCCAATATTTTTCGTCCATTGGTGCAAGAATTTTGCAGTTAAAGAACTATCATGACACGGGGAGGAAACATATGGTCGCATTTTCTTCACGCCGGACAAGAAGCCGCTCCACCGAAATCTGCCTCGCTCTGGGTCTGCTGACGGGATCGTTGACCCTGGCGAAACCCGTCGTGGAGATCGCCACGCCGATGCCTCCGCCGGCTTGGGCCTTGGCTCAGTGGGCGCTCATCGATTCCAACGCCGAGGCGGCGTACGTGGCGGCCGAGAAGTACGTCGACGTCCGTGGCTGGATGCGGATCACCCCCAACTGGGGCGCCATGGACGGCCCCGACGACGTCACCGAAACCTATCGGGACCTGCCCGTCCTCTACATGCTGGGAGGGCCGCCCGAGATCCTGGCCCTGTACAAGAAGATCTGGGAGGGGCATCTCGACCAGTTCACCGAAGCCCGGGAACCCCTGGTGGCGGCGGCCAAGGACGGCATGCTCTACCGGGAGTTCTGCCCCCAACTCGACTGGGAGCACACGGGCGAGGGGATGGCCCCCTGGTACTGGTACGGTCTCTCCCGCCCTCAGGACCCGCAATACCTGATCCGGGCCCGGCGCTATGCCGGGTTCTACCTGAACGAGGACGCGCTCGCTCCCAACTACGACCCGGAGAAGAAGATCATTCGGAGCCTGTTCAATGGAAGCCGGGGACCACTGCTGACGCCGGCCACGGAGTACCACTGGGGCGGGAACCCGCGTCCCCGTCACGACCCCCGGCCGGGGCAGCCCCCGAGAACCGAACGCTGGACGCGGATGGGATACACGGTCAACCTGAGCGGCGACCACCCCCAAAACATGCTGGCCACGAACCTGGCCATGACCGCGTACATGTTGACGGGGGAGAAGAAGTACCGGGACTGGATTCTGGAGTACATCGACGCCTGGGTCGAACGAGCCGCCCGCAACGGGGGCAACCTTCCCAGCAACATCGGCCTGGATGGGTCCATCGGAGGCGAGTGGGACGGCAAGTGGTGGCGCGGAGTCTATGGATGGAACTTCCGTCCCAAGTCCGCCGACGGTTCGGACAACCCGGGCAACAACTACGTGATGCGGGGCGCCCGGGTCGGTTTCGGGATTGCGTTCATGCTCACGGGCGACCGCAAGTACGTGAACACGTTGCGAGCGCAGATCGAGAACATGTACGCGGCGCAGAAGGTCATCAACGGCCGCCTCATGGTCCCTCACAAGTACGGCGACGACGGTTGGTACGCCTACATCGACAACAGCGCGCGCCGCGGTGGGAACGTCAATTTCTGGTCGCTTCCGGAGCTGGCCGACATCTACACCTGGACTCTGGAGGAGTCCGACCTGCCCCGGGTCGCGGAAGAGCCTTGGATCCGCTACCTGAAGGGTGACGACCCGGACTATCCCATGGAGGCGATGGCGTACGATCTGGACGTCATCCGAAGGCAGATTCAGAAGGTGCGGGAGGACTCCCGGACGGCGGACACTCGTCAGGCGCCCCACATGCCGGTGGTCACCTCGGTCAGCAGCCTCCACAACCTCATGCTCGGGGCCAACGACCCGGGCAGCGGCGGCAACGTGGTCCATGCACAGCTCCGCTATTTCGATGCCGAGGAGAGGCGGCCGGGACTGCCCCGGGGAGTGGGCGCGCTGGTCGAAGAGATCCGTCCCGACGGCGTCACCCTCCTCCTGGTCAACACCAACCCGGTGGAGAGCCGCGAGCTCGTGGTTCAGACCGGCGCGTACGCGGAGCACGACGCGGTGGCGGTCACTGTCGGTGGGAAACGGATCGAGGTGGAAGACTCCAAGTTTACCGTCCGCCTGGGCACCGGCGCCGGCTCACGTCTCTCGATTCAGATGAAGCGCTATGTGAACCAGCCTACGTTCGCGTTTCCATGGGACAGGAGCGGCGGTTTTTAACCGCCGAACTCCGGAGGCAACAATGAAGAATGGGGGACAGGAAAGTCCCCCCTCCAAGCGGCCTCTCCTGTACGGAAAACCTAATCGATGGCGGCGGCGTGACGGCCTGCCTCCGGGTCCCCCGCAGCGTGGATGATGCCCTTCTCCTGATCAATGTAGAGCATCACCGGCCGAGCGATGAAGCCGTCGGTGGTGGTCAACCGGTGGCCCTGCCGCTTCAATTCCTCCTGGACCTGCGGGGTGACGCCGCTGTGGACCCGCAGACTTCCCGCCTTGACGAAAGCCTCGTCCCGGTTCGGATTGGGGTCGAAGGAATTCTGGTGGTGATCCGTGTTGAAACGGGACGCCGTCACCGCCTTCTCCGGAAGCATGCCGAATTCGACGTGGTTCAGAAGCACGTTCAGCGTGGTCTGATCCTGCAGATCGCCTCCCGCCACGCTGATGGCGATGACCGGCTTGCCGTTCCGGGTGACCAGGGTCGGGGTCAGAGTGATGCGGGGCCGTTTTCCCGGCTGGATGCGATTGGGATGGTCCCGGGTGGTGTTCAGGCTCCGGAGGCGGTTTCCCGTAGTGACCCCTGAAGGTCCGGGCAGGTTACCCGACAGGTTGCAACTGGGGGTGGCGGCCACCACGTTGCCCCACCGGTCCGCCACCACGCAGGTGGTGGTGTCGCTGATGGGAATACGGTTCGGATTGTTTCCGGCCCGCATCATGCCCCTGAGAGGCTTCATGTGGTAGGGGTCTCCGGGCCGGCGGTCCAGGGACGCCCGATCCGGATCGATCAGTGAACGGCGGATCCGCGCATACTCCCGGGACAACAGGGTCTTCATGGGGACCTGGGCGAAGAGGGGGTCACCGTAATATTCGTCCCGGTCGGCGAAGGCCAGCTTCAACGACTCGGTGAGGGTGTGGATGTAGCCGGCGGAGAGATGCCCCATCTGCTTCAGATCAAACCCCTCCAGCAGCCTCAGGGTCTGGCACAGGACCGGGCCCTGGGTCCAGGGCGGACACTTGTAGACGGTGTAGCCCCGGTAGTCCACCGAGACCGGATCCTCGACCCGGGTCACATGGGCCGCCAGGTCCTGCTTCCGGAGGAAGGAGCCGGTGGCGATGTACCACGCCTCGAGTTCGTCGGCCACGTCTCCCTTGTAGAAGCGGTCCCGGGCCGCCGTCAGTTTCTCCTCGCGGCTCCCCGAAGCCTTCCGCTCCGCTTCCACCAGTTTCCGGAAGGTGGCGGCCAACTTGGGATGCCAGTCCTCCGATCCGGCGTCCAGGACCTCCAGCACCGGGGCCGACGCTTCCTCAAAGGACTTGGTGCCATAGAGTTTCAGGGCGGTGATGCAGAGGTGCACCGCGCCCGGCGTCGGTGCGGCCTTCATGCTGCCCTGGGCCGGGATGGTGTTGGTGTAGTACCAGTCGATGGCGGCTTGATCCAGCGGGGCGCGTCCCAATCCGGAGAGGATCTTCACCTCCTCCTTCTTGGCGTCGTAGATCAGGAACGGGATTTCGCCGCCGATGGCGAACATCCCGTAGTCGGTCACCGAGAGCGCCAGCAGGGTGGCGGCGGCCGCATCGGCGGCGTTCCCGCCCGCTTCCAGCATTCGGATGCCGGCTGCCACCGCGTCGGGGTGCCCGGCCGCCACGGCGCCTCCCTTGCCCGAGGCCTTCCAACTGATGTGGCCTGATGCCCAGCCGGTTCCCACCAGACACGCCAGGATTCCGGGAAAAATCAATAAAATCAGTGTCGAGTTACGCATGATCCAATCTCCAATCCGGCTCCGGTTGTACACCAGGAGACAGGCCCCGGCAAGGGAAGGGCCACCCAGACCCTTGTAGCCTCTCTACCCTTCCCACCCGGGCCCCGGCAATACGTAGGGGCACCCCTTGTGGGTGCCCTCTTTGCTCTCTGCAGGCTGGGCGGCGGTCGGTCAGTCGCGGAAGCGGATCGAGTAGAGGTCGGCGTCCTTCATGACGAATCGGAGCCGAATCGGCTTGCCGGAGAGCGGGCCGACGTCAGGGCCATTCTTCCAGTGGACCACCCGTTCCAGGTGATCCCCGAAAATCTCGGGACAGTTTTCCAAGGTGTAGCCGGGAAGGGGCCTCCCGCCGGTATCCTGGATCTCCACCCGCACGCTCCCGGCCACGGAAGTGGAGAAATTCATCTCCAGCCGATTCCCGCTGAAACTGAGCGGCCGGGTGGTGAACTCGCCTCCCTTGGCGGGAGCCTGGACGGAGACGAAGCCGTCCACTCGCAGAATCAACCGGCGCAGATTCGTATAGGCGCCTCTCCAATAGTGCTCGGTGGCATAGATGGAGATTTCATCCGGGGCGCCCGGCAGATCCGACTTGGTCTCGATCAGTCCCCAGTTCTGATAGTTGTCGCCGTAGACCCAATTGTCGGTGTAACGCAGTCCCGGCCGGATGAAGGCTTCTCCCCAGCGATGGAACACGTGGCCGTCGCGGCTGCTCATGAAGAGCCCGTCGGTCAGAGCGGTGCCGTACCGCTGCGAGGTCACCTTTCTGCCCGATGCCGTGGTGTAGCGGCTGAGATTGGCCCGGGCCTGGCGTTCCTCCAGCTCCGGCAGCGCCCTCATGGCGTCGGACCAGCCGCGGTCCAGATAGCGGGCCGGGAAGCCCAGGTAGATGTGGGGCGCCCGGTAATAGGGAGTGATGTTATTGGTGTAGAGTTGCTCGGGCGGCGCCCCCGGGTACTCGAGCCACTCCCCGGGCGTCCAATGGATGTAATCCTGGGAGGTTGCGGTCTTGATGTCCCGGAGGCCGTCTCTGAAATCCCGGTAGTAGGCTCGATAATGGCCCTTCCGGTGGTCCCAGAAGGCGAGGTTGTGACTGTCGAAGGCGCCGTCGGTCAGAACCGGCTTGTCTCCGATCGGGGACCAGTGGATGCCGTCCGCCGACTGGGCCGCCATGAGGCCGCCGTTGCCGTTGTAGAAGGCCTTGTACCGAGCCTCCGGGGGGCATTGGGGATTGGTGTCCTTGAACGACCCCCAATTGTCCAGCTTGGGACTGGCCCAGACGATGTTGTTCTTCTTGGAGCCGTTGAACTCGAACAGTCCGATCTCCGGCCTGACCCAGGTCTTGCCGTCCTTACTCTCGGCGTAGGCGATGAAGACGTCGTGGACCGGAATGCTGGAGGGCTCGTGGGCCCAGGCATCGTAGTACATCCGGAAGAGGTCTCCATCGCGAAAGATGGAGTAGTAGTTGCAGCCGTTGCCCTCCCAGAGCTTGTCGTGGTGCATCACGATCTCTTTGGGAACGGGATGGTGCAGTTGCAGCCGCACGCCGGACGAGTTCTCGATCAGGTAGCCGTCGACGAAGAGCTCACGCTTCGAGCCCATCTCCATGACCGCGTTTTCCTGAGCCGCGGCGGGATTCCACGACAGCAGGACGACAATGGGAGCCGTGAGCTTCCAGGACACGAGTCGAAGACGCCGATTGCGTGAGATCATTTCCATCCTTCCAGCTTGTTCCATATCCCTATCGTACACGTCCGGATGCCGTCCATTTGCCAAAATCCCAATTCGTAATTCGTCATTTCCGCCAGTATGATGGCGCCCATGAACGTGGGGGTGGTGGGCGCCGGCATTTTCGGTCTGGCTGCGGCGGTTGAGCTGCGAAACCGGGGCCACCGGGTGACCATTCTGGAGCGGGAAGGGATTCCGGGACGCCGCGCCAGCTCCAACGACGTCTCCAAGGTCATCCGCCGGATCGGTTACCAGCACAAAACCTACATCGAGTTAGTCGAGCGCGCCGAACGCCAGTGGAGGGTCTGGCAGGAACAAGTCGGCGGGTCGTTCCTTTTCCGGACGGGACAGGTGTCGATCGTCAGCGGGTCTTCTCACTACACGTCCCACTATCGGACCTGGTCGGGCCCGGACCTGACCGTGGAGCCCTCCCAGTACTTGAGTGTCCAGGAAGCCCGCGCGCGATATCCCCAGTTCCACTTCCACGATGACGACACCGTCCGCCGCGATGGCTGGACCGGCTACCTGCGAAGCGGGCAGGCCGTGGCCGATCTGGCGGGCCTGGCCCAGGCCCAGGGAATCGAGATCCGATCCGACACATCGGTCTCCGGTCTGGAGGAGAAAGACGCCAGCGTGCGCGTCAGTTGCGGCACGGAGACCCTGATCTTCGATCGGGTCGTGGCGGCCGCGGGCGCCTGGATCGTCCGTCTCTGGCCGGGACTTGCCGAATCCCTCTACCTGACCCGCAACCAGATGGCGTTTTTCGTTCCCCGGGACCCGGATCTCTTCAGCCGGCAGAACCTGCCCATCTGGTCGGTGAACACGGGTGAGGAGGCCTGGTACGGGTTTCCCATGCTGGTGGAAGGCTACGTCAAGGTCGCCGACGACCTCAAGGTGGACGAGACCCACCCGGAAGTGGAACGGACCAATACCCGGCGCTTTCTCGAAATGGTTTCCCGGTTTATCGACGAGCGCATGCCCGGCCTGCGCGGCGCCGAGATGGTGGGCGGGCGTTCCTGCCTGTACACCAACACTCCAGACGACCATTTTGTCATCGACTGGGCCCCGGGCGCCCAGCGGGTCCTGATCGCCGGCTGCGGCAGTGGCCACGGCTTCAAGTTCGGCGGCTCCATCGGGCCCGTCATCGCCGACGCATTGGAGGAAAAGCACAATCCCCTGGGGAACCTGTTTCGGATCGGCACCCCGTTTCGACTAAGAGTCGCTTCGAGACGACTGCCATTACCACGCGGGGGAAATCGTCACGAGAGGGGATGAAATGAGTGATCGAGCCAGAGCACTCTACGATGGCGCCATCGTCATCGACGGTCTGAATGTGAGCAATTGGGACAGCCCGGCGGTGTACGCGAGCCTGCAGAAGGGGCGCCTCACCGCCATCAGCGCCACGCTGGCGACCTGGGAGGGCTTTCAGGAGACGATGGACTACGTCGCCGGCTGGCTTCGCCGCTTTCGGGAGCGGGGCGACATCGTCCAGGTCAAGAGCACCGAGGACATCCGTCAGGCCAAGCGGACCGGCCAGACCGGCGTCATCCTCAGCTTCCAGAACGCCTCGCCGATCGAGAACGACCTGGATCGCCTGGGACTCTTTCATGCGTTGGGGGTCAAGGTCATTCAGCTGACCTACCACGAGCGGAATCTGCTGGGCAATGGGTGCTTCGAGCGCCGCGACGACGGGTTGAGCAATTTCGGCGTGGATGCGGTCCGGGAGATGAACCGTCTGGGGATCCTCATCGACCTCTCCCACGTGGGGGACCGGACGACGCTGGAGGCCATCGAGGTCTCGGAGCGGCCCGTGACGGTCAGCCACGCCAACGCGCGGGCCTTTTACGACCATCCCCGGAACAAGCAGGACGTGGCGCTGAAGCGGTTGGCGGCCAAGGGCGGGGTCGTGGGGACGACCCCCTTCTGCAACTTTCTGCCGAAGCGATTCGAGTCCACTCTCGAGGACTACATCGACGCCGTTGACGACATGGTGCAGCGAGTCGGCATCGATCACGTGGCGGTGGGAACCGACAATACGCAGGATCAGCCGCTCTCCTTCTGGCGTTACATCTCCTCGCAGCAGGGAACGCGCTACCCGTCGACCTTCAGCGACACGTCCCTCCGGTACGAGGAACTCTCCTTCCAGCCGAAGGGCTTGGAGGGTCCGCACGAGTTTCCGAATCTGGCGGAGGCTCTGTTGAACCGGGGGTACTCGGACGAGGATACGTTGAAGATCCTGGGTGGAAACTGGATGCGGATCTTCGAGGAAGTTTGGTAGCCGGCGATCGCTGGGTTACCGGGCCCAAGGACTCAACCCATGACTGAGATCGGAGACGTTGGGTTTCCGGATCCGGGATCCCTGTTCCGCGCCCGGGACAGCATCTACTCCACTGACCTGCTGCTTGCCGCCGCGGTCCACCTGGACCTGTTCTCCCGGCTGGAGACGCGGGTCATGGATCGGCACGCCATCTGTTCCGCGCTGGGAATCCAGGACCGCCCGGCGGACGTGATGATGACCCTTTTCACCGCCATGGGCCTGGTTGAGCGTCGGGACGAAGGCTACGGACTGACTCCGCTTTCCAGGTCCTTCCTGACCCGAGGATCACAGCGCAGTCTCCTTCCCTACTTCGCCTCGCTGGGGGCGCGCTCCGTCTGCAGGTCGATGCTGAGCGTGCTCCGGACCGGCGAACCGGCGAGCTGGGCCGACAGCAGCCAGGAGGAATGGGTGTCTGCCATGGCGGATGAAAGCTTTGCCGCTTCCTTCACGGCCGCCATGGACAGCCGGGGAGCCTACTTCGCGCCTCTCCTGGCCAAGTGCCTGAACTGCAGCGACCGGACCCGGTTGCTGGATATTGGCGGCGGCTCAGGCATCTACGCTTGCCATCTGGTCCGGGAATACCCTCATCTCGAGGCGTCGATTCTGGAGCAACCGCCGGCGGATGCCGTGGCGGGAAGTTTCATCGAGACGATGGGCCTGTCGGAGCGGATCGGGATCGTCGCGGGCGACATGTTCGACGAGATTCCCTCCGGGTACGACGTTCACCTGTTGTCAAACGTGCTTCACGACTGGAACCGGGGCAATGTCGCGCGAATCCTTGCCCGCTCCTTCGAAGCGCTCATGCCCGGCGGGTCGATCGCAATTCACGATACCCACATCAACGCCTCCAAGACGGGGCCGCTGGAGGTCGCCGAGTACTCGGTGCTGCTCATGTACTCGACGGAGGGGAAATGCTATTCGGTATCGGAGCTGAGCGAGCTACTTGCAGCGGCCGGCTTCGTGGATATCGAATACCTCTCCATGAAGTGTCACCGAAGTTTGATTACGGCCAGGGAATGGCGATCCGGATAGCCCGCAGTCGGTCCGCAACGGCAGAGAGCAAGGGCAACCCAAAGCGACGGTCGGGTGCCGTCTGTGTTGCTCAACGTTGCGCGATCGCCCACATGAAGGACTGGACGTCGATATTGTCCCGCGGCTCAAGGACTGTCAGCTCCGACTTCAGATAGTCGGAGAACCGCAACATCTGCTGGTAAGTGGTCCAAGTAAGCTTCGGCGTGTACTTGAGGTCGAAGGCGCAGATGCGGGCGGCATTCTGCGAATACTTGGGTTTGATGAACTGGTGCCGATCGGGGTACAGCAGGAAGGGAAAGTAGGTGGCGACCGTCCATTTTGCAGCCCCCACTTCTTTGAGCACGGATGCGAAGCGCTGGAACCGCAACCGAAACGCTTTCTCCCCGTGAAGCAGTGCGTGCAGCGCCACCGCAAATTTTTCTTCGCGTTTCGCCGGTTTCAGACCATCCCTCAGAGCTTTCTTCTCGTTGGGGAAGATCAGGTTCGTCTTGTTTACCGCTTGCAAAGCGGACCGGCACACGTCTGCGAATGCCCGGGTCTCCATAAGCCGGTCCAACTTAGCTCGGCTCAAAATGGTTTTGGCTAGTTCGTGGGCCTTGACCTTGTAGTCGCGTTCCTTATGCAGATACTGGTCACCGTGGAAACCACCTGGGTATCGGTCAACAAATCCATCGATGGATTGGCTGACACTCTGATACCCAGCCCCGGCTGCCGCTTTCGGATCAATGCCGTCCAGCAATGGGTGGCTCGGTGGTGGATCCAGAATCGTCAAGGACACATGGCTCATTGACATGGTCTTAGCGCCGGTCTCAATGAAAAACACACCCGCCTTGGAGCCCTCGGTGTAGAGGACCTGACCGATCCCCCACTCAGTTTTTGTCGGATGCCGGACGCGATCGCCAGCGGTCAGGTTAGGTATCACCTCTATACAATAACCAAGTTGGTCCGAATGTACTAGGCAAGTTCGTGATTTGGTCCGGTCGGGGGACCGGTCGACGATTGACGCCACGCCGAGTTTCAGTTCGCGCCCACCAACCTCGAGCCCGGACGTCGGGTCGTCGGGGCGGTGCCGAAAAGCAGGTATATGGCGCTCGATCGTGGCCCCGCGATCAGAAATTGATGCGGAGAGAAACCTGGAACTGCCTCCCCAGGAATCTCGAGGTATATGAGAAAGGTTTCGTCACCGGTCCGCGGCGTCCCTCGTATGAGGACGGGAGTTGTTCCAGGGTGAGTGTGCCCACGGTGCCGTTGACCTTCCTTTCTACCGCGCAGACTCCCGGGTCTGGTCGTAGACGTGGCCGCGGATGGTGCCGGTGTCGGTCTGGGCGCGCAGCAGGACGGCACTCGCGAGTAGCACGACCACGGTTCCGGCGCGGCGAAAGGAACCGGTGGAGGCAGGAATCGGCCGGGGGGGGGCCTCGTATTGAATCCTGATGCGAGATTCCCAACGGAGCTGGAGATCTTATGCCATGCCCGCCAGCAGGGTATTGCGGGCCGAATCGACCCGGACCTTGGAGTAGTGGAGGATCTGGCAAAGTTCCTTACCGGAGTCGTCGGTCACCGGCGTGGGCTTGCGAAGGATGAATTCCGCCAAGTTCGGGAGCTTGTGATTGAACGCGACATGGGCCATCTCCAGGCGGTCGATGGCCGAGTTCGCTTCCAAATCGAAGTCGGGGACCAGGAGCGGACCCGTGTCGATCTGGTAGGAGTTGTCCTTGGGCATGAAGTTCATGGTCTTGATGGGATATTCGATGACGTAGCGCAACGGAAGCTGGGGATCCTTGATCTCGGTACGGCCCACCAGCGGGTGGTTGGCACCCGTCGCCTCATTGACCTCCGCCGGCGTTTGGAGCACCCGGGTCTTGGGAAAGGTCACCACGTCGATGACCAGGGATCGGAAGTTGTCCTTCACCGGAGATCCCTTCGAGACCCTGCCCTGGAAGGTCATCGCCTTGCCCATGCTTCGATGTTGTTCCAGGGAATAGATCACGCGATATTCGCCGCTGGGGATCTGGAACAGCCGGTCTTCCTTGTAGACCCGCTCGGTCCGGCAAGGCTGAATCAGAACAAACCGGTCGCTTTCGCCGCTGGAGTCGTCGATGACGTCGATCATGGCGTCCACCTGGATGCGGGCCATGTTTCCGTACGGAATGTCGTGCTTCTCGGTGGAACCGGGGTTAGGGAAGTCCCAGGTCATGAAGGAGGCCTGGAAGTCGCAAGCCGGCCTCGCGGCGGATTCGCCGGAGCCGGATGCGGACTCTTCGGCCGGCGCTTGGCAGGCCATGGGCAGAATCCAGCTGCCGCCGGCCAGGGCGGCTCCCAACTGTCCCTGAAAATGACGGCGGGTCGATCGATTCATCATGTCGGTGTCCTCGGTGTGGATGCGATTCCTGAAATCAGAAACTGAGACGCAGAGAGATCTGGACTTGCCGCGGCGGGAATGCCGAGGTGTACGAGAACGGCTGCGTTACGGGGCCCACGCGCCCCTTGTAAGAGGACGGAAGCTCTTCCAACGTAAGCGTTCCCACGTCGCCGTTGACGTGCTTGAAGTTGGTGCGGTTGAGCAAGTTGAACGCCTCGACGACGATGTCCACGCTCTTGTCCTCCATCAGGGAGATCCGGCGCTTCACGCGCATGTCGATGCTGAAAAAGTTGGGTCCGATCCCGACGTTGCGTCCCAGGCCCAAAGGCCGGTGGGTGTCGGTGTGACGGTCACCCACGTTGTCGTGCCCAGCGTTGAGGTTGAAGGGGGCGAACGAGCGCGCGGCGAGGATGCCGGAAAGGGTCAGATCGCCGAACACGTTGTGTCCGAATCCCTTTCCCCGGCCGGCTTTCCAGGGGAGTTTCGCCAGGGTGCGGACGACGAATCGGTGTCCCCGGTGGTAGGAGGAGAGGGCCAATTCCGCCCCGGCATCCCATTGCTGATGGGGTTGAAACGAGGAGTTGTAGTCGGTCATCTCGTCCATCGCCTTGCTCCATGTGTGATGGGCCGAGATCATGAAGCTGTTGGAAATGCGCTTCTCCAGTTGCAGGACCAGGGCGTGATAAAAGGAATTGGACCAACTGCCGTAGACGTTGTCCTGAAGGATCTCCGGTCTGCGAAAACCGACGATGGGCCTTCCCTCGGCATTGGTTCCGGCCCGGTAGATGTTGATGTCCAGGGGCCGGATGATGTGGACACCGCGGTTGAAGTTGTAGCCGGCCGAAAGGGAGAATCCGCCCGCCTCTCTCTGGATCTCGAGGCTTGCCTGCTGGGAGTAGGGGTTCACCAAATCGTCGGCCACCGAGAACGCGACGCGCAAAGGGAGGTCTCGCATGGGAGTGAGCCCGTGGATGGCCAGATCCTCCGCCTGGATCTGCCGCTTGCCCAGGATGCCCCGAGCCAAGGCCGTCTGATAAATTTCCGCCGAGGTGAGCGGCTGTCCGGTCAGCGCACTGGTGAAGCCCTGGATGCCGGTCAGGGGGACGAAGGCTTGAAAGATCTGCTGCGATTCGTCCGAGAGCAGATCGTGGATGTAGGTGATCTGACCGTCGATCCGGCCGTGGAAGATCCCGTAACCGCCTCGCACCACGGTCTTGGCGTCAGGGCTCCAGGCAAATCCCATCCGCGGTCCGAAGTTGTTGTTGTCCCGGGGGAAATCCGACTTGCGAAAGAGTTCGTAGCGCAACCCCAGAGTCAGCAGGAATTTGGGGTGGACGCGCCACGAATCCTCCAAGAAGAATCCGTAGTTGTTCCCCCATCCGCGCCAGTAGGGATTCCCGAAGCCCTGTTGGTAGACGATGGGGAAGCCCAACGCGTAGGCCTGGAGTGAAGTGATGGGGTCGTCGACGGCCTCCGCCAGTTGAGGCCTGCCGGCCCCAATCAGCAATCCCTTGATCAGTGGGGAAATGGGAGCTCCCAGGGCGCCGTCGATCAGCGCCGAAAGGGGCACCGCCTCTCCGAAAATGAACCTCCCGCTGAAGAACGTCTCGGACCGGACGCTGTCATAAAACGGATGGATGTCCGCGCCGACCTTCACCGTATGCCCTCCGTGGACATAGGTGAAGTTCTGCCGGGCCTGGAACATGCGTTCGACGTTCCGGGTGGGCAGGATGAAATCCCGTCCGAAATTGCCGTATCCGCTGATGTCGATGGAGGGACCGTGCGGATCGGTGGGAAAGACGCCGAAGTCGTGGTACCCGACGCCCAACCAGGTTTCGCTGATCCATTCCGGACTGATCACCCAGTTGTTGCCCAATCCGATGGTGAAATCGTTCACGTCGTTGTTGCGTCCCCGGCTGCGGGCCACCAGCGAACCGAAGTTGGTGTTCTGACTGTTCTGTCCCGTCCAGTTTCCTCGAAAGAAGAGATTGTGTCCGGGCCCCACCGCATGGTCGATGCGGGCGATGAATTGCTGCCGTTCTTCCGAGAAGGGGAAGACCCCGCTGTTGCTCTCGAAGAGTTCGACGACGTGGGGATGGTTTCCCGGAATCAAGCCTTGGACGAGTTGCTTTGCCGCCGGGACCAGAAATGCCGGAGCGGCGGGACTGGTGAGCAGATCGGCCAGGGCTTGTTGTGTGGGCGTCAGCTCGTAGAGAAACGACCTGTCCTGGAGCAGGGGTACGAACGACGACTCGTGACGGTCGAGGCGTTCGTAGGCGGTGAAGAAAAACGTCCTGTCGCGCAGGATCGGGCCTCCGAAGGACCCTCCGCTCTGGGCCCGGGTGTAGGCCGACTCGGACGGATCGAAGTAGTTGCGGGCCTGGAAGTGGCGATTGCGGAGCACTCCGAAAATGGATCCGCGAAATTCGTTGGTCCCCCCCTTGGTGACGATGTTGATGGCGCCGCCGGGCGCGCCGCCGAGTTCGGCGGAGAACGAATTGCGGTTGATCTGAAACTCCTGCACCGCCTCCTGGGTGATGGAGGACCGGACGGCGCCGGTGCCGTAGTTGTTGTTGAGACCATCGATGGTGAAGGTGTTGCCGCGCCCGCCGCCGCCGCCGATGCCGAGTCCCGACGCCGGCGTGGGGGCGATGCGGAAGTCCCGGTCGTCCGCCACGTAGTTCGAGTCCACCACTCCGGGAGTCAGAAGCGCCAGGTCCAGATAGTCGCGACGGTTGATGGGAAGGTCCTCGATGCTGGTGGAATCGATATGGTTGGACTGCTGGGTCTTGTCGTGGGCGATCACCGTCCGGGTCGCTTCCGCGGTGATGACGATGGCCTCGGCGGCCACCACGATCTCGGGAGAAAAGGTCTGGGTTTCTCCGACCAGCACCTCCAGATCCTGGACCACGTAGGGAGCGAACCCCGGCAGCTCGAAGCGAAGCGTGTAGAGCCCGGGATCGACCCGGCTCATGACGTATTCGCCGAGATCCGAAGTGAGGGTTTCCCGGGCCACGCCCCGGCCCTGGTAGGTCGCGGTGACGGTGACGCCGGGGAGGACGGCCCGGGTCTCGTCGTAGACGTAGCCGCGGATGGTGCCGGTGTCGGTCTGGGCGGGCAACAGAACGGTGCCCGCCAGCAGAACCGCCGCTACGATACCCAGGCGGCGCAAAGTGCAACATAAGCGGAGAAGAGAGGAGGAAGGGAAAGGGCTTGTGCTCAACATGATGCGAATCTCCCGAGTGAATCGACTAGACCATCCCGGCCAGCAGGGTATTTCGAGCCGAATGGACGCAGACCTTGGAGTAATGGAGAACCCGGCAGAGCTCCCGGCCGGTTTTGTCCATGACCGGCGTGGGCTGTCGAAGGATGAACTCGGCCAGGTTCGGAGCTTTGTGGTTGAACGCGACATGGGCCATCTCCAGCCGATCGATGGCCGACGCCTGATCCAAATCGAAATCGGGGACCAGAAGCGGCCCCGTATCGATCTGGTAGGAGTTGTCTTTGGGCATGAAGTTCATGGTCTTGACGGGATATTCGATGACGTACCTCAGCGGATGCTGAGGGTCCTTGATTTCGGTGCGGCCCACCAGGGGGTGGTTGGCCCCGGTCGCCCCATTGACCTCGGCGGGCGTTCGGAGCACTCGCGTGTTCGGAAAGGTCACCACGTCGATGACGAGGGACCGAAATTTGTCTTTGACCAAACTTCCGACCGACCTTCCTCCCCGGTAGGTCATCCCCTTTCCGACGCTTCGGCGCCGATCCAGGGAATAGATCACGCGGTACTCGGCGCTGGGGATCTGGAAGAGACGGTCTTCCTTGTAGACACGCTCGGTCCGGCAGGGCTGGATCAGAATGAAACGCTCGCTGCCGCCACTGGAATCGTCGATGACGTCGATCATGGCGTCCAGCTGGATTCGGGCCATGTTCCCGAAGGGAATGTCGTGTTTCTCGGAGTAGGCCGGGGGAGGTAAGTCCCAGGTCATGAAGGAGGCCTGGAAGTTGCAGGCCGGCGGGACGCTTCCGCCGCTACCGGTTGAGGACTCCTCCGCCGATGCACTGAAGGCCATGGGAAGAATCCAACCGCCGCCGGCAAGAGCCATTCCCAGCTTCCGCTGAAAACGCCTTCGGCTGGGTCGACTCGAATGGGCGATCATCTCGATGGCAGTGCGATTTTGAGATCTCCGTTACGCTGTCAATTGGAAGTCATCGTACCACGGGCCAACGACGCATCCTACCACCGACTCCGGGAGAGACCGGCAGCGAAAAAAGATACTCTCGCCGCGAGGATGGAAGCTCCGGAGCGGGCGATCGGCCGCGGTCCCCGGCATTGTCGGCAGCCCGTGGCGACTTCAGGCGCGGACTGCTATGGTGCCGGGTCAAGGAGCGCCGCAAATGAAGATCACCGATGTGACCGTACAGTGCTATTCCTGGCCGCGTCCCCGGCCCATCAGCAACGGCAAATACACCTATGCCACGGTGCGGCTGAATCTGGTTCGCGTGCACACCGATGAAGGGCTTTCCGGTGTGGGCTGGGCGGGAGGCCCCGGCTTGTCGGCTCCCATGACCGTCGCCCTGGTGGAACATTTCAAGGAAGCCCTGATGGGAGAGGATCCGTTCAATTACCGCCGGATCTGGGAGAACATGTGGCTGCCCAAGGTCGTGGGCCGCCGGGGGCTGACCACCTGGGTCATCAGCGCCGTGGACATCGCCCTCTGGGACCTGATGGGAAAGGCCCTCGGGAAGCCGGTTCACAAGCTTCTGGGAGGGTTCCGCGACCGAATTCCCACCTATGTCGCCGGCGGCTACTACGAGGAGGGGAAGGGCCTCCGGGAATTGGCTCAGGAAATGGAGGAGAGCCTGGAGTTGGGCGCCCGGGCGGTGAAGATGAAGATCGGCGGAGTGGAGATCAACCAGGACGTGGAGCGGGTCCGGGTGGTGCGCGAGACAATCGGGCCCGACATCAAGCTGATGGTCGATGCCAACAACGCCTACGTTGCCTATCAAGCCGTTGAGGTTGCCAGGAAGATGGAACCGTACGACGTCTTCTGGTTCGAAGAGCCGGTGGCGCCGGACGACTATGAGGGCCACGCCCGGGTCGCCCGATCGAGCTCCATTCCCGTGGCCACGGGCGAGAACGAATACACGCGCTACGGCTTCCGGGACCTGATCCAGCACGGTTCGGCCTCCATTCTCAACGCCGACGCCCAGATCCTGGGCGGAATCACCGAGTTCATGAACGTGGCTTCGCTGGCCGCGGCCCACGACCTGCACATCGCCCCTCACGGCGCCCAGGAGGTGCACATCCATCTGGTGGCCGCCATTCCCAACGGTCTGATACTGGAGTTCTACCGGGAGACGGTGAACCCTCTGCACGGCCGGATCTTCGAGGAATCTCTGACCCTGGATGCCGACGGTTGCGTGAGCGTTCCCCAGACCCCGGGACTGGGCATGGAGCCGAATTGGGAAGTGCTGGAGCCGTACCGGGTGGCCTGACAGGGGCGGCGACCATCGGCTACGGAAGGCGCTCCGAGACTACTTGACGGGTTGCTTCACGCGAGTCTGCGTGGAACGGACATCCAGCAGCATGTTGCCTCTGCTGTCTGTCATGAGCAGTGTGGATTCGTATTTCGCATCGCTGCCAAATCGATCCACGATCTGACCCTTGAGGCCGGCGCCGAAGTCGACGTATTCCCAGGTCATGGTCGCGGATTCGTCGTCCCAGGCGCCGATCCAAAGGCTGTTCGAGCCGTCGGACGAAAAGACCCACTTGTGATACTTGCCGCTCTTCGGTTCGTACCGCTGGAGCTCACGGGTCTCATACTCCCCGGTCCGGCTGGAGATCTGCTGGTATCGGCCGTTCAGAATCCACTCGGCCTTCGACGTTCCTGACAGTTTTCTGGCCTTCAGCGACCATGCCGCCGGTTTGAATACGACCTGGGACGTCCAGGTTCCAATCCATTCGTCCAGAGCCTTGCCGCCGGTCGCCTCCGATGGCGGCCCCGCGGCAGTCATATTGGCCGATGCCAATACGAGCACGGCCAGTGTTAAGGACACGCGCTTCATATCAGGCTCCCTTCCTCCGCACTCAACCGCTTGCAGAGGGTCTCGAACAGATCGGCAGGGGATCCAGTATCGGCTGGACTCGATGCCTTACCGCCACTAACCGGAATTAGGCCCCACGTTACGAGATGACCGAACCAGGTTTTCGGCTTCAGGGCCTGTCCACGCCCAACACATTGCCGAAACTCGGAGATCCGTTTCAAGCCTCGGGCAATTCAGTATTCCGGCCAACAGGTCCCATCCACGTCTGGACCATGCCCACACGATGGTCATGATTTAGTTCAGTTTCCGCGAACGACTATCGATTTCATTCATAATGCGTCGGCAAATCTCATCGATCGTGCGATCCATTTCTGCGCGCTCGCCTCCGAGCTCCGGGTATGCGATTCGGCGGCCCATTTCCGCAGGGCCCGGGGTGTTTTCGGCCGTTACCTCAAATGAGAATCCGCTGGCTCCCAGTCTCCAAGTCACGGAAAGGGTCAGGTCGAAGCCGCTGTTCCCACTTCCCGTGTAGTCCTGGAAGCGATACTGTCGCGTCAGCGTGATTTTCGGTTCGTTACCCAGTCTAAATCCTGAAATCGCGATGTGTGATCGCTTCGTCCTGCCCCAGTTTCTGGTGTCGAACAAACTACTGGAGTTTACGGTGTGCTGTGCTTGCGAAAGATATGAAGTCGCATTGTAGTTTCCAAACAGCTTGGACAAGGATTCAAGTCGAATGTCCAACGCTTCGATCAGCGGATGCACATGCATCTGATAGACGTCATCGAGCACTTTGAGATCAGACTTGTCCGGGTCCGGACCCTTCTTGTCTTGTACGAACAGTCCAATTTCTTTGTCCATGTCGTCAGGGTCGCGGATCGATTCCCCTTTGGCTGCTCGAATCGAAAGGTCCAGCGACCGTGAGAGGTTCTCAAGCATGAAACGGACGAGTGGCAACGTCTGACCCAAATCGCGTTTTGGAGGCCGCCGATATAGCGGTCTCGTTCTTCGCTCTTGATCACCAGGGGCGGAAGGTTGTTCCGAAGCAAAGCATAGTTGGCAAGCAAACGCGCGGTGCGCCCATTGCCGTCGTCGAATGGATGGATTTGCAGGAAGCGCCAGTGTGATTCGGCGAGGAACATGGGCAGAGGGTACGCGCGCCGCTCCAGATCGCGGCGAAAGTTACGGGTCCATTCGGCATCAGCGCCGGGCGTGTCCTCCGGTTCCGCAAATCGATGGAATTCGCCGGTGGCGGTTTCAACGTGGTTTGGCTGTGTCTTGTATTTACCGGGAACGACGCGCTTCCGGGTGCGCTCGCCGTCCGGTGTTCGCGCAGTCTGCCAGAATGGTTCCTTGAGCAGAATCTGGTTCAGATCCCGTATGTCGCCCTCGCCAAGAATCTGCTCTTCTCCTGCGAGTCGTCGAGTGTGGTCTATGGCGACATTGTGCGCTTTCATTTCCTCGTAGTCTCGCAGCGGATGCCCACCCGCCGTGCGGTCGAACAGGAGCAGCAATTCGGTTTCGTGATAGGTGAGGGTGTTTCCCTCGATGTGGTTACTGTTGTAGTTCCATTCGAGCCTGAGCTTTTTCCACAGACGTTCGTCGTCTTCGCGTTTCATCTTCTGGCGCTGTTCGCTCCATTCACGATAATCCGTCGCGTCCAGATCGGCAAGGTGTTCGAAGAAATGAACGTGCTCGACGGTGAGGCGAGGGATGTGGATACCTAACGAGTGGGATTCCTCGATCCATGAGGCCATTCGCGCTCTTGCTTCAGCATCGGCCGAGAGCGCCGTACGTGTACCCAGGTCAATGACGTACCGTCCAAGTTTCGTGTGCTCGATGATGAATTGATCGTTGGACCTGAAAACCTCTGCCATTTCTCCGGAAATAGGACAGATACTTTTCAATCGTACCGACTCCCGACCCCGACTTGGACGTGGTGGCGTGCTCTCCAGGGATCGCCAAATCGTTCAAGTGCCCGGAAAGTTCTGCTCGACTATAGCAAGCTTGGTCTCAAGGAAGTTAATCTCTGTCCCAGCTATACGGATGACCCAGCCGCGTCACTTCCGCTTTAGTTTCGACAGCAGCAGGTTCCCAACCCCAACAGGATTTCGTCCGCAAAGGGAACGAGATCGGGGACCAGGACGTCCAGGAAGAAGACGGCGGCGGTGAGCAGAAACAGGTAGGGGAAACGAAGCTGGGAGAGAAAATCGGAAAGCGTCAATGACATGGCGGCGTGGGCTCAAGAGCGCGGCCAGTCTAACAGATCGAATCGGCTCGACCCGCCGTCCCCACGAGCCCGCACCGATTGGCATTCACGCCGGTGCGAGTGATTCTGCCGCCGTTTTCACTCACAGGAACCCGTAAGGAGATCAATCATGCGGCTGCAGGATCGGGTCGCCGTGGTGACCGGCGGCGGGGGTGGCATCGGCTCCGGCATCTGTCTGGTTTTGGCTCGGGAAGGGGCGGACGTGGTGGTGTCGGACATCGACCTGGAGGGGGCGGAACGCTGTGCCTCCCAGGTGCGGGATGAGGGACGGGGATCCCTGACGGTCCGGGCGGACGTCACCGTCGCTCAGGATTGTCTTGACCTGGTGGGAGCCAGCCTGAAGACGTTCGGCAAGATCGACGTCCTGGTCAACAACGCCGGGCTCTTCGGCCGCCGGCTCGGCTTACCCTTCACGAATCAGGAGGAAGAGGACTGGGACAACTGCTACCGGGTCAACGTCAAGGGTCCCTTCCTGCTCTCCAAGGCGGTGGCGCCGCACATGATGGAGCGGCGGTACGGCAAGATCATCAACATCTCCTCCATTGCCGCGCGGCGGGATGCCCAGATCCTGCCTGACTACACCGCTGCCAAGAATGCCGTGCTGAGCCTGACCCGGGTCACGGCCAAGGACCTGGCCCCCTATAACGTCACCGTGAACGCGATCTGCCCGGGGATGATCTGGTCCCCCTTCTGGCACCGGTTGGCTCCCATGATCGCCGCGCATTCCGACTACGCCGGACTGGAGCCTCGCCCGATGTTCGAAAAATACGTCAAGGACAACATTCCCATGCGGCGGGAGCAGACTCCCGAGGACATCGGCCAGTTGGCGGCCTTTCTGGCCTCGGACGACGCCCGCAACATCACGGGACAGACCATCTGCGTGGACGGCGGCGCGGCCATGGGATAGTGGCCGGTGCCGGGCTGAATCCGGCGGGGTCTACTGGAGCGGCGGGATCGGGAATGCGAACGGAGACATAGCACCATGGCTTTGGACCACGAACTGGCGTATCTGCCCCTCTATCGGCTCCGGGAACTCATCGTGGCCAAGGAACTGTCGCCGGTGGAGCTCGTAGAGGCCACCCTGGAACGGATCGAGCGGTACAACTCCAGGCTGGGCGCCTTCATCACCGTCACCGACGATCTGGCCCTGGAGCAGGCGCGGGAGGCGGAGGCGGCCGTCCTGGCCGGGGACCCTCTCGGTCCGCTGCACGGCATTCCCGTGCCCATCAAGGATCTGGAAGGCGTCAAGGGCGTCCGTTTCACCCACGGCTCGGTTCCGGCGGAGGAGGTCGCCGCCAGCGACGCGCTCTGCGTGGAGCGGGTGAAGCTGGGGGGCGGAATCATCATCGGAAAGACCAACACCCCCGAGTTCGGTTTCTCGGGGACCACCGAGAATCTGGTCTACGGTCCTTGCCGCAATCCCTGGAACACGGAACGGACGTCCGGCGGCTCCAGCGGGGGAGCGGGCGCTGCGGTGGCGGCCGGCCTCAGCGCCGTGGCCCAGGGCAGCGACGGCGGCGGGAGCGTGCGCATCCCCTGTGCGTTGAATGGGATCTTCGGGCTCAAGGCCACCCAGGGCCGCATCCCGCGCCGCCACGCGGACATGAGTTCCTGGAATCCCATCAACAACTCGTCGGTCGGTCCCATGACCCGGACGGTCCGGGACGCTGCCATCCTGGCGGCCGCATTGGCCGGGCCCGCTCCGGACGCCGAGTATGGAACCATCCAAGAGGAGCCTCCCGACTTCGAGGCGGCGCTGGGCCGGGGAGTCGGCGGCCTGAGGGTCGCGCTCAATCTGGATCTGGGGGGAGCCGCCGTGGATCCCCAGGTGACGGAGCGGGTTTCGGAAGCGGCCCGGGTCTTCGAGGAGTTGGGCTCCCGAGTGGAGGAGGTCGCCTTCGGCCCCGAACCCAACGATGAGATGTTCCAGTACTTCTTCGACTACTTCTCGGCCAAGGGATACGCTTGCCTCGGTCAGTTGCTGGATGATCCCGGGTCCCGGGAACAACTCACCGACTATTTCAGGGCCACCCTGGAGCATGGCCGTGGGCTGACCGCGGCGGACTGTTACCGTGCGCTCAACAAGATCGGATTCTACCGGGCCGAGACGGCGCGCCTGTTCGGCCGATACGATCTTCTTCTCACCCCGGTGACCTCGGTGCCGGCGTTTCCCATCGGCCGGCCTCCCAAGGTGGTAGCGGGCCGCCGGCTCTCCAATCCGTCTTGGCGCTTCTTCCCCTTTACCTTCCCGTTCAACCTGTCGGAGAATCCGGCCGCCAGTGTCCCGTGCGGTTTCTCCGGCGACGGGATGCCCATCGGGCTGCAGATCGTGGGCCGTTGGGGAGACGAACAGACGGTGCTGGCTGCTTCGGCGGCTTTCGAGGAGGCTCGGCCCTGGGCTCACAGGCGTCCTGCCGAATTCGACGGCTGACAACCAGGCTGCATAACCCGTCAAGGAGAGATCGACATGACCAGTGAATCGCCGCATAAACCCGTTCGAGTCGTGAACGTGGATTGCTATCTCGCGGAAAAGAGTGACAACTACGCCGCCGAGCGGAAAGAGATCGAGGCTCTGGGAGGCCAGTTGGTTCTGAAGAAGGCCCGGACCGAGGAGGAGATCATCCGAACCTGCGCCGGTGCCCGGATCATTTTGAGCGAGGGGTTGGCCAGTCCCCTCAATCGGAGGGTGATCGAAAACCTGGACGATTGCTGGGCCCTGGGACGCTACGGGATCGGCGTGGACAACATCGACGTCGAGGCTGCCACCGACCATGGGATCGTGGTCTTCAACGTGGCGGACTATTCTGTCAACGAGGTAGCGGACCACGCAGCGGCCCTGGTCCTGGCCGCCGCCCGGCGTGTGGTGAGCTCTAACCGTTATGTCAGGTCGGGCGGTTGGTCCGATCCGCCATTGGACCCGCCGCTGCGCCGGCTCGATCGTCTCACCCTGGGGTTGGTCGGATTCGGAAACATCGGCCGCCGCATGGTCCCCCGGCTCCGGGGATTCGGAATGCGGACCATTGCCACCGACCCCTTTGTGGATCCGCGTATCGCTTCGGAACTGGATGTGGAGTTGACCTCGCTGGAGCGGGTCATGAAGGAGTCGGACTTCGTTTCCATCCATACGTTTCTGAATGCCAGCACCCGGCATCTCATCGGAGCTCACGAAATCGGCCTGATGAAGCCCACCGCTTTTCTGGTCAACACTAGCCGAGGGGCCGTGGTGGACGAGGAGGCTCTGATCGCAGCCCTGAAGGCTCGGCGGATCGGTGGCGCCGCTCTGGACGTGACGGAGCAGGAGCCGCTGGCGCCCGACAGCCCCCTGAGGAGCCTGGACAACGCCATCGTCACATCCCACCATGCGGCGGCGTCCCTGGAGGCTCTGGCGGACGTCCACCGTGGGGTGATCGAGGCCGTTTCCAGCCTGATGAAGGGTTTCTGGCCGCCGTTTCCCTTCAACCCCACCGTTCAACCCCGGGTGGAGTTGAAGCCATACGCAGACCGGTGACGGCCTGGTCTGCGAAGCTCTTCACCAATCCCGGGAGCATTTGACGGAAGCGGATCCGAGACACGACGGTTTCCGAATCCAGGCGAGTTGCGAGGTTTTTCTGAGAGTTGTTAACCCCATGTTCCTGGGCATAGAGATCGGCGGGACCAAGCTCCAATTCGGCGTCGGCGCCGGAGATGGAACTCCTCTGGTCTGCCTGGAGCGCCGGGATGTCGAACCCGCGGCTGGTGCCGCCGGCATCCTGGAGCAGATTCGGAAGGAGACCACGAAACTGAAGACTGTCCACTCCGTCCGGGGGATCGGCGTGGGCTTCGGCGGCCCGGTGGATGCCCTGGAGGGCCGGGTGCGCAAGAGCCACCACATAACCGGGTGGGAGAATTTCCCTCTGGTCCGCTGGATCCGCCGGAACCTGGGTCTGCCGGCCGTTCTGGGAAACGATTGCGACTTGGCCGCGCTGGCCGAGAGCCGTATTGGAGCGGGCCGAGGCAAACGCTCTATTTTTTACGTGACGGTGGGAACGGGCGTTGGCGGTGGCTATGTCGTGAACGGACGGCTTCAAGGACAGGATCGCCCGTCAGTCTCCGAGATCGGGCATCTACGCCCCGGACTGGACGCGTTGGATCCGGACCGGACGGTGGAGAGCCTGGCCAGCGGATGGTCCATCGCCGAATTCGCCCGCGAGAGTCTGGGTGCCAAGAAGGCCGATTCGGATCGGCACGGCAGCCGGCTCCTGGCGTTCTGCCAGGGGAACCCGGCGGGTCTGACGGCGGAATTGGTTGCCGAGGCGGCCCGATCCGGAGATGCTCTGGCCTTGGTCGCATTCCGCCGGGCCACTCAGGCGCTGGGGTGGGCCATCGCCCAGGTCTTGACCCTGCTGTCGCCCGAGCTGGTCGTGATCGGAGGCGGCGTGAGCCGGAGTGGCGAGGAACTGTTCTTCGCTCCGATTCGGAGAGAGATCGAGAGGTACGTCTTTCCACCCCTCGTCGAGTGCTATCAGGTGGCGCCGGCCAAACTGGGAGAGACCGTAGTTGTAGAAGGAACCTTGCTCCTGGCCGGAAACGAATGGAGTCGAACGTGAGGCGTTCAATTCGCGCAGTAATCGTTCTGCTGGCCTGGGCCGGAACCGGCGGGCTGATGTGGGGACAGAATCCAGCCTCGGAGCCCTCCGAGAAAGAGATTCTCTCCCGAGCCTTGGAACGAGGCCTGGCCAACAATAAGCGGCGAGCGGACCATACCTATTCCTTCCGGCATCTCCGGATATCGGAGAAGCTGGACAAGCAGGCTCAACCGACCCGGGTCGAAAAGCGTCTCTACCAGGTCGTGCCCATAGGCAACGTGCGTTATGAGAGGTTGCTGGAGAAGGACGGAGAGCCCCTGAGCAAGAAGGAGCAGGCGGCCGAACGCCGGAAGGAGGCGAAGTTTCGGCGGCGCCTGAAGAAGGACCGGGATGCCGGCAAGTCCAACGACAACGAAGTTCGATTCAATCGGGAGTTGGTGGGCCGGTATCGATTTCGGGTGGAAGGGACCGGGGAACTCCACGGACGCCAGGTCTACCGGCTGAGCTTCGAGCCCAAGAGCGGAAAACTCCCCGTCAGGCGCAGAATCGACCGCGCCCTGAACAACTCCCAAGGCCGGATCTGGCTGGATCGGGAGTCGTACGAGGTCGCCCGGGTCGAGTTCGAGCTCATAAGGCCGACCCGGATCTGGTGGGGAATACTCGGTTCCATCTCCCGGATTGACGGCAGGATGGATCGCAAAGAAGGCGAAGACGGGATCTGGTTCCCCAGTTACTTCCGGATGTATCTCAAGGGAAGAATCCTGTTCAAATCGCTGCACAGCCGGCAGGAATCCCACTGGAGCGATTTCGAACGAGTGGCAGATTCTCCTTTGGAACGCGACGCGCTACAAGAAGAAAAGAGCAAGTAGTTGGGAGGGTGGCTTGATGCGAATCTCGGAGAAATCCGGATCCGAAGTTGATATGGGGAATGTCGGTTCCATGGAGCGGCGTGGCTTTCTCAAGCAGTCTCTTTCGGCCGTCGCCTTGAGTGTGGCGGGCGGATGCACCCCGGGTGAACGCTCAGGGGGATCTGCCGGGGCTGTAGACCCGGACCGGCTGCACCGTGATGCCATCGTCATCGACACCTATGGGTCACTGTACCTGGAAGACTTCCAAAAAGGGCACGTCGACGCCATCGTCCACGGCATCGGTGTAGAAGAAATCTTCCGGAGCGATGCCCGGGAAGGAATCATCGATCCTCCCGCAGTGGGCAAGAACATTTGCGAAAATCTGTTTGACGGCCCGGACGTGGTCAAGCGGGTCCTGCAGCGCGTCGACGAGATACTGCAGCAGAGCGTGCGGCAGCACCCGGATTCCGTGGAGCTGGCACTACGGTCCTCCGACCTGAAGCGAATCGTCCGAGCGGGGAAGATTGCGGTGATCCTCATGCTCAACGCGGGCTGGATCGCCAACGATCTGGCCGTCCTGAGGATGTATCACCGCATGGGGATCCGGGTCTTTGCGTTGACCCATATTGCTGCTTTCGAATGGGTCGACTCCAGCGGGGAACTGAACTCGAAGTCCGGGTTGAGCGACTTCGGCCGGGAGGTGGTGCGGGAGTGCAACCGGATCGGGATGCTGGTGGATGTCTCCCATGCCTCGGACCAGGCTTTCTGGGACACGATCCGTTCCAGCTCCAGACCTGTCATCGCCACCCATTCCGGTTGCCGTGCCCTCTGCCGGGTGCAACGCAACCTTACGGACGAGATGCTGCGGGCACTGGCGGGGAACGGGGGCGTGGTGGGAATCTTCACGGTTCCTTCCTACCTGGATACCAAGGCCCTGAACGACATGATGGAAACCCGGTTCCTCCCCGACTACACGGACCGGGATCTTCGCCTCGCGCAGCGGCACTCGGATCCCTGGGAGATTGCCGCCGCCATGAGGAATACGCTGGATTCGCATTCCTACGTCGAGGAAATCGATCTGCCTCCCATCGACGCTTTCCTGGACCACATCGACCATGCCGTCAAGGTGGCCGGAATCGACCATGTGGCGGTCTCCTCCGACAACGAGCCCGTCGAGGACCTGGAAGACCGATCCAAGTGGCCGAATCTGACCCAGGGTCTGGTGAAACGGGGATACGGCGATGGGGACATCCGAAAGATCCTGGGGGAGAACTTCCTCCGGGTCTGGGACCAGGCAGCCGGGACCTCGATGTGAGTTAGATCGGGCGCTAGATCCAGCGCTGTCTCGTTATCCATTTCAAGAATCATTTACGGAGGAAACCGATGGTGGAGCTGAACTCGAGTTGGAAGAGGAATTTCGATGTCTACGACAGGATCAGCCAGCTGGGAATCGAACTGGGGCAGAAGGAAGACGCACTTCCGCCTCCCGGTGCGGAGAATCTGGCCCAGGCCACCTTCACCCCCTCGGGCCTGGTATTTCTTTCCGGCACCACCGCCGGCATGGGAGCGGTCACCGACGGGGATGCCGAGGTCGAGAAGGGGACCGCAGCGGGTCGCGAGGCGGGTATCCAGCACATTCGCGTTCTGCACTGGGGACTCCATCCTCTGGGGACGCTGAACGACGTCTGGTACTGCGTCAAAGGTTTCGGCATGGTCAACTCGGCCGGCGGTGGGGTCCTGACCCTCTCGCACCTGGTCGTCAACGGATACTCCAAGGTCTTTCATGACGTCTTCGGTGGACCGCTGTCTCAGTTTGCAGAAGATGGCAGGGATCAATCTCTTTCAGGTTGGCACGCGCGTAGTGCCGTCGGGGGTTTCGATCTGCCTGCGGGAGTCCGGACCGAGCCCGAGATGATCGTCCAGATCGACCCCGAGCTGGCTTTGAGAATCATCCGGGAGCGTGGCCCTCATGCTTAGGAACTGAGGGAGGAGGAACGGAATCGACTTCAAGGGAGTCTTCGGCGACATTTATCGCCGTTTACGGTCGAGCCAAGTTATCTTCCGGCCTGGGAACCGCCGTCGACGGACAGGGGCTGGCCGGTGAGGTACGAGGCGGCATCGGAGCACATCCAGACCACGACTTCCGCCACCTCTTCCGCCGTTCCCCAGCGCAGTGAAGGGGTGCGGGTTGCGGTGGCGGCCATCTTTACGGGGTCCCGCCCCAACAGGCGGTCGGCCATGGGAGTGTCGATGGCGCCGGGACACACGGCGTTCACGCGAATCCCCTCCCGGGCGTATTCCATGGCCGCCGCTCGGGTCAGGCCCATGACCCCGTGCTTGCTGGCGTTGTAGGCGCTGACCCCGTTGCCGGTTCCCGTGAGGCCGGAGCCGGAGGAGGTGTTGACGATCACCCCGCCTCCCTGCCGCAACATCTGCTTGATCTCGAACTTCATGCAGTACCAGACGCCCGTCAGGTTGATGGCCGTCACTCGATCAAACATCTCTTCCGAGTAGTTGTGAAAGGGGGTCGTCTCTCCCTCGATGCCGGCATTGTTGTAGGCGCAGTCCAGACGGCCATGGAGCTTCATCGTGTTCCGGACCAGAGCTTCGACCTGAGCCGCGTCCGCAACATCGGCGGGCAGGGAATGGGCCGAACCGCCGGTGGCCAGGATTCGCTCCGTAGTCTCGGCGCTCCAATCCGGATTCAGGTCCGAGACTACGACCCGGGCGCCCTCGCGGGCGCAGGCCAGAGCGGTGGCGCGGCCGATGCCGGAGCCGGCACCGGTAATCAGAATGACCTTGTCTTCAAGACAACCCGACACGCTGGCACTCTCCTCCTTGGAGGGACGATTTGGAGTTGCTCTTTCCTGTCTTGGCCTACCGTTGCTACGGAGTACGGCGACTGGAAGTCGCCGCTCTTGTCCGGCGGTTGAAAACCGCCGCTTGCATTCTCCGTTCAGCCACCGTCTCGCATCTCCTCGTAGTTTCTCTTGGCCTCTTCGAAGAGGTCCTGCATTTCCCGGCGTTGCTCCGGGTCGGGGATATTGGCCGTCTCCTCCAACCAGGTCAGAGACTCTTCGATCCAGGTGAGGAAGAAGGCGGCGTCTTCGGGAGATCGCGGCTTCCTGTCTCCTACCTGAAGATAGACGGGGCTGGTGTGGGCCACCAGGGGGATCCCGCCCTGGTAGACGAGTTCGGGGCCGTAGGCCCGGGCCGCGACCCAGGAGCTGTCCTTGACCCGGATCCGGTCTTTCAGCGTCAGGTCCCGATCCCCGGACGGGTTCTCCACCTTGGCGACGATCTGGCCTCCCTGGACGATCTCCAGCCGGTCGACGGGAATCCTGGACCGCACCGAAGCCGTTACTTCGATCTCCTCGTCGGCCGAGGCTGAAACGGTCTCGCCCAACTCTCGGCCGCCGGCGGTGAACTGGAGCAGGGGACCCGTGGTCACGAAAGTCCGTCCGGCTCGAATCCCGTCCAGCCAGGCCTCATAGGAAAAAGGTCCGGGGACCTGCACATAGACGCGGGGGATTCCGGCGACCTGAATGTTGGACATCTTGTCGGTGCCGCCGGCCGCCGCCAGCCGGAAGCCGCAGTTCAGGAAGCGGTACCAGATCTCGGCGGCCGCAGGACGCGTGCGGCGGGGAGCCAGAGGGTCCCCCCAGGTCATGAGGTCGATGGAGTCCACCTTTCCCAAGGCCACGTCGATGGCCAGTTCGCCGCGGGCGCCGGGGAAGTGGGCCCAGCTCACGAACCCGCCCTGGCCGTGGGCCATGTCCGCCTGCCGGGCCATGGGCGGGTAGTCGATGCCGCCCGGGACCCCTTCGTCCGGACCGCCCCAGGTCAGGGGATAGACCAGGTTCTTGAGATTCAGCAGCACGGTGTGCCCCAGGAAGTCGTGCCGGCTCTCCTCGTTCACGTAGATGACGGTCTCCGGTTCGGAGACGCGGTCCGGTCCGCCGGTGAAGTGCTCCACGTTGGTGATCAACTCGTCCCACTTGGTGGCCAGGATGTTGATGACGTTCAGGTCCTCCGCCTTGGCCTCCAGCAGAGCGGCGTGGGGGCTCACGAAGTGGACGTGGGTGTCGCCCGAGTACCAGCCCTCCTGCCGCAGGTCGGACCAGCGCCGCAGTTGGACCTCAAGCTCCGGGACCTGTCCCTTCTTGACGGAGAAGCGGATGCTGCGCGGCTCGTATTCGATTCCCTTGAGGATCTCCATCTCGTAGCTTCCCGCAGCCAGAGGCAGAGTAAAGTCGGGCCAGACGTAGGCGTAGGTTTCGTCCACCACGACCACGTCTCCCCCCACATCCTCGCGCCAGCCGATGGGGACTCGCCTCTGGTGACCCTGAGGCGGCCAGTAGGTCCCCTCCTGGTCCAGGACCCGGATTCGAGCCGCGACCGCCTTGCCGCTGTCCCGGTCCCGCAAGTGAACCCGGACCTGGTGGAGGGGCTGCTGCTCGGGGTGGTCCACGGCGAGCTGCGGCGGAAGGTCCGGGCGGCGTTCACTGCCAATGTGGACGATCTTCCAGCCCGAGTCCCTCCGGCGCAGCGTCAGGGTCAGGGCCGGCTTGGTGACGCCGTGGGATCGGTAGACCAGGATCGGGTGGACCCGGATCGTGTCGCCCACCTCCTGAAAGTGGGCGAAGCGCAGCCAGACGTGGGTGATCTTGTGCATGCCCCGGTGCAGGTTCTCCAGGTACTGCTCCCGGTCCTCGCCTCCGTCCGTGGTCAGTTCGGGGTCCAGGATCGAAGCCATCGTCTCCAGGTCCCGGTTCAGGAAGCCGTTGGCCCAGGTGTGAACGGCCAGACGGGCCTGCAGCATCTCCGGAGTGGGATGCGCCAGCGCGTTTGCCCCCAAGAGGAAACCCAACAGAAGAGCCGGCCATACCGCCCCGCGCCCGGGGATGCGCATGCCTCCCGCCCCGTACCAGTTCGACATGGGTTCCTCCCTTCTCCTGAGGGTCTTGGTGTCTAGGAGCCTGCGCGGCAGAAATTAATCTACTGCGAAAGCGGAGAATCGGTCCATATTTCCCCGATTTCTCGGCGAATAGAACAACTATGCACCTCCAAATCGTGAAAATCTGGCCTCGATTCTCCACTTTCTCGCTACGATCATTTCTACCGCACAGACTCCTAGTCGGCGAAATCCGGGTTCAGGCCGACGGTGACACGTCCGGGCGTACTCCTCCGCATCGCCGGTCCACGGCGGCCCCGAACGAGCCGATGACCAGGCCGGACACGCCCTCGGTGTCCAGCAGCCTGGCGTTTTCCTCCGGATCGTGCGCCGACCACATGCGCGCCACGTGCAGCCGGCAGCCGTACCGGGCGCAGTGGGGGACGTAGTCGTCCCGGATCGCGCTGTACAGGCGGTCCATGGCCCCTCGGTAAGCCGGCGAGCCCTTGACCAGTGGGATCGACCAGTAGCTCGGGATCCCGTGGTCGTCGACACCCTTGATCCCGTAGTGGTCCTCGTCGTTGCCCAGGTAGCCGTAACCCTGGTGCTTGGGCCACAGGAGACCCCAGAAAGAGGGGCAGCGCACCGCCACCTGGTCGATGACCAGGTCGTCCAACAGCTTTTCCCGGACCCAGGTCCTCCAGTCCAGGTAGAGGTTTCCCAGAGGCGGCCCCATGTAGTCGCCAGTGGGCACGCCGATTCCCAGCTCCATCCCCCGGGCGTCGAGGGCCGGCCGCAACTCTCTCAGGAACAGAGTTACCCCCTCTCCCCGCAACCGCCGCCAAGGCTCCAAGTCGAAATTTCGCCGCATCATGTCGACGCCGTGGCGTCGTTCGTAGGCTTCGACGACGGGCTCGTTGAATCCGAACTGGTCGCCGTGGACGGCCGGCTTGGACTGGGAGCGGGTGCAGACGAAGACCCCGTCGAAGTCGTCGTCCCCCAGGGCCGACAGGATGCGGCGGATGGTGTAGCGGCGCACGTCCGGATAGGCGTATTCCATGACGCCGTAGTGGGGCCGGCCCTCCCGGTCCCGGGCCAGGTACTCGGGGTTGGCCATGGTGAACTGGCTCTGCCAGCCGAAGGTCCCTCCCTGCTAGCGTTCGCTCAGAGGATAGCCCTCATCGTACATGGTGGCGTACAGGTAGACCTTGTAGCCCATCTCCTTGAGCTCGGTGGTGATCAGTTCGTGCTCGTCGAAGTCCTGCCTCTCGTAGTCTTCGAAGACCCTTCGGGGCGGGGCGCCCGGGGCGCTGAAGCAGATTCGAAACTTGCTCCAGGTCTTCATTTCCCGCCAGTAGATGGCGCCGGCGCCGAACTCGCGCCGCCAGCGCTCGGCGCAGCGCAGGATCTTGCCGGGCCGGTCCATGGCGTCGTCCCCGTCCCAGGCCTCCAGGTGGTCGCCCCAACTGACGTTCATGATGTTCCGCTTGTTGGAGTTTTCAGCCAAGGTCAACCTCGCAGGCTTCCTTTCCGAAGTGACACTTCAACACTTCAATGATCCGGACCGGACTCAGGCCGGATTGGCCACGTCGGGGCGGACCCCGCCGGCCCGCCGGTCCACGACGGCTCCGAACGAGCCGATGGCCAGACCCGAAACGCCCTCGGTGTCCAACAGCCGGGCCTCTTCGTCCGGATCGTGCACCGACCACATGCGGGCCACGTGCAGCCGGCACCCGTGCCGGGCGCAGTGGGGACCGTAGTCGTTACGGATAGCGCCGTAGAGGCGGTTCATGGCTCCTTCGTACGCAGGCGATCCCTTGACCAGCGGAATCGACCAGAAGCGCTTTTCGCCGTAGTCGTCTCCCCCTTTGATGCCGTAGTGGTCCTCGTCATTGACCCGATATCCGTAACCCGGATTCTGGGGCCACATGAGGTGCCAGAAGGAGGGGCAGCGCACTGCCACCTGGTCGATGACCAGATCGTCCACCAGCTTCTCCTCGACCCAGGTCCTCCAGTCCAGATGGAGGTTGCCAAGAGGCGGGCCGATGTAGTTGCCGTTGGGGACTCCGATGCCCAACTTCATCCCCCGGGCGTCGAGGGCCGACCGCAGCTCCCTCAGGAACTGGGTCACTCCCTCCCCCCGCAAGCGGCGCCATGGCTCCAAATCGAAATTCCTCCGCATCATGTCGACGCCGTAGCGCCGTTCGTACTTCTCGATGACTGGATCGTTGAATCCGAACTGGTCGCCGTGGACAGCCGGCTTGGACTGGGAGCGGGTACAGACGAAGACCCCGTCGAAGTCATAGTCTCCCAAGGCCGACAGGATGCGCCGGATCGTGTAGCGGCGCACGTCCGGGTAGGAGTACTCCATGATGCCGTAATGGGGCCGGCCCTCCTTGTCCCGGGCCAGGTACTCCGGGTTGGCCATGGTGAACTGACTCTGCCAGCCGTAGATGCCTCCCTGCCAACCTTCGCTCAGGGGGAATCCCTCATCGAACATGGTGGCGTACATGTAGACCTTGTAGCCCATCTCCTTCACCTGGGTGGTGATCAACTCATGCTCGTCGTAGCCCTTCCGCTCGTAGTCGTCGAAGACCTTGCGGGGCGGGGCGCCGGGGGGAGTGAAGCCGATTCGGAACTTGCTCCAACTCCTCATCTCCCGCCAGTAGATGGCGCCGGCGCCGAACTCGGTCTGCCAGCGCTCGGCGCAGCGAAGAATCTTGTCCGGCTGATCCATGGCGTCATCCCCGTCCCAGGCTTCCAGATGGTCGCCCCAACTGACGCTCATGATGTTTCGGTTCGGTGTGCTGTCCTCCATGGTCAACTTCGCCTCTCTCTTTTTCGGATGGAATAGGTGAATCGAAGGCGGACCGCCCCCGATGTCCAGGGATCAAGCTGCCGGTGGTTGCCGTCCCCTGGGGAGGACCCACGCATCGGCTTCGTCATGTGCCGTCGAGTTCTCTGAAGCTCAGATCTTCGGAAGCGTCCAGGGCTCCCGATAGGTCCGGCCCAGCAACCGGTTGGCCTCCTCGTCGTTGGTGAAGGTCTCGGTGGCCGCATCGAACTTGAGCTTGTTGTTTGTGCGCCAGGCGATGTTGCCCAGATGGACGATTCCGGAGGCCACGTGGCCGATTTCGATGTCGCAGGCGGGTCTGCCGCCGTCTCGGATGCACTTCAGGAAATCTCGCTTGTGCCGGATGTCGTCTTCCTTCATCGAGCCTTTGGCTTCGTGGAGCAGTTCCGCCTTGCGACCGTAGGCGCGCCAACTGCGGTTGCCGATGATCACGTAGCCGTTTTCCCCGTAGATGACGGCGCCTTCAACCAGGCCCTCCAGGGGAGGCCGGGACCAGAGGCGCATCTCGTACATCAGGATGCAGTTGGGGTAGTCATACATGACCAGTTGGGTGTCGGGCCACTCCTGGCAGTCGTCGAGAACCAGCTTGCCGCCGCTGGCGCTCACGGCCGAGGGCCACTCGGGAAGGGTCTCGCCCTCAGCATCGAGGCCGGCCTCCAACCCGCGGCGCGCGTAGTCGAGCCGGTGGACCCCGTCATTGCCCAGGTCCCCGCAGCCGTAGTCGAAGAACCAGCGCCAGTTGCTGTGAAACCGGAGTGGATTGAAGGGGCGTTTGGGGGCCGGTCCCAGCCACATGTCGTAGTCGACGCCGGCCGGTGGGGCGCTGTCGGCCGGGAAACCCAAGTTGCGGTTGTGTGCACTCTCCCAGCCCTTGGCGAAGCGAACCTTTCCCAGGATGCCGGAACGGATGTAGTCGAGGGCCTGTTGGAAGAAACGGCCGTTGCGGGACTGGATGCCCACCTGCACCACCCGGTCGTACTTTCGGGCCGCCTCCACCATGGCCCGACCCTCCTTCATGTTGTGGGAGGCGGGTTTCTCCACGTAGACGTGCTTTCCAGCCTGGCAAGCCAGGATGGTAGGGATGGCGTGCCAATGGGTGGGTGTTCCCATCACGATGGCGTCTATGGACGGGTCGTCCAGCAGACGCCGGAAGTCGGTCTCGGCCTTGGGGCGTTTTCCCTGCAGGTCCTCGGTCTTTTTGAGCCGTTCCTCGAAGACCCGGTTGTCCACGTCGCAAACGTGGGTCACCTCCACATCCTTCAGTTCGGCGAATCCGTAGAGCAGGCCTTTCCCCCGGCCGCGGACACCCATGCAGGCGACGCGAAACTTTTCGTTGGGACTCTGGGCATCCTTCCGGAAGGCGGGGGCCGCCAGCGCCGCGCTCGAAAGTGCGGCCGATTTGAGGAACGAACGACGGTTGGCTTGGGCCATTTGAGTCTCCATGGCATTGGTCCTTACGGACCGTTGTCGGATTCGATTTGCGTACTCTCAGATATGGACCTGTCAGGCGTTCCTGTCAAGAACCAAAGGGGAATCAGGAATGCGTGCGGTCCGGTTCCCACGGCGCGTCGGGGCACCCCTCGCGGGTGCCCTCGTCGACGATCCACTGGGACGTTGATTTCGATAGGTTCGGATCCGCCCGCCGGACGATTGACAGTCGGGGTGACCACTCATACGCTGGAACGCAATGAAGGTCGCCGTCATTTCCGACACCCACGACAACTGGCCCAATCTGGATCGAGCCTGCCGCTACCTGAACGGGCTCGGGGTCCGCTGGCTTCTGCACTGCGGGGACGTCTGTGCACCTCTGACTCTTCGGCGCCTGGCGTCGTCGTTTCAGGGCCAGATCCACCTGGTCCTCGGGAACGTGGACGGGGATCCCTTCCTGATGGTCACCCGGACCACCGAATTTCCCCATCTGAACCACCACGGCGCCGAATTGGGCGAGGTCGAAATCGACGGCCGGAAAGTCGCGTTGCAGCATTATCCGACCCTGGCCCGCGGACTGGCCTTGACGGGGAAGTACGATGCCGTTTTCTTCGGCCATGACCACACTTGTCGACAGGAAGTTATGGAGGCGGGGGGAAGGCAGGTGCTGCTGGCCAATCCGGGTTTGCTGGGGGAGATGGGGAAATCGCCCAGCCTCGGGCTCTACCAGACGGCGGACAACAGCTTCCGGATCCTGGGTCTGGACGAGCTCTGAGAACTACTTCAGGGTCGCCTTGAGCGCAGCTTCGTCCACCACGCACCACTGGTACTGATTCATGCGTCCGGCGCCGTCGGGCAGGGGCGGGCTGAGGACGGTCCGGCCGAAGTCCAGGAGCGCGAAATCGTCCTGGGCGGTCTCATCGGCCACCCGGAAGATGTTGTAGTCGGCGGCCGCCTCCACCTGGGACAGGTCGATCAGGTCCCGCATGGCAAAACGGCGGACCACGGCGTTACCGATGCCCGTGATCCCCACGGAACCCTGTTCTTCCAGCATACGGCCGAGGCGGTTGAAGTCGGTGTGGCGATCGTAATAGGCGCCGGCGGTACCCGGCTTCGGCTGATAATCGAGCATGGACTGCCGGACGATGGAGCCGTCGGGGCGGCGGACCCGGACATCCAGCGGTATGGTGCGGCGGTAGGGCACGTCGCAGAACCATTCGGCGAAGTGGTGGCTGGTGGAGGCGTGATAGGTCATTCCCGCCAGCACGATCTGAGTGTCCAGCGCCAGCATGACGCCGAAGGAGGAGCGCAGATCGAAAACGGACAGTGCAGGGTCCACCCGGGTGATGACCTCGGCCCTGGGCCCGATGGCCGCAAAGGAATGCCGAAACCCCGTGCTGCGGATCGCCCGGGGGTGCCGCCGCACCGTTTCGCTGATGATTCCCATCTCTGAAGGGTCGTTCTCCGGGTCGATGAGGGGATCCTCCTCGGCTTCGTGGGCAAAAGTGAAGTTGGGCGCCACCAGCGTCCCCGACGGACCCAGGATCTCCAGGAAGGCTTCCACCACGGTATCGGCCCCGCCCTGAATATGACCGAAGGTCCGCATGGCCGAATGGACCAGGACCACGTTCCCCGGTCCCAATCCGATCCGGGCCAGACCTCCGTGAATCTCTTCCTTGGTCAATCCCTTCTGGTCGGTCTCCTGCTGTGGCACCATGAGCCTCATCATAGTTCGCGAGTTTAGATGACGCCACCCGGGAGAAACGCATGATCAGAAAACCACGCCAGCTTGAACATACCGGCCCCGCCGCTCTTGGCTTCGGGCTGCTTCTGGTGGGAGCCGGCTCCGCTTGCGGGCCTTCCGCCGATCATCCGTCCGCAACGGAGCCGCTGGTGCTGAACCGTCAGCAGGAATTACTGCTGGACGACGACCGGCTGGTCCGGAGCCGGGAGGGTCTGGAGTTGGTCCAGGTCCAACTCCGGAAGCATCCGGCCAATCCGCTCCTGGTCATCGACCGTCCCTGGGAACGGCAGGGGATTCTCAACTACGTGGCCATCCTGCACGACGAGGAGGAGGGGCTCTACCGGATGTGGTACCAGATCCTGGGCCGGACCGAGGAGGGGGTCAACCGCAGCCATTGTCTCTATGCCCAGTCCTCCGACGGCGTCCGGTGGGAGAAACCGGAGCTGGGACTGGTGGACTTCCAGGGTTCCAAGGACAACAACATCCTGTTCCTGGACCCCAACGAGCGTCCGCGGGGAACGCCCGTCTACTGGGTGGTGAAGGACTATGCGGAAGCGGACCCCGGCCGCCGCTACAAGATGATGCTCAATCGCTGGGACTTCCGGGGCCGGGGCGTGGGAATCGGCTATTCCTCCGACGGAATCCGTTGGGAATTCACCCCTTACGTCAACCGTTTGGGCGGGTTCGATACACACAACCTCTTCTTCTGGGATGACCGGATCGGTCTCTACACCGGATATTTTCGTACCCACGTCCGGGGTAAGCGGTCCATCGGACGGGCCACGAGCCCGGACGCCTTCCACTGGTCGGCGCCGGTCACGGTCCACACGCTCGACGATCGGGATCCTCCTGCCTGGCAGATCTATGGTCCTGGCATCTTCAAATACAGCCGGGCCCGGGATGTCTACGTGATGTACGGGGAGGGCTACGACTCGGAGAACGAGATCTTCCGGGGACAGTTGGGCCTGAGCCGGGACGGAATCCAGTGGAAGCGGTTCCGCGACCGGTACTTTGCCGACACCAGCGCCGGCGAGTGGGATGCCGGATCGGTGCGGCCGATCCCGGCGGAGGCCGTGGTCGACGGCCGGATGGCCGTCTTCTACACGGCCAGCGACCACTCGCTGCACGATTGGGAGGGGACGAGAGGCGTGGGTCTGGCGCTGGACCAGCAGGGAGCGTTCGCCGGCTGGAGGGCCCGGAGCGAGGGGACGTTGACCACCCGGCTCCTCCTGGCCAAGGACCGGGAGCCGGGACTGCTGCTGAACGCGGAAGCCGAGGGCGGCGAGATCCGGGCCGAGCTCCTGGACGCCCAGGGCAGGGCCATCCCGGGCTATTCTCGGGAGGCCTGTCGGCCGTTGACCGGAAACGGGCATCAGCAGGAAGTGGTCTGGGAGGGGCGGGAGAATCTGGCGCCGGTGGTGGCCCAGGGGGCCTTCAGCATCCGCCTGCATCTGAAGCAGGCCACGATCTATGGATTCCGCGTGATTCCTCCCCGAAGCGCCCGGGCGCTGTTTTGAGGAGGGGCGACGGGAGGGGGACTTTCTTGTCGCCTGCCAGGAGGGGCGACTTTCTTGTCGCCCACTGGGACAGGCGGCTTTCTTGCCGCCTGCTCTCCCATGCTGCTAAGCGATTCGCTGGCCGGAACGTGTAGAGGGGGGAAAGTGTGAAGTGGGGACTCCGTCCCCCCTGCCCCCCCTGTCGGCGGCAAGAAAGCCGCCGCTCCGAGGCTCCTCACTCGACGATGGTTCCGATCACCACCTCGTCGGTGACGTTGTGGGGGCTGATGACCTCCCCGCCGCAGAGGTACAGCTTCTTTCCGACCAGGCTCAGTTCCGCCGCCAGCCGGTAGACCCCGTTCGAGAGGTCGATGCCGGTGGCCTCCCGAATCTGCTGCTCCCGTTCGGGGTGGACCGGAAAGGGAAGGATCTTGGAGGGAAGGGTCCGGTAGGTTTTTTCCACCGTGTCGAAGACCAGGACGTCGAAATTGGGGGAGCGCACCTCGGGGATCCGGTCCTTGTAGCGGTACGGATGGTCCACCGGATAGTCCTTGATGCCGCCGGCCATGATGATGAACCGATCCCGGTAGGCGACGGCTTCCATGCCGTGAACCGGAAAGGGCAGGTCCGGGAGTCTCCGCCAGCGAAGGGTCTTGAGGTTGAGGACGTAGCCGTCCGCGCAATGGCGCAGATGACCCTCGAATCGGCCGTTCCTGGATTCGGCGTAGTTGACGTAATCGCCGCCGAAGACGTAGATGTGGTCCCCGATGGCGGTCGCGGCCGGCGACTCGCGGGCCATGCCCGGGAGCGGCGGCAGGTCCCGCCATCCGGCGCCGGGATCGGCCGTGTCGAAGGCCTCCACCGAGTTGACGTAGGCTCCGGGATGATCGCCCATGAAGGGTTGGGCGCCGAACGTGGCCTGTCCACCGACCACCACGATAGTGGTGCCGCTGACGGCGGCGCCGGGCAGAAAACGGCCGACTCGGAGGGACGGAAGCTCCTCCCACTGCTTCCGGTCCCCGGCCCCGGAAAGACGGAACATTCGGTTGCTGGTGTTGTCGTTCTGCTCTTCAGGCCAGATCACCCAACCGGTAAAGACGTAGAAGTCCTCCCCCACCGTCGCGCCCTGGGGCCACTTGATGCCCACCGGCAACTCGGGCAACAGACCGTACTCTTGAGTCCGGGTGTCCAGGACCCAGCCCGAGACGTGCCTTCCCCGGTCCCGGAGCTGCCATCCCTTGCCCGTGGAGCGCTGGCTCGACGGCTCCCAGCCCGGAAAGCCGGGTGCGCCGGCCGCCAGGATCAGATCGCCGATGGTCGCCTGGGCCTGTCCCTTGGTGGGCCAGGGCATCGAGGGGCCCATTTCCCAGGTGATGTCGAGGATCTCGGGCACCTCATCACCGCCTTGACCGCAGCCCGGGCAGAGCGCCAGCAACAGCAGCGGCAGGGTCAGGATCGCACGGTGTCCAGGGTCGGCTCCCGGCAGCCGTTCGGGGTGGGCCATGGCGCTCATTCCTCGATGATGGTCCCCACCAGGACCTCGTCGGTAACGTTGGCCGGACTGATGACCTCTCCTCCGGCCAGATACAGTTTGCCCCCTACCAGGCTCAGCTCGGCGGCCAGCCGGTAGACTCCCCGGGAGAAATCGATCCATTCGACGTCCAGAGCCTTGTGCCTCATCTCGGGAGGCGGCCGGTAGGGAGGGATTTTCGTGGGCAGGATCCGGTAGGCCTCCTCCTCGGCGTCGAACACCAGCACCTCGAAGTTGGGAGCGGGCCGGTCCGGGATCCGGTCGGCGTACCGGTAGGGATGGTCCACCGGGTAGTCTCTCATTCCCCCGGCGATAATGATGTAGCGGTCCCGGTGCACGGCCGCTTCCCAGCCGCCGGCAGGAAAGGGCAGGTCGGGAAGCCTCCGCCAGCGCAGGGAGCGAAGATCCAGCACGTAAGCGTCGCCGCCGTGTCGGCGATGCGGGTGGAAATCGCCTCCCGCCTCGGCATAGCTGACGTAGAAGCCTCCAAACACGTACACCCGCTCGCCGATGGCGACGGCGGCCATGGACTCGCGGCCGAAGCCGGGAATGGGAGGAATCTCCCTCCACCCGCGGGAGGGGTCGGCCGTATCGAAGATCTCCACCGAGTTGATGTAGACGCCCGGATGGTCTCCGGTGAAGGGGGACGCTCCGTAGGAGGCCTGGCCGCCCAGGACGACGATGGAGGTTCCCGAGGAGACCGCCGCTGCCAGGAAGCGTCCGATGATCATCGACGGCATCTCCCGCCACCACCATTCTCCCGCCCTGCGGGAGAGCCGAAACATGCGATTGGTCGTGATGTCCAGCCGGTCCTGGGGCCAGCGAACGGTTCCCGTCAGCAGGTAGAAATCGTTGCCCACCGACACGCCTTGAGGCCAGCTCAGACCCACAGGGGCAGCAGGCAGAATTTGGTACCGGTTGGAACGGGTGTCGAAGAGCCAGACGCTGTTGTGCCTGCCGCGTTCCCGAGTGTTCTCTCTGGGGTTCCATCCTGGATACCCAGGTGCCCCCGCCGCCACGATCTGGTCGCCGAGCACGGCCTGAGCCTGTCCCTTGGTGGGCCAGGGCAGCGGTTTCCCGGGTGTCCAGGTGATGTCCCGGATCCCGGCGCCGGCAACCTGAATGGGAAGCCAGCAACCAAGCAGCAAAACGGCCGGACCGGCAGACCTGAGGATCGGGTGGAGGGCACCATGCAACGGCCCCTTTACCTGACCAAACATTCCCGGATCCTCTCCTTAGATGTCTTAAAGCTTTCCAAATAAAAGTGGGTGGCCGATTGTAACAGTCGAAGAAAGAAGTGAGAAACCAGGAATGAGGAGTGAAAGAGGACGGCGGCAGGCGGAGTTGGTCCTTCGAAAGCCCCACATTCAGAATCCCTGGAGATCCGCTGTGTTATAATTTCCCTTATTCCAGTTACCGGACAGGGGACTATGCGATTCCTTTTTTCACTCCTCAAGACTCTTGGTGTCGCTTTTCTTTTGGTGACGATTTCTCCCGCTCCCGTACTGGGATCCGAGGACAAGAAGACCAAGGAGGAACGGAAACGGGAGAAGGAGACCAAGAAGCGCGAGCAGCGGCAGCGGGTGGAGGAGGAGCAGGACTACTTCAAGAAATGGCTGACAGAGGACGTAGTTTACATCATCACGGACGAAGAGCGAAAGGTCTTCAATAACCTGACCGCCGACGCCGAGCGGGACGCTTTCATCGAGCAGTTCTGGCGCCGCCGGGACACGGATCCTCGAACCGCCCTCAACGAATTCAAAGAGGAGCACTACCGCCGGATCGCCTACGCCAACGACCACTTCTACTCAGGCGTCGAAGGCTGGTATACGGATCGGGGGCGCATTTACATCACCTACGGTCCCCCCAGTCAGAAAGAGAGTCACCATGGCGGGCTCTACCAGCGGAGAGTTCTGGAAGAAGGGGGCGGCTGGACCAACACCTATGCCTTCGAGCGCTGGTTCTACAACTACATCCCGGGGGTGGGCAGCGGAATCGAGATCGAGTTCGTCGATGCCAGCAAGACGGGCGAGTACAAGATCGCGCTCAGGCCCTCCGAGAAGGACGCCCTTTGGCAAGTGGGCTCCAGCCCGACCGTCAACGAGATGTTCGGATCGGCCGACCGCTCGGGAACCATGCTGGCGGATCTGGCCATGCGCAACGTCGGGCTCAACGATGGGTCCTTCATGCGGGGAGCACAGCCGTTCGACAGGGTGCGCAACTACTTCCTTCTCAACAAACCTCCCAAGGTGGAGTTCGAGCATCTCCGGGGCGACGTCGAAACGCGCCTCCTGTACAACCCCATGCCCTTGGAAATGGCCCTCGGGAACTATCGGGTGGGTGCGGACGCCTTCCTGGTCCCCCTCACCATTCGGGTGCCGGCCCACGAGCTGACTTACGACGCCAATCTAAAAAATGTGAACCGGGCGACCATCCAAGTCTATGGCAAGGCCCAGAGCCTCACCGGCAGGGTGGTGTACGAGTTCGAAGATCTCATCGCCGCCGACACCTCCAAGTCGACGGGTATGAAGGAAGGCACCAACTTTCTTTACCAGAAGCAGCTACCCCTCCGGCCCGGCCGCTACAAGCTGACCGTCATTCTCCAGGAAGAATCGAGCAAGCGGATCGCCACCGAGGTGGCGTCGGTCCAGTTGTCCAAGAACGAGGCGGGAGCCCTCACCAGCAGCACCTTGGTGGTGGCCGACGGATTCGCGTCCTCTTCTCCGGAGCAGACGCTCTCCGACCCGTTCATGACGCCCAGCGGGATCAAGGTCTATCCCAACGTCACCCAGGAGTTCTCTCCCGGGGCCTTCCTCAGCGTCTATACGGAAGCCTACGAAGTGGCTCTGGATCAGGCGACGCGCCAGCCGGCATTGGACGCCGAGTTCGTGATCTTGAAGGGTCGCGAACGCATCCGGACAGAGGAACCCAGACTGCTGCAGTTGGAGGACCGGGTGGTCCTGATGCATACCATCCCCCTGAAGGGGGTCGAGCCGGGACGCTACCAGGTCGTGCTGCAGCTCCGGGACCGGATCAGCGGCCAGGAGGCCTCCAAGCGCGCCAACTTCGAGATCCGGGCCGATTGAGAGATCCGGTTTGTTCCACATATCCCTCAACCGTGCCGGGCTCCGGCCGGTGCTCCCGAGTCCAATCGAGGGTCCCTTAAATCGCCGGTTGAGTGCCTCCGTCTTGGTTCTCGCCTTGACGCTCCTGCTGGCGTTCAGCTCCGGCGCCGCGTCGGATTCCGCACCCTCTTTTCGGGATGTGAGCCGTGAGGCGGGCCTCTCCTTCGGCCACAGCAGCGGCGCGTCTCCCGAAAAATATCTGGTCGAGACCATGGGTTCCGGCGGAGGCTTCCTGGATTACGACCGGGACGGCTGGCTGGACGTCTATCTGGTCAACAGCGGCCCCACTCCCTCGTCCTCAGCGGCGCCTCCGGGAAAGAATCGGCTCTTTCGCAACAATGGTGACGGCAGCTTCAGCGAGGTGACGGACCAGGCCGGGGTCGGCGACCCTTCCTACGGCATGGGCTGTGTCTTCGCCGACTACGACAACGACGGCGACGTGGACCTGTACGTCACCAATCTGGGTCCCAACGTCCTCTATCGCAACAACGGCGACGGCACCTTCACGGATGTCTCGACTGCCGCGGGCGTGGCCGATCCCCTCTGGAGCACCAGCGCCGCCTTCGGCGATTACGACGCGGACGGATGGCTGGACCTTTACGTCGGCAACTACTTGAAGTTCACCTTCGCGACGCACCGGCGCTGTTATTCGGGGGAGCTTCTCATCTACTGTTTCCCCCACAGCTACGACGGAGTGCCCAATACGCTCTACCGCAACCGGGGTGACGGCACCTTCGAGAGGGCGAACCAAAAGGCCGGTGTCACCGAGGAGGCACAGTACTCCAAGAGTCTGGGGGTGCTCTGGCTGGATCTGGAGGGGGACGGCGACCTGGATCTCTACGTGGCCAACGACACGACGGCCAACTACGTCTTCCGGAACCGCGGTCGCGGAGTCTTCGAGGACGTCTCGTTGCTCTCCGGAGGCGCCTTCAACGGGATGGGCATGGCGCAGTCGGGCATGGGTGTGGACGCGGCGGATCTGGCCGGGAACGGACTCTACAGCATCTTCGTGACCAATTTCTCGCTTCAGACCAACGATCTGTACTGGAACAACGGTCAGGGGATCCTCACCGACCACACGCTCCAGGCCGGGCTCTCCCAGGACAGCTTCCTGCCGCTGGGGTTCGGCGCCAACTTCCTGGATGCCGACAACGACGGCCTGCTCGACCTCTTCGTGGCCAACGGGCACGTGTTCGACAACATCAACGCCATCAATCCCAGCCTGGAATACGCTCAGCCCAACCAACTCTTTCGAAATCGGGGTGCGGGCCGGTTCGAAGCCGTCTCGTCCCGGGCCGGGCCCTATTTCTCTCGCAAGAACGTGTCCCGGGGTACGGCCGTGGCCGACTACAACAACGACGGCCGTCTGGACCTGCTGGTGACCAACAACAACCAGAAAGCGGACCTGCTGGAGAATCGGACGGCTGGGAATCGCCACTGGCTGCAGCTGCGGCTCGAGGGGACTCACTGCAATCGGGACGGCGTGGGCGCCAAGGTGCTTCTCAAGGCTGGAGGCCGCCTGCTCAGCCAGGAGGTCCGGGCCGGGAGCAGCTACCTGAGCCAGAGCGATCTCCGGGTCCACTTCGGGCTGGGGGCCGTCACCGGGATCGAATCCATCGAAATTCTCTGGCCCTGCGGAAGGAGGCAGGCGGTGCCGCCCCCCTCCGGCGTGGACCGCATGCTTCGAGTCAAGGAGCAGGAGTAGCGTGAATCTGATCCTCCCGGCCGCCTGGGGGGTGCTTTTTTCCCTCCAGGGAATAACGAGTCCTCCCGATCCGCTGTTGGAACGGGCTCTCCGGAAGATCGCGGTCAGCGAAGACTACGTGGGGGCTCTGGCCGATCTGGAGGCGTCGCTCCGGGGCCCCAATCCCAATCCTCGAGCCCACTACCAGGCAGGGGTGTGCCACACCATCCTGCGGAACTATTCCAAGGCTCTCGACAGTTTTCGAAGGGCCAGGGAGCTGGGAGTCCAGGGGTGGGAATTGGAGCTGGGTTTCGGCATTGCCTACATTCATCTGGGTCAGGATGCCGAGGCACGCGACCACCTGGAAAGGACTCTCTCCCTGCAACCCGGCGATCCGAACACTCAGTTTCAGCTGGGACGCCTGGATCTCAAGGAAGGACACGCGGGCCGCGCCGCAGAGCGATTCCGGCAAGTGCTGGCGCGCCAGCCCAACCATCAGGGGGCTCTCTTCAGCCTGGGAACGGCCCTGATTCGCCAGGGGAAGGAACGGGAAGGGAAGAAGGTGCTGGAACACCATCGGCGGATCGGTCATCTGCAGGGGCGTCTCAAATCGCTGAGCCTGATGGCCGATTCTCCCAAGGCTTCTTCCGACGTCTTCGCGGATCTGGGAGCCGTCTACCTTGAGCTGGGCCGGAAGGAGGATGCCCTCAAGGCCTACGAGCGAGCGGAGGAGCTCACTCCGGGCACGGCCCTGACCGGTCTCGGCCGGGGAACGCTGGCCTATGGACGAGGAGACTGGACGGAGGCCAGGACCCAGCTCCTGAGATATCTGGAGAAAGTGGGCGGAGATTGCCAGGGGTATCTCTTGCTGGGCCTGATGGAAAAGCAGGAAAAGAAGTACGGTCTGGCCCGCCAACACCTGAATCGCGGACTCGAGCTCTGTCCCGGCCGGCTGCTGATTCTCGCCAGCCTGGCCGAGCTGGAGCTCCAGCGGGGAAACTTCGCCGGGGCCGAAGAGTTCTCCCAGCAGATGATCCGGATCGACGCCGATTTCGCAGCCGGCCCCTTCTTTCTGGCCTTTTGCCGCATTTACCAGCAGCGCCTGGAGGAGGCCGAAGAGCTGGGTCTGCGGACCCTGGAGCTGGACGACAGGAACCCCAATCACCACCTCCTCATGAAGGCGGTCTACCAGGCCCGCGGTGATGCCGAAAAAGCCCGTCTCCACGAGGATCGGGCCAACCAACTCCGCAGCAGGTCCGATCCGTGACAGCTTACCCTGAACGCACCCGCGGCACTCAACCGGATCTCTTCCCTCTTTATCTCTTTCTTCTCTCCTCGCCTTCCCCGGCCCGGTAACGAAGCATAGAATCAGACGGACGCATGTCATTGAGGGCGTTTCTTCAAAATCTTTCCCGCGGTCACGTGGCCACCATCGCCGGAGTGGGCTGGCGGTCGGGAACCGAGGCCGCCACCACCGATGCGGGCTGGCCCATGGGAGTCGTGCGCGACCCGCGAGGGGATCTCCTGGTCGTGGATTACCACGGCCAGCGTATCTGGAGGATCGACCGCGAGGGCATTCTGCACACCTTCGCCGGCGACGGAGTCCAGGGGTTCGCGGGGGACGGGGGACCCGCCAGGGATGCCCGCTTCGATTCTCCCCACGACCTCTGGAGGGATCGGGAGGGGAATCTCTACCTGAGCGATCTGGGCAACCACCGGATCCGCCGCATCGATGCCGCCACCGGCGTCATCACCACCGTGGCCGGGTGCGGCATCCGGGGCCGGGAAGGGGATGGAGGCCCGGCGACGGAAGCGCAGTTGGACATCTCCTCCGGCGTGGCCAAGGACTCGCGGGGGAATCTCTACATCGCGGACGAACCCTCGTCCACGGTCCGGAAGGTGGACACTCAGGGCATCATCCGCCGCTACGCCGGCATCGGCGTGGGGGGCTTCAACGGAGACGGGATCCCGGCGCTCGAAGCCGCGCTCTATCACTGCGAGCATCTGGCGGTCGATTCGCGGGACAACCTCTACATCTGCGACAACAGCAACGACCGGGTCCGCAAGGTCGACCGCCGGGGCATTCTGACCACGGTGCTGGGCAATCCCTATCCCGTGGGCGTGGACTGCGGCTCCCTCCGATCCTCCATCGGTGATGGAGGCCCGGCCGTCGACGCCTGCATCATCATGCCCGACGCCATCTTTATCGACGCCCGGGACAATCTGTACGTGGCCGAGAAGTACGGGTTCCGGGTGCGCCGCGTGGACGCGTCCACGGGCATCGTCCGGACGGTGGTGGGCACCGGGATTCCCGGGTTCGGCGAGGACGGAGACATCGGTCCTCGGAGCCAGATCAATTCCTGCGAGTGCGGTCTCTGGGCCGACCCCGACGGCACCACGTTCTGGAGCGATTGCAGCGGGCGCCTCAGAAAGGCGGACGGACGGACCGGCATCGTCTCCACGGTGTTGGGAGGCGTGTCGGTGAGAGACGGCGGCCTGGCGACGAACGCCTTCATCACAGGTCCCAACGGCATCACGGCGGGAGCAGACGGCACCCTCTATTTCGCCGACCTCTGGGGACAGCGGATCCGCGCCGTTGACCTGGAGACCTGGCAGATCCGGACCGTCGCCGGGAATGGCGTCCGCTTCTACAGCGGGGACGGAGGAGCGGCCGTCGACGCCTATCTGGGCAACCCCCACGACGTGGCTCAGGGACCGGACGGAGAGATCTACATCGCCGACACCCGCTACAACCGAATCCGGAGGGTCGATCCTTCGGGCTCGATTGCGACCCATGTGGGGACCGGCATGAGCTACGACTCCGGAGATGGAGGACCCTCCGTCTCCGCCGCGGTGACGTCTCCCCTCTCGGTGGCCGCCTCGCCTCGAGGCGAGGTTTTCCTGGGAGACTCGGTGGGGCGAATTCGCCGGGTCGATCCCACCACCGGGGTCATCACCACCGTGGCCGGCACCGGGAGGCCGGGATTCGGCGGGGACGGGGGACCGGCTCGAGAGGCTTCCATTTCAGGACCGTCGGCCCTGACCCTGGACCGCCAAGGCAACCTCTATTTTGCCGACACCGGAAACCATGCCGTCCGTTGTGTCGACGTCAAAGGGCGGATGCGAACCGTGGTCGGCACCGGACGCCCGGGGCGCGCTCGCGAAGGTGCCCGGGCGGACCAGGCGCCCCTCGACTCTCCTAGCGGGGTGGCCGTGGACGAGCACGGCAATCTCTACGTTGCGGACACGGGCAACCACCGGGTGCTGGTGGCGACTCGGGAGCGGGGCGTGCAAGTGCTGGCCGGAACCGGTGAAGGCGGGGAATCGGGAGACGGGGGACTTGCTACCCGCTGCCGTCTCAACCATCCTACGGGCTTGGCGCTCCTGGAGGGATGCCTGCTGGTGAGCGATCACTACAACAACCGCATTCGCGCCATCAAGCTGCCGTGATCTCGGGAAGCCGGAATTGTGAGCTTCCCGACGCCGAGGGAGGATCGAGATGAAGTTTGCCACCCAACTCCTGCTGCTGTCGCTCGTTGCGTGCTCCCCCGGGAACGGCGGTCCGGAAGAGACCCCGACTCCACTTCCCGACGTGACCACGGGGTCCGCAAGCGCCCTGGGCACGACGGCGATGACGGTCAATGGCAGCGTTCATCCCCATGGCCGTTACACCACCACCTACTTTGAATACGGCCTTTCGACCGAGTACGGGTCGCGAACCGAGGATACGCCCTTGCCCCCGCGTCTCGGCGCCGTCTATCACGAGACCTGGGACCAGGGTCTCGGCGGATGGGCGAGTTGGCTGGAGAGCGAGAGCTTCGACACGGGCGGCGCCGAGGGCGGCTTCGTCCGGTTCTCGGAGCCGAGCGGTCACGATCGCAACCACGACGACGGGATCGGCACGCTCCATCTGACCAAGTACCTCTGGACCGGATCCTTGGGTGCAGGAGAGGATACGGACCGCGCCTGGCTGGGCGGGGGCGATCCGGATCTCCGGGGGGCTCGCGTGAGCCTCTGGGCCCGGGGCAACGATTGGCAGCCCAACGGCTCCGAAGTCCTGTGGTGGACGCAGAGCCAGAGCAACATCGAGCTCGGGCACCAGCCGGGATGGCGGCGCGCCAATTGGGCCTACACCGGGCATACCCTCACCGATCAATTGCTGGACGGCCGTTGGAACCTCGTCGACTACCGCTTGCTGAACGATGCCTCGCAATGGACCTATGGGGGGAACAACCCGACGCTCCAGGGAGAGAGCGCCGCCCGCTACGCCTACTGGTCCATCGATCAGGCCCAGGCCCACGTCAACTGCGACTTCTTTCACCTGGCGGCCACCGTGGACATCGACAATCCGCCCACGGGATCGCTGGACTTCGACGACTTTCGGCTCGTCTACCGGAATCATTCCCTGGTCTATCCGTCCAACGGCGGCCGGTTGATCCGGTGGCCGGAAGGCGCGGCCGAAGCTCCGGCCCAGCTCAACGATGGATGGCGCCACGGACCGGGCCGCGCCTGGCGCAGCGGGAGCCGGCCGGACCGGCCTCAGGAGTTCGTCTTCGCCCTGGACCGCGAGGTCACGGTGAAGACCATCCAGGTCCATCAGAACCCCGAATGGCCCGGGAAGCAGGTGGAGGTCCTGGCGTCGGCGGACGACCGCCAGTATGCAATGGTGGCGACCCTGAACCTGCCGGAAAAAGGGGAGCGGGGACCCAACTTCGCCTTCGCTCTGGAGACCGGCCTCGCGGCCCAGGCCCGTTACCTCAAGTTCCGCCTGCTCTCCGGCTACCGGGAGGAGCACTGGGGACTGGGAGAGATCGAGGTCTTCGGCAGCGGCGCCCGGATGCTCCCGGATGACGACCTCTACTATGTGAACACCGACCTGGAGGGTCTGACTCCGGGCGCGACGGTTCGCTACCGGCTGGTGGCCTCCGGTGCGGAGGGAACCGTCCACGGCGAGGACCGGACCTTCACCGTTCCCGACAGCCGCAAGCCCCGCGCCCGAACCGGGAAGGCTCTCCGAGTAGGCGCCCGCCAGGCCAAGGTCCAGGGTCGCCTCAACGCCATGGGACTCCGTTCCCGTTTTCACTTCGAATATGGGAACAACCCGGGGTACGGTTCCAAGACGCCCGAGCAGTACGCCGGGCAGCAGATCAGCCCCCGCACGGTCTTCCACGAGTTCCGGGGCCTGAAACCCGAGACCGGTTACCACTATCGCCTGGTGGTGGCCAACGACGAGGGGGTCTCCTACGGCGGCGACCGCAGCTTTCACACGGGATCCGGATCCCCATAACCCATTTGTAGACCGGATTGATTCCGGGCGGCACGGCACGGCAGCGACCATGAACCTGCACCGACTGCTCCAACGGCGGCTCGAAAATGAGGGACCGGTCCGAGTGGGCCTCATCGGCGCCGGCAAATTCGGATCCATGTTCCTGTCTCAAGTGCCGTCGACCCGGGGGCTGGAGGTTCCGGTCATCGCGGACCTGGATCCGGACCGGGCGCGCCAGACCTGTCTGGCCGTGGGCTGGGATCGGGATCGGGTCGCCCGCACCCGCATCGTCCGCAACGGCCTGGAGTTGGCCGCCGCCGATGACGTCGAAGTGGTGGTGGAAGCCACCGGACAGCCTCTGGCCGGACTCGCCCACGCCCGAAGCGCCATTGGGGCGGGGAAGCACGTGGTGATGGTCAACGTCGAGGCCGACGTGCTGGCCGGCCTGGTGCTGGCCCGGGAAGCGGCTGCCGCGGGAGTCGTCTACTCCATGGCCTACGGTGACCAGCCGGCCCTGATCTGCGAAATGGTGGACTGGGCGCGAGCCTGCGGTTTCCGGGTCACCGCGGCTGGAAAGGGGACTAGATATCTGCCCTCCTTCCACGCCTCGACTCCGGATACGGTCTGGGACCACTACGGCGTCACCGCCGAGGCGGCTCGGGCCGCGCGCATGAATCCCCGGATGTTCAATTCCTTTCTGGACGGGACCAAGTCGGCCATCGAGATGGTGGCCGTGGCCAATGCCACGGGTCTGACCCCGGCTCCCGGCGGGCTGACCTTTCCTCCCTGTGGAGTGGAAGAGTTGGCCCAGGTGCTCTGTCCCCGGGAAGCCGGCGGCCGACTGCACCACCGGGGTCAGGTGGAGGTGGTCTCCTCCCTGCACCGGGACGGCAGTGAGGTGGAACGGGATCTGCGCTGGGGAGTCTACGTGGTGGTCGAGGCGCCCAACGAATATACGGCCGCCTGCTTTCGCCAATATGGTCTGAAGCCCAACCAGACGGGCAGCTATGCCGCCCACTACAAGCCCTTTCACCTCATCGGCTTGGAGCTGGGCATATCGGTACTGTCCGCTGTGTTGCGTGGCGAGCCGACCGGCTGTCCGATCTGTTTCGCGGGGGACGTGGTGGCGGTGGCCAAGCGGGATCTGCGGCGCGGCGAGGTCCTGGACGGGGAGGGTGGCTACACCGTGTGGGGAAAGCTCATGACCGCTGCCGGCAGCGTGGCGTCGAACGGCCTGCCCATCGGACTCGCCCATGGCGTCCGATTGCTCCGGGAGATTCCGGCGGGCCGGCCCTTGAGCTGGTCCGACGTGGAGATCGATCCGGACCTGGAGGCGGTTCGACTGCGCCGAGCCATGGAGCAGACCTTGGAGGAGGCGCCCGCGGTTTGAGTACCCTTCCTGAAAGGTAATCCCGCAGGATCTGTTGACGCCACGATCGGAGGGTCGTTTCAGTGCGTTGCGTAAGGAATTGTCTATAAATAGAAAAAACAGAGGGAATTTTACTATTGATAGAAAATGGATCTCTCAGTATCATCACGGAATGCAGATATCGGAGATCGCAGACGTCATTCGCCGGGAATTGGAACGCCGTGGAACCAACGCGTACCGGGCGGCAGTGGACGCGGGGCTGCCCCAGAACGCCATCCGATCCGTTCTCAGGGGGCGAGAACCCGGAAGCGAACGCCTGGCCGAAATCTGCCGGGCGCTGGAACTCGAATTCTACGTCGGGCCGCCGAGAGGGCATCACGAGGAGCCGAGCGGTCCCCCGGAGTCGTCAGCCGAGGACCCGCAGTGGGTGGGCCGGCTGGATGCCGGGTTGCAGGAATTGAAAGCCCAGTTGTCCTCTTCACAAGCGGAGATCGAGGCGCTGCGCCGGCAGATCGGTCGGTATCTTCGTGGTTCGCAATGAAGATGCCGTCGTCATCGAGAGAGCGGGGAAGGACGAAAAGGGAAACTGATTGCTGACGAGCGATCATTCCGCTTGGAAGCCGGAACCTTCCCGTGGTCCTGACCGGTGTAGTTTCGAAGGAATCCCATGACTCGGACTGGCAGCGCAGTTCTCACCATCGGCCATTCCAATCACGCTCTGGACGCGTTCATCGAGCTCCTGCGGCAACACTGGGTCAACGCCCTGGCCGACGTTCGCTCGGCGCCGTACAGCCGCTTCAATCCGCAGTTCAACCGGGAGCCGTTGGCCGCCTCCCTCAAGGCAGACGGGATCGCGTACGTGTATCTGGGGCGCGAGTTGGGCGGCCGGCCCGGCAACCGAGGCTGCTACGACGACGAGGGACGCGTCCTCTATGACCGGGTCGCCGCTACCGAGTCGTTCCGGCGCGGGCTCGGGCGCGTCGTGGATGGCGCCGCCAGGCGCCGCATCACCCTGATGTGCGCGGAGAAGGAGCCGCTCCACTGCCACCGGACACTCCTGGTCGCCCATGAGCTGGACAAACGCGGTGTCGGCATTGCACACATTCACGCCGACGGCCGGTTGGAGTCCCACGGTGAAGCTATGGATCGTCTGATCGAGCTCACCGGTCTGCGGCCGGACGGCGACCTGTTTCGCCGGGTGCAACCTCGGGCGGAGCTGGTCGCCGAGGCGTTGGCAAGGCAATCCAAGCGTGCCGGCTTTTGGGACAGGCATCTGGCCGCCGCTTCCGGCGAATCGGGACGGTGAATCCGTCCGTCCGCGCCCGCGCCGGCTAGGACTGCCCTCCTCAGGTGGAGGCACCAGGTGATGGGGGCCAGAGGAGGAAGATCGGTTCGTCCTTCCAAATACTTGCGGTGATGATCGGCCGGCGAGTCGTTCCGGACGATTTCCCAGATATCGCCAAGATTCAGCACGGCGCCCACGCGGGCGGGGTCGAAGCGCGAAATCATGGGCTCGCCCCGTTTCTCCACGAACGCCATCAGCCGGGCGAAGAGATCACGATCTTCCGGCGGCACGCAGTCTGCCGCGATCAGATAGTCGAATACCAGTTCCGATCCCGGTCTTGCGATCTCCGCCAAACGAGCCAGGTTGTCGAGGATGGAGGCCCGGGTGAGATAGTAGGTGACTCCCATCCAGTTGAAGAACGATCGTGAGCCGGGAACGAACCCGGCCGCAGTGAGCACTTTTCGGAGATCGCCGCTCTCGAAGTCGAAGGGAACGAGGTTCAATCGAGCGGGAAGCTTCAGGTTCGCGGCGCCGAGGCGTTCTCTCTTCAGGCGGATCATCGCCCCGCGGTCGACTTCGAATACGGTCAGGTCCAGGTCCGGACGCCGGAACGCAAAGGAATCGAAGCCGGACCCCAGGATCACGTACTGGGTCACGCCGTTACGGGTCGCTGCTTCGAGAGCTTCTTCGGCGAACCGGGCTCGGGTCAGCTGCTGGATGCTGATGGGCACGAACTTCTTCATGACGATCTTCGAGAGCACCCAGTCGAGCCAACGCGACGAGATGATTTTTCGCCACCGGTCTCCCACCAGATGGATGGCGAAGGGGTCTTCGAATACAGGGGGTTTCCGGTGCCGGAGAAGATGCCGGGCGCGGCTCACCGCCGCCAGTTCGGCGGTGCGGCTGCCGCCGGCGCGGAAATGATCGTCGTTCGGTGCGGCCACGGTTTCCTTTCGTCCGGCTCGTGCTTGATCGGTGCGACGCCATTGTAACCTTCATGAGTTGGGCAGGCGCACCATTGGCCCAGGCGGCATGCGGGAACCTGACCCCCTGAAGCGGAGTCGAAGGGCGGGTTACAAAGAGCCGTCATTGCAGTAAACTTTTCAACCATAGTCCGATGGTTACGGGCCCGGGCCCTGCCGGACGCGCCGGTGCCGGGACGCATCCTCAGCCGGGCGTCCGAAACGTTACGCCGGGGACCCTCGGGTTCCGGGAAGGTGGGAGTGTTATGCCGGTCTTTCGACGCTTCGCGTGGATTTCTCTGTTGATCCTCTGGAGCTCCTTGGCGGCGCCCCTCGCCGCCGAGACCGGCGGGGATGTGTTCCGGGAGTTGGCGGACGATTACCGGGATCGGATCCGGCCCCTGACCCGGCAATTTTGCCTGGAGTGCCATTCCACCGAGAAACAGGTGGGCGAGTTGGATCTGGAGCAGTTTGCGACGCTGTCCGAGGTGAGGCGCGGGACCAAGTCGTGGCTCAAGGTCATCGAGATGCTGGACAACGGCGAGATGCCGCCCGGGTTCGCCAAGCAGCCGGCGCCCGGACAGCGGCGGCTGCTCAGGGACTGGGTGGATCGCTACCTCCAGGCCGAGTCATTGGCCAATGCCGGCGATCCGGGTCCCGTCGTCCTGAGGCGGCTCAACAACGCCGAGTTCACCTACACCATCCGCGATCTGACGGGCATCGCTCTGGACCCGGCCCGGCAGTTCCCCACCGACAGTGCGGCCGGCGAAGGGTTTACCAACACCGGGAACGCCCTGGTCATGTCGCCGGCGCTGCTGAGCAAGTACCTGGACGCCGGCAAGGAGATCGCCGGCCACGTGGTGCTGCTGCCGGACGGGTTCCGGTTCTCGGCCAAGTCCACACGGCGCGACTGGACGGACGAGGTCCTGGCCCGGATCCGCGGTCTCTACGGACGGTTCGTGGAGACGGCGGACTTTGGGGTCGGTTCGGCCGTAGGCAACCTCGCCGTTCACGGCGACACGCGAATCGGGTTGGCCGGACTGTTGCCGCTGGAGAAGTACCTGTCCGCCACTCTGTCGGAACGGGACGCTCTCCGAAGTGGCCGTAAGGACATTCGGACCGTCGCCCGGGAACAGGGTTTGAGCGCCAAGTACCTGGACACCCTTTGGACCCATCTGTCCACCCCTGAGACCACTCTGTTGCTGAACGATCTCCGGGCCGCATGGCAAAGTGCCGGGCCGGAAGCTGCTGCTTCCCTGGCCGGCCGGATCAGAGCTTGGCAAAAAGGACTCTGGACTTTCGGACCCGTGGGCCTCATCGGGCGGAAAGGCGGGCCGTCCCGGTGGATGGAGCCGGTGAATCCTCTGGTCACGAAGAAGACAGTCTGTATCTCCGTTCCGGAATTCGTGGAGGGTTACGAGCCGAAGGATGTCGTCTTTTCGCTGGTGGTGGGGGATGCCGGTGACGGAAACGGCGGCGATTTCGTGGTCTGGCAACAACCGCGCCTGGTGGCGCACGGGCGTCCCGACATTCTCCTGCGAGACGTGAGAAGACTGGCCCGGTCGTTGGACGGGGAGGCTGGGGGCGCCGGGTCCGAATGGGGGCTGGACCCGGGACTGTTCGGCCGGCATCCGGACGGCCGGGCCATCGACGCCGACTCGCTCTGTGTCCAGGCGCCGTCGGTGATCCGGATCCGTCTTCCGGGCCGTCTCTTTGCCGGCTACGACTTCAACACCACTGCCGTGTTGGAAGCGCAGACCGGCAGGGAGGGGAGCGTCCAGGTCGACCTGAAGCCCGGCGCCGTTACCGCCCAGCCTGGCCTCCTTCCCAGCAAGGTCATGGTGAACTTCTCCCGGGTCACGCAGGTCTTCTCGGAGAACCGGGTCGTCTCCTTCCTGCGGCCCATTCTCATCGCTCCCGAGACTCCCATGAGGGCCAGGATGGAGGCGGCGTTCGACGAGCACCGGAAACTCTTCCCGGCCGCCCTCTGTTACAACCAGATCGTGCCCGTGGACGAGGTTCTCACCATCAACCTCTTCTATCGGGAGGATGACCATCTGGCTCGCCTGATGCTCGAGCCGGAGGAGGGAGCCCGGCTCGACCGGCTCTGGGACGAGCTTCACTACGTGAGCCAGAGCGCGTTTCAGCGGGTCCTGGCCCTGGACCTGCTGATGGAGGCGTTTCAGGGGAACGGCCTGGATGATCGGTCTCAGCACGAGGCCGTGCTTCCGCTACGCCGTCGCTACGACGGGGATGCCGGTGCCTTCCGCAAGCGTCTGCTCCGGAATCAGCCGATCCAGCTCGACGCCCTGGTCGAATTTGCCGCCCGGGTCTATCGGCGTCCCCTGAGCGATGGGGAGCAGGACCGGCTGCGGGGACTCTATCGCCGGCTTCGCGACGAAGAGATGGACCACGAGGAGGCGTTTCGGCTGACACTGGCCCGCATGTTGGTCTCGGCGCCTTTCCTGTATCGGCTGGAAGAGGCGCCCGCCGGTCCCGCCGGTCCGGTCTCCGATTGGGAGTTGGCAAACCGGTTGAGCTATTTCCTCTGGTCGTCTCTTCCGGATCAGGAACTCCTCTCCCTGGCTGCCGCCGGGCGCCTGCGGGACCCCGAGATCCTTTCCCAACAGGCCCGGCGCCTGCTCCAAGACCCTCGAGTGCGGCGTCTGGCCACCGAGTTCGCCTGCCAGTGGCTGCATATTCACGACTTCGACACCCTGGACGAGAAGAGCGAGAAGCACTTTCCAGAGTTCGCCGATCTGAGGTCGGACATGTACGAGGAGTCGATCCGGTTCTTCACCGATCTTTTTCGACGCGACGCCTCGCTGCTGAGTCTGCTGGATTCGGATCACACCTTTTTGAACCAGCGGCTGGCCCGCTTCTACGGAGTCGAGGGCGTCGAGGGGGACGGCTGGCGGCGGGTGGACGGCGTCCGGTCGCTGGGCCGTGGCGGGATCCTGGGCTTCGCTACCACCCTGGCCCGGCAGTCGGGCGCCTCGCGCACCAGTCCGATTCTGCGGGGCAACTGGGTCAGTGAAGTCCTCCTGGGCGAGAAGCTGCCCCGTCCGCCCAAGGAGGTGCCCCAGTTGCCGCCGGATGAGATCGCCACCGACGGTCTGACGGTGCGGCAGCTCGTGGCGCGGCACACCAGCGACCCCCAGTGTTCCGGCTGCCACCTGAGGATCGATCCCTTCGGATTCGCCCTGGAGGGATATGACGCCATCGGGCGCCTTCGCCAGCACGATCTCGGCGGGCGCGTCATCGATACCCGGACCACGCTTCCGGACGGAACGGAAATCGACGGCTTGACCGGGCTCAGGGACTACCTGGTCAAGAAGCGGCGGGAGGCCATCTTCCGCCAGTTCTACCGCAAGCTCCTGGGCTACGCCGTCGGGCGCGAGGTCCAACTCTCGGACCAGCCGCTCCTGAACGAGATGCAGGACCGGTTGGCGGAAAACGGGTATCGTTTCTCGGTCGCCGTCGACTTGATCGTCCGGAGCCGGCAGTTCCGGGAGATCCGGGGCCGGGAGCTGCAATTGGCGCAGTCGGCGGCTGCGGGAAGAGGGGAATGAGAGGGGCTGAAAGGTATGGGATGAAGGGTCAACAGCCCGTGGCAAAAGTCATCACGGCATTCGACCGTCCCTGCATCCCGGCGGACTGCGTTGCGATTCGGTCCCATACTCCCGGTATGGTCCCGAATCGCGCCTTGTCCGGCGGGCGCAGGAACGGTCTCGGTGCTCGCGAGACTTTCACCACGGACTGTCAACGCCAGTCGAATTCCGTGACGGCATTTTTCCGCGAGTTCCTATGCTAGAATCGCGGGCAAGACCCTTGGACCTGGACCAGTGAGGCGTGTCATGAAGATTCAGCAGTTTTCTCGTCGGACCTTCCTGCGTGGCGTCGGCGTCAGCATGGCTTTGCCCTGGATGGAGTCGCTTCCCGTCTGGGGAGCCGCAGCCAAAACGGCCGTCAACGGCGGAAGCCAGGCGCCGTTGCGCTTCGCGGTTCTGTTCTCTGGCAACGGCTTTCACACCAAGGAATGGTGGGCCGAGGGTGAAGGATCGCGGATGCGGCTGGGCCGCGTGCTGGAGCCGTTGAACGACTTCCGGGAGAAGCTGACCTTCATCCGGGGCCTCTACAACGAAGAAGCCCTCAAGGGGAACATCCACAGTTCCCAGACCGGCAACCTGCTGTCAGGAGCGCCTTTGGCATCGGGAGGGGAAATCCGGTCCGGGACCAGTGTGGACCAGGTCATCGCTCAGCGCTATGGACGGTCGACCAAGGTGCCGAGTCTGGTCCTGGGTTGCGAGCGGTCCAATCCGGGAATCCACAAGAACTACTCCATGCTCTACAGTTCCCACATCTCCTGGAGCTCGCCCACGGCGCCCACGCCTCTGGAGCTCTATCCGTCCCTGGCCTTCGATCGGTTGTTCAAGGACGAAGCCGAGCGCGGCGACCGGAGCGTGCTGGATGCCGTGCTGGAGGAGGCCCACTCCTTCCGGCGGGCCATCAGCTCGCGGGACCAGCACAAACTGGACGAGTACCTCAACTCGGTTCGAGAGGTGGAGCAGCGAATCGAGCGGTCCGGCAAGAAGGGCGAGTTGCAGGGCTGGCGTCCGACCCTGGACAAACCCAACGTTCCGCGCCCGCCGGACGGCATCCCGCAGGACCTGCAGGAGCACATGCGGCTCATGTGCGACATCGTGGTGCTGGGATTCCAGACCGACGCCACCCGGGTCTGCACCCTCAAGCTCAACAACGACCACAGCTACCTCTTGTTTCGCCACCTTGGCGTAGACGTGGGACACCACGAGCTGTCGCACCGCGACAACAAAAAATGGCTCCGGGTGAATCAGTTCTTTCTGGAGCAGTACGGCTACATCGCCCGGAAGCTGGACCAGATCCAGGAGGGAGAGCGGACGGCGCTGGACAACTCGGTGCTCATGTACTGCTCCAGCATGCTCACGGGCCGGCACGACGCCACGAAGTTGCCGGTGGTGCTCCTGGGCGGCGGTGGCGGCCAGATTCAGGGGGGACGGATTCTGGACTACCGGGAGCGGCCCAATCGGAAGATGTGCAGCCTGTACCTGTCTTTGCTCGACAAGTTCGACGTCCACCTGGAGCGCTTCGGCGACTCGGACCAGCGTCTGACGGAGATCTGATCCATCCGGCTCGTTACGGTCGGCTTCCAGCCCTCGCTTTTCGGAAACCCACGGCTCCGTCGCCTGCTTTCACGTTTTTCACAGGAGAAGCGTTATAGGAAGTGCGAGTCGATGCAATGAGCAACGAATTGATCGGCATTTTGGGGGTCGGTGTGGCACTGCTGGGGGTCAGTGTGGCTTTGGCCAGCTTCATTGTGAGCGGCCTTCGCGGCTTCGAAAAGCGTGTGGGTGCACGTATCGATTCGTTGGAGCGGCGAGTGGATGGCCTCGAAACAAAGATTGAAGTCGGGCTGGCTGCCCTCGAAAAGAAGTTTGAAAGCCGGATGGGTGCCCTCGAAAACCGGATGGGTGCCCTCGAAAAGAAGTTGGAAGACCGGCTTGATTCGATCGACAATCGACTGGGTGCGGTGGAACGGGGGCTGGCAAAGCTCGAAGGGCTGATGGAAGGAATGCGCGACGCCCTGTTCGGGACCCGCCGTGCCGCGAACTCGTAGGATCCTACAATCCCGCGAGAGCTGCTGGCGTGGTTGCGATTTGGTGCGATGAGCAGCGAATTGATCGGCATTCTAGGGGTCGGTGTGGCACTGCTGGGAGTCGGTGTGGCCTTGGCCGGCATGCTTGTGACCGGCTTTCGCGGCGTTGAAAGGCGCTTGGCTGCACGCATCGATTCGCTTGAGGGGCGAGTGGATGCCATGGATGTTCGGCTGGCGGTCGTGGAACGCGGGCAAGCGAAACTCGAGGGCCTGCTGGAAGTAATTCGCGACGCTGTGTTCGAGAGACGCCGCGCCGCGAAGTCGTAGCCATCCCGGGTCACTTGGGTCGACTATCGATCGATCGCCGCTTGGATTTCTGGAAGGTCGAAGAAAACCCGAAAAGGGGCGTCCGCTCTCGATCCCATTCCGCTCAGACCGCCGCCTTCAGGATCTCCGCGATTCGCCGGCCCACGATCTTGGCCTCTCCCGGCTGCAGGGTCCACACCAGGATTTCCAGTTCCGCCTTCTCCCAGGGACGAGCTTCGATGGCGGGGTCGCCGTCCCGGAGCTGTTCGATGACCTGGTCCCGGTGGATCCCGACCCGGGACCGGTCCCATCCGATGTGCAATTGAGGCGAACGGTTGGCGATGGGGGGAACAAACCTTTCGGCCTGGACTCCCGATATTTTCCCGACACGTTTGGCGATGGTCTCGACCTGCCGCTCCCACTCTTTCCAGTCTTTTTCGTGATCGAGCTGGAGATAGGTCTCCACCGCCACCAGCATGGCCAGCATCTCTTCCTTGTTGACCTTCATGCCCCGGCCGATGGTGTTGGCGTGCGGCAACCCGTTGAGCCTGGCGGCTGCGATCAGGTCCTGGCGGCCCAGCAGCAGTCCCGTGCTTTGGGGGCCGCGCATGGCCTTCCCCCCGGAGAAGGTGACCAGGTCGAACCCCATCCGGATGAACTTGTTGAGGTTATCGGCGGGTGTGACGTCGGCTGCGCAATCGATGAAGGTGGGAATCCCGAGTCTCTTTCCCAAGCCGGCGAACTCGGCCACTTGGATCTGCCCCTTTTCGTCGGCCAGGTTCAGAAACAGCATCATGGCGGTCCGGGAACCGGCGGCTGCCACCAGTTCGTCCACCGTCTCCACCTCCACCATGCGGACCCCGCAGTTTCGCACGGCGTGGTCGTAGCTGAAGCGATGCGATTTCTGGATGATGACCTCGTCGCGCATTCCGGACGTGTCCGGGATACGCTTGATGAACTCCTCGTTGGATCCGGTGATGCAGGCGGCCGTTCCCAGCGTCAGGGCGGAGGCGGCGCCGGCGCTGACCAGGGCGGCCTCCGAGCCCACCAGGGAGGCGATCCTGCTGCCCACGGCGTCGTGGAGCTGGTCCAGATTGACGAACTTCCGGGTGGCGTATTCCCAGGCGTGGATCGCCTCGGGACGCATCAGGCTGCCGGACAGGGCCGTGGAGGTTCCCGCCGCGTTGATGATGGGGCGGACGCCGAGTTCGGCAAAGTAGTCTCGATTGTTCAACCTGCCGAACAACGGCCGGAAGTTGGCCAGAAAGGGCGAGCTGGACAAAAGGGTCAAGAACCATCTCCGGTTGAACATGGGCCGGTCTCCTTCGAAGGTGGGTTCATGGGAATCGCACTGACCTGAGACTACGCCGTCCGCGGTCATTCTGGCAAGCCGGGTTGGATGGGAGACGGAGGCCGGAAGAGACTATGATCCTACGGCGCTTCACTCCCCGGCACGATGGTGGCTTTGACGCATCGCATCCCGGAGGCGGCTTCCGTAGCTGCCATGATTCCCTTCCGGCTGAACGGAAAAAGAACTTGCATGGCCTCCCACGGATACCGGTCCAGACACCGGTCCAGCATCCGGATGCCCAACGGAATGTCGTTGGCGGTGAAGGCCCAGCTCCCCAATATGGTGATGTCCTTGGAGCAAATGCGATGCCAGTTGGTCTCGATGGACCCGGCATCGGTGAACTGGCCCATCTCGACGCAGGTGCCCCCGTCTCGAAGCATCTCGATGCCCTCGGGACCGGCCGACGGGTGACCGCTGGCTTCCACCACCAGATCGGCTCCGAATCTTCCCACCAGCGCGCGAACGGCTTCGATTCGGGATCGAGGCTCCGGATGATCTTCCAACGATACGGTAGCCGCGGCGCCAAAGCGGCGGCAGAGGGCAAGCCGGGGTTTCTCGGGCGCCCCGACCACCACCACCCGTCCGGCTCCCATCTCCTGAGCGGCCACCAGGCAGAGCAGGCCGATGGGGCCGGATCCCTGGATGACCACGGTGTCGCCCGATCGAAATCCGCCCGCCGAGACGGCCCGGTTCAGGGCCCGGACGCAACAGGCGAGAGGCTCAGAGAGAGTGCCCCGCAACGAAGACATCTCCTCGGGCAGGCGGTAGATCTTGGTGGCCGGGAACATCTCCAGGTCGACGTAGACCATCTCGGCCCAGCCTCCCCAGAGGTGCGGAGGTTTCTCGAAGGGGATGTAGCGGCCGTAATAGGTGGGCCGGAGACACTTGTTGGCCTGGGCCGGGTAGTGGACGCAGTAGTAGCACTCCCCGCAAGGCATCAACGGGGGGAGCATGACCCGGGCGCCCACTTCCAAGGGCTCTCCCATGAAGTCCGAATCGAGTTCCGGCCCGATTTCCTCGATCACGCCCGCCAATTCGTGGCCCAGAGTCAGGGGCCAGGGGAGAGGCTTGGGCCAATGGCCCTTCAGAATATGCAGGTCGGTGCCGCAGACGCCGCAGGCTTCGATTCGGATGAGGGCCGCCTTGCGCGGCGTCGCCGGTCTCGGGACCGTGCGGATACGGGGAGGAGTCCCGGGTCCGTCATAGGTGGCCACCTGAATCCCGGTCATTTCGAGCGCCATTATGTCGCTGTCGGACACGACCGGCAAATGACCGGTTCCCCGAAACGGGTGCGAGAGAACACCCTGCAGGGAACCGTTTGAGGCCGTGGCGACTTTCGCCAGGGGCTGGTAGGCTGTAGTTCCGGCGTCCGGACTCAGCAGGTCCGGCGTGAGGGGCTCACGGAAAGGAATCGAGGCATGGATCGCAGACAGTTTCTCAAGGAGGCCGCCTTCACCACCAGCGGCGGAATTTTGGGATTGGGAGCCGCTCGGGGCCTCCAGTCCGGAACGGCCGCGGCGGAATCCTCCGCGGAATCCATCCGCGTCGGAATCATTACGGAGCCGGGAGGTCAGCACCTGAGTTGGTTCACCCGGGCTCTGGGTGTCCTGGATGGAGTCGAGATGGTTGCTGCCGCCGACGAGTCCGGCGGATTCTTCGAAAAGGGCCGGGAGTACCTGGGACCTCGAGCCTCCGAATTCCAGACCTTCAAGGACTATCGCCGGATGATCGCGGAGGTTCGTCCCCACCTGGTGCTGATGGCTCTGGAGCCGGTGCATACCCCGCCCGTCGCGGAGGCAGTCCTTCAGGGGGGAGCTCACGTGCTGACGGACAAGCCGGGCTGTGTGCGCCTGGCCGATTTCGAAAGGGTGGCCCGTCTGGCCGAATCCAAGAATCTGGAGTTGATGCTGGGCCTCACGAACCGGATCAATCCCGCGGCGCGCAAGGCCCGGGAGCTGGTGGAATCGGGTCTGCTGGGAAAGCTCTACGGCACGTCGGTCCATCTGGTGGCGGACCACACCCGTTTGACCAAGCCCTCGTACTGGACGAAATGGGTGGCGTCCCGGGAGCGGGCCGGAGGCGGCAAGCTCATCTACCATGGAATCCATTACCTGGACCTGGTCCATTACATTGCTGGAGACACCATCACCGAGGTCACGGGTTTCGCGGAGAAGGTCGGCGACCAGCCGGTCGAGCTGGAGGATTCGGCCGTCCTGGCCTATCGAATGAGTCAGGGAACGGTGGGAACCCTGAACACGGGGTACTATCTGCCCAAGGGGTACAGCACTCTGGTCAAGTTCTGGGGGTCGCAGGGCTGGCTCCATTTCGATTTGGCCGGCGGTCCTCCCATGACCTGGTATTCGACCCATCCGGAGGCTCCCGGCAAGTCCCAGTCCTTCTATTACTCCCAGGAACCGAACACCTACACTTTGATGATGGAAGAGGCGGTGAATGCCGCTCGCGGCTTGGGTCCCTTTCCCATCACCACTCGGGAGAGTTTGAATTCACTGAGAGTGGTCTTTGCCGCCTACGATGCGGCTCGCGAGGAGGCCAGCCAGACGGTGGCCTATTCCGGCTAGCGGCGATCGAAGAGGTCCAGGAGAAGAGGACGATGGCGGAAATCCCCAAAGTCGGGTGGGGCATCATAGGCGCTGGAGATATCGCGCACCGGGTGATGGCGCCGGCCATGCGGGAGTGTCCTCACAGCGAACTGGTGGCGGTGACCCGGACGACCCTTCAGGGAGCCGAAGAATTCGCTCGCCTGCACGGCGCCAAACGCGGCTACGACGACCTGGAGGATCTGCTGGCCGATTCCGAAGTCCAAGCCGTCTACGTGGCGACTCCCGTGGCCCGTCATCTGCCGGACACGCTGGCCGCGGCCGCCGCGGGGCGGCACGTCCTGTGCGAGAAGCCGCTGGCATTGAACGTTGCGGAAGGCGAAGAAATGAAGGCGGCCTGCCGCCGGGCCGGGATCACCTTCATGACCTGCTACTACCAGCGGTTCAACGCCCGGCATCGCAAGCTGAAGGAGTTGCTGGACGCGGGCGCCATCGGGCAGCCCACCTCGGCGCGGGTCAACTTCTCGGGCCGGAGCCCGGTCAACCGGGAGGCTTGGCGCCAGGATCCGGCGTTGGGTGGAGGCGGTCCCTACATGGATATGGGGACCCATGCCGTCGACCTGTTGCGCTTCTTCCTGGGGGACGTGATCGAGGTCGCCGCCTTCACCGATGTCCTGGCCGGCGACTATGCGGTGGAGGATACGGCCAGCTCGATCCTGCGCATGAGCAACGGCGCCCAGGCCGTCGTCACCTCCCACTGGAGCAGCGGTGACCCGGACGAGGACCGCACGTCCCTGATCGAGATCCTGGGAACGGAGGGAATCCTTCAGACTTCGCCGTTGCATGAGAAGTTTTCCCGGGGAAGATTGTTGTTGGCCACCCGCCAGGGTGAAGAGAGTTTCGAGTTCGAAGAGAGTACCCATGTTCGGGTGCTCAGCGAGTTCGCGGCGGCTCTGGCCGAGGGCCGCGATCCGGCCATCACCATCCAAGACGGACTGGCCGCTCAGCGGGTCGTGGAGTCGGTCTATGCCTCGTCCCGGAGTGGCCGGGCCGTCCGGCTGAATTAGAGGATACTCAGAGGAGATTTTCGTCATGTCCGAAGACATCCGCGTCGGCATCATCACCAAGCACCGGGGACCCCACCTGAGCTACTACATGAGGTCGTTCGCAATTTGCCAGGGAGTGAAGCAGGTGGCCATCGCCGACTCCACGGGACGTCATTTCGAAGACGCCGGGGAGATCCTCAAGGGACCCTATCCCAACCTCAAGACCTACCGGAACTACCGGAGAATGCTCTCCGCCGAGAAGCCGCAACTGGTGCTGGTGACCATGGAGGCGCACCTGGCGCCCCGGCGGATCCAGGCTGCTCTGGAGTCGGGCGCGCACGTCGTGTGCGAGAAGCCGTCCTGTGTCCGGGTCGAGGACTTCCAGAAGTTGGCCGATCTGGCGACGTCCAAGAACCTGTGCCTGATGCTGGCCATGGCCAATCGGTTCGCTCCTCCGGTCCAGAAGGCCAAGGAACTGGTCCAGGCCGGAAAGCTGGGGAAGCTCTTCAGCGCCGACGTCTACATGGTGGCGGATCAGACTCGATTGACCCGGCCCAGGACCCAGAATTCCTGGGTTTCCAAGAAGGCCCTTTCCGGCGGCGGTCACCTGATCTGGCTGGGGATCCACTGGCTCGACCTGGTCCAGTACATCACCGGGGATCGCGTCCACAAGGTGGGCGGCTTCACCAGCAACGTGGGGGGGCAGCCGGTGGACATCGAAGATGCCGCGGTGCTCAGCCTTCTTTACCAGAGCGGCATGGTGGGCACCATGCACTCGGGCTACTATCTGGACCGCGGATACCACAGCCACGTGGCGATTTGGGGCGAGAAGGGCTGGCTTCGATTCGATCTGACCGCTCAACAGCCGCTGGAATGGCAGTCGACCCTCGAGGGGATGCCTCAGGGGATCCAGACTTTCTCGTACAGCCGGGGGACGAATTTCTACCTGGGAATCATTCAGGCCGCGGTGGATTGTGCACGGGGTGCGGGGGATTCGGGCAAGAGCGCCGATGAGAGCCTGAGCGTTCTCAAGACCATCTTCGGCCTCTACCGGGCGGCGGAGACGGGAAGGACCCAGACTTTGGGTTCATAGCCGGTACGATTCCCGCGTCGGGCGCCCCGGCGACCCCGGATGCCGACCCATGATCCCGGAGACTCCGCTCGGTTCATTTTGACGGAGAGCGAACCATGGGTGGAATGATTCGAACGGCGGTCAAGGGTGCTTTGGCGGGTGGACTCGTCCTTTTCGTCTGGGGGGTCATCTACTGGATGGCACTTCCCTGGCACCAAGCGGTATTCGGACAATTCCAGGACGAGGACGCAGTTGCTTCGGTCCTGACGCAGAATGCTCCCCAGTCGGGTATCTACGTTTATCCAGGCGGTCGGGACGAAGAAGCCATTGAGAAGATGGCGCGGGGTCCCATCGCCTTCGTCGTGTTCCGAGATGCGGGAATGGCGTCGATGGTCCGGCCCCTGTTGACTCAATTGGGCATCCAGGTTCTGGCTGCGTTCCTCATTTCCCTGCTCCTGGCCAGGGTCGGAGATACCAGCTACTGGGGACGGGTCGGATTCGTGGTCCTCCTGCTCTTGACGGCGGGCGTTCTGTGCCATCTCCCCAATTGGAACTGGTGGCATTTCTCCACGGGGTACATCCTCACGGTCTTCGTCGACTTGCTCGCCGGTGGATTTCTGGCAGCTCTGGTTATGGCCCGCATCATCCGATAAGGGTTTTATGGCTCCTGCCCTGGTCGTGCTGATTCTCTTGGGTCTGGTCCCCTCAGCGTTGCTGGCGTCATCCCCGAAGACTCCTCGCAAGGGGCCTTACGAGCTCCGGGGCCGAATCGTGCTGCCGGACGGTGGATCCTTTCGTGGAACCTCCCCGTTGGTGATCCTGGAGGCGGTGCAGTTTCCCCTTCGGCGAAAGGTCCACGCCGGATGGGATGGAAAGTTCCGGGTCAAGAAGCTGCCCCAGTCCTCCTACAAGATGGCGATTCTGGTACCGGGTCGGGGCGAGATGAAACGTACCGTGGACATCGGGCCCACCTTTGCCGACAAAAAGGGACGAATCGAGGCCACTTTCGTGTTCGAACCCACCGCGTTGGCCGAGCCCATGGCCACGGTCACGGCGACCCGGCTGGCGGTGGACTCCAAGGCTGTGAAGGCATACCGAAAGGCATTGAAGAAACTGGAGAAAGGGGAGTCGGCCGAGGCGATCAAGGAGTTGGAGAAGGCGGTCGAGATCGATTCCAGGTATGCGGAGGCCTGGAATCGCCTGGGGACCATCGCCTACGTCTCCCGGGATTTCCCTCGGGCGGAGTATTGTTTCCGCCAAGCCCTCAAGCATGCCCCGGAATCCTATCCTCCGATGGTCAATCTGGGCGCGGCGCTGCTGTCCCTGAATCAGCCGACGAAGGCACTGGCCATGAACCTTCGAGCCGTTCGGATGAGGGAGAAGGATCCTCTGGCCCATTCCCAGTTGGGCAGTAGCTACTATCACCTGGGGCGTCACGGCGCGGCGGTCAAACATCTCAAGCGGGCGAAACAACTGGCTCCCCGGCACCATTCCGGTCCCCAGTTGATCCTGGCCGATATTTACTGGTACCGGAAGCAGTACGCCGCGACCGCTCAAGAGCTGGCCGAGTTCCTCCACTATCATCCGGATTGGCCGGACTCCGACCGATTGAAAGGCATTCTGCGGCGGGCTCGGGCACTTGCGGCCAAGCCGGCGCCAGCCGGCGGCAGGGAACGGGAAGCCACAGCAGGGGAGACCCAGCCATGAGGGGCATCACGATGCTGGGGACCGGTCTCATCGGTGGGTTCTACACGCAGGCGCTGCAGCGAAGAGGCCGGGAACAGGTCCTGGCGGTCTATTCCCGAACTTCGCAGCGGGCGCGGGACTTCGCGCGCCAGTGGGACATTCCCCGATGGTCCGCAGACCTGGAGGAAGCCATCGGCGATTCCCAGACCGAGGTGGTGGTGGTCGGGCTTCCCAATGACCTGCACCGGAAAGCGGTGGAGCTGGCGGCCCGTGCGGGCAAAGCGGTCCTGTGCACCAAGCCCCTGGCTCGGACCGGCGCCGAAGCCCGGCGGATGCTGGAGACGGTGGAGCAGGCGGGCGTCTTCGCCGGATATCTGGAAGATCTGGTCTACACGCCCAAGACGTTGAAGGCACTGGAAACGGTGAGGTCGGGCGCCCTGGGCCGGATTCTCTGGGTCCGTTCCCGGGAGGCTCATTCGGGTCCGCACAGCGCCTGGTTCTGGGATCGTGCCCAAGCCGGCGGTGGCGCCATCGTCGATCTGGGCTGCCACTGCATCGAGATCATCCGCAGTTTCGTGGGCAAGGAGGTCTACCCCAGGGAGGTCCTGTGTTGGGCCGACACCCTGGCTCATCCGGTGGAGAGCGAGGACAACTCGGTGACGCTCATCCGGTTCGACGGCGGGGCGCTGGGACAGTTCGAGGTGAGCTGGACCTTTCGAGGGGGAATGGACCTGAGAGACGAGGTTTCGGGAACCGAGGGGACCATCTGGCTCAATCACTTCCTGAGAACCGGGTTCGAGGTCTACTCCTCGAAGGGTGGATCCGGCTACGTGGCGGAAAAGGCGGAGGCCGAGGCGGGGTGGACCTTTCCGGTAGGCGACGAGGTGGAGGAGCTGGGATTCGGCCGCATGTTCGACGACATGTTCCGGTCCATGGAGGCCGGGAAATCCCCGCGGGAGACCTTTTATGACGGCTACGTGGTCAACGCGGTCATCGACGCCTGCTACCGCTCCGCCCAGTCCAAACGCTGGGAGCCCGTCGATCCGGATCCCTGGCGCGGAAGTCTTGAGGCCCCGTCGACCGGCGCGGCGGCCGAGACGTTCGGAGGGAATCTCGTTGTCAAGCGGGAGCGAATGCCGGACGGACGCCTGAAGCTCATCCTCAAGGATCCCGAATCGGGCCGGTTCAGCGAAAGATTCGAAGACGGTTGACCCATATTTGTCCCCGCTGAGCCACATCCTTCGATTGGAACCGTCAGAGAGGGCACCTACAAGGGGTGCCCCTAGGGCCCGGCGGGGGGAATTCCTCAGTGCTCCATGACCATCCCGCCGTCGATGTTGATGGACTGGCCATGGATCCAGGAAGCCGCCTCGGTGCACAGGTAGGCGATGAACGCCGCCACTTCTTCCCGGGTCCCGGTGCGTCCGATGGGGTGCGACTCGCCCATCTTTTTCCACTGTTCTCCCCGGCCGAACCGGTCCATGCGTGACGTGTCGACGGCGGCGGGGCAGATGCAGTTGACGTTGACTCGGTGCGGCCCCAGCTCTTGCGCCAGCGACTGGGTCATGCCGACCTGGGCGAAATTGGCGGCGCAGTAGGCCAGGGCTTCGGCGGCTCCCCGTTTTCCGGCTGAGGAGGCCACGTTCACGATCTTTCCCCCGTCTCCCTGCCGGATCAGCGGCGGGATCACCGCCCGGGCGCAGAGGTAGGTGCCCCGGACCTTGACGTCCAGCACCTGCTGGAAGACGTCCGGGTCCAATTCGGCGGTGGCGACGCGGTCGCGGCCGATGGGCATGGCCGCGTTGTTGATCAGGATGTCCACCCGGCCGAACTCCTCCAGGGTGCGGGTGACCATCCGGTCCACGTCCTCCACCCGGGTGACGTCGGCCACCAGGGAGAGGGCCTTTCTGCCCAGCTCCCGCACCCGCTCCACGGTGCTCTCCACATCCCTCCACCCCAGTTCCCGCTCATCGGGCGGAAAGGTTTCCGGGTCTCGGCCGGTACCGGTGACCACGATGTCGGCCCCAAGGCGGGCCAGGGCCATGGCGGTTTCGAAACCGATGCTCCTGAGGCGGCCTGCTCCGGTGATGATGGCCACCTTGTCCTGCAATTCGCCCATCGACACGGCTCCCTTCGCCAGATCTTCGATTCGTGCCGCACAGTCTACTACGGCGCCCGGTCCGCTTCGCCTCCAGCTTGCCGCAATCCCTCAAAGGACGTACTATTCCAGTCTAACCCGAGATCAATCGAGTAAAGGAGGGACGCCGTGAAGATTCGGTATTTGCCGGCAATCGCATTGTTTCTGGGGGTGTCCGCGACGCTTCTGTCCCACCCCCACCTCAACAAGATGGTGAAGGCCACGCTTCCCAACAAGGTCGAGGCCAGCATCGCGTACTACACCGTGCCGGCCAACATGGAGCACGTGAAAAAGGTCCAGGTCGGGGCTTTCGTCCCCAGCCGCGCCGTCCTCTCCCTCTCCGGCAGCACCGCTTCCGGGTCGACCACGATTCAGGCGGGAGACTACACCATCGGCGCTGTCAGGAACGCCGGCGATTGGACCCTGGCTCTCTATCCGGGCAAGCCGGCCCGCGGGATGGCGCCGGACAAATCCAAAGTGATCCGTCTCGATTCCAGCTTCTCCGACTCGGAGGGCACAGCCCACCACGTCTCTTTTGACCTGGCGCCGGGCCATGGAAAGCTGGAAGGCAAGACGACGGTGATCTGGCACTTTGGGAACCTCTACGTCGCCGGAGCATTGCAATAGCCTTTCCTCGTGATCGTCGCGCGTGACGTGGCGGCAAGGCGCAGGCCGGATCGACGCAGTAAGGCCGCGGATGCTCCGGGCATGATTCCCGGCATCGTGAGCAACTGCTGGCAGCGGCAGTTGGAATGGGGAACTGCGCTGGAGGACCTGCTGAGCCAGGCGTTGGACCGAGGTTTCCGCGCCGTCGAATTGAGGCAGACTTGTCTGGGTTCGTTCGAGGAGCCGGAGGGCTTCGTGCCCAAGGTGTCGGCCCTCGGGCGCTTGGCGGACCGTTTTCGGTCAATCCGGTTTGATCTGGCTCTCGCTTTTCCGTTCCTGGGTCCGGGCGGAGTTGTCGAAGACTCCCTGTTCCAAATCGGAGTGGACGCCGCGCGGGCGCTATCGGGGCGCTTTCATCCCCACCTGCGGCTGGTCGACCTGGCGACGACCGGCGAATTGCTGCAGGGAAATGAACTGCGGGTTGCGCATCAGGTGGTCCGGCTCGCGGAACCGATGGCGGACGCCGGGGGCTGGCTCTCTCTGGAGCATTCCAGACAACCTTGGACCCGCTTCACCCGAGTAATGAGCGAGGCACGCCGCCTTTTGGGAAGCCGTTCGGGCCATCTCCGCCTCTGCTACGATCCGGTCAATTTGCTGTTTGCCGCCGACCGTCCCGATCCGTCTCAAGTGGTCCGGGGTCTGGATGCATCCAGCTTGTCGATGGTCCACTTGAAGCAGTTCCAGGCTGGGGAGCTCCAGCCCTCGCTCGGGGACGGAGAGATCGATTGGAAGGCTCAGATCTCCGGTCTTGGACGGCATGGATACAATGGGCCCGCCCTGTTCGAGATCCGGCCGGACGATCAGATCTGGAGGAACCTCGTCCGGAGTCAGGTCTACCTGGAGTCACTCGGTTTCCAATCTCGATAGGAGGTCTCGAATGAAAGGATCGGCCATCAAGAATGCGGGAGGCCTCCTTCTGAGCCTTGGCCTCTTGGCCGTGGGTGTGCACCTGGCTTGCCAGGGCGAGCCGGCGGCGGACCGATATCGACTGACGGCCGCGGACGTCGAGAGCTGGATGACGGAGCTGTCAAGCTGGGGCCGGTGGGGCGAGGAGGACGAGCTGGGAGCGGTGAACCTGATCACACCCGCCAAACGGCGGGAAGCGGCCCAATTGGTTCGCGAAGGAGTCTCCGTGTCCCTGGCCCGTAATGCCGAGATGACCGAGGCCGTCGACAATCCTTATCCCTTTGCTCAAGAGATGAAGATGACGCCTCCCTTCGCCAGCGACGTCTTCTCCGTCCGCTATCACGGGTATGCACACACCCACATCGATGCCCTCTGTCACCTGATGCATGGGGGAAAGCTCTACAACGGGTTTCCGGAGACGGAAGTGACCGCCGCGGGGGCCAACAAGCTTTCGGTGCTGCAATTGAAGAACGGCATTTTCACCCGTGGAATTCTCATGGACATTCCGAGGCTCAAGCAGGTGCCTTATCTGGACCCGGAGACGGCCATCTATCCTGACGATCTGGAGGCCTGGGAAGAGCAGGCCGGGGTTCGAGTGGCCAGTGGCGATGCGGTCTTCATCCGGACGGGCCGTTGGGCTCGGCGCGACGAAAAGGGGCCTTGGGACGTGGGCAAGAGCTCGGCCGGGCTTCACGCTTCCTGCGTCAAGTGGTTGAGGCAGCGGGACGTGGCCCTGGTGGGCAGCGATGCCGCGTCGGACGTCCTCCCGTCCCAGATCGAGGGCGCCGATCAGCCGGTTCATCAGTTGCTGCTCGTGGCCATGGGAGTCCCCATCTTCGACAATTGCGACTTGGAGGCGCTGGGGAAGGAGGCCCGGAAACAGGGCCGCTGGGAGTTCCTGCTTACGGCAGCCCCGCTTCCGGTTCCGGGAGGGACCGGCTCCCCGTTGAATCCCATCGCGACTTTCTAGGGAAGAGGGTTTTTCCCCGGCAGGTTTGGAGTTTGCCATGCAGAGAGTGAGAGTAGGCTTGATCGGGGCCGGCTGGGTCGCGGTGAATCGCCATCTACCGGCGCTTCAGAAGATCCCGGAGACGGACCTGAACCTGATCTGGTCCCGCGACCGGGACAAGGCCCGGGATGTGGCCGGCCGTTTCGGAGTCCGCGAGACCGTAGCCCGGTGGCAGGACGTGATCCAATCGTCCGAGGTGGACGCGGTCGTCATAGCGACGCCTCCGGTCCTCCACCTGCCGGCGACGGTCGAAGCCCTGGAGGCGGGGAAACATGTCCTCTGCCAGGCTCGAATGGCCCGGAACCTGGATGAGGCCCGGAAAATGGCGGCGGCGGCCCAAGCGTCCCGGCTGGTGACGGCCCTGTATCCGCCTTTGCCCGGTCTCAAGGGCGACCGCGTCATGATCCGGCTTCTGCACGAAGAGGGATTCGTGGGGCGGATTCGTGAGGTCCGGATCACGGGAATGAGCGTGGACACCGATCCGGAGAGTTACCGGAGTTACCGTTGGGACCCGCAGGTCTCGGGAATCAACACCATGACTCTGGGAATGTGGAACGAGGTGGCCAATCGATGGTTGGGGCCCACGGTCCGGGTGGCGGCCCTGGCTCGGTCTCACCGGCACGGCGGTTCCGAGCCAATGGGTGTGCCCGACTCGGTGGCGGTGGCGGCCCAATTGGAGTGCGGCGCCACCGCCAGTTACCACTTCTCCAACTGGGCCGCCGGATCTCCCGGGAGCCGGATTGAGATCTACGGTGACCGGGGAGCCCTCATCTACCGTCTTTTTGCCGAGCAGATTCAGGGGCTCACGGGAACGGACGAGGAGTTCAGCCCGGTTCCCATCCCCAGTGGGGAGCAGCGGGTGCAGGACACCGACTCCCAGTTCATTCGCGCCATCCTGGAAGGGACTCCGGTGGAGCCGTCCTTCCGGGAGGGACTGCTCTACATGGAATTCCTGGAAGCCGTGGCCCTGTCGTTGAAGACGGGCCGGTCGGTCTCACTGCCGCCCGAGCCGCGCATGGAGACGTGGGACCGGTTTCTGAACTAGGAATCAGCAACCAGGAACGGGTCTGGAATTAGGGGCACTCTCTCAGGCCACGGTCCAGCCCGCGTCCACCATCAGGTTGTTCCCGGTGATGTGACGAGCCGATTCGGAGCAGAGAAAGAGAATGACCTCGGCCAGCTCCTGGGGTTCCACCAGCTCCTTCTGAGGGATGGGCCCGAACATGACCTTCTCCAGAACCTGTTGCCGTGAGAGTCCGTGAAGCTCGGCCTGCTTCTCGATCTGGTTTTCCACCAAACGAGTCCGCGTATAACCGGGTGACACGGCGTTGACCGTGATGCCCCGGGTGGCCACTTCCAGGGCCACGGTCCGGGTGAGCCCCAGCAGGCCGTGCTTGGCGCTCACGTAGGCCGTTTTGAAGGGGGAAGCCACCACGGCGTGAATCGAGGTCATGTTGATGATCCGTCCCCACCCCGGGGCTGCCATGCCGGGTACGAAGCGCCGGATGTAGAGAAAGGGTCCCCGCAGCAGGATGCCGTTCAGCCGGTCCCACTCCGGGATGGGAAACTCCTCCACCGGACTGAGGTATTGCACGCCGGCGTTGTTGACCAGAATCTGAACCGTCCCCAGCGCCCTGGTGCAGTCTTCGTGGACCCGGTCCACGTCGTCTTCCGCGGCCACGTCCGCGATCAACGCCAGCGCCCTCCCTCCCTGCTGCTGGATGGAACCCGCTACGGCTTCTACGGCGTCCCGGTCCAGGTCCACGCAGCAGACGGCGGCGCCGGCCGAAGCCAGAGTGAACGCCACCTCCCGGCCGATGCCGTTGCCCGCTCCCGTCACCAGCGCAACTCGTCCCTCCAGATTCACGGCTGAAGCATTCATGGTCCGTCTTCCTCTCCCTCCAGTTCCTCCAGTGCCCGGACCAGCTCTTCCCGCGCATGCTGGTTCCCCTGCGATTCGGCGATCCGGATGCCGCGAGCGAGGGTCTCCCGAGCCTGCCCGATTCCTCCTGAAAGGACCAGAGCCGCTCCGAACTGATAGTAGGCAGGGACGTACTGCGGGTGGAGCTCCGCCAAGCGGCCGAAGGCCTGGATCGCTTCCTCGATCCTGCCCAGCCGTTTGTACTCCATGGCCAGACCGTAAAGCGGAAAGGGATCGCCGGAGCCCTTGGCCGCCAACTGCCGCAGCCTTTCCAGTCGGGACGGAGCAGACATGAGTTTCTACCTCTGAGCCCATTTGAGCTTCTCTCTCAAGACGTCGAAGAAGCTCTTGTTGTGGGGTTTGATCAGTTCGATTCGGCGGCGGGAGCTGGTGCAGACGATCTCGTCCTCCTCCGCGAGCTCCACACCCTGCTGGCCGTCGACGGTCAACATGACGTCTTCGCCCGAAGTCAGAGTGATCCGGATCTCGCTTTCCGGAGGAAAGACCAGAGGGCGGTTGGTCAGGGTGTGGGGGCAGATGGGAGTCACCACGGTGCAGGCCAGGGAGGGCAGCACGATAGGACCTCCGGCGGCGAGAGAATAGGCGGTGGAGCCGGTCGGAGTGGCGATGATGAGCCCGTCGGCCAGGAACGTGGCCATGAAATCCTCATCGATGTAGGCATCCAACTGGATGATCCGGGCCAGGGCGCCCTTGGTGATGACCACGTCGTTCAGGGCGTGAAAGCTGGCGCTGGACCCGTCGCGCCGCTTGACGGTGGCGTCGAGAAGCCGTCTCTCGTCGATCCGATGCTTGCCCTTCAGCAGCCGGTCGAGGGCTTCATACAGCTCGTCCAGAGTGACCTCGGTGAGGAATCCCAGAGAACCCAGATTCACTGCCAGGATGGGTGCGTCGTTGTCACCGATCGCCCGGGCCACCGAGAGGATGGTGCCGTCGCCTCCGAAGACGATGATGGCGTCGACCTGGGATGGCATCTGCTCCCGGGTCACTCCCGCGTATCCCGAGAGTCCGAAGTTCTCCAGGACGCTCTCCTCCACCAGCGTCTCGCATCCTCTCCGGCGCAGCCAATGCAAGATCTCCTCCAGGCTGCGGGCGAACTCGGTGCGGTGCGGTTTGGAAACGACACCCACTCTCAAAGTCGTTGTTCTCCCCAAGAATTGAGTTCGTTCAGGTCTCTCAGCTCCGGCCTCCCTGAAGGAACTTGTCCCGGCATTCCTCGGAACAGAAGTAAAGGTTCATGTCCTTGGTGCGGGTTCGGACCGCCAGGTCGGTGGCGACGTAGATGCCGCATTGGGGATCTTTCACCATCTGTCCCCGGACGGTAGTGCGGACTCGGCTTGAACCGCCCCGGAACCGGCTTCGTGAGGCCTTTCGGCGGGTTCCGAAAAGACGGGCGATGAGCGCCCGGACCACCAGGAGAAGAAGCAGAAAGATCAGAATCCGGAACAACAACTGTCCATCCTCAGGACTGCTCTTGATTCAGGTGTTCGCGAGCGTTGTTGATGTGTTTCTCGATCTGCTCCCTGTGAGGATACTCCGGGTGGGCCGCCAAGAGTCTCTGCCAGATCCGGATCGCCGCTTCGAATTCGCCGGTAGCGAAGTGGGCGATGCCCAGATTCTGCAGGGTCTGGGGGTGATTCGGGTCCAGGGAAAGGGACTTCCGATAGGACTCGATGGCCGATTCCACCTGTCCCTGGTAGAGCTGAGCCGTTCCCAGGTCGGTTCGGACGCTCACGTTGCCGGGATCCAAATCCAGGGCCTCCGTATACCAGGAGGCGGCTGCGTCGAAGCGCTTCATGTCGTAGTACGAATTGCCCAGGAGGATTCGCACTTCCTTGTCTTCGGGATGGTCCCTGGCACGCTCCTGGAGCTTGGCCAACTGTTCCAGCACTTCCGGCGGGGGATGATCGGAAGGCAGGGCGGAGGAGTTTTCCTGCGCTGGGGGCGCCGGCTCGGAAACGGTGGCCTCTTGCTGAATTCGAGCGGCGAAGAAACCGAGGATGAACCCTATGACGACGCCCGTCGCCGCCGCCACCCGCAGTTTGTTCTGCATCGGGCCGCGTATGTTATCATAGTTTCCTCGGTGGGCCGTTGAAGTTTCGGCGGATTCCATGAATTTGCGAGGCGCACTTCCCCTCCAAGGACCGTTAAACCATGTATCGAGGCCAGGATATCGGTGATCGCGATCAACTCGTTGCGACTTGTATCGAGATCCTGAAGTCCGGCAACGAAGCCGAGCGGTACAAGATCCTTCCTCACGTGAGTGTGACTCGTTGCCAGCGTTTCCTGGACCCGTTGCTGGGAATGCTGGGCTCCGGCACCCCGGGCGACCAGGAATTTGCGGCGCTGGCACTGGGGGCGTTGGGCGATCCCGCGGCGATCGACCCGTTGTTCGCTGTCTTGCAGGACACCCACATCTTCAATAAGGGCCGGAACCGCTCTCTGGAAGCCGCCGTCATCCTCACTCTTGGCGAGATCGGCCACGAGAAAGCCGTCGATCTTCTGCTCCAAGTCTATGGCCTGCGGTATCTCGGTGAGTCGTCCGCCCACAACCGCAAGGTGAACGTGCTGTCGGCGTTGGGTCTGCTGGCTCAGCAGGGAAGCGAGCGTGCTGTGGAGCAGTTGTTGGACCTGGCCACCCAGGAGCAATCCGACCGGCAGGCGCAGGCGGTCACCGAATTGTCCGTTGCCTATTGGCATCGAGCCAACGAGGTTCCGGATACGGTCCTGAAGGCCATGTACAAGATGACCCAGTCTGGCGCCGATGAAGTCCGAAGGGCGGCGGTCGCTGCCCTCTCCACCCTGGCGAACCTGGGTTGCCGCAGGGCCGAAGGCTATTTCTCCGCTCCGGCGTCCAGCTGAAACCGGGTCCGCAATCTCTAGTCCCGTCTCTCCAAAGAAAGCTGTCTCCCTGCCATCCAACCCGGTTCCAGGTATTGGTGCGCACCAGAGGTAGTGAAATCGGCGAGACACGAATCGGGAGGAACCGGACAGCGCCCGTCTCTGCCGCCAATCAGGAGATAACCCCGGCCCGGTGAGGCTGTTATTGACTGCCCTTCAGCTGCTTGACCAGATCGCGGGCCACAGGCGCGTTCTCGCCGTTGGGGTTGAGCTTGGCGTATTCGGCCAGATGCGTAATGGCCCCGTCCAGCTTGTTCATGCCCAGCAGTACGATACCGAGCTGGTAGTGGGCTTCGGCGTGCGAGGGGTCGGAGGTGACCGCATTTTGCAGGGCCTCCGCCGCCTCTCTGTTCTGTCCCTTGTTGATGAAGGTGACGCCCATATTGTAGTAGTTGATGGCGGCGGCGGCCGGGTCGATGGCGGCGTTGAGTTCGGCCGATTTCTTGAAGAATTCCTCGGCTTTGGCCGAATTTCCCATGTTGGCGTAGATGTTTCCCAGGTTCTGGTAGAAGTTGGCGTTGCTGGGAGCCAACTCGATGGCCTTGTCGTAGGCTCCAATGGCGTCGTTGTGTTTGTTCAATTTCAGGTAGGCGTTGCCGAGATTGGCCCAGATGGCCGGCCGTTTGGGATCCTTGGCGACGCATTCCCGGAAGGCCACCACAGATTCCTCGAACTGTCCCAGATTGAAGGCCATGATTCCCCGGTTGTAGGCGGCCCGGACTTCCTTGACCACGGTCTGCTGCTTCATGAACTGTGCGCGTTCTTCCTTGCTCATCTCGAAGGCCAGCTTGCCCGACTTGCCCTCCTTGAGGGTGAAGTCGACGACCCCCCGCTTGCCGCCGCCCCGGGGGTCGAAGCCGCCGTCATCGACGCCGAAACTGGCGCGAACGCCGGACTCGTACTCGGTGCGGTAACCCGGCTTGCGAGCCACCACCGTGTAGGTGGCCTGGAGACTCACCGCGCCGTGGTAGTACTTGCCCTTCTTGTTGGTCTTGAGATTGTATTTCCGGCTGGTGTTCTCGCTTCGAATCGAGACCTCGACTCCCTCGAGGGGTTTGCCGGCCGCGTCCTTGACCGTTCCCTCCAATTGTCCCACCTGAGCTTCCAGGCTCGGAGCGGTGAGAAGGAGCAGGACGATGGCAACGAAAATCGTGGAGTATTTCATGAGTCCGCCTTTCTCATTTACGGCCATTCCGAAGCCGGATCGGGCTGATCCTGGCCCCGGGACCACCACTGATTGGCTGAGATCCTGATGGCGTCAATTTTATCGACGATGGGAAAGCTTGGCAAGCTGCGGGTGAAGAGGGATCCGTAGCGCCGCGTGCGAAGGCGGCTGTCGAACACCCCCAGTACCCCGCGGTCTTCCCGAGAGCGAATCAGACGCCCCAACCCCTGTCGCAGGGCGATGACGGCCGCCGGTACCGAGTAGCGGAGAAACGGGTTTTCCCCCTGTTCCTCCAGCCGGCTGAGCCGGGCCGCCACCACCGGTTCGGTGGGGACCTGGAAGGGGAGTTTGTCGATCAGGACCGCCCTCAGGGCGTCTCCCGGAACGTCCACTCCCTGCCAGAAGCTGGAGGTGGCGCAGAGCACCGCGTGAGGCGTCTGCCGGAACTCGTGGAGCAACTGCGACTTGGGACGGTCCCCTTGGCGGAGCAGGGGGTAGGGCAGGCGTTCAAGCAACAGGTCGTGGACCCGGTTGAGCTGCAGATAGCTGGTGAAGAGCAGGAACGCGTGCCCTTGGGTCAGCTCGAGGATCTCCTCCAATTGCCGGACCAGTTGGATCAGGTACCCGGGTGAACCCGGCTCCGGGAAGCGCTTGGGAATGTAGAGGAGCGACTGTTTGGCGTAGTCGAACTCGCCGGCGGCGAGCAACTGGCGAGCCTCGCCGAGGCCCAGGCGGGTCCGAACGTAGGAGAAGTCTCCGTTGGTGGTGAGAGTTGCGGAGACCAGTATGGCGGACGGGACCTGGGAAAAGAGCCTCTGTTCCAAGGTTGAGGCCACCTCGATCGGAGTCAGATTGAGGAATGTGCCGCGGCCCCGGCGCCGCATCCAGTGGACACTCTCCCGATCTTCCAGGTCGAAGAATCGTTCCAGGTGAAGGGCCAGCGATTCCACCCGGCGCAGCAGCATGTCCCGTTCCTGGTGGGACGGGTCCCGCAGGCTCAATTCGTCGTGCAGGTTCGACAAGGTCCTTGCCAACTGGCGATAGGCGCCGAGGGCGGGAACACGCAAGTCGGCCGGCGTGCCGTCGGATCGTCTCGCCGAGTCGAGAGCCCAGGTGCCTTCAGCGGCCGGCAGAGCGGAAAACAACATCTCGGCACGGGACTCGAGGTCGCGGACGGCCCGCATCGATTCGGTGTCGGGGTAGGATGCAGCCAGATCCCGAGCCAGCTCCTCGACCTGATAGCTGCTGATTCGTTTCCCCAGGTGGGTGCAGGCGATCTCCTCGACCGCGTGAGCTTCATCCAGGATCAGCGTGGAGAATTCGGGGAGGATGCTCCCCAGCTCATCGACTTCGAGGGCCAGATGAGCGAAGAAAAGGGCATGGTTGACGATGATGACGTCTGCTTCCAGAGCCTTTTTGCGCATGCGCGTGATGAAGCAGCGATCGAAGTGGGGGCATTTCTGACCGGTGCAACTCTCGCTCCGGGCATCCAGGTCCCTCCAGAGGGGATCCGAATCGGACATCCATTCCAATTCGGAACGGTCGCCGGTTTCGGTCTCGAGAGCCCACTCCGAAAGGGCCTGCCGAGACTGGAGCCACTCGTGGGACAGGGAAAGCGATCTGGTCTGCCCTTCCAGCTTACGGAGACAGAGATAGTTCTGGCGCCCCTTCATGTAGGTCACCTTCATGTCGGGGAACAGGTGCTGCCGAATGAAGGGGATGTCTTTCAGGTAGAGCTGTTCTTGAAGATTCCTTGTTGCCGTGGAGATGATGGTCTTGCGGCGGCTGGCGATGGCCGGGACCAGATAGGCCAGAGTCTTGCCGGTTCCGGTGCCGGCTTCGGCACAGAGGTGATGGCCCTGCTGGATTGCTTCCAGAACCGAGAGGGACAGTTCCAGTTGGGAAGGCCGGTACTCGTAACCCGGGAGTTCTCCGGCCAGCAGCCCTCCCGGGGAGAAGACCTCCTGAAGTGTGAATTCGGACGCCATGACGCCGGCGTTCCCCTTTCCCGCCTCCCCTGGTGCCGGCCCGCTCTCGAGAGCTCGGTCACGCAGGCTGCCGCAGCCGGTCGGCGTAAAAGGAGTGACGGCCGGTCAGCGATACGACTTCGCGGCCGATTCCGTCCAGAACCCGCTCGTCATCGCAGTTCGTGAGAGCCTCGCCGATCCAACCGCCGATTCGATCCATTTCGGCCTCTTTCATGCCGCAGGTGGTCACCGTGGGGGTCCCGACCCGGATCCCGCTGGTGACCAGTGGAGGATGGGTGTCGAAAGGGATCGTGTTCTTGTTGACTGTGATCCGTGCCCGCTCCAGCGTCGCTTCCGCCCGTTTGCCCGTCAAGCCTCGTGAGAGGCAGTCCACCAGGAAAAGGTGGTTGTCGGTGCCTCCCGAAACGATCCGGAACCCCGGTTCCGCGACACTTCGGGCCAAGGCCTTGGCGTTGGAAAGGACTTGGCCCTGATAGCTCTTGAAGCCGGGGCTGAGGGCTTCCTTGAGGCAGACCGCCTTGGCCGCGATGATGTGAACCAGAGGCCCGCCCTGGGTGCCGGGAAAGACCAGCCGGTTGAGTCGCTTCTTGTGCTCTTCGCGGCAGAGGACGATGCCGCCTCTGGGGCCGCGAAGGGTCTTGTGGGTCGTCGTCGTGACGAAATCGGCGAAGGGAATGGGGCTGGGATGCAGGCCGGCCGCCACCGGACCGGCGATGTGAGCAATGTCGGCCAGCAGATAAGCCCCGACGCCTCGAGCGATCTGGGCCAGGCGATCAAAATGGATGATCCGGCTGTAAGCGCTGGCCCCGGCTACGATCATTCGGGGCTGCTCCCGTTTGGCCAGATCCTCCAACTCGTCGTAGTCGATCTCTTCCGTGTCCCGGCGAACCCCGTAGGCGGCGACGCGGAAATACTTCCCGGAAAAATTGAGTGGGTGCCCATGGGACAGGTGGCCCCCGTGGGACAGGTTCATACCCAGAATCTTGTCACCCGGCTCGAGCGCGGACAGATAGACGGCGATGTTGGCTTGGGTCCCCGAGTGGGGCTGGACGTTGGCGTGGTCGGCGCCGAAGAGCTGCTTGGCTCTCTCGATGGCCAACGACTCCACCACGTCCACATGCTCGCAGCCTCCATAGTACCGGCGGCCCGGGTAGCCTTCCGCGTACTTGTTGGTGAAGACCGATCCCATGGCCTCCAGGACGGCCTCACTGACGTAGTTCTCGGAGGCGATGAGCTCCAGGGTCTCGCTCTGCCTGCGGGTTTCGTTGGAGACGGCCTCGGCCACCTCCGGGTCTGTCTCGTACAAGGTTCGATGCATGGTTGTTCGCTTCTCCAATCGCGGCCTGGGACCGGCTGCCTTCGTTGGTCCCGTGGTGCCGCTATGCGTCCCCGCCGCGCCTTGACCAGCGGGTGCTTCACCGGTTCTCTTGGTCTGCAGGGACGGTCGCCACGGCCTGTCGAGCGCCGGCGGAGTCAGCGCTCCAGCGAGGAAATCTTGCGGACTCGGCGGTCATGGCGGCCGCCTTCAAAACTGACTCGGAGCCATTCTCGCACCATGGAAAGGGCCAGCTCCGGCTCCAGAGTCCGAGCGCCCAAGGCCAGTACGTTGGATTGGTTGTGTTGGCGGCTGAGACGCACCGTTTCCAGGTCGTGGCAGACGGCCGCCCGGACCCCGGAGATCTTGTTGGCGGCGATGGCCATGCCGATTCCGGTGCCGCAGACGAGGATGCCGCGCTCGGCGCTGCCCGAGGAGACACCCTGGGCCACGGACGCCGCGAAGTCGGGGTAGTCCACGCTCTCGCCCGTGTGGGCCCCCTGGTCGGTGACCTCGTGATGATGGGCTTCGAGCAGGTTCTTGATCTGCTCTTTGAGGGCCACTCCGGCGTGATCAGCGCCAATCCAAATCTGCATGCGCGAGGCTCCGACAGGGGATGGTAGCTCACTTGACTTGATCCGGTCAAACCGATAAAAACGGCGCTTCCCATGCGTTGGTCCTGCTTCTTCGCCCCCACTCTGAAGGAGATTCCTTCGGAGGCGGAGGTCCCTTCCCACCGGCTTCTGCTGCGTGCCGCCTTCATCCGTCAGTTGGGTTCAGGGATCTATTCCTTGCTTCCCCTGGGCAGAAGAACCTTGCGGAAAATCGAGACCATTATCCGCCGCGAGATGGACGCCATCGGCGCTCAGGAATTCGTATTGCCGGCCCTTCATCCGGCCGAGCCCTGGCGGGAATCGGGCCGCTGGGAAGCCATGGGGGAAGAGATGTTCCGGCTCCGGGATCGCTCCGATCGGGACCTGTGCCTCGGGATGACCCATGAGGAGATCTTCACCACCATCGCTCGTGACGAGATCAGGTCCTACCGCGAACTGCCCCAGATCTGGTATCAGATCCAGCTCAAATTCCGGGATGAACCCCGGCCCAAGTCCGGCCTGCTGCGGGTGCGCCAGTTTCACATGAAGGATTCCTACAGCTTCGATCTCGACGCCGAGGGATTGGACCGCAGCTACCGGCTTCACGAGCAGGCCTACCGTAAGATCTTCGATCGCTGCGGTCTCCAGTACCTGGTGGTCGAGGCGGACTCGGGAGCGATGGGGGGTAGCGTCTCGCATGAGTTCATGGTCCGGACCGATGCCGGAGAGGATCATGTCGTGACCTGTGCCTGCGGGTATGCGTCCAACCTGGATCAGGCCGAATCGGCATTGGCGGCGCAGGAAGACGAGGCGGTGGACCTTCCACCCCGGAAGGTGCACACGCCGGGTCGGAAGACGATTCAGGAGGTGAGCGACTTTCTGGATGTCCCCCAGTCCCGGCAGATCAAATCTCTGGTCTACGTGGTGCGAGAGACTCCTTGGCTGTTGTTGCTTCGGGGCGACCACCAGCTCAATGAGCTCAAGCTGAGCCGGGTGGCCGGCACCGGCGACCTCCGAATGGCCCGGTCCGAAGAGATCCGGGACCTGTTCGGAGCCGACGCGGGCAGTCTGGGACCGGTGGGGGCCGACTTCGCCAAGGTGGTGGCCGATCCGGGGCTGGAGGGCCGGCGGAACCTGGTCTGTGGCGCCAATCAGGACGACTACCATCTGATTCATGTCACTCCGGGAAGAGATTTTCAGGCGAGCTACCAGGACCTGCGCCTGATCGAACAGGGGGACCCCTGTCTGGAATGCGGACAGCCCCTGCAAGTGGAGAAGACGCTGGAAATCGGACACATCTTCAAGCTGGGGTACAAGTACAGTGAGGCCATGGGGGCCCGGGTGCTGGACCGGGACGGGAAGGAGCGGCCCTGGATCATGGGCAGCTACGGCATCGGTCTGGAGCGGATCATGGCGGCCGCGGTGGAGCTGTACCACGACCAGTACGGAATCGTCTGGCCCCGGGCGTTGGCGCCGTTCCAGGTCGTGATCACGGTCGTGCGGGTGGATGACCGGAAACAGTTCGCCGCCGCCCGTGAGATCTACCGGACCCTCTGGGACCGGGGCATTGACTGTCTTCTGGATGATCGGGACGAGCGGCCCGGTTTCAAGTTCAAGGACGCCGAACTGATTGGGGTTCCGATCCGAATCACCGTGGGCCGGGCCCTCCGGCAGGGACGGGTCGAGATCTTTTCCCGCAAGGATCTCAGCAAGAGGGAGGTCCCGCTGGGCGTTGCCGTCGAGACCGTCCTCGAGATGCTCCACGAATACCCGGTCTGATTCCCGCCTTCCCTGGCTCGATCCCGGCGTCTTCCCGCCGGTCCCATAAGGGCAAGTCGCCCCCACTGTTGGCAGCTTCCCGCCTCGCGACCAAATCTCCACCTCAGTCCGGAGTCAAACGGCCCCGATTTTTTGGAAATTTCTTGACACTCGGCCTCCGATAGGAATATTGTGGTCCAAATTAGCTCAAAAAGGGAAAAATAGGTCCAAATAACGCCGGATTGTCACAGTGTTCAGAGGAAATTTCCCCACCAAGATCGATGCTCAGGGACGGATCAAGATCCCGGTGGCATATCGGAGGATCTTGGAGGAAAAGTACGGCCGGGAACTGTACGTCACCAGCACCACCGGCCAATACGTGCTGATCTATCCCCTCAGCGAATGGGAGCTGATCGAGAGCAAGTTGCTGGAGCCTCCCAAGATGCTGCCCGAGAAGATCAAGTTTCTGCGCAACACCAACTACTACGGCCAGATGGTCTCCATGGACCGGCAGGGAAGAGTCCTGATCCCTCCCCACCTCCGGGAACGTGCCGAAATCACCAACGGCGTCGCGGTCATGGGGTCCTTGACCTATCTGCAACTTTGGAATCGGGAGCGCTTCGAGAGTCTGCTCGAAGCCGATCCGTATACGCGAGAGGACGAGATCGCCCTGGCGGAGTTGGGGCTTTGACCATGACCAGGATGGAAGCAGTCCACATTCCGGTCTTGTGCAAATCGGTTCTGAACCATCTCCAGGTTCGGCCGCAAGGCGTTTACGTCGATTGCACGGTCGGTCCGGGCGGTCATTCCCGAGCGATCGTGAAGAGGTTGGGAGCGGGACGCCTGGTGGTCCTGGATCTGGACGAAGACGCTCTCCGGCTGGCTGCCCGGCGCCTGGCGGGATCAAAGGCCAAGCTGAGCCTGCACCGGGAGAATTTCAGGAATCTTCCCCGGCTGCTCCGGAGACTCCGGATTCGCCGGATCGACGGCTGTCTGGCCGACGTGGGGGTTTCCTCACTCCAACTGCAGACGGCTGAACGGGGATTCAGCTTTATGAAGGAGGGTCCGCTGGACATGCGAATGGACCGCACTCAGACCGTTACGGCGGCGAGTCTGGTCAATGATTCGCGCCCCGAGCGTCTGCTGGAGATTCTGCGGACCTACGGCGAGGTCACGGGGGCGGCAAGAGTGGTAGCGGCGCTGGTCGAGGAGCGCCACCGGAAGCGTTTCGAGACCACGACGGAGTTGGCGGCGGTGGTGGAGCGAGTCAAAGGTTGGCCCCGGGGGACTCGTCTCCACCCCGCAACCCAGGTCTTTCAGGCTCTTCGAATCGAGGTCAATCAGGAGTTGAAGAACCTGGAGGAGTTCCTCTCCGGTGTGGTGGGCTTTTTGCGGCCGGGCGGACGACTCGTGGTGTTGGCGTTTCACAGCCTCGAGGATCGATTGGTGAAGCGGGCTTTTGCCCGGGAATCAGGAAAATGCATCTGTTTTTCTCCCCGGGATCTGTGCGGATGCCCCCGTCGCCGGCGGGTTCGAATCCTGACCCGGAAACCGGTCCGGCCATCGGGACCAGAGATTCGAACCAACCCGCGCGCGAGGAGCGCCAAGCTCCGAGCCGTGGAACGGCTGAACACCTCGACCGGCGGTCACGGCGGCGGCGGCGGTCCCCGTGCGGAGCGTGGCCGGAAGGCGGTCGCATCCCGGTTGGGTGACGGAGCCAGGGAAGCCAACAGAGGGCAAGACAGATGATGGATTGTTGTTATCAGAACTATCGTAACCTTCCGGTTCAGGAAGTTTCCGGGGCGACCGGTTGGGAGATGCTGCGCTGGCTGTTGGCGGTTGGCCTGGTCGCGGCGTTGGTGCTCGGCTACGCGGGTCTGCGGATGGGGATCCTGGAATCCCAGTACGAAGCGGCACGGCTGCGCAAGGAGAACACGGAGCTTCGCGAATTCAACGACGCGCTCCGAGTCGAGCATGCCACGCTCATCAACCCCGAGACCATCGATCGGCGTGCCTCGAGTCTGGGGCTCATCGATTCCAGCACCGGGTCGGTCAGAATCATCGAAGGCAAATCTCGCCTCTCCGAGCCGGGAAGCGAGCTGGTAGCCGCGGGCCGCAGCCGTTTCGAGGCTTCGTCGGAATGAATGAGGATTCCCACGACCGGAACCATACCCTGAGCTCAAGACGAGTAATCCTATTCTACATTCTCGTCCTGGCCTCGGTCGCGGGTCTTGTGGTCCGGCTGGTGGACCTGCAGGTCTTGAAACGGGACTACTACCGCCAACTGGCGCAGGCCCAGAGCAAGGGTCATGTTTACGTCAGGTTCAAGCGGGGCGAGATTCTGGACCGGAATCTTCGGGAACTGGCCGTAAGTGTCGAGAGTGGCTCGGTCGGGAGTCACGCCGGGCAGGTTCCGGATCCCGGCAAGACTGCCCAGGCCCTGGCTCCATTCCTGCCTCTGAACCAAGCGGAGATCCAAGAGACGCTCGTTTCCAATACCGGTTTCACCTACCTGGCCAGAAAGATCCCACCGCACCAGGTCACGACCATCAACGCGCTGAAGCTCAAGGGCATCCAGGTGGACTGGGACATGAAGCGAACCTACCCCCAATGGGAACTGGCGGCTCACGTCCTGGGATTCGTGGGTGTGGAAAACGAAGGTCTGGGCGGGGTCGAATACCTCTATGACGGAGTCATGCGGGGCGAGACGACTCGCGTCAATTTGAAGGTGGACGGCCGGCGGCATGTCTACAACCGTGAGTCCTCGGGCACCGGTTCCGGAGGAAACATCGTGGTCCTCAATCTGGACGAGTCCATCCAGTACTCGGTGGAGCAGATCTTGGGGGATACGATACGCGAATTCAAAGCGGCGTCGGGGTCGGCCATCGTCATGAATGTTCACACCGGCGAAATTCTGGCCCTGGCCTCCCATCCAACCTACAACCCCAACGACTACACCAGCTACGGCCCCGAAGAAAAGCGAAACCGTGCCATCCTCGACATCTATGAACCGGGATCGACCTTCAAGCTGGTGACGCTGTCAGCCACCCTGGAGGAGGGGCTGGTCCAATCGGGAGAACTGGTTGACTGCCGGGTGGGAACGGTGCGCTTGGGCCGCAAGGTCTACCGGGAAGCCAAGAGGAGCTACGGGACCCTCAGCTTCGAGGAGATTCTGGCCAAGTCGAGCAACGTCGGCACCATCAAGATGGGACTCCGACTGGGTGAGGAAAAACTGTATTCCTACATCCGGCGATTCGGTTTCGGAAGCAAGACGGGAATCGAATTGCCGGGAGAGCAGGTTGGCCTGCTGGTTCCACCGGAACGCTGGTCCCGAATCTCCATAGGCGCCCTTTCCATCGGACAGGAGCTCGGAGTCACGCCGGTCCAGATGGTCCGTGCCTTCGCGGTCTTCGGCAACGGAGGCTATCTGGTGAAGCCCCGCCTGGTCCGGCACACCCTCGCCGAGGACGGAACGGTATTGGAGGAGAGCCGCGTCGAACGCGAGAGAGTCCTGTCTGAGGAGACCGTTCGAATCATCAGGAATGCCATGGGCATGGTGGTGGAACGGGGGACGGGACGCAGGGCCAAGCCGACCGGATATTCGGCCGGCGGAAAGACCGGCACCGCCCAGAAGTTCGTGGACGGCAGCTATTCGCGCACTCGTTTCGTGGCCTCGTTTGGCGGAATCGCGCCCCTCTCGAATCCCGTACTGGCCGCGCTGGTCGTCATCGACGAGCCTCGAGTCCACCACTATGGTGGAATTGTGGCCGCTCCGGCCTTCCGCCGGATCATGGAACGGGCTCTGGTCAGTCTCCAGGTCCCTCAGGATCGACGGTTGCCGCAGCCGGGCAGGCGGCTGGCCCGCCAAAAGAAAAAGCGGCGGAGCCGGCCGGTGGAACTGACGGCGTCGGCGGTCGAGGAGCCGTTGACGCGGGATGGGCTGGCAGCGGAATTGTCGAGCCTGATCGGAAACGGGAAACCGGACACGGATGGAGGAAGGTCGGTGACGGTGGCAACCGGGACCTTCCCGCTCCCGGACCTGAGCGGTCTCAGCCTCCGGGAAGCACTCCGCAAGGCCGGCAGTCTCTCTCTGAGGCTGAGAGTGACCGGCAGCGGCGTGGTTGTGGCGCAGCATCCCGCACCCGGCACTCCGGTTTTCCCCGAATCGATGTGTCAGGTCCATTTGGAAAGCACGGAAAGCTCCATCTATGAGACTCAGCAGCTTGCTCTCGGCCGAAGGAGTCGGGGCGTTCGTGACAGACGTCGCTGACGCGGGCGACCCGGAGATCGAGTCCCTGGCTTACGACTCCCGGCGAGCGGGAGCCGAAAGCCTTTTTTTCGCCATCCAAGGGTTCCGGAGCGACGGACATCTCTACCTGGATCAGGCCCTGAAACGGGGTGCGGTTGCCGTCGCCTCGGAACGGCCGGCTCCGGACGGTTGCGGCTATGTTTGGATCCAGGTGTCCTGCATCCGGCGCTTCATGGCCAGCGTCGCCGATAATTTTTTCGGACACCCGTCCAGCAAGCTGAGGCTGGTGGGTATTACCGGGACCAACGGCAAGACCACGACCGCATTTCTGGTGCACGCGATCATGAGCCAAGGGGAACCGTCTCTCGTGATGGGAACTTTGGGAGCGCGTCTCGACGGCAGGAGTTGGCCTTCGGAGCGGACCACGCCGGAATCCATCGACATCCAGGCGATTCTGAAGCAGGCAACCGAAGCCGGCTGCGATCGGGGCGTGATGGAGGTCTCCTCGCATTCCCTCGCCCTGAACCGGGTCTTCGGCTGCCGGTTCCCGGTGGCCGTCTTCACCAATCTGACCCAGGATCATCTGGACTTTCATCGCACTCGTGAGAACTACCTCCGGAGCAAGCGCCTCCTGTTCCAGTCCGAGTACAACCCCGGTCTGGTCTGGTCGGTGATCAATCACGACGATCCGGCGAGTCGGCGGCTGCGCCCGGAAGGTGAGGCCGTGACCTTCGGAATGACGCCGGAGGCGCAGATCCGCCCTCTGAGGCGGAAGACCACGGTTGACGGGACGCGGCTGGAACTCCAGTGCCGGGGTCGCCGCCTTAGCTTGAGCAGTCCCCTGGTCGGAGACCACAACCTGTACAACATCATGGCGGCGGTGGCGGCCTGCCATGCGTTGGGGATTCCGGACCGGCAGATCTGCAGCGGCATCTCCGGCCTCGACCGGGTCCCCGGCCGTTTCGAGAAGGTCGACGTGGACCGGGACTACACGGTGGTCGTGGACTACGCTCATACGCCGGACGCACTGGAGAACGTGTTGCGTCTGGCCCGGGGCTTGACCTCCAACCGAGTGTTTTGCGTCTTCGGCTGCGGTGGAGACCGGGACGCGTCCAAGCGTCCACAAATGGGTGAAATCGCCACCCGCCGGTCGGACTGGACCATTCTGACCACGGACAATCCGCGTAGCGAGGATCCGGAGGTCATCCTTCGTCAGATCCGGGCGGGAATCCCGCCGGAACGGAACAACTTCGAAACCATCACCGATCGGCGGGAGGCGATCGGCCGCGTGGTGGAGCTGGCCAGGACCGGAGATCTGGTCCTGGTGGCGGGCAAGGGGCAAGAGACCTATCAAGAGATCCAGGGGATTCGGATCCCCTTCGATGATCGGGAAGTAGTCAGGAATTCGGTGTGTTTGGACTAGATTTCCGGAGAGCGGCCGAGGTCATGGGGGCCCGAACCTGGGGTCGGGAACCCGGTCGACATGCGAATCGGCTACTGCCCCGGGTCGTCATCGACAGCCGGCAGGTGAAGCCGGGCGATTGTTTCTTTGCGATCAAGGGAGATCGCCTGGACGGGCACGATTTCCTGGAGGCCGCGATGGAGCGAGGGGCCTCGGTGGCGGTCTGTTCCCGAACCCCGAATTTGGATGCCGGCGCCTATGGAGACCGGATCTTTCTCCGCGTCGCCGACACCACCCTGGCGCTTCAGGAACTGGCTGCCGAACTCCGCAGGCAGTGGGGCCGGTCTCTGGTCGGCGTGACCGGGAGCATGGGCAAGACCACGACCCGCACCTTCACCGCCCGGCTGCTCGAAACCGGCTACCAGGTTCTGGAGTCCCCCGCGAACTTCAACAACGCCTTCGGAGTGCCGCTTTCGCTGCTGCGGCTGGAGCAGCGGCACGATCTGGCAGTACTGGAACTGGGCATGAACCACGCCGGCGAGATCCGGCGGCTGGCTCAGATCTGCCGTCCAAATCTCGCCGTCATTACCAACGTGGCGCCGGTGCATCTCGAATACTTCTCCAGTGTCGATGAGATCGCGCGAGCCAAGGGAGAAATCCTGGAGGACATGCCTCCGGCGGGGATCTTCGTCTACAACGCCGACGATCACCGGGTGGCGGCTCTCGCTTCCACCTTCCGCGGGCGCAAGGTCTCCTTCTCCCTGGAGCGGGGAGCGGACGTACGGGTCACAGAGGTTCGAGCGGTGGACTCGAACAGCACCCGGTTCAGGCTTCGGACCGAAGGGGGCGAATCGAACTGCCAAGTCGCCTTCGTGGGACGCCACCATCTCTACAACCTGGCGGCGGCCGTGGCTGCGGCCCGGACTCTGGGCTTGAGCCGGGAGCAGATCGAAGGGGCGATTTCCGGCCTGTCCACATTGCCCATGCGAGGGAAGATCCGGGGGTTGGAGATGTCCGATTCCCGGCGGATCAGAATCTTGGACGACTCCTACAACTCGAACCCGCAAGCCGTACGGATGGTGTTGGAGACCGTGGGACAGTCGGCCGCCGGCGGCCGCCGGATCCTCGCTCTGGGAGAGATGCTGGAGTTGGGTCCCGAGAGCGCGGTCTGGCATCGCCGAGTCGGAAGGATGGCGGCCCGGACCGAGCCTCATCTGCTGGCGGCAGTGGGTGCGGGAGCCCGGCCGGTTCTGGAGGGGGCTCGCGAGGCGGGTCTGGCAGACGCCAGGACCCTCTACTTCGGGACTTCGGAGGAAGCGGCGGAGTACTTGTCCGGCTTCATCTGCAGCGGAGACTTCCTCTTGGTCAAGGGGTCTCGCGGAATCGGAATGGATCGTATCGCTACGCTTCTGGAAAAGGGGAAGGGGACTTGATCTATCATCTGCTGTACGCTTTTCACGACCAGTTTTCGGTCCTGAACGTACTCCGCTACATAACCTTTCGCACCGCCTACGCCACCCTGACGGCGCTGGCCTTGAGTCTGATCCTGGGCCCCTGGCTCATCGCCAAGCTCCGGGACTATCAGATCGGCCAGGTCATCCGGGAAGACGGGCCCGAAGGGCACCACCGGAAGGCCGGCACCCCCACCATGGGAGGGGTGCTGATCGTGGTCAGCATCGCACTCCCCACCCTGTTGTGGGCCGATCTGGGAAACCTCTACGTCTGGATCGCGGTCGCCTCTCTGGTCCTGTTCGGCGGCGTGGGTCTGGCCGACGACTACCTCAAGGTCTCCAGGAAGAACTCCGCCGGCCTGCGGCCGCGGCGCAAACTCCTGTTCCAGGTGCTGATCGCCCTGGGCATCGGGCTCACTCTGGTGGCGCTGCACCAGCAGGGCCTCTACAGCATTCAACTGAGCGTCCCCTTCTTCAAGCGTTTCACGCCGGAACTGGATTGGGTGGTGATGGGTGTTTCCACCTTCATTCCCCTGATTGCGTTCACGGCTCTGGTCATCGTGGGAAGCAGCAATGCCGTGAACCTGACCGATGGTTTGGATGGGTTGGCCAGCGGGCTGATGGTGATTGCGGCTTCGGCCTTGACGGTTCTGGCCTACGTGACCAGCCACGCCACCTTTGCCACCTATCTGGGACTGATCAAGAACACTTACGCCAGCGAGCTGAGCATCTTTTGCGGCGCCATGGTGGGGGCGAGCCTGGGGTTTCTCTGGTACAACACGCACCCCGCGGAGATCTTCATGGGAGACGTGGGGTCCATGTCTCTGGGTGGCGCCATCGCCACCGTGGCGGTGCTCATCAAGCAGGAACTCCTGCTGTTATCCATTGGAGGCATCTTTGTCCTGGAGTGCCTGTCGGTCATCTTCCAGGTCTTGTACTTCAAGGCCACCGGGAAGCGCATTCTACGAATGGCCCCCCTGCATCACCATTTCGAGCTTCTAGGCTGGGACGAGCCCAAAGTGGTGGTGCGTTTCTGGGTTCTGGGCCTGTTGTTCGCACTTTTCAGCCTGACCACGCTGAAGCTCAGGTAACGGCGTGGCGAGGATTCGGCAATGAATTTGTCCGGTCGAGACATCCTGGTCGTAGGACTGGCCCGAACCGGTCTTTCGGCAGCCAACTTCCTGATCGGGAAGGGAGCTCGTGTCAGCGTCACCGATCTGCGCACGAAGGATGAGTTGAATGACCGGATCGCCAGGCTCCGGGGCCAGGTTCGGCTGCTGCTGGGACGCCACCGGGAAGCGGATTTCACCGGGGCCGACATGATCGTATTGAGCCCCGGGGTGCCTACGGGGATTCCTCCGCTGCTGCGGGCCCGGGAGCGGGGAATCCCGGTCTGGAGCGAGATCGAGCTGGCTTGCCGGTTCCTGAAGGGTACGCTGATCGGGGTCACGGGAACCAACGGTAAGACCACGACGACCACGCTGATCGGTGAGATGCTGGCCGCGAGCCGGCGGCCGCATCTGGTGGCGGGCAACATCGGAGTTCCCCTCCTGGAGAAGGTGGAGGAGGCCACTGAGGAAACGGTCTGGGTGGTGGAACTCTCTTCCTTTCAGCTGGAGACGACGCGGACACTCCGCTGCCGGGTGGCTGTCGTACTCAACGTCACGCCCGATCATCTGGATCGTCACCCGAGTTTCGAAGACTACTGGCAGGCCAAGCGCCGCATTCTGCTCAACCAGAAGGGTTCGGATTTCGCCGTGTTCAACCGGGACGAACCCAATTCCAGGCGCATGGCCGACGGCGCGCAGGCCCGTTCCCTCTTCTTCAGCCGGTTGGACCGTTGCGCGGGCGTTTTTTCCCGGGATGAAAAGATCTGCATCCAAGTGGACGATGAGTCGCACCAAGTAATGGACAGAAACCAGATCCGGCTCAAGGGGGAACACAATCTGGAAAACGTGCTGGCGGCGGCGGCCGCCAGCTTTCTGGTGGGCGTCGAACCCGAGGCGATCGCTCGCGCCTGCCGCAGCTTCGCCGGCGTGGAGCACCGCCTGGAATGGATTCGGGACCTGGAGGGGGTTTCCTTCTACAACGATTCCAAGGCCACGAACGTGGAATCCGCCACCAAGGCCATGGAAGCCCTGGAACAGCCCCTGGTGGCCATTATGGGGGGGACCAACAAGGGATCGGACTTCCGGGTGCTGAGACCGCTGGTCAAGAGAAAGGTCCGGCACCTGGTGCTTTTGGGAGAGGCCAGGGAGAGCCTGATGCAGGGACTGCGCGGCGCGGCCCCGGTGAGCGAGGCCGGAGGACTGGAGGAAGCGGTCCACCGGGCGTTCGTCGAGGCGCTGCCCGGAGACGCGGTGCTGTTGGCTCCGGCCTGCGCCAGCTTCGACATGTTCCGGAACTACGAGGAACGGGGCAGAGCCTTCAAGAATCTGGTTTCGCAACTGACCGGGGGGGAGAGACAGTGACCCGGCGAGCGCCGTACGACCACGTGGTTCTGTTGGTCCTTCTGGTCCTGGTGGGCTTCGGGCTGGTGATGGCGTTCAGCGCATCGGGAATGGTGTCGCTGGACCGGTACGGAGTCTCCACCCGCATTTTCCAACGGCAGCTGGTGAGCGTCGGCATCGGCCTCTCGGTCTTCTGGATCGCGGCACATTGGGACTATCGGCGCTATGCGACTCCCGCATTCATCTATCCGGCACTGGCCGTCACCCTGATTCTGCTGGTTCTTCCCCTGGTGCTGCCCACCGGTCAGGACGTCCGGCGCTGGATTTCTGTCGGCCCTACGCGGTTCCAGCCCTCGGAACTGGCCAAGCTGGGTGTGGTCATCTTCACGGCGTACTACCTGCGGAGATACCGCTCGAGTCTCCAGTCGCTGGCCATGCTGGCGCCCCTGCTGGGGGTCGTGGGGCTGGTGTTGGCTCTGATCGTGGTGGAGCCCGATCTGGGAACGGCTTGCATCATCGCGTTGACCGGGGGCGCGCTGCTTTTCCTGGCCGGCGTTCGCCTGATCTATCTGATCGGTCTCGCCGGCTTGGGTATTCCTGTCGTCTTGGCCCTCATTTTCAGCGCTTCCTACCGTAAGGACCGGATACTGGCTTTCCTGAATCCGGAAGTGGATCCTTCCGGAATCGGCTACCAGATTCGCCAGAGCCTGATCGCCGTGGGTTCCGGCGGATGGACCGGACTGGGTCTGACCCAGAGCAAGCAGAAGCTTCATTTTCTGCCCGAGTCCCACACCGACTTCGTCTTCGCGGTCGTGGGGGAAGAGCTGGGATTGCTGGGTTCGCTCCTGATGGTGGCGCTCTTCGTTCTGCTCTTCTGGCGAGGGGTGCGGATTGCTTTCCGGGCCGACACCGGATTCGGTTCTCTGCTGGCCATGGGGATCGTCTGCATGGTGGTTCTGCAAGGCGTCTTCAACATGTGCGTGGTGGTCAGCCTGCTGCCGACCAAGGGAATTCCGCTGCCGTTCGTCTCGGTCGGCGGATCCTCCATGTTGGCCATGATGGCCGGCATCGGCATTCTTTTGAACATCTCCCGGCGGTGCCGAACCGACCGGGAAAAGGCCGTTTCCCGGAGCCAGGGTTTCCAGTGATGGAGCGAGGGTTGCTGTTTGCCGGAGGAGGGACCGGAGGTCACGTCTATATGGCGGTGGCGGTGATCCAACGCCTGCGGGAGTTGGGATCGAGTCCGGAGATTCTCTTTGTGGGAACCCGCCGGGGGCTTGAGAATCGAATTCTGCCGGATCTGGGTGTCACGGTGGAGAGGATTTCCTTGGGAGGACTCAAACGTACGGGCCTGCTGAAGGCGTTCCAGACCCTGCTTCAGCTTCCGGCGGCGCTGCTCCGGGCCGTGGGAATCATCCGCCGCTTTCGGCCCGCGGCCGTGGTGGGGCTGGGCGGCTATTCCTCCGGTCCGGTAGTCCTGGTGGCGTCGTGGATGCGAATACCATGTCTCGTGATCGAGCCCAACGTCCACCCGGGTCTCGCCAACCGGTTGCTGGCGCCCTGGGTGGACCGGGTGGCGGTGGCGTTCGAGGAAACGGCCGGGCGGTTTGGACGGAAGGCCTGCTTGACCGGAATCCCGGTTCGCCCTCAATTTCACCAGGACCGCAAGTCCCCCAACGCGCGGGGTCCCCTCAGAGTGCTCATCTTCGGAGGCAGTCAGGGCAGTGTCGCCATCAACCGCCTGGTTTGCGAGGCGCTGGAAGAGCTCTCGCCCGAACGCATCCGGATGATTCATCAGACGGGGACCCGAGACCGTGATCGGGTGGAGGAGCGTTACCGGAAGTTGGGCTTTTTCGGCGCGGTCCTGGAGTACATCCACGATATGCCGGACCGGTTGCACTGGGCCGATCTGGTGATCTGCCGGGCCGGAGCTTTGACCCTGGCCGAAGTTGCGGCCGCGGGAAAGGCGTCGATCCTGATTCCCTATCCCTATGCGGCCGATGATCACCAGAGGACCAACGCTCAGGCTCTGGTCCGCCGGGGCGCCGCCCTGATTCTCGAAGAAGGAGAGGGCGCCGGACCGGATCTGGCTCGGCTGATTCGGGATTTGGACCGCGACCGGCTTCAGCTCGGCGCTCTGGCCGACGCCAGCAGAACTCTGGGCGATCCCCGGAGTTGCGACCGGATCATCGAGGTGCTCACGGAAATAATTGATGAACACCGTAAGGGCACCCCTTGTGGGTGCCCTCTTAGGTCCCGGCAAGGGCAGAGAAACTCAGGAGTAAGAGGCAAGCGGCGTGACTCGACGTCTTGATCAGTTCCGGAAAGTCCATTTCGTCGGCATCGGCGGAATCGGGATGAGCGGAATCGCTCAGATTCTGGCCCAGAGGGGTTGGGAGGTCTCAGGTTCCGATCTGGTATGTAGCCCCGTCGTGTCCAGTCTTCGTTCGCTTGGGGTCCGGGTCTCGATCGGACACAGCCCGGACAACCTGGGAGCTGCCGAGATCGTGGCCTTTTCCAGTGCCGTTGCCAGGGAGAATCCCGAACTTCAAGAAGCTCGGAGACGGGGAATCATGGTGGTGCACCGAGCGGATCTGTTGGCCCAGATCGTGGCCGGCGGCGAGGGGATCGCCATCTCCGGAACCCATGGAAAGACGACCACGACCTCCATGATCGGTCTGCTCCTCCTCGAAGCCGGCCTGGACCCCACGATCCTGGTGGGAGCCCGGGCCCTGGACCTGGGCGGCAACGCGCGTCTCGGCCAGGGGCCCTGGGTGGTGGCGGAGGCGGACGAAAGCGACGGCAGCTTTCTGAAGCTCCGTCCCCGATACGCAGTGGTGACCAATGTGGACCGGGATCATCTGGACTACTACGGCGGACTCGAGGAGATCGGCGACGCCTTCGTCGCCTTCATGAACCAGCTTCCGGCGGCCGGGCGCGCGGTCGTTTGTACCGACGATTCCAACCTCCGGCGGCTCCTGAAAAAGGTTCACCGGCCCATGATAGCGTACGGCACGACACTTGCCGCCGATGTCCGGGCCGAGGCGGTGGAGTGGAGGTCCGGAGGTTCTTCCTTTGGGTGCGTCTACCGGGGCGACCGGCTGGGGCGCCTCCGGCTGAACGTGCCGGGACGGCATAACGTGTTGAATTCTTTGGCCGCAATTGCCGTGGGGCTTGAGTTGCAGGTGCCCTTTGAAGCGATCCGGCGGGCTTTGGGGACCTTTTCCGGTGCGGAACGCCGTCTGGAGTTCAAGGGCATGCGCGAGGGGGTCCGGGTGCTGGACGATTACGGCCATCACCCGGTTGAGATCAGAACCACGTTGGACGCGTGCCGCCAGATGCGGCGGAGATTGGTCGTGGTGTTTCAGCCGCATCGGTACACGCGAACCCTGCACTTGAGGTCGGAGTTGGCCGAGTGCTTCCAAGACGCGGATCTCCTTTACCTGATGGATGTCTATCCGGCAGGGGAGGCGCCTGTTGCCGGTGGGCTCGGCGAGGATCTGTTCCGGGCGGTGGGCCGGCACCGCCAGGTCTGCTACCAGCCGCAACCAGACGCCATGTTGCGATCCCTGCAGGAAGAGGTGAGGCCGGGAGACCTGCTCCTGACGATGGGCGCAGGCAACGTCTGGAGGATCGGGGAGGATTTTCTGAAGGGCCGGGCCGATTGATGGGGCCGGAAGCGTAAAAGATGCCAGTCCAACGCTCTCGCAAGCTGGGTACCTTGCTGGTCTTTGCCGGACGTCTGCTGGGGACGGGTCTCATGATCCTGGGGCTCCTGGTGGCGCTTCGACATGCGTCTTACTCTTCCCAGGGAGCGACGCTTTTCGGCATTCGGGATATTCGCTTCGAGGGGACCCGGCATTTTTCCTGGCAGAAACTGAAGTCGTTCATGCTCGAGACCTATTCGGGAAACATCCTGCGGGTCGACCTGGAACAGCTCCAGGATCTGGTGGAATCCGAGTCCTGGGTGACGACCGCGACCGTGCGCCGCCAGCTGCCCGGACAGCTCATCGTCCGGGTCCGGGAGCGGGTTCCGGTGGCCGTTGCGGCTATCGACCAGGATCTCTACATCGTCGACGAAGAAGGAGTCGTGTTGGATCGCTACGGGTCCAGCCAGGTGCAATTGGAAGGGCCGATTCTGAAGGGCCTTGAGAACATCGCCCGGGAGAATCCTTCCGCTACCCGGGAGAATCTCGAGAAGATGGGAATCTATTCCAGATTGATGTCCGATCTGAGTTCTTCCCCAGGGGACTATACCGGCTCCATATCAGAGGTATTGCTGGCGGACCCGGATCGGGTCGCCATCGTCAGGGAGGACGATCCGGTCCCCATCTACCTGGGAAGCGGCCGTTTCCGGGAGCGGTATGAGAACTTTCTGGCCCAGAAGGACATTTACCAGCAACTGAAGAAGGAGTATGGCCGCATCGAATATATCGACGTCTCCTTCGACAACAAGATCATATTCCATACTCCGGGCGAGTCTCGTGAAAGGAGCACCTGATCACAGGTTCCGAACCGGCTTGAGCCGGAGATTCACCATCAGGATACGGACGGAAGCATATCGATGAAGAAAGGAACGCTGGTTGGCGTTGATGTCGGAACCACCAAGATCTGTTCTGTCATCGCGCGAGTGGAGCAAGAGGATTTCCGGATCTCCGGTGTGGGCGTCAGTCCATCGGCCGGACTCAAGAAGGGCGTCGTCGTCAATCTGACGGAGACCATCGAGAGTGTGAGGAGATCGCTCGAGCAGGCGGAGCGGGACGCGCAGGTTGGAGTCGATTCGGTTTTCGTGAGCGTGGGCGGGGTCCATGTCCAGGGCCTCAATCGGTCCGGCAAGACCGAGATCAGGAGCAAGACCGGCGAGATCGGCAAGGAGGACGTCAGTCGGGCGCTGGCCGATGCCAATTCGATGCAACTCCCCCGGGATTACGAGGTCATTCACATGCTGACCCAGGGATTTACCGTGGATGGCCAGGGACACACGAAGGATCCACTCGGTCTGGTCGGTCGTCGTCTCTCCGTCAATCTGCACCTGGTGCTCAACGCTTCTGCCGCACTTCAAAACGTCGTCAACGCCGTCAACAAGGTCGGCGTGAGTGTGAACGGCGTGGTGATGCAGCAGTTGGCATCCGCCGAAGCCGTGCTGACCGAAGACGAGAAGGAACTCGGCGTCATCCTCTTGGATATTGGCGGGGGAACGACCGACTTCGCTTTCTACCGGCTGGGGAGCATCAGGGAGTCGGCGGTCCTGCCCATAGGAGGAGACCTGGTCACCAAGGACATCGCCATCGGACTCAAGGTGACCCTGGAAGAGGCGGAGCGGCTCAAGAAGGACCAAGGAACGGTTTTCCCCGAGCGGGTGGATCCGGAAGCCATGCTTGAGATCCGCGAAATCGGGACCGGGCGGCCCCGGACTCTTCTCTACCAGGATCTGTGCCGAGTGATTCAGGCTCGCTGCCAGGAGATTCTGTTGGAGGTGCGGAAGCTGGTGGATGGGATCCACATGCGCCGGGAAATGCTGACCGGTGTGGTGCTCACCGGTGGGGGAGCGCTGTTGGACGGGCTGGCGGAACAGGCCGAGGAGATCCTGGAGATACCGGCTCGCGTGGGCTATCCCATGCCCATGGAATCGGAGAAGGATCTGGCCTTCGATCCTTCCCACGCAACCGCTCTGGGTCTTTTGAGATACGCATTGCAGATGCATAACACAGGGTCCGGCAATGGAGCCGGGACGATGTTGCCGGAACTCGCCAGAGCCCGTCGGGGTGGGCTGATGAATTGGTTCTTTCGCAAGATCACGTAGCAATTGAAGGTCGCCACGAGCCTGTAGGCCGGTGGTGTGAAGATTCGTGGAGGCAAACCATGGACCATCCGGGATTGGACGATAACGGCAGCTTGAAATGGGTCTTTGAAGACGACATGGGGAGCGAGGCCCGCATCAAGGTCATCGGTGTCGGCGGTGGGGGCGGAAACGCCGTCAACCGCATGGTCCGGATGGGAGTCCAAGGTATCGACTTCATAGCAGCCAACACGGACCTTCAGGCACTCCGGCAGTCGAAAGCAGGGGTCAGGATCCAACTCGGCAACAAGATCACGAAGGGGCTCGGAGCCGGCTCCAACCCTGAAATAGGACGGCAGGCCGCCTTGGAGGATACCGAGCGAATCATGGATCTGCTGGAGGGCTCGGACATGGTCTTCGTGACCGCAGGACTCGGCGGCGGCACCGGAACCGGCGGAGCTCCCCTCATTGCCGACTTGGCTCGTCAATTGGGAGTTCTTACTGTCGCCGTGGTAACGACCCCCTTCGTTTTCGAGGGCCGGAGGAGAACGCAGCAGGCGAAACTCGGTCTGGAGGAACTGAAGGAGAACGCGGACGCCGTGGTCACGGTGCCCAACGAGCGGCTGTTGGACGCCGTGGCTCCCGGCACACCGCTGGCGGACGCTTTCGCGGTTGCCGACGACGTGCTCTGCCAGGCAGTTCAGAGCATCGCCGACCTCATCAATGTGCCCGGGTTCATCAACTTGGACTTCGCCGATATCAAGACCATCATGAGCGCCACGGGGCTGGCCCTGATGGGGACCGGCGTGGGAGAAGGGGAAGGCCGCGCCGTAACGGCGGCCAACAATGCCGTGGACAGTCCCTTGCTGGATGACGTAACCATCGACGGCGCCCAGGGCGTTCTCATCAACATCACGGCCGGGGAAAGTCTCACTCTGCACGAGGTCAACGAAGCCAGCGGCCTGATCCAGAATGCGGCCGATCCCAATGCCAACATCATCTTTGGTTCGGTGCTGGACCGGAACATGGGAGACCGAATCAAGATCACCGTGATCGCCACTGGGTTCAACGACTCGAAAGCCGACCGAAAACACCAGGCCGCCAACGCCGCCGGAGACAGTCGGGGAGAGTCCTCCTCTTCGGAACGGCCCAACGGCAAGCCCATCGCCGTTCCCCCGATCCCGGTCATGAGCCGGGAGGTGGAAGTGCCGGCCATTCTTCGTCAGGGACGAAGACACTAGGAGGGGCGACTTTCTTGTCGCCCACTCTTACGTCTTCGTCTTGCTCCGCACTGGACCGAAGAGGGCGCCCACAAGGGGCGCCCCTACGTTTTTCTCTTCAATTTCTAACGCCCTGCCCCGCCGATCCCAGGACATCCGGGCGCCCCTACGTGTTTTTCGTCATTTCTCCAAGTTTTCGGACGATTGAAGCGTTGGCCGGGGGGAACCGGAAAGTAGAAAGGCGGGACAAATCGACCCAACGACCCCGGCTCAGTGACGGCGTCGTCGGCAGCCGGCAGAGAAAGAACCGGATGTCCACCGTCTGCTCCGGGTAGCTATGGTGGGCTCTCCCGCACAATTCCAGGTGTGTTCCGGCCAGGTCCAGGCCCAATTCCTCGCGGACTTCCCGTCTCAGTCCGTCCCGAGCCGGTTCTCCCCGTTTCAGCTTCCCACCCGGAAATTCCCAGCAGCCCATGAGACTGTCCCGGGTCCGGCGCGGTTGGATCCAGACTCGGCCCTGGGACAGAAGAATGGCAACCGCCACGTCCACGCGGCGGGGCGCCGCTTGGGGCGGCCGGGTCACCTGATCCGGCCTCGGGCCTCCACGGTCCACTCCCCCAGGACCTCCCCGCCCCGGTAGGGGAAGACCAGGTCGTGGAGATTGACGGCGCCACAGACGTGGTTGGGGATGATCCGGAGCCGTTGTCCCACCTCCAGGTGCACGCCGGGCGGCAGCTCCAGAAATCCGTGTTCCTCATTCATGAAGAAAAGGGTCATTTCCGGGTAGCCCCGGACCAGCCCATGTCCTTTGCGCGTGCCCGGACCCAGCGGGTCGCTGGTGAAGGTCTTGGAACCGCCGTCGACGATGACGCGCCCGGAAACGGCGTTGCTGATGACGGTGACCAGCAACGAGGCCGCGCATTGCTCTTCGGTGCAGGTCTTCCATTCCAAGGTGTTGCGGTCGTTGAAGATATAGGTTCCCGGGCGCATCTCGTCCAGGCCCGGGATCAGATGGCAGTAGGGCGCGGACGGAGTGCTCCCGCCCGAGATCCGGGGGACAGGGAACTTCTCGGCCGCGAAGAGCTCCAATAACCGCTCCAGGTCGTTGACCAGCTTCTCGAGGGTATGGTGATTGCCGTCGAAGTCGGGGTGGACATGGCCCGGATAGAACATGAGCCCTTCGAAGTCGAGGCCGGGAGTGGCTTCGATGAGACGGGCGAGCCGGACCGCCTCCGGACCGGGCGCCACGCCGCAACGGCGAGCCCCCAGATCGATCTCCACGTAGACGGGGATCCGGGCGCCGTCGGCGGCGCGGCCGGTCGTGGCGACGGCCTCTTCCGAGTCGAGGCTGACCGAAACTCGAGCGCGCTCCAGCACTGCCCGGAGGCGCCGGGCCTTGCTCTCGCCGATGGGAGGATAGGCGAGCATCAGGTCGTCCAACCCGGCTTTGCTCATGACTTCGGCCTCGCCCAGCTTGGCGACCGTGATGCCGCAGGCTCCCGACTCCAACTGCTGCCGGGCCAGGCGAGGCATCTTGTGGGTCTTGATGTGAGGCCGTAGCGCCAGATCGTGCCGCTCGGCGTAAGCCGCCATCCTCCGGAGATTGTTCTCCATGACGTCCACGTCGATGATCATTGCGGGGGTTTCCAAGTCATCGAGTCTCACGGCGGCTACCTCCGGATGTGACTTCGTTACTCGGGCATGATTCGGACTCTTCGACCCTCGACTCGGACCCGGTTCTGGCAGACCAGCTTCAGAGCCTCGGGGTAGATCTGGTGCTCGTGCACCAGGATTCGAGAGGAGAGGCTCTCCTCGCTGTCGCCGTCTTCGACCGGAACCGGGTGTTGGAGGATGATGGCGCCATGGTCCAGCTCTTCGTCCACGAAATGGACGGTGCAGCCGGTCACCTTGGCGCCCCACTCCAACGCCTGGCGCTGAGCGTGCAGTCCGGTGAAGGCCGGGAGGAGCGAAGGATGGATGTTGAGAATTCGAAGCGGATACTGTTTCACCAGTTCGGGGCCCAGAATACGCATGAACCCGGCCAGGCAGACCAGGTCCACCTGGGCCGATTTGAACTCACGGGCCAGCAGGCGGCTGTAGGCGTCTCGCCCCAGACCCTTGGACGGGATGCAAACGGTGGGGTAGTTGCGTTCTCTGGCCAGTTCCAGACCCGCGGCCGACGCCCGGTTGGAAAGCACGAGTGAGATCCGGGCCGGTATTCTTCCCGCTTCAATGGCGTCGGACAGCGCCCGGAAGTTGGAGCCTCGGCCGCTGATGAGAATACCGACGTTGTTCATGTGTATTGGACCCTGCTCTCTCCCTCCACGATTTCCCCAACCAGGACGTACGCTTCCCCGGCCCGTTCCAGATCGCTCGTGACGGTGTCGATACCGTCCCGGCCCACGACCAGGATCATGCCCAGACCCATATTGAAGGTCCGGTACATTTCAGCTTCTTTCACCGGTCCCAACTCCTGAATCAGCCTAAAAATGGGGAGATTTTCCCAGCTACCCCGGCGAACTCGAGCGTCCAGAACCGGAGGGAGCACTCGAGCCAGATTGTCGGTGATCCCGCCGCCGGTGATGTGCGCCACGGCGTGGAGAGTATCCTGTCCCAAGAGGCCCTGAAGAGAAGGGAGATAGTTGCGATGGGGGATCAGCAGCTCTTCTCCCAGGGTTTTTCCGAGGGTCCCTACGTAGCTGTCCACCGTCATGTTCTCCCGCTCGAAGAAGAGTTTTCGGACCAGGGAGTAGCCGTTGGTGTGAATCCCGGAAGAGGGGAGTCCCACCAGGACGTCCCCGTCTCGGACTCGACCCGGGTTGGGGACTCTGGATTCGTCCGCCATCCCCACGATGAACCCGGCAAGGTCGTATTCTCCCTCCTGGTAGAAGTCGGGCATCTCGGCGGTCTCGCCGCCCAGCAGAACGCAACCGGCTTCCTTGCACCCGTCGACCAACCCCTTCACCACCTCCCGGACGACGTGCGGTTCGAGTTTGCCCGTGGCGATGTAGTCGAGAAAGAAAAGGGGGTGCGCCCCATGAACCAGGATGTCGTTGGTGCAGTGCGCCACCAGGTCCATCCCCACGGTGTCGTGCACACTCGTCAGGAAGGCGATCTTGAGCTTGGTCCCCACTCCGTCGGCGCTGGAGACCAGGATCGGTCTCTCCAGTTCGCCGAAGCCGGGCCGGTAGAGACCCGAGAAGGTGCCGAAATCGGTCAGGACCCGGGAGTCGAAAGTGGATCGGACCAGACCCCGAATTCCGGCGTAGGCCCGGTTGGCGGCATCCACGTCCACCCCGGCGTCGCGATACCTCATTTCTGCGGCGGGTTCTGAATCATTCCGTTTTCGGCCAGTTCGAACAACTGTTTCTGGCCCGAATCTCGAGTCGGGGGAATGGGGTATTTCTCGTCGAAGCAGGCTGCACAGAAGTTTCCCCGGTCAGACACGGATTCCTTCATGCCTTCCAGGGAGAGGTAGGCGAGACTGTCGGCTCGCACGTGCTTGCGGATTCCCTCGACGGTGTTGTTGGCGGCGATGAGTTCGGCATGAGTCGGCGTGTCGATGCCGTAATAGCAGGGGGAGACGGTGGGCGGAGAACTGACGCGCAGGTGGACCTCGGTGGCGCCTGCCAAGCGGACCATCTCCACGATCTTCCGGCTCGTCGTCCCCCGAACCACCGAGTCGTCGCAGAGGACCACCCTTTTTCCGGTCAGAAGCTCCCGGATGGGGTTCAGCTTGACCTTCACGCCGAAATGCCGGATGGACTGCTTGGGTTCGATGAAGGTCCTTCCCACGTAATGGTTGCGGATCAGACCGAACTGGAAGGGAATGCCCGACTCCTTGGCGTAGCCCAGGGCGGCCGTGACGCCCGAATCCGGAACCGGGACCACCACGTCCGCGTCGGTCGGAGCTTCACGGGCCAGCCGGCGGCCCATCCGGTAGCGGGCTCCGTGGACGCTGGTCCCGAATACCCGGCTGTCCGGCCGGCTGAAATAGACTTGCTCAAAGATGCAGAAGGCGTGCCGTGACGCCTCGGGTTGCCGAAAGGAATGGAGCGAACCATCCTGGATCCGCAAGATCTCGCCCGGTTCGACATCCCGCAGATAGCGTGCCCCGATCAGGTCGAAGGCGCAGGTCTCGGAGGCAAGCACGTACGCTTCCTCCAACTGGCCCAGGCAGAGCGGACGCACGCCCATGGGGTCCCGGATCGCGTAAATGCAATCCGGACGCTGCAACAGCATGGAGTAGGCGCCCCGGATGACCTGGAGGATCTCCAGCAGGGCGTCGTCCAGATTCTCAGTCGGACAGTGAGCCAGAAGATGGAGAACGACTTCGGTGTCGCTGGTGGACTGGAAAATGGCTCCTTCCGCTTCCAGGCTCCGTCTCAGCGATCCGGTGTTGACGATGTTCCCGTTGTGGGCCAGGGCGACGGGTCCGCGCCAGGATTGGGTGACGATGGGCTGGGCGTTGGCCAGCAGGCTGTCTCCCATGGTGGAGTAGCGGACGTGGGCCGTGGCCGAAAGTCCGGGCAGCCCTTCCAGCTTCTCGTCGCTGAAGACCTCGGCGACGTAGCCCATTCCTCGTTCCTGGTGCAGCCGCGTTCCGTCGGAGGAGACGATCCCGGCCGACTCCTGGCCTCGATGCTGGAGGGCGTAGAGTCCCAGATAGGCGTGGCGGGCCGCCTCGGGGTGAGAGGCGATGCCAAAGACGCCGCACTCGTCGTGAAACTTGTCCTCATGCATGGACTGTTCGCGTTTGGGAAGGGCCCGCGCGGAGGCTGACCTCCACGGCGGCAATATATTCCCCAGCGGACGGCAAATCAATACGATAAGGAGTAATAGCTTAGGCGTGCCCCTTGTGGGTACCCTCTTCGACTCTCCGGCCTTCCGTGATCCTGACGTCCTGGGCCCTCAGAACCGAGAAACCCGGGGACGGAGCGGGTGGACCGGGTTTTTCTTTGGGGAAGGCGTCGGCTCGCAATAATTTGAGCGAATCCAGGTTGACAGGGGTCTGAGATATCTTCAGAATACCGATGGTTGACCCAGGCCATTCGGGAGGAATGGTGTATCCCAGGCTCAACTAACCAAACGTAGGGGGTCTTGATGGACAGCAAACGATTGTGTCTCGCGCTGCTTCTGGTGGGACTGAGCTTCGGCTTGGCCCTGGGACAGGGAGACAGGGCTACGGTGGTGGGAACCGTCAGCGACAGCACCGGCGCAGTGATTCCAGGCGCCGAGGTGTACATGACCCAGGTCGCCACCAACCAGGTCCACTCCTCGCTCTCCAGCGACACCGGCCAGTTCGCCATCGCGGCACTGCCGGCGGACGTGTACGAACTGAGGGTCACCATGCCCGGCTTCAAGACGGAGGTTCGCTCCGGCTTGAAGGTGGACGTGGGGCAGACCTTCCGTCTCGACATCGAATTGAGCGTCGGTGAAGTGTCCGAGGTGGTGGAGGTCGCCTCCACCGCGCCCATTCTCAAGACGGAGACGGCGGAGTTCGGGCAGGTGATCGACAATAAGAAGATCATCAGCATCCCGCTGAATCAGAGAGATGTCTTCGGCGTGTTGGGCGGTCTGACCCCAGGGGTCCAGCCGTTGCGCAACGTGGGCGGCGTCACCAGCGGCGTTGCGTTCAACGTCCGGGGCATGCGCCGGGCCGACAACAACGCCACGCTGGACGGCTCCCAGATGAGCGAGACCAACGGTTCGCTCCAGTTTTTCGCCAACCCCGACGCCATTCAGGAGTTCGAGGTCAAGAGCGGCCTCTATGGCGCCGAGTACGGCATCAAGCCGGGCGGCCAGTTCAGTGCCGTCACCAAGAGCGGCACCAACGAGTTGCACGGCACCATCTTCTGGTTCCACCGCAACGACAACCTGGATGCCCGGAACTTCTTCGACACCGGTCGCAAGAATGAGTTCAAACGGAATCAGTTCGGCGCCGTTGCCGGCGGACCGCTCATGGTCCCAGGCCTGTATGACGGCCGCGACCAGTCCTGGTGGTTCTTCGCCTACAGCGGCGAGCGGATTCGCCAGTTCCAGTCGCTGACGGGGATTATGCCCACGGCAGCGGAGCGGGGCGGCGTCTTCTCCAGCACCATCATGGATCCCATGACGGGCGAACCTTTTCCCAACAACACCATCCCCGCCAACCGGATCGCTCCCCAGTCCAAGCTGCTGGGAGACCTCTGGCCGTCGCCCAACACCGACATCAGCCGGGGATTCAACTACACCAGCGCCTCCAGCGCCCCGGGGGAACGGAACGAGTACATCGTCCGAATGGACATCAAGACGGGAGACGACAGCCGCTGGTTCGGCCGTTTCCTCTTCAATCAGCGGCCCATCACCTTTGTCAACATCGTTGACGCCTTCACCGTCATCAACGGTTTGGACAACTGGGCCCAGAACATCGTCAACACCCGGAATTTCGGACCCAACGTGGTCAATGAGCTGGGTCTCCACTTCTATCGGCGGCCCTACAATCCAGGCTTCCCGCCGGGGGGACCCGACTTGGCCGACCAGTTGAACTTCCCCAACTGGCCCAAGCGGGGTGTGGACCTCCGTGGAACGCCTCGAGTCGGTGTAACCGGTTACCCCACCCTCGGATCCCGCCCCAACCGCGGCCCCGTCCCTGAGGGACAGTGGGAGCTCAAGGAGAACGTCAGTTGGACCAAGGGCAACCACTACCTGAAGGCGGGCTACCACTACCGGTACCACTACGTCTTCTTCGGCTTGGAGCGGCGCAGTGAACTCTACTCCAATAAGCCCAATTGGTACACTGGGAACACCTTGGCTAACTTCTATCTGGGATACCTGTCCGGATCCCGCGAGGGAAGCGAGGCGCGCTTGAACCACAACTTCCCGGGTCACTACATCTATCTGCAGGACAGTTGGAAGGCCACTCCCAGATTGACCCTCCAGCTCGGCCTTCGGTATGAATTGCGCCAGGGGTGGGAAGACAAGCGAGGGTTCTCCACCAACCTGAAAGCCGACTGCGCGTTGCGCACGGAGAATCCGATTCCCGAATGCTATTCCCCGGCTCTCCTCAACCAGACCCTCGTGTTTCCCGAGACTGGCCGGTTCGAGCCGCAGGTGAACGTCTTCACCTGGACCAAGAACGGGTTTCAGCCCCGCGTGGGTCTCTCCTACCGTCTGACGGATCGGACGGTGCTGCGTATCGGCGGCGGCATCTACGGAAACGAGCCGCCGGGCGGCATGATGTACGGGGCATCGGCCCTGGGCAACCCCAGGCCCAACTCGGGTCAGAGGGATTTTGAAGCCGATGCGGCGTTCCCGAACCTCTTCATCGCCAACCCCTACGACGAGTCGATTCTGATCGGCGGCGCCAGCGGCTTGGCAACTGTGGGGGGCGGATACGAAGACGTCATGCCCCAGTGGTACGTGCCCAACTTCGGCCTGTCCATCCAACACCGCGCCGGCGAGAACAGCATGTTCGAGGTCGGATACGAGGGCTCCCGCTCGGTGCACGAGATGCAGGTCTTCCGGTTCAACGACGCGGTTCCGGGTGACGGCCCTCGTCAGGAACGGCGGCCCTGGCCCTCCATGGGGCGGTATTACATGCTTCTGGGCAACGGAGACCAGACCTACCACGGTTTCAATTTCAAGTGGGAAAAGCGGCCGGGTCAGTACGGTCTGACCTCGCTCCTGGTCTTCAGTTGGGGCAAGAGTATCGACACCACCGGTGGGCGCCTCAGCGTCACGGGCGACCCGCGCGAAGTGAGCCGAAACCTCTGGGCCGACGGCTTCACCTACAAGAACCGGGGAAGAGGCGAAGGCAACATCCCGATGCGGCTGGCTTGGTTGAAGGGTTGGGACATCCCCTTCGGACCCGGCCGCGCCTACGGTTCGGACGGCTTCTTCAGTCAGATCTTTGGCGGTTGGAGTGCCTACGCCATCACCACACTGCAGAAGGGGCACTGGTACACGGTGTCCACTTCGGACCTGCTCGACGTGGGGAGCAACGCTTCCCAGCGGCCTGACCTGCTTCGGGATCCCAATTCCGGCAGCCGGCGGCCTGAGGCGTGGTTCCGGGCGGAAGCGTTCGCAGCGCCGCCTCCCGGCAGGTACGGAAACGCGGGCCGCGGCATCGTCGAAGGTCCAGGTACCATCAACGTGGACTTCTCGCTATTGCGGGATTTCCACTTGGGTGAGGAGACGCGAATCCAGTTCCGGTTCGAGGCCTTCAACCTGACCAATCACACCAACCTCAACTCAAACTGGAACACCTTCAACTTCAACCACGGGTCTTTCGGCTCCATCGGATCGTCGCTGACCGCAAGACAGTTGCAGTTCGGCCTGAAGATCTATTTCTGATCCAGGTTGCAGTCGATGTTCAAAAGCGCGCCCGCCTTGCGGTGGGCGCGCTTTTTTTTGTTTAGAGCGTGTTGCGAGATCCTGCTCAGGCGCAGTAGCCGCCGTCCAGCAATATGGTGTGCCCGGTGACGTAGGCGGAAGCCTCGGAGGCCAGGAAGACCACCGATCCCTTGATGTCGTCGTATTGAGCCATGCGGCCCAGGAAGGTGTTGCTGCAGTACTGGGACAGGAAGGGTTCCGTCTCGCCACCGAGAGCGAGGCCCCCGGGGGCGATGGCGTTGACCCGGACCCCCTTGGGACCCGCCCAGGCGGCCAGGTACTTGGTCAGGCCGATCATCCCATGCTTGTTGAAGTGGTAGTCGGGGGGCGTTGTCATGTCGGTGCCGGCGTAGTTGGTGAAATTGGGGGCAACGACTGACTGGATGGAGCCGATATTCACTATGGTTCCTAGTCCCCGTTCCATCATCCGGTCCACGAAGGCCCTGGAGATGGCGAAAACGCCGGTGGCATTGATCGCCATGGATCGCTCCCAGGCCTGGAGGGGATCGGTGTAGGCTCTCATGGGCCGAGCCACCGAGTTGTTGACCAGGACGTCGACGGCGCCGAACTCCTTCCAGACCCGTTCGCAGAAATCCAGGATCGACGACTCGCTTCCCTGATCGAATCCGTCGCCGCTGGCGGAGAGGCCCCTCCCCTCCAACTCCGCTGACCAGTCCCGGCAGCGCTGCCGATTTCTGGAGGCGATGACGACGTGGGCTCCGGCCTCGGCCAGACCCTCGGAAATGGGCTTGCCGTAGAATCCGGTGCCGCCGGTGACGACTGATACTTTGCCGGTGAGATCCAGTAGCTGCTTGACGTTCATGGCAACGCATATTTATATCACCTCATGCAATCAGCGCGGAGTTTGATCCAGATCGTAAAATCCGTAAGTAGAAGAGCCGTAGCGGTGGTCGTGCTCCAGGTTTTGGTTGCCGCGTCCGTCTCGGCTGAGGAGACTCAGGGTACCGAATCGACGAAGATGTCGACCGCCCAAAAGCTGGCCGGGAAGTACGGGTGGCCCTACGTGGCGGGGCACCTGGGACTCTCCCGGCAGGAGATCGTCTTTCCGCGAGTCCGAGGACTGCGGGTGATCAAGGCCGATTTCCACATCCACACCATCTACTCCGACGGCCAGGTCCTGCCCGAAACTCGAGTCTGGGAAGCGTGGCGGGATGGCCTGGATTTGCTGGTCATCACCGATCATCCCGAGTACCTGAAGCTGGCCCTGCCCCAGGACCGGGACCGAGCCTACGGCCGAGCCCTGCCGTTATCCCGGGCCCTGGGTCTTTTGCTGGTTCGCGGAGCCGAGTTGACGACTCTTTCGGGACCAAGTTACACGGAGGAGGACTCGGATCACGTGGTCGCGTTCATTCAGGACGAGAGTCCCTTTTTCGACGACTTCGACACGGCGGTCCGGTCGGCCCGGGACCAGGGAGCCATCATCATCTGGGCCCATCCCGGTCCTCGCTGGGCCCGGGACGCCACGCGGCTTCTGGAGTTGGGTTGGCTGGACGGGATCGAATTGAGGAACAGTGGCCAAAGAGGCGGGAAGGGGATTGGATACCACCGGGGGGAGCCCGTCTTCTCCCAGGTGATGGACTGGTGCCTTGAGCACGATCTGGCCGTCATCGCTTCGACGGACGCTCACTGGCCCATCGATCAGATTGTGGACCGGGCCCGCGGAGAGCGCCGGGACATGACTCTGGTCCTGGCTGAGCGCCGGGACGAAAAAGCCATCCGGGAGGCGATCAAGGCCCGCCGCACCCTGGCCTATTTCGCCGAGATGATCTGGGGCAGGGAAGAATGGCTCCGAGCCCTGGCCGAGAGCGCGCTCGCTTTCAACCTGACCCCCAGCATCCAACGCAACCGGAAACGGCATTATCTGTCCGTTGCCAACTCCTCCTCCTTTCCCTTTCACATAAAGGTCTCCAGTGCGGGAGAGGAAATGACTGCGGGTCACCGGGAGTTTCGAATTACGGAGCGGGGTCAGACCGTGGCTCCCATCAAGGTGAACGAGGGAGAGACGGAGGTCCGACTCGTTATCACCGTCACCAACCTTCTTTCCGGCGCCGATCGGCCGCTGGTCCTGGAGAGAAGCCTGCAGGTTCCGGGAGAAGCACCATGAGTTCTGCGTACCGCGGCATGGCCATCATCGCTCTGATGGGCCTTCTGACGGCATGTGAACCTCCGCCGCCGGCTCCTCATGCCCTTCCGCAGGAAGGATCGGAGGTCTGGCGGGAGTCCAGTTTCGCCGATTTCGCCGACGGCGTCCTGACCGACGGCGGGGCCAACACCTACGTGGGCGCCGACGGCAGCGTCCGGCTCATCAACCAACTGGACCTGAACCAGGACGGGCTCATCGATCTGGTTCTGCCGGGAAGCCACGACAACAACTTCGACATGAACGCGTGGATCTACTGGGGACGAGATGAGTTCGGCGCATCCGGCAGAACCGCCCTTCCAGGTGAAGGCGGACAGGACGTCGCCATTTCGGACCTCAATCGGGACGGTCATGCGGACCTGGTGGTGGCCAAGGGCTACAACGGCACCCGGACCGAGAACCGGTCGGCTCTCTATTGGGGGAGCGAATCCGGTTTCGATGCCGAGCGAAGAGCCGATTTGCCGACGGTTTCGGCGCAGGCCGTGGCCACGGGAGACCTGAACGGGGACGGTTACCCGGAAGTCGTCTTCGCCAGCAACGGCCTCTCCTACCAGTTCACTCGGGAGGGGAACGACTTCAGCGTGGTGCGGCTCGTATCAGACATCTACTGGGGGTCTGAGGACGGCTACTCTCCCCGCCGAACCATGCAACTGCCCACCCGCTTCGCCCGCGACGTGGCCATTGCCGACCTGAACCGGGACCGAACGCCCGATCTGGTCTTCGCAGTTCAGGACTACAAGGGCGAACCGGGTGGAGTGCTGGTCTACTGGGGGTCCGAATCCGGCTACTCGGCGGATGCCTCCCTTTGGCTGGAGGGGTTGGGAAGCGTGGGGCTGGTTGCCGCCGATTTGAACGAAGACGGCTGGCCCGATCTGGCGGTGGCCAACGAGACGGCGCCCGGCGTCGATGCAGATGCCGGAGGGGTCGCCGTCACTCCCATTCCCTGCTATGTCTACTGGGGGTCTCCCCAGGGGTTCGATTCCACTCACCGGATTGAGTTGCCCGGGTGGAGAACGCGGGGCATCGAAGCGGCCGATCTCAACCGGGATGGACACCCCGATCTGATCCTGTCCAACCAGGCGGGCCGTGCATCCTTCATCTACTGGGGCTCGCCGGGCGGATTCCGGCCGCATCTGAGGACGGCCCTGCCCACGCTGGCCGCCAGCGCCAGCGCCGCCGCCGATCTGAACGGGGACGGATACCCGGACTTGGTCTTCGCCAACGAGAAGAACGACGGGACTTACGACATCTCCTCCACCGTCTACTGGAACGGTCCCGACGGGTTCGATCCCTCCCGTCGCCTGGGGCTGCCGACCCGAGGCGCTCTCTCGGTGGCTGCCGGCGACCTGGACGGCGACGGCAAAGAGGATCTGGCGTTTGCCCAGAGCAAGGACGGCTATGCTTCCGACAAGGCGCCCAATGCCTATGTCTATTGGGGCCGGTCCGATGGAGACTACTCGCCCGACGACCGCTGGACCTTGCCCTACTCCGGACTGAGCGCGGCGAACATCGCCGACCTCGACCGGGACGGCTGGAACGACTTGGTGCTGGCGGGCCAGATCGACATCCTCTGGGGGACGCCGGACGGACTCTCCCGGACCGATACTACCCACCTTCCGACTCGACGAGGCTTCAGCGTGGTGGTGGCGGACTTCAACCGGGACGGCTACTTGGACCTGAGTCTCAGCGAGTGGACTCACGGCCGGGACGAGATGAGTCTCTTCTGGGGCGGTCCCGGAGGCTATCGGATGGACAACCGCTTCTTCCTCAAATTTCCCGATGTCCGCCTCCACAAGGCGGCGGACCTGGACGGCAACGGCTATCTCGATCTGCTGTTCACCGGGACCAGCGACCGTGTCGCCATCTTCTGGAACGGCCCCGGCGGATTCGACAACCGAAACGTCCAGTATCTTCCCTCCAAGATGGCCGTCGGAGCGGAGATCGGAGACCTCAACGGCGACGGCTATCTGGACCTGGTGATCTGCAATCTGTACGACCTGGAGAAGCTTCGACAGGACGAGGGCGACCGCGCCATCGACGCCGAGCCCCAAGCGGCTCCCTTCGCCGCCGGCACCGCCGTTTACTGGGGAGGGGAAGCGGGATTCTCGGAAGACCGGATGTTACTGCTGGACACGGTGGGGAGCGAGGATGCTTCCATCGCCGATCTGAACCGGGACGGCCGCCTGGACCTGGTGGTTTCCAGCTACCATGCCGGCGTCAATCGGCACCACCCGTCCTACGTCTTCTGGGGCACCGAATCGGGACTTGACCCGGAGCCGGTTTTGTTACCCACTGATTCCGCGTCCGGGGTGATGGTCGCCGACTACAACCGGGACGGGCACCAGGACATCTTCTTCGTCTGCCACACCAAGGGTGGAAACCACCGCACCGACTCGTTCCTCTATTGGGGTTCGGAGGAGGGATATACGGCTGAGAGGCGGCTCCCGGTTCCGACCCGTGGAGTGCACTGGGCGATTCATCATGACGTGGGAAACGTCTATGACCGGTCTCCCCGATACGATTACGTCTCCTCGCCGTTCCGCCTGCCTGACAACGGCCGGGTCGAGAGCCTGAGGTGGAGGGCGCGAACGCCGCACCAGACCTCGGTTCAATTCCAGGTCAGGGGTTCCGAGACGCGGGAGGGTCTGGGCGCTTCCGCGTGGTCCGGTCCCGACGGACCGGGAAGCCACTACACTCGATCAGGCAGCCGTCTGAACGGCCTCGGGGACAAGAACCGCTGGACCCAGTACAAGGCGACCCTGGTTTCTCCCGGCGGCGTCAACTCCCCAGTCTTGGAAGAGGTGGAGATAAGCTACCGGAGCGAGTAGGCGGCTTTGGCCGAAACACCTTTGGGAGGAACATCCTTATGAACAGGGAACTGCTGACCTGGTTCAACGGGCGGCTGGTTCCGGACTCGGAGGTCCGGATCCATCACACCGACTCCGGATTCAGTTTCGGCCACAACGTGACCGACTCGGCCCGGACCTTCGGGTACCGTCCCTTCAAGCTGAAGGAGCACATTCGCAGGTTTTACCGCTCCATGTCGGTGGCCCGGATCAATCCCGGGATGCCCCCGGAACGGATGGAGGAGATCGCCCTGGAAGTGCTGGAGGCGAATCTTCCCGTCTTGGACCCGGACGGTGACGTCTGGGTTACCCAGACAGCCACCGGTGGACGGATGCGCAGCACCATCGGACGCTTCGAGTTCGACCGGCCCGGGCTGCTCATCGCCACCCTGCCTCTGGGATTCGCCGACTACGCCCACCTCTACGAGAAGGGGGTCCACGCCGTGACCCCCTCAACCCGGCACATCCCGCCCCAGTCGCTGGACGCCAAGCTCAAGCACCGGAACCGGATCTTCTTCACGCTGGCGGAATTCGAGGTCAAGGAGGTGGACCCGGAGGGTTTTTCTCTCCTTTTGGACATCGACGGCAACGTGACGGAGAACAAAGGGGCCAACTTTTTCATCTACCGGGACGGACGCTTGAGAACGCCCACGACCCGGAACTGCCTGGAGGGCGTCAGCCGGGCTACGGTGTTGGAGTTGGCCCGGGAGGAAGCGATTCCCGCGGTGGAGGAGGACTTGCAGCCCTACCATGTGGCCACCGCGGAGGAGGCCTTCTTCTGTAGCACCTCCTACTGCATGCTTTCGGTGGCGCGGTACAACGGCAATGTGCTGGGCGAGGGTCGGCCAGGACCCATCTATCGTCGGCTGATCGGCGCCTGGAGCCGGAGAGTGGGAATGGATATTCCGGATCAGGCGCTGCGAGGAGCGGCGGTTTAGGCGGAACTTCACTTCCGAAATTGATCTAATCCGTTTGTAATTCAGGCAGATAGAAGAAATCAACCTGCCAAATTACTGGCAACAAATCGAGTCGGATCCACGCCCAGCAGGCCGAAAGCCTTCTTCTGCAGCGGCGTCGGCCGGGCGAACATCGGAAACGGGTGATTTGGGGCGTCCGGCAGAGTCACCTGGTTCAGGGTGAGCGTGGCGAGATCCGCGAGCAACGTCCGGAGGCTGTGCACCGGGAACCCCTCCGCCGTTCGCTTGCTGTCAGCCTTGGCCTTCGTGCGCTCCGAGACTTGCGCCTTTGCAACCGGGGACTTCCGCAACGCTCGCGCCCCCGCCCGGTCCTCCTCCTCGAACAGCAACGGCGCCAGACGGCGCCGCAGGTGCCATTCCAGGTAATACGCCAGCAGACACAGGAAGACGTGCCCGCGCACGTGATCCTCGCTGTAGACGTAGACCGGGCGCAGCGCCAGCTGCGTTGTCTTGAGGGAGCGAAACGCCCGTTCCACCTGGGACAGAGACTTGTACGCCTCCACCGCCTCGCCGGCTCCGAGGGCGGGGGCCTCCAGGCTGGTCCGAATCACGTAGATCCCGTCCAACTGCGCCTCGGCGTCGATCTTCTCCTGGCGTCTGGACCAGCGGATGTCGTCGGCGGTCACCTCGATCCGGAAGTGTTTGTCCACCTTCTTGCGGCCGACGTCGCGCCCCACCCGGCGGTTGATCGCCTGCTGCCCGCGCAGCCGGGATCTGGGGGAGCGCACGGCGTCGGCGATGGTCTGCAGGATCTTCTCGGTGGCGCGCAGCAGATCCTCGCGCTTGCGGGCGCGTTCCTGCCGCAACCGGGGATTGAGGCAGACCATCAAGCGCTCGCCGGGAAACTCCGGACTCACGATCTCCGCGATCCCGTCCGGCACCAACTCGCCCGGCCGCAACGGAGCCGCCTCCTCGTCTCCATCCGATGGGGACGGCCGCAGCAGCTTGCGGATGGCGTCCGTTCTCAGGGCCGAGATCCAGTCGAATCCGGCCGGGGTGAGGTCTTCGCGGATCCGCGCCGTGGTGAGCATGCCGCGGTCCCCGACCAAGGCGATGGATTCGATGCCGAAGCGCTCCCGGATCTTTTTCACCTGCGCCGCCACCGTGGTGGGATCCGCCGTGTGACCCGGGAACACGTCCACGGCCAGCGGACAACCGTCCCCGGCGCACAGCAGACCGAAGACGAACTGCTGCTTGCCCTTCTTGCCGTCCCGGTTGTAGCCGAACGCAGCCAGAGGAGAGTCGCGCCCCTCGAGGTAGCAGGAGCTCACGTCGTACAAGAGCAGGGTTCGGCCCTCGAGGTGGCGACGGGCCAGACTCTTCTCGATCCAGACCTGCCGCCGGAGCAACCAGTCGAGCATGGCCAGCACCTCGTTGCCGTGGACCGGACCGAGGCCGAGCAGGGGGCCGAGGCTGCTGGTGGCGGTGGAGGGGGAGAGGCTCCGGGCGGTGGCGAGCTTGGAGAGGGGTTGCAGGACCCGGGAGAGGATGGCGGCCAGCGCAAGGTCGCGGTGGCGGCTGCGTTGACGGTGCAGGATGCGTTCCAGACCGAGTTGGCGGGCCAGGCCGAGGAGGGCGGCGACATGACCGTGGGGCAGGGCGCGGCGGATCGAGAGGGAATCCTCCATGGGGCGATAGACCTGCCCGCCCTTGAGCAGGGCGCGGATGCCGTCGACGATCTCGGGAGGGACTTTGGAGAGGTTGGCGAGGGTAGTGCGACGGATGCGCTTGCCCTCGCGTTTGGCTTCGCGGAAGAGGATGGCGGGAGGACTGGAGCGGTTGGGGATGACATCGACGTGATAGGACATGGAGAAATGGCCTCTTACATGGAAACAATACAAGGAATATAACTAACCACAGAAACATTATATATGGATAATATGACATGTCCTGAACATGGAAACAAATATCCAGATGGAGACCCCCACCTGCGGAGCCGTAACTTGAGCTACTTCAATGATTTGAAGGGTAAAAATGTGGCTTGAGGGGAAGTGAAGTTCCGTTTAGGAGCGGGGGTTTTCCTACCCCCACTCTTCCGGAGGAGGCAGGGTCGATAATGGAACGGGCAATAGAAGAATGGGGGGACAGGAAAGTCCCCCCTCCAATCACACCTTTTCGGGAACCTCGAACGGCTTCCGGTACTCGCGCCGCAGCAGGCGGTTGGCCTCTTCGTCTCCGCGGATGGTTTCGGTGGCCGGATCGAAATGCACCTCCCGCCCCACGCGGTGAGAGATGTTGGCCAGCTCGCAGAAGATGCCGGACCGGTGGGTCACTTCGATGTCCGCCGTCAGGACGCTTCGGTCTCCGGCCCGTAACGCATTGATGAAGTTCTGGTAATGTCCCCAGCTCTCCAGGTCCGGCTGGAGAGGCTCGGCCTTCTTGTTCCGTCCCAGAAAGACCTGGTAGTCGCAGCCGGCGCCCCCCTTCTGGATCCGGTGTTTCATGTGGATGTAGCCCTCGGTGCCGTACAGGTCCCAAGTGAACTCGGCCATCCACTGCAGTCTGGGTTCGGGATAGATGTGCCGCCGGGGCAGGACGCGGCCATGGTCCGAGTAGAGATTGCGCAGGTCGCAGGTGAGAAGGGAACCGTCCTGGAACTCGAAGGTGGAGCGGTGCGTGTTGGGAGTCTCGGCCTGGTCCTTCTCCCCGAAACGGCCTCCTGCGGAGTGAGCCCGGACCGGGACGTCCTGACCCATGACCCAGCGGCAGACGTCGATGATGTGGATCCCGTTGTTCCCCATCTCCCCGTTGCCGAAGTCCCAGAACCAGTGCCAGTTGTAGTGCACCAGGTTGCGGTGGAAGGGCTGCTCCGGCGCCGGTCCCAGCCAGAGGTTCCAGTCCAGCCAGGAGGGAGGCGGCTCGGGAGTCTTGAAGCCCAACGGGTCCCTGGGCCGGGGGAATTCGCAGCGCGCCCAGTAGACCCGGCCGATCACCCCGTCCCGGACCAGTTGGGCCACCTTGCGGAAGGAACCGCTGGAGCGGCGATTGGTGCCCCCCTGGACAATGCGGTCGTACTTGCGGGCGGCCTCCACCAGCTTGCGGCCCTCCCAGACGTTGTGGGCGATGGGCTTTTCCACGTAGACGTGCTTGCCGGCTTGACAGGCCCAGATTCCGGCCAGGGCGTGCCAGTGATTGCAGGTGGCGATGGTGACGGCATCGATGGAGGTGTCGTCCATGATCCGTCTCAGGTCCTTCTCGATCCGGGGCCTCTTGCCGCTGATCTTCTGGGCCTGTTCCGCCTTCTCCAGGGCCCGCCGTTCGTCCACGTCGCAGACGACGGCGAGCTCCACACTCTCGTTGGCCAGAATCTCTTCCACCAGGCGCCTGCCGCGGCCGCCCGCCCCGATCAGGGCGACGCGAATGCGGTCGTTGGCGCGGGCCCAGGCTCCGGCCGTGCCGATCAGGGAGGCTCCCACCCAGGTGGAGGACTTGAGGAACTGACGGCGCTTTACTTCGGTCATGGCTGTTCTCCCGGCGGACGGTGCACAGAGGAGGGCACCCACAAGGGGAGCCCCTACGGTCTCCATTCTATCCGGCGGACGCGGCTCAGACGGACTGGCTGACGCCGGTCTCCGCGGCCTTGTAGGCGCTGAATACGACTTTCAGGACGTGGAGGGAATCCTCTCCCGTGAGCGGCGGATTCCCCTTGCCGTGGCCCAGGTCTACCAGGGATTGGACCAGGGGGTAGTAGCTGCTCAGCTCGGTCTTGAAGTCATGGGAGCGGATTCCCCGCGGGGCTTCCGCGTGGGTGGAGTACCATTGCATGGTGCCCTTCAGGAGGTTCATCCGGAGCCAACCCTTGGAACCCCAGAGGGTGACGCCCAGGTGATACCCTCGGTCCAGGTAGTAGCCGCCGTGGTAGGTCCCCATCATCCCCCCCTTAAACCGGAGGGCCAGGGCCACCGAATCCTCGATTTCCACCGGCTGTCCACCCACGTTTCGGGTGACGGCGGAGACCTGCTCGATCCGGTCGCCGGTGAGGTATTGCACCAGATCCAGGTAGTGGATTCCCAGCCAGATGAGCTGTCCCCCGCCCGCCTTGTCCTTGAAGGCGAGCCAGGATTCCTGGTATCGGGGCCGGGTCAGACGGGTCTGGTCGGCGACGAAGACCAGGTGGGCGCCGAAGGGTTTGCCCAGGAATCCGGACTGGATCAACTCCCGGGCTTTGAGCACTGCCGGATGAAGCCTGGATCCCAGGGCCAGCATCAGGTTCAAATTCTTGGAATCGGCGAGCTGGACCAGAGGCTCGAAGTCCTCGGCCCGGACGCAGGCCGGTTTTTCGGCCAGGACGTGAGCGTCTGCCTCCAGGGACTTCCGGATCAGCGGGGGCGCCAAGTGGGCGGCCAGGCTGACGAGGACCGCGTGCGGCTGCGCCTCCTGCAACATCTTGCCGTGGTCCTGGTACGTGGTGAGCTTTCCACCCAGGACTTCGCTGGCACGGTCGAAGGTGGTTCCACTCTCGTCCGAAAGCGCGACGGAAGCGACTCCCTGGGCCTTGTCCAGGGCATCCAGATAAGTTCCCAGGTGAGGCCCTCTCTCCTGGGTGATGATGCCCACCGGGATGCCGTCACCGGCAGCCTCGATCCGGCTCGCGGTTGAGAAGGCCAGGGAAGAGACCAGAGTTCCGCCGGCTGTTTTCTTGAGGAATGTTCTTCGTTTCATGTTACAGGCCGTTGCGATAGTTACGGCTGAGTCTACCACGCCGGGATCGGGCCCACGTCACTGCAGGTCCGAGACCAACAAGACGTCTCCCGGCTCGTCTCCCAAGATCCACTCGTCGCGACCCCGATCCTTCACCACCCAGAGTTGTCGCGAACCGCCGCCTTCGACCCAACTGAGTGCGGTGACCAGCGGAGAGCTCCGGTTTGCCCCGTAGGGAGCAATGACCGAAAGGAAGACGGCGCTGGCGGCGGTGCGGCGCCGGATGCAGGTGGAAAGGGTTTCGGCTGCCGGGTTGGACGGGGCCGAACCCAGGAACATCCGGCCGGCCGGCTCGATCAGAAGCAGATCCAGGAGTCCGCCCTGATGCTGCCAGCGAAGCCTCCGGTTGTCCGATTCGGGGACTCGGCCCTCCAGCCGCACGTGGCCGTAACCGCCGTCGCCGGTCAAGGGAGCGGCAGGAGTCAGGTCCACCGGCTCCCCGATCCGCTCCCCGCGCACCTGACAGACCCAGTCCAGGTTTCGAACCGTGGGGCACCGAATCTGCAGCAGGTCCACGAAATATTGGTCCCGCCAGAGGAGGACTCGGCGCATCTCGACTCCGGCGTAGGCCCCCTCGTCCCAAGAGACCGAGGCGTCGCAGAGTGAATACCGGTCGTCGGTGTAGTAATAGTTGATCTTTCCCTCGGCCAGCGGCTGGGACAAGCCGTCCACCAGCGCTGTGGTGTGGCTGGCCGTCTGCTGGTACCAGGTGTCATTGAGCTCGATGCCGTACCCGGGAGTCCCCAGGTCCGGCAACCAGGGAGAGCCGTTGGCGAAGAGCTGGATCCTGAGCTGGTCGTGGTGTCCGTGAACCCCTCCATCCGGACCCGCCTTGAAAATCAGATGACTTCGGTTCCCGGGATCCCGGCTGCGCAGGACGGCAAAGCCCAGGTCCTCCAGATGGAGACTCTTCCACTCCGGTTCCTCTCCGGCCGGGATCTCCCGGGCGCCGCCCAGGAGCGCCTCGAAGCAGGACCGGGGACGGTCCTCGTAGTTCTGCTGCAGGACCCAGGCGAAGACGGGGTCGCGGAACCAGCCGTAGGCGGTCTCGTAGAAACCGTCCGCTTCCGGGATCCCGTGACCGACCCGCTGCTGGAGGCCGATGAAGTACCAGCAGTCGTTAACCGCCGGGAGCTTCAGGTCCGGAAAGGAGATGAGGATCGGCGCCAGGAACATCCGCTTGAGGATGCCGCCATCGTCAAAGGAGCGGCCCGAGGCCCGCAGGATCCGGAGCGTCCAGACCACGGCGTCCAGCATGTAGTAGTGATAGCTGAGGGAGCCCTCCCACCAGATCCCGTCCTGGGAGACTCCCTGGGTCAATTGGGGCTCCAGGCCCAGGTCGCCGCCCAGCGCCACCTCCAGCAGTTCTTCGTCCTCCAGGACCAGAGCCAGGGTCGCCAGGGCGGCGTTGTTCCAGTTGGTGGCGTTGTGGATCTCGGGCCATCGAACTCTCCGGATGTGCTCGGCGCCGGGCCGGAACATCTGACGGGCCAGCCGGCCGGCCGACCCTTCCGGGAGCGTCTCCTCCAAGAGGGCAAAGGTCCAGCACATCCGAATCAACCAGACCGACTCGTCCAGTCCCGACCAGGTGACGATCCCAGGGTGGTTGGGGTGATCCAGGGGAGGGGGCTCCATGTGCCGGTAGCGCTCGGCATAGGTGAACAGGATCCGGCTGGACAGGTCCCGGTCAGCCCGGGCCTGTTCGCCTTGTCCCTCGTTGAGATGGCTCCGGAAGGCGAGTTTCAGGGCGGCGTCGCTGAGCATGTCGTTCACCGACCAGCGCCAGGCGCTGTCGTACGGCTCACCGCTGTGGACGGCGCCGTCCACGGGACAGACGTGACGGTGCGGCTCCCGTGGGTCGTACACGAATTGGACCGCGTGCTCGGGGCAGAAAAAGTCGTGGTAGTAGCCGGCCTGATGTACGGGGACCTGAGGCAAAAACCGGTGATAATCGGCAAGTCGTTGGTCCAGCGCCTCCCGGGCGGCGGAGAAAGAGGGGGCCGAGGCGCGCCGGCGCAGATCCCGGCTCCATTCCGGTGTCAGAAGTGTCATCTTCGATAGGCCTCCAGGGTGATCTCCGCTATGCGGTCCCAATCGTAACGTTGAATGCTGGCCAGGGCGGTGCGGCACGCCTCTTCCAGGTCCCAACCCTGGATCTCCCGCATGGCCTCCAGGAGCGCGCCGGGACGGTTCGGGTCGTAGAGCAGACCGCCGCCGGAAAGGATGACTTCGGGCAGGCAGCCCAGGTTCGGCGCGATCACGGGACGGGACTCGGAAAGGGCCAGGGTGACGGTCCCCGACGACATGGTGGCCAGAAACGGCAGGACGATGGCATTGCTGGCGCGCAGGACCCGCATCAGGTCCGGCGTGGGGGCGCGAGGCTCGACGATCCGGTCCAGGATCCGGGGATGCCCGGCGGCCAGCTTTCGAATCTTGTTCAGGTATGGCCTGTAGCGTCCGCCGCCGGCCAGCAGGAGCCAGGAGTCCTCTCCGGGAAGCCTGCGGAAGGTCTCGATCAAAGTCTCCAGACCCTTGTAGGGCAGCACGCCGCCGATGAATCCGTAGGCGAAATCCCCAGCCGGTATGCCCAGATCCCGGCGGGCCTCGCTCTGGGAGGCGATGTCCGGGTAGACCCCGATGAAATGACCGTGGGGCGCCAGGAAGATGTCGTGGGAACGGCCGAAGGTCTCCTTGACGCCGGCCGCGGACGCCGCGCAATGGGCGATGATGGCGGTGCAGAGGCGGCACAGGTGGAGCCGGAACTCGTGATCGATGTGCTGGTGGGTCCGGTTGTGCGGGTAGATGTTGTGGGAGGTCCAGACCACCTTGTAGCCCAGTTCCCTCGCCAGCTCCAGGGAGGCGGCGAGCTCCTCCATCTGCCGCTGCATGATTCGCTCGTCGTCGTTGTAGTAGTCGTGGTGGGGCCAGTGGAGGTGCAGAACCTGGATTCTGCCCTGGTTCCGCCGGAGATACTCGGGACTGCAGTTCGTCTCGAATACCATTTCCACGCCCCGCCGCTCCAGGGCTTCCGCCAGGAGCGCCCCGTAGGGGTTGTTGCCCTCATGGTTGGCGGGAAGACGTTTCTGCTGGTGGTAGTAGAAGGCGACGCGCAAGATGAATCCGGAGGTCCGATCCGGCCGGCGGAAAATGGCTCAGCGCGGGTCGGGCTCGATGAAGAAAACGTATTCGTTTGTGTCCCTACCGTCGTAGATGATGCTGTATTCCACCATCAATTTGAGCGGTTCCTGGTCGTTGTACCGGTTGATGATGCAGTTGTGGCTGTAGCCGTCGGGATGCCTGGTGTCCCCGCTGACGATGATCCCGCTGCCCCAGTCGATGCCGTCGTCGGACTGGTAGAGGACGAAACGGCGGCTGCCTTCCCCCTCCTGGCCCGACCGTCCGTGCAGGTAGTACTTGCCCCCCAGGTAGGCCAGCTCCGGATCGCGGATCATCTTGTCCACGTAGGTCTTCTGCTGTTCGCCCCAGGTCTGCCCCTGGTCCTGGCTGATGCAGTAGTAGAAATGGTGCTCGTCCTTTTCGGTATAGGCGCCGGCCAAAAGGCGTCCATCCGCCATCAGGCACATGGTGCCGTACCACTTGTCGTCGTCGAGCGGTAGCGTGCTCCTCTTGGTCCAACTCTCCCCGTCATCGGCGCTGGTGTAGAGGACGTGAGGTCCGCCGTCATTGCTGTCATAGAGGACGTAGTTGGTTTCGCCGGACACCGCCACAGCACAGGGATACCCGATATAGTCCCCATCGATGGGCTGGTAGCCGCTCCAAGTGGAGCCGTGGTCCAGGCTCCTCATGAATCCGCTTCCCTCTTTGCCCTTGTCGATCTTGAAATGGGTCAGGAACAGGACCGCGGTTCCCTTCTCGGTGACCAGACCCTCCTCGACCCAGACGGATCGCTTCCGATCCGGGTCGTAATGGTCGTAGGAATACTGGAACTTGTTGTATCTGCTCCAGGTCCTGCCGCCGTCCGAGCTCTCGGCGTATTCGGACCAGCCGTCCAGGTTGTGGTCGGTGGTGTTGGTGTGGAAGGCCACGATCCGGCCGTCGGCGTACTCCATGCAGACGGGACCGCCGTGGGTGCAGCGTCCCGGAGCGTCGTGCTCGAGATCGGCAATGATGTCCCCGAAGATGTCGTCGCCGAGCTCGGTGGTCGGGTCGTAGTCGTAGATCCGCGCCCCTTCGATCCGACCCGGTTCGTCGGCCGTTTCGCTGGCTGTCGGCTCCTCCGCCATCTCCCCGGAACCGCATCCCACCAAGGATACGACGGTGATGATGGCAAACGCTGTTCTGAGGGTCATCTTGTCCTCCGTCCTTGCGGGCGTCCGATTCGATTCGCGAGATACTACCATTATGGGAAAGGAAAGAGGAAAGAGGAAAGAGGAAATGAGAAAAGAGTCAAGACCAAGAAGCTTCCCCCAGCGGCCGGCGCCCGGCGACGTCAAGGGCTCAACAGGGCGTCAGGTTATTCTGGCAAGGATGTCCCCAACGAGATAGCTGCCCGTCCTCCTCCCGGCAACACGAACCACTCTTCTTCACTCTTTCCTATTTCCTCTTTCCTCGCTCATAGTAGACTTGAGCCGCGACGGCAACAGGAGGCCAAAAACCCATGATGCATCGACGTGATTTCTTGAGGCCGCTGGGAGTAGGGGCGGTCGTTGCGGCGGGGAAGGTCCGGCGCCTGTTTCCGGGGTCGCTTTCGGCCGGGTCGGGACAGCCGTTCTTCGCAAAGACGACGGTCTTCTACCCGGGAAAGGGTTTCGGAGTCCGGCTCCCTGGACTGCTGGCGACGAGCCGAGGCGCCGTGGTCGCCGTCTGCCAGAGGCGGTGGGACAACATGACCGACTTCGGCCACGACACCGACGTCCTGGTGCAGCGGAGCGCGGACGGGGGGCGGACCTGGGGGAAGCAGGGAGTGCTCTTCCGGGAGCGGGGGACCTTTTGCCTCGTCGGTCCGCTGTTCGAGGACCGGACCAGAGGGACCATCTTCTCCGCTTTCTGGAAGCTCCCGACGACGGCTCCTCACGACTTGAGGTATTTCCCGACCTACGCCAAGACCGACGGGCGCTTCTGGCTGGCGAAGAGCACCGACCAGGGCCTCACCTGGTCGGAACCGGCGCCCAAGAAGGCTCGACCCAACCCGGACGGATGGATCGGTTGGACCAACAACTCGGTCCACGGCATCCAACTGACCCGGGGTCCGAAGCAGGGAAGGCTGGTGATCCCTGGATTCTTGTACAAGGACGGAGAAGAAGGCCAGATTCCCGGTGTCCGCGGAGGCGTCCTCTACAGCGACGACCATGGATCGACTTGGCAGGTGGGAGGCGTCCTGCCGGTGGGCTCGGACGAGGTCACCGTGGTGGAGACGGCGGACGGCGGCGTTTACGCCAATTTCCGCAAGAATCGCCCCTTTCACAACGACTGGCGATGGCACGCCTGGAGCAGGGACGGAGGGGAGAGTTTCGAACCGCAGGAGACGCAGCCGCGCGATCTCCCCACTACGGTTTGCCACGCTGGACTGACCCGCTATACCACCGGGGCGACCGAAGGGAAGAACATCTTCCTCTTCTCCAATCCGGCCGGTCCTGATCCCTCCAATCCGACGAAGGGGCGGAGACAGCGGCTCACCCTGCGGGCCAGCTATGACGAGGGCCGGACCTGGCCGCTGTCGAAACTGTTGGATGACGGTCCGTCCGCCTATTCCGACCTGGCTGTGCTGGAGGACAAGACGATTCTCTGTCTGCACGAGGACAGCCTCGACTGGCCCGAGTCCAAGCTCGCCGAATGGTACGGCAGCTTTTCGCGCTTGGACCATCGTCGGCGCTGGTGCGAGCGGATCAGCATCGCCCGTTTCAATCTGGAATGGCTCAATAGCCCACGGACGGTCCAAGGATGACGCGGAGGAAGACGTAACATGTACAGGATGGCCATCATCGGCGTGGGAATGATATCCACTAAGGCCATGATTCCCGGGATTCGCCAAGCCAAGACGGCGGAATTGACGGCTCTGGGGACCAGCTCCCGGGAGAAGGCGCAAGCCCTCTCCGCCAAGCACGGCGTCGACCGCTGCTATTCGAGTTACCAACAGCTACTGGAGGACCCCGGCATCGACGGTGTCTACATCGGTCTTCCCAACCATCTCCACAAGGAGTGGACCCTGAAGGCGTTGGCCCACGGCAAGCATGTCCTTTGCGACAAGCCGCTGGGGATGGATCTGGCGGAAGCCCGGGAGATGGAGGCGGCCGCCAGAGCGGCCGGGCGGGTGCTGATGGAGGGGTTCATGTACCGCTTCCATCCCCAGCATGCCCTGGTGAAGGAGCTCATCCGGAAGGGCGCCATCGGACGGGTGTTTCTGTTCGAAGCCCACTTCCACTACTTCATGGAAGATCCGGACAACATTCGTCTGAAGCGTGAGACCGGAGGCGGAGGCCTCTACGACGTGGGTTGCTACGGGATCAACAGCGCCCGGTACATCCTTGGGGCGGAACCTGGTTCCGTTTCCGGAAATTGGAGGCTGGGGGCCGAGACTGGAGTCGACGAGTTCTGCCACTTCACCCTGCGGTTCGACGGCGGCCCCGTGGCCACCGTCACCTGCGGGACCCATCTTCCCCGGGAGCAGGGCTACACCGTCTACGGGGACCGGGGGATCATCAGGGCGCCCCAGGCCTATGTGCCCGCACCGCGAAAGCGGGTCCAGGTGACGGTCATCGACCAGGATGGCAAACACGAGCAGCACCGGGTCCGAGGCGTCAACCAGTATGCCGACGAGGTCGACGCCTTCGTCGCCGCCTGCGGCGGCGCAGCGGACGCCAGGATCGAGACGGGAGTCGAGAACATGGCCGTGATAGATGCGGTGCGGAGGGCTTGCCTGTCGGGGGCCATCGAGAATTGCAGCGCCGCTTCCTGAGGCGGTTTCGGCATTCAGGCCACGTAGTTCAGGGAGGGATCCGGAATTGTTGCGAATCGTGATCTTGCTCGCCCTCGTCACGGGAACCGTCATGGGCGCCTCCGAGGAAGCCATCGACGTGGGTTCGCGTCTCGAGCTCATGGTGGATGAACATCTCATCGACCGCATGTCGGGTGGAGCCCGCCTGCAGCTCCACCGGCCGGTCCGGCGGAACGTGGCCCTGGAGACCGGCGAGCCCTGGGAAGGGAACGCCTCCTTCTACCGCACGGTATTGCAGGATGGAAACGCCTACCGGATGTACTACGGTGCCTGGCACTACGAGACGACAGAGACGGGAATGACCTTTCCCCAACGTCCATACCTCTGCTACGCGGAAAGCAACGACGGTATCCGCTTCCGGAAACCGAAGCTGGGGTTGGTGGAGTTCCGGGGCAGTACAGAGAACAACATCGTCCTCTCCGAGACGACGCTGAGCGCGGTCGAAGCCGACCCTGGCCACGCCGCAGTTTTCATCGACGACAATCCCGACTGCCCCGAGGATGCTCGCTACAAGATGATCATCCGTTCCAACGGCGAAAAGGGTCTGCTGGCGCTCAAGTCGCCGGATGGATTCCGCTTCACCCCCATGTCGGACCGGGTCGTGATCTCCGAAGGGGCCTTCGATTCTCAGAACCTGGCCTTCTGGGACCCGCTGCGGCGAGAGTACCGGGCCTACTTTCGAGGGTTCCGGCAGGGGATTCGTGACATCCTGACTGCCACCTCTTCTGACTTACTCAACTGGACGGACCCGCTCTGGTGCGAGTATCCGGGGGCCCCCACGGAGCACCTCTACACCAACCAGTTGCGTCCTTACTTCCGGGCGCCCCACATCCTGGTGGGTTTTCCCATGCGCTACAAGGACCGGGGCCCCACCGAAGCGACCTGGCGCCTGCCGGGCCGGGAAGCTCGGGAGCACAGGGCGGCGGTCTCCCAGCGCTATGGGACGGCGGTGTCCGACGCCCTCCTGATGACCGGCCGTGACCGGCTCCACTTCAAGCGCTGGGGAGAGGCCTTCATTCGGCCCGGGCCCGCCCGGACCGACAGCTGGGTCTACGGGGACAACAAAATCGCCTGGGGAATCGTCCAGACCCGCTCCGAACGGGTCGGATCTCCCGATGAACTCTCCATCTACGTGGTGGAAGGGTACTGGATGGGGCGAAGCATAAATGTGCGCCGCTATTCCCTGAGAATGGACGGATTCGTCTCCGCGCAAGCACCCCTGGCCGGTGGAGAGGTGGTGACCCGTCCGCTTCGCTTCGACGGCAATCGGCTGCGCCTCAACTATTCCACCTCGGGCAGCGGCGGAATCCGGGTCGAGCTCCAGGACGTGGACGGCATGCCGTTCGAAGGTTTCAGCCAAGCGGATGCGGATGAAGTCTTCGGAGATCAGATCGAAGGAGTGGTGACCTGGAAGGGGAACCGCAACGTCAGCTCGCTGGCCGGCAAACCGGTCCGGATTCGGTTCGTTCTCAAGGACGCCGACCTGTTTGCCTTCCGTTTTGCCGCCGACTAGGAGTCTGCGCCGTAGGAATGATCGTAGCGAGAAAGTGGGGATGGAGGCCAGATTTTCTCGATTTGGAGGTGCATAGTCGTTCTATTCGCCGAGAAATTGAGGAAATATGGACCGATTCACCGCTTTCGCAGTAGATCAATTTCTGCGGCGCAGGCTCCTAGGAGGGGCGACTTCCAGTCGCCCTCTTGGGGAGCATAGGGGGGACGATAGTCCCCACTTCGCGATTGTTGCGTAGTCGATTTGAGGGCCGTGCCATAGAAATCGCACCCATCAGGACCGACCGGGATTACCGCCGGACGCTCAAGGAAATCGAAGGCCTGATGACCGCTGAGCGCGGCACGCCTGAAGGCGACCGGCTGGAACTTCTGGTAACGTTGGTCGAGGCGTGGGAGGCACTTAATTTTTCTCTTGATCTACACGAGCCGATCGCCGCTGTCCGCTACCACTCAGGGAGGAATCCGTAAATGCCGCTATTCGTGATCTTGCTTGTCCTCGGTGCGGGAACCGCAGTTTTGGGCGCCTCCGAGGGGGTCGCGGACGTGGGTTCGCGTCTCGAGCTCATGGTGGACGAACATCTCATCGACCGCATGTCGGGAGGGGCCCGGCTGCAGCTCCACCGGCCTGTCCGGAGAAACGTGGCGCTGGTGACCGATGAGGCCTGGGAGGGAAACGCCTGCCATTACCGCACCGTGTTCCAGGATGGAACCTCAAACCGGATGCGCTACCGGATGTACTACGGCGCCTATCAGTACGAGGTCACGGAGACAGGGCAGACCTATCCCCACCGCCCGTACATGTGCTATGCCGAGAGCAGCGACGGCATCCACTTCCGGAAACCGAAGCTGGGCCTGGTGGAGTTCCAGGGCAGCACGGACAACAACATCATCCTTTCCCAGACGACGCTGAGCTCGGTCGAAGCCGACCCGGGTCACGCCGCCATCTTCAAGGACGACAGTCCCGACTGCCCCGAGGACGCCCGCTACAAGATGATCATCCGGTCCAACGGCGAGAAGGGCCTGCTGGCGCTCAAGTCGCCGGACGGACTTCGTTTCACCCCCATGTCGGACCGGGTGGTGATCTCCGAAGGGGCCTTCGATTCGCAGAACCTGGCCTTCTGGGACCCGGTTCGGGGAGAGTACCGGGCCTACTTCCGAGGCTTCCAGCAGGGGGTCAGGGACATCCTGACGGCCACCTCTCTCGACTTCGTCAACTGGACGGATCCAGTCTGGTGTGAGTACCCGGGAGCTCCCAGGGAGCATCTCTACACCAATCAACTGCGCCCCTACTACCGGGCGCCCCACATCCTGGTGGGCTTTCCCATGCGCTACAAGGACCGGGGCTCGACCGAAGCGACTTGGCGCCTGCCCGGGCGGGAATCTCGGGAACACCGGGCGAAGGTCTCTCAGCGCTACGGGACGGCTGTGACCGACTCGCTGCTGATGACGGGCCGGGACCGGCTCCACTTCAAACGTTGGGGAGAGGCCTTCATTCGACCCGGCCTTGCCCGGACCGACAGTTGGGTCTATGGGGACAACAGCATCGCCTGGGGAATCGTCCAGACCCGCTCCGACCGGATCGGATCCCCCGAAGAACTCTCCATCTACGTGGTGGAAGGATACTGGATGGGCCGGAGCCTGAACCTGCGCCGCTATTCCCTGAGAATGGACGGATTCGTCTCCGTGCAGGCGCCTTTGGCCGGTGGAGAGATGGTGACCCGTCCGCTTCGCTTCGAAGGCAACCGGCTGCGCCTCAACTATTCCACCTCGGGCAGCGGCGGGATCTGGGTCGAGCTCCAGGACGCGGACGGCAAGCCGCTGGAGCGTTTCAGCCAAGCGGATGCGGATGAAGTCTTCGGAGACCAGATTGAGGGAGTCGTGAGCTGGAAGGGGAACCGTGACGTCAGCTCACTGGCCGGGAAGCCGGTCCGGATCCGGTTCGTCCTCAAGGACGCCGACCTGTACGCTTTTCGCTTTGCCACCGACTGAGCAGAGGATTGGCCTGGAAGGAGCGGCGACTGTGCGCCAAGCTAACTGGCACAAGATAGGCGGTGAAAGTCCGCTGAAACGAAGGATTAACCATCCACTGCTTCCATCTACCGCACGTTAGGCAGCTTTATCGGGCTATCTCCAAGGTCTGAATCTTTGCGTAGTCTGTTGAGTGCTCGCGCTCAGCGTCCCACATGTCAATCGCCTTCTGCATGTTGACCCAGAGCGTCGGACCATTGCCGAAGAGCTTCCCGATCCGGTGCGCCATGTCGATGGTCATTGGTCTTCGTCCTTGGCAAATCTCGTTAATGGTCCTGCGCCCGACACCGACAAGATCCGCCACCTGCTTCTGATTGAGTTTCCGAGCCTCGATCTCGCTCCGTAGCAACCTGCCTGGATGTGTCGGTCGCCTTTCCAGATTTCTAGCCATGTCCCGCCCTCCGTTCTAGTGATAGTCTTCCAGGTCTACCTCGACGGCGTCTCCCGCATCGAATCTGAAGGTAATCCTCCAGTTCTTGGTCACGGTCATTGCCCACTCACCCTTTCGATTGCCCTTCAGTGGGTGGGTGCCGAGCGTCAGGAGGTTCAAGTCCTCCACTTTCTCTGCGGCGTCCAATGCGTCCAGAAGAAGTTCAACCCTTGCCCTCCATTGGGGGTTGATCCTCCGGTAGTTTCCGTCTTCAAATGCCCTCCTGAGAACCTTGGAAGCGAACCCCTTGATCACAATACAAGTGTAACACTGAATGTTACACTATAGTTGCCGTCACCGGCGACGGTGGTCCGAAAGAGGATCAAGACCTGGTTACGGAATAGCCCAAAATGATCGAGCACTTGCGGAGGCGGGAACAAGCACTGGAACCGCTCGGATGGGCGGGACGGGAAGAGGATTCAACTCCATGTCGGCAGGACTGGGTCTGGCCACGGGCCAATCCATTCTCGACAAGCTGGAACGCTTGTCTACTCGTATTTCCGGGACAGTACATCAGGACGCTTTTGGTTTCGCCTCCGATGGAGCTGGGAATCAGCGCCGAGTCGGGAGAGTTGCCAAGAATCTCTGCAGCATGCATTCTGTCCGCGGGAGGATAACCGGATGAGATCGTTTCGTTTCCTGGGGTTTCTGTTGCTGGGGCTCAGTCTGGTAGCGCCGAGTGTCGTGTGGGCGGGGTCGAGCCATGACTCTCTTCCCCGGGAGATCGGTTCTCGCCGGGAGCTATTCGTCGACCATTTTCTGATCGACCGCCTGCAGGGGGTTCGACTGCAGCTGCACGAACCGCGACCCGCCGAGCAGGTGATCCGCATCGACCGTCCCTGGGAGAATGAGTTCAACTTCGGATACAAGATCTTTCAGGAGGGGGGCCTCTACCACCTCTACTACCTGGCCCGGACCACGCTGCCGTCGGAGCAAAGATTCCGCCGCGCCATCAGCTACGCCCGGAGCCGGGACGGCATCCACTGGGAGAAGCCGAACCTGGGACTGGTGGAGGTGGACGGCAGCCGTGAGAACAACGTAATCAGGCTGGGGCGGCTGGTCCCATTCGTGGACAACCGGCCCGGCGTGCCGGCCGATCGCCGCATCAAGGCCACCAGCTCCCATTACCGGGACCGGCCCGAGTGGAAGAACGAGCATCCCCTGGACGGGAGGAAGTACGTGGACCTGTTCCTGTACGAGTCTTCCGACGGGGTGGATTTCCGGAAGATTCAGGAAGATCCGGTCTTCATCACCACGCTCCCCAACGGCTTCGACGGCGTTCAATCCATCTTCTGGTCCGAATCCGAGGGGAAGTATGTTCTCTACTTCCGATTCATGACCTCCAACACCAGGCCCAGAAAACGCTCCGTGGCCCGGAGCACATCCCCGGATCTCCTGAGTTGGACCGATCCTGTTCCCATGGAGTACACCACGGGAGGCATCGTCCCGCCCGAACATCTCTATGAGCACCAGACGGTTCAGTATTTCCGGGCCCCCCACATCTACGTGGCCTTCCCGCCGCGGTTCATGTATGGCCGCTCCGCGCTCACCAAGGAGCAGGCCAAGGCCGCCGGCGTTGTCTCGGACGCCACCCAACCGAAGAATCCGGATTGGTTGTCCCACGACTGCGCGGACGCCGCCTTCATGACCTCCCGGGGGGGCACGCTCTACGACCGCACCTTCATGGGCGTTTTCGTCCGCCCGGGACCGGACACCCTCAACTGGGTCTCCCGCACCAACTATCCGCTTCAGGGCGTGGTCCGGACCGGTCCGGCCGAGATGTCCATCTACGTGGGCCGGCACTACGGGCATCCCACGTGGCACATCCAGCGGTTGACCCTGCGGCTGGACGGATTCGCCTCCGTCAACGCGCCGTACGCCGGTGGGGAGATGCTCACGAAGCCCCTGAAGTTTTCCGGGAACCGGCTAGAGGTCAACTACTCCACCTCGGCTGCGGGCAGCTTGCGGGTGGAGATTCAGGACACCGAGGGGAAGCCGATACCCGGCTTCTCCCTGGCGGATTGTCCCGAGATCATCGGAGACGAGATTGCCCGGGACGTGTCGTGGGACGGGGGCAGCGACGTGGGCCGTCTGGCCGGTACCGCCGTTCGGCTCCGCTTCGTGATGAAGGACGCGGATCTCTACTCCATCCGTTTCTACGAGTGATGCCGGTAACTGAAAAACGGGCGATGCGGGGCTTCGCCGTGGACTCCGGTCAGTCCTCCAGCAGGTCTCCGGCCTGGATGTAGGCTATGAGGTCCGCCATCTCCTGCGGGGCGATGTTCTCTTCCAGACCCTCGGGCATCAGCGAGACCTGGGACGCACGGATTTCGGCGATGCGGGCCCTCAGAATCGTCTCTTCCTCGCCCGGGCCGCTACGCAAGGTCAGGCTTCCGGGACCCTCCGCCGCCAGGACGCCGCCGTAGACCAGACCCTCGCGGGTGGTCACGATGTAGTTCTGGAACAGGCCCAGGATCTGGGCGTTGGGATTCAGAATCGCCTGGAGCAACTCCCCCCGGGTGTGCCCCTGCACCCCGACGCGAAGATCCGGCCCCACCGCGTCCCCTTCCTGGGGTTGGTGACAACGGGCGCACTCCCGTTCAAAGACCTGCTCTCCCCGCTCCGAGTCGGCGGCCAGGCCCAGAACTTTCCGGTAGTGCTGCACCACACGGTCCCTCTCGTCCGGGGAGTCGGGCTGAAACAAGGCCAGGGCCCGGTTCCGAATCGCTTCGTCCGGGTGCTGGGCCAACAGGACCCGGTGGTCCTGCTCCAACGCCGCCGTCTCCACGGTGCCCCGCTCCAGCGCGTCCAGCAGCCGGGACGCCCGTCCGCGGTGGGCGATCAGGGCGTGAAGGGCGGGCCTCCGTTCGCCGGGAGAGAGGGTGCTCCAGCGGGAGAGAATCAGGTCGCCCACCTCCACGTCGTCGTATCCTCCCAGGAGCCAAAGAACCTCGGAACGCAGGACGGAATCGGAAACGGAATCCAAAAAGTGTCCGAAAATGGGACGCGCGTCCCGAAATCGGACACTTGCCAGGGTGCGGACGGCCTGCATCCGCCGCTGAAGCGAGGCGCTTGGGTCCAATGCCTGCCGGCGGGCCTGAGCTCGAAGCCGCGGCATCCGGAAGTGCCGGGACACACGAGCCGCCGCCGTACGGACGCGGGTCGAACCCGTTTCCAATAGTTGCCGGAGCGCGGTTCGGGCGCCTGCCGGATCCAGGCCGGCGACCCTTCCCATTTCCAGACCTTGAGCCAGTCCGTCGAGTCCGGATCCCTGCCAGGCCTCGTTCGCCAAAGCGGGAGATCGAAAAACCAGTTCCAGGATTCGCCTGATCTCCGTTGGCCGTTGACGGGCGCCGATCACGGCCGTGAGTTCCTCCAGGAATTCTTCCCTCCGCTTCCGATCCGCTGCTCCGAAGAAGTCCAGGTTCAGGAGATGTTCTACAAGATCCGGCGAGGACCCGGCCTCCGAGCTCAGGATGGCCGCCCGAAAGCCGGGTGTCAGGCTCTGGTGCAGAGCCAACCGGGACAGGGCCCGGATGACGGCTTCGCCCTGGAACCGGCCCAGACTCAAGGCCAGTTGGAACCCGACCCGCGGCTCCTCTCCCACCGGCATTGCCAGCAGTCTCGGGAGCAGTCGGGGAAATTCCTCAGCCATCCGGACGGCATGCTCCCGCACCCGTGGGCTCGAGTCCTTCAGCGCAAGGGTCAGGGTTTCGGAATCCAGTGCGGAGAGCCCCTCCAAGGCATTCAACGCGTGCAAGCGGCCCTTGGCGGATGCTCCCTGGCGAACGGTGTGCTTCAGTTCCGCGACGGCCGAGTTCTCCTGACGCTGGACCAGCAGGCGCTGAGCCGTGAGTCTCCACCAGCGGTTGGGATGGGAGAGAAGCCGAACCAGGCTCCGGGGGTCCTTTCCGGTCAGGGACGGCTTTACGGGAGCCGGAGCCGGAGCCGGAGCCGGAGCCGGATCGCGGGCGGAGGCGACCCGATAGATTCGGCCCCGGCCGGTCCCGGCATAGAAGTCCAGATCCCGCTTGATGGGCTCCGGGATCGACTCGGGATCCTCCACCAGCTTTCGATAGATGTCCACGATGTAGAGGTTCCCGTCCCAGCCGGTGGTGAACTGAACGGGCCGGAACCAGGGATCGGTGGACGACAGGAACTCACGGTGCCGTTCTTCCGGCGCGCGGCTGGCCACGAAGCTGATGCCGCTCGGCGCCAGCAGATCCCGGTGAACCAGATTCCCGGCGACTCCTCCCGTAAAGAGGTTTCCCCGGTAGGACGGCGGAAGCCGGTCGCCCGAATAGACGGTGCCCCCCGTCGCGCCGGTGAAGTACCCCTGGACTTGTCCGGTGCGCCCCAGGCCCATCTGATCGGAACGCTCCTGTCTCACCCGGGTTCGGAGTTCGCGCCACTTCTCGGGTGGCGTCCGGGAGTAGATGCGACGGTCATGGTCCGAGACGTCCCGGATGATCTCAGCGGGCGCCGCCAGGTAGGGGTTTCTCTCCAAATAGCGGCGGGGCAGGAGCACGTGCAGGACGTGGGTTCCGGTCCGCGTAACGAAGCGGTGGCCCCAATCGTCGAAGGTCTGGCCGAAGCGGGCGGCTCCCGAAGCCGCTTCGAAAACGCCCCGGCCGGGGCGGAACCGGAAATCGGTTCCCAGGACCGAGATCGAGTCGGCCCCGGGCCGGTCCGGAGACCTGACCCGTCCCGGATGTCCGTCGTTCGAGACGTAGATCCAGTTGTCCAGGGAGTAGCGAAGGTTGCTGACCCGCCCCTGAGGCTGACCCACTTCGAAGCCGGTAAACAGGACTCGCCGTTCATCCGCGCGGAGGTCGCCGTCCGTGTCCTTGAAGTAGAGGAGGTCCGGCGCCGCGGAGGCAATGACGCCTCCATCCCACAAGGCCAAGCCTTTGAGTTGGAGAATCCCGTCGGCGAAGACCACCGAGTGATCCACTCTACCGTCGCCGTCCCGATCTTCCAGGACCCGGATCCGGCTCCGAGGCGGCTGCCCCGGCGGAGGGTCGTAGGGGTAGTCCAGCATCTCGGCGACGAAGGCTCTCCCCTCCTCGTCGAAGACCAGGTCCACCGGGTCCCTTACATACGGTTCGGCGGCGAAGATCTCTATCCGGACATCGCCGGGGTGCTGAAAACCGGCCAACGACTCCTCCGGTGAGAGCGGACCGGTTTCTTTACTCTCGCCGCAGCCGTAGAGGAACAGCAATCCGAGCAGGAGACGAGACCATCGCATGGCCGCTGATTCTCTCCCGCGGAAGTCGGCTTCGGCAACAGCCGGGAGGCCACGAAGTTCCTGGGATGCCGGCCGATCGATTCTGATAGGGTGAACCCATGGTCAGAAGCGCTGCCGCCACGGTCGAGGAGTACTTGCAAGAGCTTGTCCCGGACCGCCGGGAGGACATTCAGGCGGTGAGGGAGTTGGTCTTGGACAACCTGCCGCCGGGTTATGTCGAGACCATGAACTGGGGGATGATCACTTATGAGATTCCCTTGGAGCGTTATCCCAAGACGTACAACAAGCAGCCCCTCATGTACGCTGCTCTGGCCTCTCAGAAGCGCTACATGTCCCTCTACCTGATGTGCGTCTACAGCCACCGGGAATCCAGGATCCGGTTCGAGGAGAGGTTCAAGGCAAGCGGGAAAAAACTCAACATGGGCAAGTCGTGCGTCCGCTTCAGGCGGGTGGAAGACCTGCCTCCGGACCTCATTGCCGAGACCGTCGCCGGCACCTCGGTAGCGGACTACATCAAGTTTTATGAGGCGTCCCGCAGGCGGTAGAAGGACACCGCCTGGAACTCTGCTCCGGAACCCCGGACGGCTCCGGTTGGCTGACTTTCTGCTATCCTAACTACCCTTGGGAAAGGGTCGTTGCACCCTGGACGCCGGGTTCAGTGCCGTTCGGGACGTTCATTCCCGGGCTTCCGGCGATCGGTTTCAGACTTGATGGAAGGGAATCCGGACTCATGAGCACAGCCGCAGTCAAGAACGAGTACAAGGTCGCCGACATCCGCTTGGCGGGCTTCGGACGCAAGGAGATCTCCCTGGCGGAGCACGAGATGCCCGGGCTGATGGCCGTCCGCAAGGAGAATTCCGGCACCAAGCCATTGGCCGGCGCCCGGATCTCCGGCTCCCTGCACATGACCATCCAGACCGCGGTCCTGATCGAGACTCTGGCCGACCTGGGTGCGGACGTGCGTTGGGCCAGCTGCAACATCTTCAGCACCCAGGACCATGCCGCGGCCGCCATCGCCGAATCGGGCGTCCCCGTTTTCGCCTGGAAGGGGGAGACTCTGGAGGACTACTGGTGGTGTACCGACCAGATCCTGAGGTTTCCGGAAGGGGGCCCCAATCTGTTGGTGGACGACGGCGGCGACGCCACGCTTCTGATTCACCTGGGATACGAGGCGGAGGAGGCCTTCGCTTCGGACGGGACGCTTCCCGATCCCCGGACCGCGGACTCCGAGGAGATGAAGGTAGTTCTGACTCTGCTGCGGGATCGCTTGCTGGAAGAATCTCAATATTGGCATCGCATGGCGGGCCGGATCGTGGGTGTGAGCGAGGAGACCACCACCGGAGTCCACCGTCTCTACCAGAGGCAGAAGGCCGGGACCCTGCTTTTTCCCGCCATCAACGTCAACGACAGCGTCACCAAGAGCAAGTTCGACAACATCTACGGCTGCCGGCACTCCCTGCCCGACGGCATCATGCGCGCGACCGACGTCATGATCGGGGGCAAGACGGTGCTGGTCTGCGGATTCGGAGAGGTGGGCAAGGGGTGCGCCCAGTCCATGAGGGGCCAGGGAGCCCGGGTTTTGGTGACCGAGATCGATCCCATCTGTGCCCTGCAGGCGGCCATGGAGGGATTTCAAATCGTACGGACGGAGGACGTGGTCTCGGAGGTGGACATCTTCGTCACCGCCACCGGCAACTTCGGCGTCATCCGGTTGGACCACATGGCCCGGATGAAGGACAAGGCCATCGTCTGCAACATCGGTCACTTCGACAACGAGATCGACATGGCGGGTCTTCAGGCCTCTCCAGGGGTCCACAAGGAGGAGATCAAGCCGCAGGTCCACCAGTGGCACTTTCCCGACGGCCACAGCATCCTCGTTCTGGCCGAGGGCCGGCTGGTGAACCTGGGTTGCGCCACCGGTCATCCCAGCTTCGTCATGAGCAGCAGCTTCTCCAACCAGGTTCTGGCCCAGATCGAACTCTGGCAGAACCGGGAGCAGTACGGGAGAGAGGTCTACGTCCTGCCCAAGCACCTGGACGAGAAGGTGGCCCGGCTTCACTTGGAGAAGCTGGGGGCCAAGCTCACCCGACTCACCCCGGAACAGGCCGGCTACATTGACGTCGACATGGACGGGCCCTACAAGCCGGATCACTATCGCTACTGAGGCGGAGTCGCGGCAGCGGTCCCGCCCGTCCTTGTCGGAAAATCCTGACACCACGCCACGATTGGTCGGCGCCCGGTTCGAAGCGAAGACCGCATCGTGCTTGCAGCCAGTTCTGAACCGTTCGGAGTCGGCACGGCGAACGATAGACGATGACCTGGGTACAGGACTCGCATCCTTTGGCCCGCGTGAAACCGAAGGCATGTTTCATCCCACCACCCGAAAGGGGGCCTGTCATTGAGCGAATATCAGTATTACGAGTTTCAGGCCATCGATCGGCCACTCGGCGAGGCGGACATTCGGGCCCTGGAAGGGCTGTCGACACGGGCGCGGATCACCGCCACGAGCTTCGTCAATCACTACAACTGGGGCGACTTCGGCGGCAATCCCGGAAATATGATGGAGCGCTGGTTCGACCTGCATCTCTATCTCGCCAACTGGGGGACGAGGCGGCTCATGATCCGAGTGCCCAAGCGGTTCCTGGACCGTTCGCGGTTGAAGGTCTTCCTGGGCGAGGTCGACGGGGTCCACGTCCGGGTTTCGGGAAGGAATCTGATCGTCGACATCTGGTCCCAAGACGAGGAGCGTGAATACGACCATTTGGACGACGGCCCCGGCTTGCTTGGCGCGATGGCGCCGTTGCGCTCCGACCTGCTCTCGGGCGATCTGAGGCTCTTCTACCTCCTCTGGTTGACGGCGGTAGAAGCCGGAGACCTGGAGGATGACGAAAAGGAGCCGCTGCCGGGCATCGGTCCCCTCACCGGTTCGCTCGAAGCGTTCGCCGATTTCTTCCATATCGATCCGGACCTGGTGCAAGTCGCCGCCGAGGTCCCCCTGAACGCGGATCTCGGAAAGGTATCCGCGGCCGCGCGCCGCAGGGCGGTCGAGGCCATCCCCCACGAGGAGAAGACAGCGCTTCTCGGGCGCCTCGTCGATGGCGATCCGCATGTGATGGTCGAACTTCAGCGCAAGGTCCGTGAAGCTGTCACAGAGCCCCCAGGCGAGGCGCAAGCCAAGCGCCGGACGGTTGCGGACCTGCGCGGCCGGATGGAGGAGATCCGCGAAGCGCGGCGGGTGGCGACAGCCAAACGGGTGGAGGCCGAACGACGCCGGCAGGCGGAAGAGGCCGAGCGGGCGCGGCGTGCACGAATCAAAGGCGTCAGGCAGCGGGGGGAGAGTGTCTGGGGCGAGATCGAAACGGAGATCGGAAGACGCAATGCCAGCGGTTACGATCGGGCGGCCGGCTTGATCTTCGACCTCCGGACACTGGCCGAGCAGGATGGCGCGACGGAGGAGTTCTCGAAACGGGTTCGATCCATCTGCCACCGGCATGCACGCAAGTGGAGTTTTCTCAAACGACTGGGGAAACTTGCCCTCGACGACCCGACGTAACGGTTGGCCCGGCACTCGGCCGGCGCCGAAACCCCTCAGCTTGCAACGACGAACGACGACAGGGGGCGCCCCTCTTCCAACGAACGCGAAAAAGGGGACAGTCTATTTTTCGGGAGTCGTCTTTCCGGGACGTGCCACCGCGGCACCGAACGACCCAGATCACAGAAACCGCTCAATAGACTGAACTGTCCGATCAATGTATGGAAAGTCCTCCGGACTCCCATCCATTCGCCAACGGTTCAATGCTTCGCTTCCGGGCGGGATTCCCAAGATTTACAACCCAATCCAGGCGAGGGCAACCACAATGGGTCGCCCCTACGACGCGTGCCACGGAGCCTGCAGGTCCAGCTCATGAAGAAAGAAGATCGAGAGCGTCAAGCTGCGAGGCGGCGAAAGGCCGTTGCCGAGTGGCTCCCTCAGGCGCTACGAAAAGCTGGACGCGGCCAAACCGGGACCGTCGAGGCCAAACTCCGAGCGGTCGCTGAAGCAGCGCGAAACGAGTTCCCCACCGCCGACATCGACGTCGTGTTGCGTGAGATTGGAGCCGGGCATTGCCTCGAGTGATCGTGAGCAGGACGAGCCTTATCGCCTACCTGGCCGGTGTTGCCCACCCAGACTCGGAGCGCGGCTGAAGAAATGTCCCGACCTGTGGCCGGGTCGGCCGCCCCTTCCGCTAGATCAACTCCGCAACCGGCTGGCCCGTTTCGTCGTCGATGGAGTTGGCGATCTTCACGGGGCGGCCGATGGGGCTCATGTACTCCTGGTGCCAGTCGATGCCGAAGGCCTTGTAGAGGGTGGCGAACAGGTCCCCGATGGTGACTCTTCGCTCCGCCACGTAGGCTCCCCGGTCGTCGCTGGCGCCCACCACCTTGCCGCCTTCGATCCCGCCTCCTCCCAATAGCAGGGACCAGCAGTGGGGCCAGTGGTCTCTTCCCAGCTTGGAGTTGAGGTGGGGACTGCGTCCGAACTCCCCCATGACGACCACGACCGTGGACTCCAAAAGGCCCCGCTGGTGGAGGTCCTCCAGCAGGGCCGGCAGGGAGTCGTCCAGTTTCGCCGTCTGCTTGAGGTTCCGCCGGTCGTTGTGCGAGTGGGTGTCCCAGCCGTTGAGGTCGTGGCCGGCCGCCGTGATGAAGCGGCTGCCCGACTCCACCAGGCGCCGGGCCAGAAGGAGGCTCTGGCCGAAGCTGGTCCGGCCGTAGGCGTCCCGGGTCTGCTCCGATTCCTGGCTCAGGTCGAAGGCTTGCCGCACCTCCGGGGCCGTGATCATCTCCAGGGCCTGTTGGCTGAAACGGTCCATCTTGGTGTGCTCGGCGGTCTGGATCTTCTTCCGGTAGTACCCGTCCACCAGGTTCAGGAAAGTCCGCCGGTCCTCCAGGTGTTCCCGGGTCAGAGTCTTGGGAAGGCTGAGGTCGAGCACCTGGAAGTCCTTGTCGTTGGGGTTCCCCACCATCATGGGATCGAACTCGGGCCCCAGGAACTGGCCCTTCTGGCAGTCGTAGTGCCGGTTGCCCGCCTTGGCCGGAACCACGACGTTGGGCGGGACATGGTTGATCCGGCCCAGCTCCCGGCAGACGATGGACCCGATGCCGGGAAAGTCCATGGCCGGCGTGGGCCGGTGGCCGGTGAGGCCGTAGTAGATGGCCCTTTCGTGGTTCGGCTCCAGCGACTGCATGGAGCGGATGATGGAGACCTTGTCCATATGCCGGGACAGGTTGGGGAGCAGCTCGGAGATCCGGATGCCGGGCACGTTGGTGGATATGGACCCAAAGCTGCTGTTGGGTTTGGGGTCCCAGGTGTCCATCTGGGCGGGCCCTCCCTCCAACCAGATGAGGATGCAGGATCGGGCCTTGGCCGGCGCGGCGTCCTTTCCCGCCTTGGCCCTGAGGTGGGCGGCCTCCAGGTAACGGCCCAAGGACATTCCCAGCAGGCTCAGAGATCCCACCTTCAGGAAGGATCGCCTCGCCAGGATGTCCGGAGTCGGCAACAGGCACCCCGTATACTTCATGTTGTTTCTCTCAGTACGTTCACTCAGTGGTTGTGGGCGAATTCCCGCGATGCCAAGAGCGCCCAGACCAGGTTCTTCAGGCCCTCTCCCCGGGAGGGATTCCGCTGGATCAGCTGCTCCAGTCCGTCCCGCTCTTCCGGGCGGGGATAGCGGGTCAGGGCGGCGAGATAGAGCTCCTCGATGATCTCGGCGTCGGTGGCGCCGGCAGCCATCAGGCGATCCAGACGGCTCCCCTCAGCGGCCAGTTTCTCCGTATAGGTGGATCCCACCAGGAGATGAAGCGCCTGATTCAGGCTGGGCTCGACGCTCCGCTCCGGGACCTGCGCGCGATCGGTTCTCCCGTACATGTCCATGAAGGCCGAGGGGAAGATGTCCGGCATGGTCAGCTCGATGGCCCGAGTGCCCGGAGGCGCCATTCCCTTGTCGGTGGTCTCGAAGGTCTGGGGCACGGCGGTCACCGAAGTCACCGCGTCGAGGAGAACTTCGGCGTCCAGGGGCCGGGGCCGGGAGTGGGAGTAGTTGATTCGGTCTGTTTCGGATCCGGGATCCGGCGTGGATGAGCGCTGGTAAGTCTCCGAGAGGACCATGCGCCGGAGCAACTGCTTCAGATCGTATCCCTGCTCCCGGAAATCGCGGGCCAGGGCCTTCAGCAGCCGGGGATGGGTCGAAGGATTGGTCGATCGAAAGTCGTCCACCGGTTCCACCAGGCCTCGTCCGAAGATGGTGGCCCAGAAACGGTTGACCGCGGCTTCGGCGAACCAGGGGTGATTGGTCACCCAACGGGCAAAGGTCTGGCGGGGACTGGAGTGGGCGTGAGCGGGGACCGGCGAGCCGCCGGGCAGGACCGGCTCCACTTCCAGGCCGGTCCGGGGATGAATGGTTTTCTTGCTGTTGGGGTCGGTGCCGAAATCGGGGTCGGGTCCATCCGGGTCGTCGTAGATCAAGGAAGTGCCGAACCCGGACCACTCGGACCGCGTGACCCGTTTGAAGAAGGCGGCCAAGCCCCAGAACTCGTCCTGACTCCAGGACTCATAGGGATGGTTGTGGCATTGGGCGCAGTCCAGGCGCCGTCCCAGGAAGACCCGAAACTGCTCGGCCATGGCGTTCTCGGGCCTGGGGATGACCCCGTTCTGCAGGAAATGGCGCGAGGCCCCATCGTAACCCTGGGCCGTGATCCGTTCACTTGCCATCTGGTCGTAGGGTTTGTTGGTGGCCACCGAGTCGCGGACCCATTGCCAGTAGATGTGACCGTGCTCGGCCATGCCGGTGGCGGTGTGGCCGACCCGCATCAGGTCGGCGAGACGGAAGGTCCAGTAGTCGGTGAACTCCAACGACTCCAGAAGCAGGTCCACCAGCTGTTCTCGCTTATTCGGGTCCCGGCTGGCCAGAAACTCCCGGACCCGATGGGGAGGGGGCAGGGTCCCGGTCAGATCCAGGCAGATGCGCCGGAGAAACTCGGTATCGGTGGAACGGCGCGCGGGCCGGAGGTGGAACTTCCGCAGTTTGGCCAGGACGTGCTCGTCGATGTAGTTGCCCGAGGCGTAGGAGACAGAGTCGGTCACGGCATCGGCGATGACTCCGATCCGAGTGTTCACCACGTGACCCGGAGCGCGCACCAGAACGGTGGTTTCACCCGGGCTCAGGGCCCGAACCGTTCCTTGCGAATCCACCTTCACGGTCTCCAGGTTGGAGGATTCATAGCGTACCTGGTCGGTCACGTCCTCACGGGATCCGTCCGGAAGGTGGGCCAACACCACCAACCCATGGCGAGCCCCGGATTCCAGGACCATCTGGGAGGGGAGGACCTCGAGCCGAAGGATCCTCCGAGCCGTCTCGGCCGATTCGTCTCCGAAGCCGGCGCCCCGGCGAATCCAGTCCAGGAGCATCCGGTAGTCCGGCGAGTCCGGGGAAAGGCGTTCTCCGCCCCCGTGGGGAATTTGGAGCGTGGGTTTCTGCAGCAGGAGGCTCCGGTCCGGAACTGCCAGGTCAACTCGAGGCTCGATGGCGCCGCCCGCCTCGGTGCTCATGACCTGATAGTCTCCGCCCTCTATGATCCAGCGGTAGTCGTCGCGGGGATGGAGGGCGTCGATGGAGAGCTTGAACCCGGCTCGGCCCTTGACTCCGCCGTGACAGTCGCTGGAGTTGCATCCCCGTTTGGTGAGGATGGTTCCGATATCCCGCGAAAAGCTGAACGGCCTTTGCGCTCCAGCCTTGGAGACGCGGATCGAGGCCCGGGCCGTCAACTTGCCCATTTGGACCTGGAGCGTGGTCTCTCCCTCCGCCAGGGAAGTCACCCGTCCCGCCGGGTCCACTTGGGCGACTCCGCTCGAAGCCAGGGAAAACCGGCTCTGGGAGGTGACGTCCCGCTCCAGACCGTCGGCTCCCCGTCCCAGGACCAGAAAGCGTTGAGAGGCGCCGGCGTTCGGGAGCACGAGCTCTTCCGGCAGCAGACGTAGCGACAGGACGGTTGGCGAGGCGGCCGCCGCCGGGGCCGCGGCGCCCAGAAGAACGCTTGCCATGACGCAGGGGAACAGATTTCGGACCAGGCTCGGTGACTTCATGGGGCCAACGCCACCTCCTTCCTGCCGGGAACGGCTACGGTGTTCCCAGGTGAGTCCAGGATCAGAAGAGGAATCCTGCCCGCCATGATCGCGGGGCCGGTCCGGTTCGCCGACATGGGCCGAGCCCGAATCTTCAGGAACCGGGGCAGGGGAGTGGGTTGAACCTGGGGGTTCGTTTGCAGCACCAGCGTGACTGCCTGCCGCTTGGGACGATGGCTTCCGGGGTCCACGATATGTTCGCCTGGTGGCCGGTATTGGATTCCCTGGAGCAGCAGCCCGCTCCAACTGGCCGGGGTGGCGGCCTGGACCCGCATTCCGTCCGGCAGGCCGTCGACTTCCACCAGGATCCCTCCTTCGAATCCTTCCTCCAGGTCGGCCACCAGGGTCAGGCGTCTGGATTCCCCCGGCTTCAGGTTGAGGCGATCCGTCATCTCGATGAGCTGGGACGACACCGAGTAGACCCCCAATGAGACCTCCATCCGGCCCACGTGGGGAACCTGCGGCCGGATCAGCACCCGATACTGGAATTCGTCTCCCCAGGCGTGGTCGGTCAGGTCCCGGACCAACAGCCAATAGTCGCCTTCCTCCTCAAAGCTGTGCAGTGTCTTCCGCTCGATGGTCTTGTTGGTATCGATGCCGTTACCGCCGTATTCCCGGTAGATATTGTGGGCCACCACCTCGCCCTGGGCGTCCAACACCTTGAGCCAGGGACTGAAGTGGGGGGGAGCGAGCCGGGGCGTCTCGACCTCCACCGCCAGCGCCTGTCCCGCGGCGACCCGGAACCGGAAACGGTCCACGTCGCCGGGAAAGTCGATGCGGCCCTCGGCGAAGCCGGGCAAAGTCAACTCCTGGGCGGCCTCCGCCGAGTCGTTGGGCTCGTGATCCCGTATGGAGGACATTTGGGGCGAGGCATCGTTCCCAGACGAGGAGGCGGCCACCGAACGGGTTCTCAGCTCGGCCAGCCGGTCGTCTCCGAGTGGCCGGTAGAAACTCCCGAACTGGCGCAGGGTCGAGGAATCCCTCTCGAGCCAGTCTGCCGGGTCGGCGTGGGCCGGTTGGCCGAAGCCGCCGATCACGCGGCGCGAGACCGTCTCGTTCCGGGCCGGGTCGACCCGCAACTGATAACCGTTGTCCCGACTCCGCCCCAGAAACGTGCCCACGGACAGCAGATAGCGTCCGGCCTTCTCGAAACGGTGCTCCAACAGGGGGTGCAGGACGAACTGGGTCACGAAGTCGCGGCGGTCGAACCAGGAGCTCCGGAGCCGGATCGGCTCCCAGGACAGGCGCGGGCCCTTCAGGACCAGGGGCCGCGCCCGGTCGGTCCCGAACCAGCTCTGATAGGGCTCGTAGAGCCGGATCTCGGTCTGGGCCCAGTAGTTGACGCCCAACTCGAATCCGGACAGCACCTGGAACGCCAATGTCTCGCCCGCCTCCACCTCGAAGGAGTAGTAGTCCAGTTCTCCCTTCTCCTCGATGGTCCCGTTGACGATGGCCGGGAGGCCCAGTTTTTGGGCCTGCGAGGGCCGATGGTGAGGTGATTGCTCTTCGTTCCGGAGGGGTTGATCCACCAGATGGAGGCTCAGAGAGTTGGAGAGGCCGGTGGGACCCACGAGGCGGAAGTGATGCAGTCCGGAAAGTGTCTCGGAAGTGGCCTGGACTTCCAGAACGGCCAGGAACTCCGGCTCCTTCTGATCTTGGCCCAGGAGGGCCAACGTCCGCTTCTTGTAGTACTGGTCCTCGTCCAGTTCCCCCGTCTCCGCGATCTCCTTCACCTTCAGGACCCGGGCTTGAACGTCGTCACACTCGAACCAAACGGCGTCGACCTCGTGCAGGCGCTTCCCCCTCACCCGGATCTGGAAAGGGGATCCCATGGATCCGCCCAGAGGGTGGTGGGAATGCAACTCGGGGTCCGAGGGCTGGGGCTTGTCATTGGCATGAATGCCCTGAAGGCTCCACACGGCGAGCCAGAGAACGCTCCCTGCCAAGTGGCGTTTCAATTGCATGGATTTGAAACACTCCCAAAAATACAAATTTGGATCCAATTATATCCCGAACCCGCTCCCACGTACCACCCGTTCCCATTTCCGGGTCGAGTGGGTCAAATGGTCTCAATGCTCCGATTTGGTCCGAGGAGGGCACCCACAAGGGGTGCCCTCCTACCGGTTTTGACTTCGAGGCTCGCCCCGGTCCCATTCCCGGGCCATGCGCTTCAGTTCCGCCACCACGCCGCCATAGGCGGGGTCGCCGTACAGGTTGCGCTGCTCCCAGGGATCGTTCCGGAGCTGGTAGAGCGCCCCGTCCTCTTCCGGGACCCGCTCGTCCATGAAGAAGACCAGTTTCCATTCCCGGGTCCGGACCATGACTCTCCGTCCGCCGCCGCGTTGAAGTTCCTCATAGGCGTCTTCGGCGTGATCGTGCTCCGAGAAGCAGGCCCGGCGCCATTCCCGGACCTCGCCTCGGATCAAGGGCAGCAGGCTCCGGCCCCGAATTCCCGCAGGCGGATCGAATCCGGACAGCTCCATCAGGGTCGGAAGGAAATACACCATCTCCACCGGCTCCGTCACCACCTTCCCCGGAGGCAGCAGTCCAGGCGCCCTCAGGATGAAGGGGACCTTCACGTTGGTGTCGTAGAAATCCCGTTTCTTCCAGTTGCCGTGTTCCCCCAGTTGGAATCCCTGATCCGAGTTGATGACGATGATGGTGTTATCCAGGCGCCCGGACTGTTCCAAGACCGAAAGCAGCCTCCCGACCTCCCGGTCCACGGCCCGGATCATGCCGTAGTAGGTCCCCCGGGCCAGCCCGATCTCTTCCCGGCTCAGGTGGGGTGCGCCGCTGTAGACATGGATGTTCTCCCTTTCGTACCGGGGCTTTCCCAGGATCTCCTCGGGTGTCGGGAGGGGCAGATCGATCCGGCTGGGATCGACGAACCAGGAGGGAGTGGTGGAACAGGCGACGTGCGGCGCATGAAAGGAGACGCGCAGGAAGAAGGGGTTCGGCGAACGGACCACTTCCCGCAGACGGCCCAGGGCCAGGTCCCCCAGCCGGGCCGTCCGGATCTGTCCGGGGGGAACGTCGAGCAGGCCCCCGATCATCCACTGATGGGTCTTGGTTCGAACTACCGAGAGGAGACGACGGTGCCACTCGGGGGGCAGGTGCGAGGTGGGCCGTCCCCGGTTGTCCAGAAAACGGGGAGCATCGCCCAGTTGACGCCAATCCTCGCGGAAGGCGTGGACCTTGCCCACGTTCTCGAGAGTGATTCCAGCGTTGTTCCAGGCCTTGAGAAGATTCGGGTATCTGTTCAGAGATCGGCTGCGGTAGCGTCCCGGTGTCGAAGCCGGCTTTCCCATGGCCATGATTCCGGTCTGGTGGGCGTAGAGGCCTGATTTCATGGAGGTCCGGGAAGGGACGCAGACCGGATTCTGGACGATGGCCGTTTCAAAGCGGACTCCCTCCCGGGCAATGCGGTCCATGTGAGGCGTATCGGCCCAGGGCCGACCGTAGCAGCTCAGCGTATCGGCCCGCCCGTCGTCCAGCATGATCCAGAGGACGCTGGGTGGAGCGGACGCAGCGGCGCAGACGTTACCAATAGAGGCGAGCAGGACCGAACCCAGAAACACCAATCCCGTAAATTTTCGGTGAGTCCGTTCCGGAGCCTTCATGGGTTCAGTTCGGGATCCGGCATTCTGTGATTTCCCTCCAGCGTCACGGAAACTTGCGCTGACCGCCCCTCCGCTGGGGCCAAGGCTGGTTCAGGTCCAGTACCACGGGATCCTCGAGTTGTTTCTGGCGGGCCCGAAGCCGGTCCCAAATTTTCCGAACCTGATCCTGATACTCCGGGAGAAAATACAGGTTCCGCATCTCTTTGGGGTCGCGGCCCAGGTGGTAGAGTTCCCCATCGCCGGCGGAGCTTACCGTGAGCTTCCAACCGTCGGGTGTGATCAGGGTCCGGTGTTGATAGATGTGCTGCGCGTTCCAGGGCTGGGCGTAACCCAACTCGTCGCTGACGACCAGAATGTCGCGGTTGGGGAACTCCCGTCCCGTACGCAGATATTCGGCCCAGCTCTCGCCTTGCAGGTGGTCCGGCAACGGTTGCCCCATCAGGTCCAGCAGAGTCGGCGTCACGTCCACTTGGCTCACCGGTTTCCTGACGCGCCGGGAGCGGTCCCAAAGGCCTGGGACCGAAAGCAGAAACGGCACCTTGGCCGCCTCCTCGTAACTGTTCATCTTGGACATGAGGCGGTGGTCGCCCATCATTTCGCCATGCTCGCTGGTGAAGACGACGATGGTGTTCTGCTCCAGCCCCAATTCCCGGAGCCGCTCCATAACGCGGCCCACCATTTCGTCCACCAGCGTGACCAGGCCCCAGTAGCGGGCCATGGCTTCCCTCAGCTCCTGAACGGTGTGGGGATAGGCGATGGGAAGCTCGCCCCGGGCCAACGCCAGCCGCATCTGCCGTTTGGCGAAGGAAACCGTGGGGTCCATCTCTTCATGAAAAGAGTCTGGAATCGGCATGTCGGCGGGGTCGTAGAGGTCCCCGTAGACGTTGGTGAAGGGAGGCCCCTGTTTGTGATCGGCGAAGGCGTGGGGTTCCAGGAAGCTCAGATAGAGGGCGAACGGCCGGTCGCGGTGCTGCTCCAGGAACCGGATCCCCCGCTGGGCCAGGTAGACGGGCTTGGAGAGTTCCTTGGGCAAACGGTTGGTCAGATCGCGGGAGTGGCCGTAGGGGGTGTCCGCTTCGATCCCCTTCTCCTTCAGGAAGTGGTAGTAGCCGGAGCGCTGGGAATGGTCCTGATCCTCGGACCACCACTTCTGATAGATCTCGGTGCTGTCGAAGTCGGTGAAGCCGCGTTGCTTGAAGATCTCGTTCCCCAGGTGCCACTTGCCGTAGTAGGCCGAGGCGTACTCGGGGTCCCGCAGCATCTCCACCAGGATGGGCACTTTGGGATCCAGGGGGATGCTGTTCTTCCACGAACCGTGCTTGTGGGGGTAAAGGCCGGTGAGCAGACTGGCCCGGGAGGGGGTGCAGACCGGGTTGGACACGTAGAAGGCGTCGAAGACGAAGCTTCGCTGCGCCAATCGATCCAGGTGGGGCGTCCGGATCTGCGTATTGCCGTAGATGCCCAGGGTGTCCACGCGCTGTTGGTCGGTCAGGAATACGATCAGGTTCGGCGGCTGCTTCTCGGCTTCCACGGCGGGAAGGCCATTGAGAAGTGCCGCAACCAGGCAAGTCAGGATCCAGCGTGGCATGTTCATCTCCAGGGGAATTCGGGAGTCATCCGATCATATTGGTGCCGGGAATGATGTGGGGGCGCCGTGGCGCGGCGGGTTCCGGTCGCGGGGTCTCTTCTGGGTGACGGGTTTTCCGGAGTTCGGCGGCAAGAAAGCCGCCGCTCCC
>CATOST010000024.1 GCA_951812665.1 uncultured Acidobacteriota bacterium
CCACTGGGACGAGGTCATGCAGGATGATGTGTACTTGGTCGTGACAGAGGGGTGGGCGGACGCGGCGCGGCCACGCGTGCTGGTGCCGGTACGGGGCAAGGGGGAAAGCGGAGCCGGCCGATCTGACCGTGAAGCGCAAGAAGTACAAGATGGACCTGCTCCCTCCTGGCCTTGTCGTCGCAAGGTATTTCGCGACCGAGCAGGCAGGGGTTGACCGCCTGCGGGCCGAGGAAGATGCAGTTGTTCGGAAACTGGAAGAGTTCATCGAAAAGCATATTGGGGAAGACGGACTGCTTGAGGACGCGACGACCGATGCAGGGAGGGTCACGCAGGCCGCGGTCAGGGCGCGACTGAAGGTGGTCCGCAACGACGCCGAGGGACGTGACGAGCGTGACGCGCTGGAAGTCTGCCTCGAACTCATGAAGTCGCTCGCGGCGGCGAAGAGGAAGACGAAAGCGGCACAGACGGAGTTGGACGCGAAAGTGCTCGCTCGGTACGCGACGCTGACCGTGGCGGAGACCGTCGAGATCGTTGTGGACGACAAGTGGGTGGCAAGCGTCGAGGCCAAGATTGGACAGCAGGTGGAGCGACTGGCGGGTGGGCTGGTGGACCGGGTCAGGGTGCTGACAGGGCGGTATGCGGACGCGTTGCCGGAGCTGGAGCGTCACGTTGAGAACTACGGCGCCAGAGTCGAATCCCACCTGAGGCGGATGGGGCTGCCGACGTGAGCCAGCCATTCGATTTCGAACGCCTCGTCGAGCTCTGTCGGCATACCCATGAAGAGACTCGGCGCTCCGCGGCCCGCGCCGTCGACCGCTCGCTGGTCGTGCGGAACTGGCTGTTCGGATGGCACATCGTGGAATACGAAGGTGGCGGCTCTGGCCACCGGGAACTCTACGGCAGGGAACTGATCAACCGTCTGTCAGACAGACTTCGGGCGAATGGAATCAGGGGCTGCTCGCCCACCAATCTTCGGAAATGCAGGGAGTTTTATCAGGTTTTCGCCCAGATTCAACGGACGGAGTCTGTCGGATCTGGGACACCCTCGAAGATTCAACAGACGCTGTCCGTTGAATCTCTCTCGCCAAGTCTGATCAGCGCGGTTCCCAACCTCACGAGGCTTGCTGAGCAATTCCCCCTCGGCTGGTCTCATTACGTCACGCTTCTGTCAGTGACCGACCCGGAAACCCGCCGTTTCTACGAGATCGAGGCTGCGGACAACGGCTGGAGCGTCCGCGAACTCAAGCGGCAACTGAACAGCTCCCTGTACGAGCGGCTCGCCCTCAGCCGCGACAAGCATGAGGTCCGCCGCCTCGCCCGCGAGGGACAAGTGGTCGAGCAGGCGTCGGACCTGATCAAGGACCCGGTGGTGCTGGAATTCCTCGACCTGGAGGAGAAGCCGGCCTACTCCGAGAGCGATCTGGAAACCGCGATCATCGACCGGCTCCAGCAGTTCCTGCTCGAACTCGGCAAGGGATTCCTGTTCGAGGCACGGCAGAAGCGGTTCAGCTTCGACGACAGTCACTTCTTCGTGGATCTGGTTTTTTTACAATCGGCTGCTTCGCTGCTACGTGCTGATCGACCTGAAACGCGGTGAACTGACCCACCAGGATCTGGGCCAGATGCAGATGTACGTGAACTACTTCGACCGCCATGTGAGGACCGACGACGAACTCCCGACCGTCGGAATCCTGCACTGCGACCGGAAGAACGAAGCCGTGGTCGAGCTGACACTCCCCGAAGACGCCAACATCTACACGTCGAAATATCAGTTGTACCTGCCGTCGCGGGAGGAGCTCGCGGATCAGGTTGTGAGAGCTCGGCGAGAGATTGGGGGGAGGGAAGGCCGAAGTGATGGGTGAGGGTCAGGTGACGGAGGCTACGCGGTTCGGCGCAGGGTGGAACACGGTCCGAACTGGCGATATCGGTCGGTTCGGCAGCGGCAGCGGTTTCCCCCTAAGATTTCAGGGCCAAGCGCAGGGTGATTATCCATTCTTCAAGGTCTCGGACATGAATCGCGATGGCAACGACGTGTTCCTGACCGAGAGTGGCAACTACATCACGGACCACACCCGGCGGCTTCTGGGCGCAGTGGCATTTCCACCGAAGTCAATCGTATTTGCAAAGGTCGGAGCCGCCGTTTTTCTTGACCGCAAGAGGATTCTGGCTCAGCCGAGCTGTCTCGACAACAACATGGCTGCTTTCGTGTTAACCGACGAACGCGTGGACACCTCGTTCGTCTACTTCTTACTCCTGACTATTCGCTTCAGTGCTTATGCGAGTACGACCGCGCTGCCAGCCCTGAACGGTACTGCGCTCTCCGGGATCCAGATCCCCCTGCCTCCCCTCCCCGAACAGCGCGCCATCGCCGCCGTGCTGTCCGACGTGGACGGGCTGATCGGATCGCTGGAAGCGCTGATCGCCAAGAAGCGGGCCATCAAGCAGGCCGCGATGCAGGAACTGTTGACCGGGAGGACGCGGCTTCCGGGGTTCGAGGGGGAGTGGGAAATGGTAGCCCTCGGAGACGTAGCGGACATCAGAAATGGCGGAACACCGCGCACGGGAGTTCCCGCATATTGGGGCGGTCGTATTCCATGGTGCGTTCCAACCGATATCACGGCATCCCGGGGAAAATACCTCACGACTACAACCCGGAAGATCACGCCGGAAGGATTGGCAAATTGTGGCGCGAGCCTGCTGCCTGCCGGTGCTCTTCTCCTTTGCAGCCGCGCAACAATTGGCGAGGTCAAGATCGCTTCGATGCCTGTCGCCACGAATCAGGGATTCAAGTCCATGGTGTGCGCTGAATCGGTCGACTACGAATTCCTCTACTACCGTGTGGTGACGCTCAAGGAGCGCATGATCGACTTGGCCACCGGCTCCACGTTCCTGGAGATTAGCAAGCGCGATCTAGCCAACATCCAGATTGACATTCCTCCCTCCCCAGAACAACACGTCATTGCCACCGTCCTCTCCGACATGGACTCCGAGATCGCCGCCTTGGAGCGACGCCTCGACAAGACCCAAGCGATCAAGCAGGGTATGATGCAGCAGCTTCTCACCGGGTCCATCCGCCTGCCCATCCCGGCCGCTTCGGTCGAGGGTGAGGCGGACCCGTGACCCCGATCCGCATCTTCATCAGCAGCGTCCAGCGAGAGTTCGCGCTCGAGCGGGAGCGCTTGCGCGACTATTTGCGCGGCGATCCCCTCATGCGGCGCTTCTTCGAGGTCTTTCTCTTTGAGGAAGTGCCGGCGTCCGACCGGCGGCCCGGCCGGGTGTACGTGGACGAAGTCGACCGGTGCGACATCTACGTGGGGTTGTTCGGGCGGGACTACGGCAGTGAGGATGCCGAGGGCGTCTCGCCCACGGAACGCGAATTCGAGCGCGCCACGGAGTCGGAGAAGCATCGGCTGATCTTCGTGAAAGGGGCGGATGGGAGCCGCCGCCACCCAAAGATGGAGGCGCTGATCGCCAGGGCGCAGACCGGTCTGGTACGAAGGCGTTTCGCCACATCGGCGGAGCTCATTGCCGGGGTCTACGCCTCGCTCGTGCAGTACCTCGAAGCCAGGGAACTCTTGCGTTTCGGGCCGTTCGACGCCGCACCGTGCTTCGGGGCGACGCTCGATGATCTGGACGTTGAGGACATGTACCGCTTCATCCGCATCGCGCGCCGGGCGCGGCAATTCCCGCTGCCGGCGGAGACGCCGCCGGAAGATCTGCTCAGGCATCTGAACCTGTTGAACAAGGGCCGGTTGACCAACGCCGCAATGCTGCTCTTCGGACAGGCCCCGCAGCGCTTTCTCATCTCCTCCGAGATCAAGTGCGCGCACTTCCACGGGACGGAGGTGGCCAAGCCGATTCCCTCCTACCAGGTCTACAAGGGCACGGTGTTTTCGCTCGTGGACCAGGCGGTGGACTTCGTCCTGAGCAAGATCGCGCTGTCGGTGGGCACCAGAGCGGAGAGCGTGCAGGCGCCGGTCGAGTACGAGATCCCGAAGGAGGTGGTGACCGAGGCGATCGTGAACGCGGTGGCCCACCGGGACTATACGGACAACAGCAGCGTTCAGGTGATGCTGTTCGCGGACCGGCTTGAGGTCATGAATTCGGGCCGGTTGCCGCCGGCGCTGACCGTGGACAAGCTGCGCCTGCCGCACCAATCGCTCCCGGGCAATCCGTTGCTGGCGGAGTCGATGTACCTGCTGCAGTACATCGAGAGGATGGGGACCGGGACCGTGGACATGATCCGACGTTGCGCTGAGACGGGCCTGCCGGAGCCGGAGTTCGAGGTCGGCGCGGGGTTCCTGATCAGGATTTGGCGGTCCGGAGACCACGAGACCACCCAAGACCATCGCGACACTACCCGGGACGCAACCAGAAACCACCAGAAAACCACCAGAAAACCACCAGAACGGAAGGGGGCCAGCCAGGATCTGGCGAACCGAATCCTCACATTCCTGCGGGAGCATCCGTCCGCCAGCCGCCGCGACATGGTTGGAGCACTTGAAGGCGCCACCGAAGGGAGCGTCCGGTATCAGTTGGACAAGCTCAAGGAATTGGGTAAGTTACGTCGTGTCGGTCCAGACAGGGGGGGACGCTGGTTGGTTGTCGACGACCCCGACATGGACGCCAGGGAGGAGCCCGATGACTCTGCGGGGGACCGTCGCCACGCAAGGGAGACCCAGCCAGAGAACCACCAGAAACCCACCAGAAATCCGCCAGATAACCACCAGAAAACCGCCAGAAACGAAGGCCAATCGCGAGAACCCCCATCCCTTTCCGGCCGCATCCTGGCTCTCCTTCGCCGGAATCCTTTTGCGGGCCGCCGCGAAATCGCCACCACCCTCGGCACCACGCGATCCGTCGTCCGGTACCGGCTGGACAAGTTGCGCGCGGCCGGGAAGATCGAGCGGGTCGGTCCCGACAAGGGCGGCTACTGGAAAGTGCTGGGTGAATCCGCTGTTGAGCCCGACCCTACCCCCGAACGCGACCCCCGGAGTTCCCGATGACCGCAGTCGGCGAGCTCGAGATCCGTACCCAGCGCCGCGTCATCAAGCACTTCCGGCGCCGGCTCGGCTACAGGTACCTGGGCAACTGGCACGAACAGCAGGACAATCGGAATATCGAAGCCGACTATCTCAGGCGATTCCTCGCGGGCCAGGGTCACGACCCCGGCATCATCTCCAAAGCGGTGGAGAAACTGGACAAGGCCGCCGCTCTCGGTGGGGGCCGAACGCTCTACGGCGCCAACCGCGACGTCTACGGTCTGCTTCGCTATGGAGCGAGAGTCCGTCCCGGGCTCGGCGAACAGACGGTCACCGTCGACCTGATCGACTGGAAGAATCCGGCCGCCAACGACTTCGCCATCGCCGAAGAGGTCACGATCGAAGGGAATCACACCAAGCGGCCCGACATCGTGCTCTACGTCAACGGGATTGCTGTCGGCGTACTTGAGCTCAAGCGCTCGACCGTCTCGGCGGCGGAGGGAATCCGCCAGAATCTGGACAACCAGAAGCCGGAGTTCATCCGTCCGTTCTTCACCACCGTGCAGATCGTCCTGGCGGGCAACGATACCGAAGGGCTCCGCTACGGCGTGATCGGGACCCCGGAGAAGTATTGGCTCCGCTGGAAGGAAGCCGGTTCCCCTTCCTCCGACGCTCCCACCTCTCCCCTCCTTCGCGAACTCGGCCAGATCTGCGCCCCTGACCGCCTGCTTGAACTCATCCACGACTTCGTGGTCTTCGACGTGGGCGTCAAAAAGATCTGCCGCCACAACCAGTACTTCGGCGTGAAGGCGGCCCAGGAGTATATCCGGCGCCGCGAAGGCGGGATCATCTGGCACACCCAGGGCAGCGGGAAGAGTCTCACGATGGTGTGGCTTGCGAAGTGGATCCGTGAACTCAAGGGCGTTGACGGCCGCGTGCTCATCGTCACGGACCGCACCGAACTCGACGAGCAGATCGAGAAGGTCTTCAAGGGTGTGGACGAGGACATCTACCGCACGAGCAGCGGGGCCGATCTGGCCCAGGTCCTGCGGGAGACCGACAAATCGCTGATCTGTTCGCTCGTCCACAAGTTCGGGAGCTCCGAGGAGGGCAACGTAGACCGCTACGTGAACGACTTCCGGGGCCACATGGCAGCGGGTTCCCGGCCTCCCGGCGAGATCTTCGTCTTCGTGGACGAATGCCACCGCACCCAGTCCGGCAAGCTGCACAAGGCAATGAAGGCGATCCTTCCCGGATCGACCCTGATCGGCTTCACCGGCACGCCGCTCCTCAAATCCGACAAGCGGCGCAGCGTCGAGACCTTCGGACCATGCATCCACACCTACAAGTACGACGAAGCGGTAGGCGATGAGGTGGTGCTGGACTTGCGCTACGAAGCACGCGACATCGACCAGGACATCACCTCCGAGGCAAAGATCGACCAATGGTTCGACCTCAAGACCCAGGGGCTCAGTGATCTGGCCCGCGCACAGCTCAGGCAGAAGTGGGCCACCATGCGCAAGGTCACGAGTTCGCTGGACCGGATTCGGAAGATCGTGGACGACATCCTGATCGATATGGAGACGCGTGACCGCCTGAAGAGCGGCCGCGGCAACGCCATGCTCGTATCCGACAGCGTCTACGCAGCCTGCCGCTTTTTCGAAGCGTTCGATGGGACCGGCCTGAAGGGCAAGTGCGCCATCGTCACTTCCTACAGCCCGGCGACCGGTGACATCAAGGGCGAGGAGACGGGCGAGGGCCTCACCGAAACGCTGCGCAAGTACGATGTCTATCGAAAGATGCTCGCGGACTACTTCGGCGAACCTGCGGACAAGGCAATGCGCAAAGCCGAGCAGTTCGAGCAGGAGGTCAAGCGGCGGTTCGTCAACGAGCCCGGGCAGATGAAGCTCCTGATCGTCGTGGACAAGCTGTTGACCGGTTTCGATGCCCCTCCCGCAACGTATCTCTACATCGACAAGAAGATGCAGGACCATGGTCTCTTTCAGGCGATCTGCCGCGTCAACCGCCTGGACGGAGAGGACAAGGAGTACGGCTACATCGTCGACTACAAGGATCTGTTCCAGTCGCTGGAGGGGGCGATCAAGGACTACACGGGCGAGGCGTTCGAGGGTTATGACCGCGAAGACGTGGAAGGCTTGTTGAAGGACCGACTCGAGCGAGGTCGGGAGCGGCTGGAAGAGACCCGTGAGCAGGTCAAGGCGCTTTGCGAACCTGTGGAGCCGCCTCGGGACACCGAGGCGTACCTGCGGTATTTCTGCCACGACGGAGAGGGCGACACCGCCCGGCAGCTTGCTGCCAACGAACGGAAGCGCCTCACGCTGTACAGGATGGTGGCGGCGTTTCTCCGCTCCTACGCCAACCTGGCCAACGAGATGATCGAGGCGGGTTACACCGAGGCCGAGCGACTCGAAATCAGGCACGAGGTGAGCCACTACGAAAAGGTTCGGCAGGAGGTCAAACTGGCCAGCGGCGACTACGTCGATCTCAAGATGTTCGAGCCCGCCATGCGGCACCTCCTCGACAACTACATCCGGGCCGACGACAGCAAGGTCCTCTCCGCGTTCGACGACATGACGCTCGTGGACCTGCTCATCAAGGACGGGGCGAGCGCTGTCGATTCGCTTCCCGAAGGGATCCGGCGCAGCCAGCGCGCTATTGCCGAGACCATCGCGAACAACGTCCGCCGCCTGATCGTCGACGAGATGGCCGTGAATCCCAAGTACTACGAAAAGATGTCGGCGGTGCTCGAAGCGCTGATCAAACAGCGCAGGGAGGAAGCGATCGAGTACGAGGCGTACCTCAAGAAGGTCATCGAGCTCGCCGAACAGGTGAAGGGCGGGGAAGCCGGCGGTTCCTATCCCGCGAGCATAAACAACGGGGCACTGCGAGCAATCTACGACAACCTGCCGGCCAAATTGCCGGCGGACCGAGTAGCCGAGCCGGACGTGAGATGGGAGACGGATAGCGAGACCGATCCCCGCGAGGTCGCGGCGCGGGCTGTCGATCATGCAATCCGGCAGGCCCTGATGGCCGACTGGCGCGGCCACCCCATCAAGGAGAAGCGGATCGGCAGGGCGATCCGAGACGCACTCGGTCCCTTCAAGGCTTGCACGAAGACGATCTTCGAGATTGTGAAGGCCCGTAGTGAGTACTGACAGTTACCACATGGATGTCAGCGGCATTCCCGTGGCGGTCATCCGCAAGGACATCAAGAACCTCCACCTGAGCGTCTATCCCCCCGAGGGCCAAGTGCGCGTCTCGGCTCCGCTGCGCCTCGACGACGACGCGATACGGCTGGCGGTGATTTCGCGCCTGGGATGGATTCGGCGCAAACGTGCCGAGTTCGAGCAGCAAGACCGCCAATCCCGGCGCGACTTCGTGTCCGGTGAGAGCCACTACTTCGAGGGACGGCGCTATCGTCTGGATGTAGTTGAATCGCGAGGCTCAGTCGGTATTCGCCTGCGCAACAATGCCTGGATGGAGATGCGCGTGCGGCCGTCGACCGGCCGCGATGCCCGCGAGGCCCTGCTCTACCGATGGTACCGGGCTCAACTGCGACAGCGCATCCCTGAGATGGTCGCCAAGTGGGAATCCCGGGTCGGCGTGCATGTGGCCGATTGGCGCATCCGCCGCATGAAGACACGCTGGGGAAGCTGCAATGCCGGGGCTGGCCGCATCTGGCTCAACTCCGAACTGGCCAAAAAGCCCCTGCCCTGCCTCGAATACGTCCTCGTCCACGAGATGGCCCACCTCGCCGAGCCGAGCCACAACGAGCGCTTCCGGGAAATCCTGGACCGCACAATGCCGAGTTGGCGCCTGCGAGCCGAAGAGTTGAATCGCACCCATCTTGCCGATGAGGTCTGGGGGGAATTGCTGCCTGTCAGGTAACTCTCTCCCCTGTGTTCTTGCAGCTGGGGCGGTAGTAGACTGGGCCGAGACCCGGGAAGGGGGTGTGCGATGAGCCGACTGCTGCTGTGTGTTGTGAGCCTGGTTTGGTTGCTGCAACCGATCCACGCGGCCGGCTGGGAGCGTGTCCAGGTCAAGATCGGCGAGACGGTCAATATCGTTCCCCAGGGCACGCGGCTGGTCCGGAGCATGCTGGGAATCATACGGCATCCCGACGGGTCCATCTTCGTGAACACCCAGACGGGGGGTCTGGCCCGAAGCCGGGACCAGGGGAAGACCTGGAGCCTGATCCCGGCAGAGAGGGCCTTTGCCCTGGGTGTCAGCCGCGACGGACGGCTCTGGTTGGCGGACGGCGTCAAGGACGCCTCCCAGTTGGTCGTGCGCCACTCCTCCGACTCGGGCGAGACTTGGACCACGACGGCGCTTGACGTTTCCGATCTCTCCCCGGAATCGACCCGGCCTTACAACTGGACCGGCGACGACTACAACACATTCATTGAGCGGCCCGACGGGACCCTCATGTTCTCGGCCGGTCTGCGGCGAATCCCCTGGTTTTACGAGGATCCGTCCCTGATGGAGGATGGACTGGTCTCGCCCGGCGCCGACGTGGGCGGCCTCTTCCTGTTCCGGAGCCGCGATGGCGGCAAGAGTTGGGGCGAACCGAGCCTGGTGCATGAGTTTGCCTCCGAGGTGGGCTATGCCGTCGATCCGGCGGACCCGGACCACATCCTGGCCATGACCCGGATCCAGAGGCCTCTACTGGCGGGCGAGGATCGGTCGGAGACGCTGAAGAAGACGGGTGCCCCGGCCAGCATGGAGTCCCACGTGCCCGCCATCTACAAGAACGGCCTGCTGCTGGAATCGCGCGACGGCGGCCGCACCTTCGGCGAGGTTCCGGGAGGGCTCACCGGATTCTACGAGATTCGCGGGACCATTCTCTGGACGCCGCACAATTCGGTGGTGGTGACCCATCAGGGGGCCCACCCGGGTGGAGGCCCCGACGGGACCCTGCTGGCGAGAATCAGTCTCGACGGCGGCCGGCGCTGGCTCGACGGCACGGCAACCGGGATACCGGCAATGAACCAATCCCGAAAATTCGTGCTGGTCCCCATGCCCCCCGGACATTCCTTCACGGCACCCAGCATGCAGATCTCCGAGAATCGCTTTCTGAGCGTCTATTTTCACGGAAACCTGAGCCGGAACATCGCCATGGTCAGTGGTGTTTTCTGGCGTTTGGAGCACCTTCCGTGAAAAAGCTCGGAGACGCGGCTCGGGCGGCATAGGGGAGGCATGGAGCGAGTCGCCATTGCGATTGTGGGCTGCGGGAATTTCGGCTCGCACATGGCCCTGCTGATCCGGGAGTTGGAGCGCTTCCGGATCGCCGGCTGCCACGATCCCGACGGGGCGGCAGCCGGAGGCTTGGCCTCCCGCCTCGAGACTTCCGTATACGGCTCCTTCTCCGACATCCTGGCCGATCCCTCGGCCGACGCGGTCCTGCTGACGTCACCCAACCATCTGCACTGCTCTCAGGCCGTGGCGGCGGCACGCGCCGGGAAGCACATCTTCTGCGAGAAACCCATGGCGCTCGATGTCCAGGAGTGTCACGAGATGATGGAGGCGGCGACGGCGGCCGGCGTGAAGCTCATGGTCGGCCACAAGCGCCGGCTGCGGCCCCAGTACGCCAAGATGTCCCAGGTGGTTCGGAGCGGCCGTCTCGGACGGGTGATGGCGGTCAACATCAATGGTTTCTACCATCGGGATTGGTGGAGCTGGTGGCTGCGGCGAGACCGGGGGGGAGGGCTGCTGCACGCCTCCGGCGTCCACGACATCGATTTTCTGCGGTACATCTGTGGCGACGCCGGGAACGTGTTCGCCAGGAGTCCCGTGAAGACCGATCATCGGAGCGATTTCGAAGACGAGATCTCGGCATTGATCCACTTCGAATCGGGCGTAGTGGCAACGCTTCAGGTCAGCCCCTATTCGCCGATTCGGACCTTCCGCCAAGCCTTCGGCGTGCATATCGTGCTGGAGCAGGGCGGAGTCCTCTACGATCCGGGCGATTGCAGCGTCTCGATCCGGAGCCGAGACGGCTGGGAGGAACGGCATCGGTTCGACAACGAGGCCGGTTTCCGAAGTGCCTATGTCGAAGAGTTGACCAGCTTTTCCGATTGGATACTGAAAGACCAGGAGCCGGTGCTCACCGGTTGGGACGGCCTGCGCTGCGTGGAGATCATGGAGGCCGCCTATCTCTCGGCTCGGACCGGACGGCAGGTCGAACTGCCGCTGCCGCGCCGGAATGCTCCCGCCGTCATTCGAGGCCCCCTTTCCCGGAGGCGCGACCTGGAGGCTCCGACCCTTTTTGCCCGGGGTCTCTCCATGCCCGAGGGCCCCGCCTTCGACACGGCCGGAAACCTCTTCGTGGCCAACTGCCGCGCCGACCACGTGTCCAGAATCTCCCCGGCCGGCCAGGTCTCCCGCTTCCTGGCCACCGGCGGGAAACCCCAGGGAGTGGTGGTGAATCCGGACGGAAGCCTCCTCGTATCGGACCACAAATTGCGAAAGATTCTTCGGGCCGGACCCGATGGATCGCTGGAGGATTTCTGCACCCATTACGGCGATGGGCGCCGGCTTCGGGGACCCAATGAAATCCTTCTCGGCCCCGGCGGTCAGGTCTACTTCACCGATCCGGGAACGGCGTGGCGCGGCCGACCCGGCGGAGCCGTCTCACGGGTCACGGAGCAGGGTTTCGCGGAGATTCTTGCCGACGGACTGGAATTCACCAATGGTTTGGATTTCCATCCCGGCGGGAGGGAGATCTATGTGGTGGAGACGACCAGTGGGAAAATCCTGCGCGCGCCGCTGGACAAGGCGGGGGCATTGGCGCAACCGCTCGAGGAGTTCGTGCGCTTCCCGGGCCGGGTCGGTCCCGACGGGATCCGATTCGCGGCCGATGGCGACCTCTACGTCACCCTTTTCGGCCGCGGCCGGATCGCCGTGGTCTCACCCGGCGCCGAGGTGGTCGATCGAATCCGGCTTCCCGGCCTGTACCCCACCAACGCGGTCTTCCGGGACGGTAACCTGTTGGTGTGCGAAGGAGCGACGGGGGGCATCTGGAGTCTGGCTCTCGGAGTGGAGGGGATTCCGAGCTACTCGGAGAGAATCTGGAACGGGATCTGAAGCAACGCTGAAGTCATCAGGAGGACAGAAACCATGCCGAAACATCGTCTCGTCTGGCTGACCATCGTCGACCAGGACACCTCCCCGCTGGAGGCACAACTTTCGGGCCTGGACTATGAATTGGAAGTCTTTCTCTCGCCGGACCCGGAACAAACGGTTCAGGCGGTTTGCGGCGGCGACGTGGCTGTCACGGTCGGCGTGCCGCTTCGGACGGAGGTGCTGGATCAGGCGGAGAGGCTTCAGGCGATTCTGAGCCAGGGCCACGGCTTCGATCACATCGACATCGACGACGCCACCCGGCAGGGAATCATGGTGGTCAACACGCCCGGCTTCTGCACCGAAGAAGTCTCCAATCATGCCCTGGCCCTGCTGTTGGCCTGCACCCGCCAGATCGTCAGTCTGGACCGCCGGGTGAGGAATGGAGGGTGGACGCCGAATCTCTGGGGCAGAATAGACCCCATTCCTCCCCTCGTGGGACAGGTCCTGGGTCTGGTGAGCTTCGGCGGCATCGCCCGGCTCTTTGCCCGGAAGGCCCGGGTTCTGGGTCTGAAGGTCATCGCCTACGACCCGTACATCCCCCCCTGGATCGCGCAGGAGTACCGGATCGAGCTGGTCCCGGACCTGAACGAACTGGCCCGCCGCTCCGACTTCGTGTCCACCCATGTGCCCAACGCCGCCGCCACCCGGGGCATGCTCGGCGGAGACTTCTTCCGGGCCATGAAGCCGAGTGCGTTCTTCGTCAACACGGGCCGGGGGCGAACCGTCGATGAGGCCGCACTGATTTCAGCGCTCCAGGAAGGAGAGATCGCCGGCGCGGGCCTGGACGTCTTCGAGGTGGAACCGCTCTCCTCCGACAGCCCGCTGATGGAGATGGACAACGTGGTCCTGACCCCGCATTCGGCCGGGCTCTCGGAAGCGATCTGGAATCGAGGCGCCACCATCATGGGACAGGAAGCGGCCCGCATCTTCAGGGGAGAGTGGCCCATGTCCCTGGCCAATCCCAAAGTGCGGGACCGGTCAGGGCCTCGCCGGCCGGCCACCAACGGTTGAAACGGGCGGGATGGATTCCGGTCAGCGACGGCGCCGGGTCTACGCGTACTCCACCGGCTGGGGATGGATTTCGTCGGCGGGCCGGCGACCTGCGTCGCGCCGTCCGCTTCCTTCCAGCCGGCTGATGACCCGCACTGTCATCTCGTGTTCGCAACGGATCTGGCAACTCAAGCGGACTCCGGTCACCCGGCGCATCTCCAGGACCTTCTTCTCTGCGGCCGTCATCCGTGTGGGCTCGCCTTCGACGAACTCCACCCGGCAAGTGGTGCAGCGGGCGTTCCCCCCGCAGGCGTGCAACTGATCGATGCCGGCCTCATCGGTGAGAGCCAGAACCAGCCGCTTTCCGGCATCGACGTCGAAATCTCCTACACCTTCCACTGTCAGTTTGGGCATGCCTACTCCTCATTTCTCGTTTCCGACCTTCGATCGAAGTCCAGCCGGTACTGCAGGTCGTCTCCCAGCGGAACCGCGCGGAACTCGTGTTGAATGGTGCGGTCCAGCACCGGGTCGTTGAGGCCCACCAGGAAACTTTCGCCGACTCCCAGCGCCGTTTCCGGGGGCAGCTCAAGCTGCTCGACCGTCTCCTCCACCGAGTCCAGGAAGGAACCGCAACCGCAGTACAGGACCATGGGATCGGCCAGCGATCGAACCTCGTCCATTTTCAGCAGGTACTCCAGGTCCACCAGTTCGGAGATCTTGCTGTCCTGCAACGGCACCGTTTGCTCTCCCGCCACCACGTGGCTGAAGATGCGCAGTTCATCCCAGTGGGGCCGGACCTCCTCGTAGGGCCAAGCGGTTCGCGCCAACGGGTGAGGGCACATCTGTTTGGGTTTGTCCGGAAAGAGGGGATCCAGTTCCCGGTCGCACTGGTCGCTGCCGACGGTAATGAGGATCTCGTCTCCGTCTCGGATGGCGACGACCTCGGCCTCTCCACCCGTCATGGAGCCTTGGACCTCAAAGTCGGGGCTCTGGGTCAGAAGATAGCGTCCCAGGTGGAAAACGGAGGGATTCGTGAGGGTCGCCATGGTGAATCGTCCGTCTCGCTCGAGCTGTTCATCCATCTCCTTCCGCATCCCCTCCACGTCCCGGGAGCAGAAACGGGCTCCTGAAACAGACCCCACCGGGAGAGAGCGCTGCTCTCTCCCCGACCGCCCGTGGACCGTCAATTCGACATAGGTGATCTGCATCCGCGTAGAATACTCGGATTCTTCCATGCGTGCGACAGCGTCGTGCCGGTTGATGCCGGATCCGGCGTGGGTTCGCGACCGTTTCAGCAAGCCACCGGAAACAGCCGGGTCCCATGGCTCGATTCTCTGGACGTGTCCAATTTTTCGTGCTATTCCTGGAAAATAGTTTAGTCGCGAACAGGACTTTCACCTCCGCGCGCCGGTCGGGGCTGCCAAGTCTGAGGATGCCCCCGGAGAAGATAGCGCAGTGTCCGAGGCCTTTTCCCGAACGAATTTTTTCAAACCACATAAGAACCATGCACTGCCGCCCGGCTCATCGATATCGTGGCGGCGGCGGAGGACGTTCGCCATGGCCAGATACCCATTGCCATATCTGTTGATCATTCCGATTCTGGCGGTCACCGGGCAGGGATTCGTGCCGGCGCAAACCTCGGCTTGCGACGATCACTCGATTTCCGCCGGGGCGGTGCGGACATACGAGGACGTGGAGGCGTTCGTCAAGTGCGCCTACGAGTTCGTCCAGGATGTGGGATTCGAGGAGGCCCACAGGGCTTTCCACGAAGACGAGCGATGGAGAGAGGGCGCCTCCTATATTTTCGTCTCGGAAGATACGCCGGTGAGCGAGGAGACACGGAGCCTCGTCTTCCCGCCTGACCCTGCAAGGGAAGGTCGGACTTTTGCAAGGCTTCTGGAAGACGCCTTTGGCAACAACTACTACAGGGATCGGCATCGTATCCTGAGCCTCGTCGGTGAGGGCTGGATCCATTACGCGTTCACGAACCCGGCGACCGGCATGGAAGAGCCCAAGGCCTCCTACGTCAAGAGCATCGACTGGGACGGGACCCCGGCCGCCATCGGCTCCGGCATCTACCGCCGGGACCTCCCGGGGACCTGCCGCAGAGAGGAGGTCAACGCCACGGTTCTCGGCATGGATCCGTCCAACGAGAGGCTGCAGGAATTCGTCCGTTGTGCGGCCATGGAAATGGAGTCCATGGGTTATTTTGCCTCTATCAGCCTGTCCTCGGATCCTCGTTGGAGACAGGACTCGGTCTACGTGTTCGGCGTGGACGGCAACGGCAACACCCTGTTCAGCGGAGACCCGTACCGCTGGGGCGGTTGGACCTTGGGCGGGCAGGATACCGAGTTGACCTCCCTGGCCGATCGGGACGACCTGAGCGTGGCCCAGGCCTTCGGCGAAACCTTCCTCTACTACATGGACCGGAATCCCGCTACGGGGATGCAGCAGCGCAAGGTGGTTTTCGTCAAACGGGTGGTCACCTACGGCCTGCCGATCCTCATCGGCTCGGGCTACTATTTGGACGAATGAAAATACTGCGGGCTCAAGCCCGGTTGCGGATCTGGAGGAAAATCATGACTATGAATCGCAGAGTCTCCGGTTGCCTTTTTCTCTTATTCCTGATGGTCGCGCTGCCCCGTGCGTTCGGCAGCGATGACGGTCCGTCGTGTGCGGAGAAATCCGTCGTCGCCAGCGCCGTGCAAACGCGCGACGACGTTCGCGCCTTCGTTCAATGCGCCTACGAATACGCCATCGAGATGGGCTTGGAGGAGGCCCGCAGAGCATTCAACGAGGATGAACGTTGGAACAGCGGCTCCATCTACGTCTTCATTTCCGAATCGACGCCGGAGAGCGATCAAGCCCATCACTTCGTTTTCCCGCCCGAACCCGAGCGGGAAGGAACCTCACGCGGACTCCTGATCGACGTCTTCGGCAACGACTACTACAATGAGCAGCACCGCATCACGAGCGGCTTCGGGGAAGGATGGCTGCACTATTCGTTCACGAATCCGGCGACCGGCCGGGACGAGCCGAAGGCGACCTACATCAAGAGCATCGACTGGAACGGGACCCCGGCGGGCATCGGCGCGGGGATCTACCAGCGGGACATTCCGGGCTCGTGCAATCGGGAAGAGGTCAACGCCGCGGGACTCTCTGCGGATCCTTCCAACCGGAAGTTGCAGGAATTCGTCCGCTGTGCCGCCATGGAGCTGGAGTCGATGGGATATTTCGCCTCCATCAGCTTGTCGTCGGATCCGCGCTGGAGAAATAACTCGGTCTACGTGTTCGGCGTCGACGGAAACGGCAACACGCTGTTCAGCGGTGATCCCTACCGCTGGGGCGGCTGGACGTTGGGCGGAGCCGATTCCGAGTTGACGTCGCTCAGTGACCGGGACGATCTCAGCGTTGCCGATGCCTTCGGTGAAACCTTTCTCTACTACATGTCGCGGAACCCCGCCACCGGGATGGAGCAGCGAAAAGTCGTTTTCGTCAAGAGGGTCGTTACCTATGGTTTGCCGATCCTGATCGGCTCCGGCTACTACCTGGACGAGTGAGAAGCCCACGGCAGGTCCGGAGAACGGTCCTGGCTATGAATCATCCGTTGTCTTGCTTTACAGCGGAAGGTGGTGTTCGCCAAGAGAGTGGTGGTCCACGGACTGCCGATCCTGATCGGTTCCGGGTACTACCTTGAGGACGATGAATAAGGATCCCGTCGAAACCGGATTGGAGACCGTTTTGCATTGCGGACGGTGAGTCGGCGTAGAACCGGAAGACGACTTGAGACAGGTTCTGATCTGTTGGGTGAATCGTGATAATTTGTTGGTCACCAGCGGGCCGGATTGCTCGCATTGGCGCAACCGGCTTCGTGCCCTGAACCATCAATGAGTCTTGGCCGATGTTCGCGCCGGGAATTCGTCGCCCCTGTCACGTGAACGTAGGGAGTATCGCAATGAAAGGACTGCATTTCCGTTTTCTGTTGATTCTTTGCGCGTCGATGTCAGGAGCGCAGGAATTTGGAATCGCTCAAACTCGGACCTGCGCCGAGAACTCCGTTGCCGCCAGCGCCATTCGCACCCGCGCCGACGTCCGGGCGTTCGTTCAATGCACCTACGAATACGTCCAGGAAATGGGAACCGAGGCGGCCCGGGCCGCCTTTCATGAGGAAGGACGATGGAGGAGTGGTGCGTACTATGTCTTCGTCGACGAAGTGACACCGGTCCGGGACGCTGCTCAGGCCTTTGTCTATCCGCCCGACCCTTCGCGGGAAGGGACGCCTTGGGGCCTGTTCATCGATGCCTACGGGAACGACTACTTTCAGGAACTCCATCGCATCATGGGCATCGTCGACGAGGGATGGCTCTACTACTCCATCACCAACCCGGCGACCGGAAACGACGATCCCAAGGCGTCGTACGTCAAGGCCATCGACTGGGACGGGACGCCCGCTGCCGTCGGCGCCGGAATCTACCTGCGCGATCTTCCGGGCACCTGCCAGACGGATGAAGTCAACGCCATGGGACTGGCGAACGATCCTTCCGACCGGAGGCTGCAGGAATTCGTTCGCTGCGCCGCCATGGAGTTGGAGTCCATGGGATACTTCGCCTCCGTCGGCCTCTCGGCGAACCCGCGCTGGAGACGCGACTCGATCTACGTGTTCGGTGTGGACATGAACGGCAACACGCTGTTCAGCGGGGATCCCTACCGCTGGGGCGGCTGGACCTTGGGCGGGACCGAAACCGAGTTGACCTCACTGAGTGACCGGGACGACTTGAGCGTCGCAGACGCTTTCGGTGAAACCTTCCTCTACTACAGGTCGCGGAACCCCTCCACTGGAATGCAGCAGCGGAAGGTGGTCTTCGTCAAGAGGGTCGTTACCTATGGCCTCCCGATCCTGATCGGCTCCGGCTACTACCATTCGGACGAGGAATAGAATCGGTCCGGACGGACGAACTCAGGACCGGTCGTACCGGAAGATCTTGATCCGGGATCAGCCCATGGCGTCTTGGGCCATCTCCAACAGTTCCACCGCCTTCGTTGAGATGGCGTCTCCTGCGGGGTGGGCGAACGGCGGTCGACGAGTGTAGCGATAGACGGCCGACATGTATTCTCCGTCCCCCACGTCCTTGCTGGTGCCGATGTAGCTGAGATAGCCGTTGCTATAGGCGGCGGGAATGGTCATGGCGAAGGGACTCTGTTGCCGGAGCTGTTTCCCGATCCCGGAAAACGCCTCGCATGGAATGGTCACCACCGCTGCGTCGCCCAAGGCGATGACCTGAAGCGGCACGGCCAAGGAATCGGGTAGTGCAGTCCCTTTCTCCTGAACCTCCAACGCCCAGTCGGTCCATCTCAGCAGCGGCCGGGCCAGGTTCCTCCGGTATTTCATCTTCATGGTCGAGGAGAAGTTGTAGCCCAGGACCCGAAGAGTGTCGGGGTCGCCTGCCTCGGTTCTTCTCTGAAAGTCCGACAGCTCCCGGCGTTGCCGGAGGAGTTCTTCCGGCGGGGGAAGCGGTCCATAGGGGACATATGCCGTCCCCCAGGCCAAGGCCAAGCCGGAAGCGGGATTGGCGCGGGTGCGGGAGGAGGCTCGAATGAAGGTGTCTCCCAGTCGTTTGCCAGCAGCGCGAGCCCTTTCCGGACCGTCGAACATGCCCTTGACGTTGATGTCACCGGCGCAACCCTGGAGGAAGAACCCCACGGGCCGCCGGGGGTGGAACGATTCCACCAGGTCCAGAACGGCCCAACCCGAAAAATCGGGGTTGATCACCGGTTCCTCCAGGTTGTAGGAGGCCACCGGGTGGCCTGTGAAGTGTCCCATCAAGGCCAGCGGGGTGCCGTCGGGACGGTCGAAGCGAAGCAGCGAGGCCAGGGGATCGTTGGCGCCCTCGAAGTCGCCCAGCAGGATCCGGTCCTCTTCCCGCATGAAATAGGTGGACCCGTCGGGTCGGACCCCTTTGCGGTTGTAGGTGATGGAGGGTTCCTCCGCGGTCGCCCAGGAGAGCTTGGCCGGCTCGAAACCGGCCTCCAGGGAACGGGCGGCCTCCCGCAGATTTCGGAAGAATCGCTTGCCGAAGCCCCGGGCGTTCCTCCTCAATCCGCCGAGGGTGACGACGGAGTGATTATGGGTCGCGGAGACGATGGTCTGCTCATGGGGAATGCCCAGGGCCTGGGCCAGAAAACGCCTTCCCTCATGCCAGATGTTGTAATCGCTGTTGACCCAGCCCAGGGTCAGTTTCCCCTGCCGGATAGCCAGGAGGCGGGTCTCCATGGGCCCCTCGATCTTGCGTACCACCGGATTGGCACCCAGGGTCGGAGACGGGACTCCTACAGGCGGGGTGCAGTCGAAGCGGAGCGCGGAGACCTCCAGCTTCCCTCGCCCCACGATAACCTTATCGGCCGCGGGTTTCCCCCATGCGCGCCGCGGAAAAGTTAACAGGGAGGCTCCCAGACCCACCAGAAAGTGACGCCGATTGGGGCCTCTTCTTCGGACTCTTCTCATATCCGGTTCATGCTGCTTCGTCACGGAATGGCGAAACCCTCGGCGGGAGCCGGTGCTCCTACCAAAGGGTGTAGCCTCCATCGATGACGATGCTGGCTCCTGTCACGTAGCGGGAGGCGTCGCTGGCCAGGTAGACGGCCAGGGGTCCCAGATCCTCCGGTTGCCCGAATCCGCCCATGGGAATGTGGGCGATAAAGGTCTTGATCACCTGGGGATGTTCCTTGGACCAGCGGATGTTGGGCTCGGTCATGAAGCCGCCGGGACAGATGGCGTTGGCGGTAATGCCATGGGGCGCCCAGTCGGCCGCCACGGCCCGGGTGAAGTGGATCACGGCCGCCTTGGAGGTCTCGTAGTGCCTGCCTCCGATGTCTCGGGCCACGATCAGTCCATTGATGGAGGCGTTGTTGATGATGCGCCCCCCCTGGCCCCGGCTCACCATGGCTCCGCCGATGATCTTGGTGCAGAGAAAAGTGCTGGTCAGATTCAGATCCGTGAGCCGCCGCCATTGCTCCAAGGTCATCTCCGTGGTGGGGATGTTCTCGCGGCGGCCTCCCACGTTGTTGATCAGGACGTCGATGGGGCCATGATCCCGGAGAGCTTGCTCGCAGGCCCTTTCGCAATCTTCCATATCGCCGATGTCGGCCTGGATGGGGAACGCCTTTCGGCCAAGATTCTCCAGATCTCCGGCCGTCCGCTCCAGTGACGCGGCATCGCGTCCCACCAGAATCACGTCGGCGCCGGCTTCCGCGATGGCCAGGGCCATCTCGCGCCCCAACCCCCGGCTGCCGCCGGTGATGAACATCCTCTTTCCCGTCAACCGAAACCGATCAAATACGCTCATTCCGCCGTTTCCCGTCCGGAGTTCGGCGGTTGGAAACCGCCGCTCCCTCTTTCCTATCCCCCGTGCGCATCCCGCCAGTCGAACACCACGTTCATCATGGTCTTGTCCCGGTGGTAGGCCATCTCGTAGGCCTCCACCATTCGAGTGTAGTGGAGCCGGTGGGTCACGAGGCGTTTGGGTTCCAGCAGCCCGTCGGCCATCAGCGTGAAGAGGTGAGCCCGGTGCCGCGTCTGTTGGACGTCGCCGTCGGCTCCGGGGAAGAGGTCGGGATCCTTGCCGGAGACGGCGATGAGTGAGATTCCCTTGATGTAGAACAGCTGCATGGAGAGGGGGTTGAACTCCAGGTTTTCTTCTCCACGGCCCAAGAGGCTGACGATGGAGACACGGCCGCCGTCCCGGACGATCTCCACGGCGGTTCGATAGGCGGGCCACGGGTTCGCCGTCAGGATGACCAGGTCGATGCCGCGGCCGCCGCTGAACTCGTCCAGCTTCGCGCCCAGATTCGGGTCGTCGCTGCTGAAGAGCCCGTGGGCCCCCATGCGCTGGGCCATCTCCAGGCGCAGGCCGCTGTTGCCGATGGCGGCAGTGCGCGCGCCATAAAGGGGCCCGATGGCGACGGCGCCCAGGCCCAGAGTCCCCAGCCCGACCACGGCCACCGTCTCGCCGGGCCGTAAGAGCCCCTTGTGATAGCAATGAGCACTCAGGGAATAGAGATTACCGAAGACCGCGTCCTCCGGATCAACACCGTCGGGAACCTTGACCAGGAAGCCCTCGGCCGGAGTGCAGATGTATTCCGACTGGTGATGCATCTGGGACAGGACCCGGTCTCCCACCTGAAATCCGGTGACGTTGGAGCCGACGCCCCGGATCTCGCCCAGGTTGCTGTCTCCCACCCAGCGGGGATAGACGGGGGCTCCGGGGACGTCCTCGGCCCCTTCGTAATTGCCGCGGTCGGTCCCGATCTTGAACCCGGTCACGATGGTCCGGACCCAAACCTCGTCCGGCGCCAGGTTCGAGGAGTCGAGCTCGTGGTCTTCTACGCGGAGGTCCCGGGGGCCGTGCAGGATGGCGATCTTCATCTGGACTTGCTCCTGGTCGGTCTGTCAGTCTTGGTGCGATTCGGGAGTGCTAACGTTACCAGCCTGCCGCGACTTTTGCCACGGTCCGGAAGGAGGACAAATGGACGCGGGATTTCACCTCCCGACTATCGTGAAACGACAATCGGCACTATCCTGGAGACAGGAGGCTGATCCATGACGGCGAAGCAGATTCGGCGCAGAGACGCCCTCAAGACGATGGCGGTGGGCTCTTCCGGGCTGGTGCATCTGGTCGCGTCGGCGCCGGCCGAGGGGTCCGTCGCCGAACTGGCGGCGACAGCCGCTCACGGCGCGGGTAAGACCTGGAAGCCCCGTTTTCTGACGTCCGGCCAAGTGGAGATGTTGGCCACGCTGGCGGAGATCATTATCCCTGAGACCGACACTCCCGGGGCCAGAACCGCCCGGGTCCACGAGCACATCGATCTGGTCTTGAGTCACGAGACCGACCAGGTCCGGAAGACATTCCTCGAGGGACTGGAAGAGGTCGATCGCCTCAGCGTCAGCCGGTACGAGAAGACGTTCATCCGCCTTTCTCCGCAGGATCAGGAGGCGCTCCTGGGCCGGCTTTCGGATCCGGAGACGGATCACCCTGAGGGAGCCGTGGGCCATCGATTCTTCCGGGACCTGCGCCGGAGAACCGTGTTTGCCTACTACACCTCCCGGGAGGGGATCCACCAGGAACTGGCGTACCAGGGAAAGCAGGTATTGGCGGAATGGGAGGGCTGCCCCCATCCCGGCCATCACGGGGACGAGGGGTAGCCCGTCCAGTCGCGAGGTTCGGCAATGGCCCAGCGCGAATACGATGTCCTGGTCGTGGGCAGCGGAGCCGCCGGAGGCATGGCGGCCAAGGTCCTGACCGAACATGGGCTGGAGGTGCTGGTGCTGGAGGCCGGCCCCCCCATCAAGAACACGGACTTCCTGACCCATTCCATGCCCTACGATTTCCCTTTCCGGGGACGGGGAAATCCCCAAGTCATCCGGAAGGAGGGGTGGCTGGCGGCAAGGGAGCAGACTCCATTCTCAGGCTACTACACCAAGGAGAGCGAGCATCCCTATACGAATGCTCCTACGAGTGCTCGGCAAAAGCCCTACAAGTGGACGGGGCGTTCCCGGATTTTGGGGGGACGGACCCTGCACTGGGGCCGGCAGTCCTTCCGATTGGCCGAGTTCGACTTCAAGGCGGCGAGCATCGACGGTTTCGGAGTGGATTGGCCCCTCTCCTACGGGGATCTGGCGCCCTACTACGACAAGGTCGAGGACTACGTGGGGATCCAGGGGTTCAAGGAGGGCTTGCCCCAGATTCCCGACGGACGATTCCTGCCTCCCTTCGCCTACAACTGCTTCGAACATCTGATCCGGAAGGCGGCAGCCCGCAAGGGCTGGCGCATGACGGCTCTCAGAACCGCCCAGTTGAGCCGGTATCACCGAGGAAGGCCACCCTGTCACTATTGCGGAAGCTGCGGGTCCGGATGCGACATCGGGGCCTTCTTCTCCAGCATCGCCGTCACCCTCCCCGACGCCGCCAAGACCGGGAAGCTGACCCTGCTGACCGACGCCGTGGTCCGGGAGGTGGTGGTGGACACGGAGGGCCGGGTCCGGGGCGTCTCCTATATCGACCGGAAGAGCAAAGTGGAGCGAAAGGTTCGCGCCAAGGTGGTGGTGATGGCGGCCGGCACGCTGAGTCGACCCGCATCCTGCTCAATTCGGTCTCCCGTTTCCACCCGCAAGGCATGGCCAACAAGAGCGGCGTTCTGGGACACTACCTGACCGATCACTTCACCGCCGGTCAGGTGATCGGAGTCCTGCCGGAGCTGGTGGGATCGAAAATCCGCAACGACGACGGCAAGGCCAACGGCTCCTACATTCCCCGGTACAGCAATCTGGGAAGCCGCCATCCCAAGTTCATTCGCGGCTACGCCATCATGGTCAAGGGGGGCAGTAGCGTCTCCCGCGGCACGCGGACCTGATCGGCGGCTTCGGCGCCGGCTACAAGAAACGGATCAAGGAACTGCACCCGGCAGTGGTCCGGGTCTACGCCCGGGGAGAGGCGGCTCCAGATCTTCGACAGCTACGTGGAGATCGACCCGGAAGTGGCGGACGCGTGGGGAATCCCGGTCCTGAAATTCCATTACAAGCGGACCGACAACGACTACCACATGCTGGACGACGCCTTTCAGAATCTACAGGAGCTCATGCAACGAGTCGGGAGCCGAGATCCTCAGCGAGGACAAGTCACTGAGCGCTCCCGGCCGGATCATCCACGAGATGGGCACCACCAGGATGGGGGACGATCCTCGAACCAGCGTCCTGAACCAGTTCTGCCAGGCCCACGAGATTTCGAACCTGTTCGTCATGGACGGCGGTTGCTGGCCCAGCTCCGCCTGCCAGAATCCCACCGAGACCATTCTGGCGATCGCCTTGGCGGTCCAGCGACTACCTGGCTGAGCAGTTCCGGCGGGGCGATCTCTGAGATCCGAACCCAACGCTGCCGCGGTTCGTTACATCAACGTCCTGTGGCTGTGGTCCGGATCCCGATCCGGCGGCTCAACCAGGGTGGCCGTGGCCGGTACCCTCAATTCCACCTCAGCCCCGGTCGGCGGAGAAGCGATCTTCAGACTGGCGCCTCCGCCGTAGCAGAGGCGGAGGCGGCCCCGAACGTTTTCCAGGCCGTGGGCGCCGCTCGGCGGGCCTGTCGACGGGAAACCGGGGCCGTCGTCGGAGACGATCACCCTCAGCGATTCTCCGACGATTCGAGACTCGATCCGAACCGTTCCAACTTCGATCCCGGAACTCACGCCGTGCTTTACGGCGTTCTCGACCAGCGGCTGAATGGAGAGGGTCGGGACGGCGATCTGCAAGGTGTCTTCGGCAATGTCGATTCTGGTCCGCAGTCGCTCTCCCAGACGCAGCCGCTCGATCTGGAGGTAGGCCTGGATAATTCGCATCTCCTGGTCCAGGGAGACGTACTGGCGCTGGCCCTGCAACGAGTAACGAAAGATCTCCGCCAGATTGACCAGAGTCTCGCGGGCGTCTACGGCCGATCGAGGGATGGTGGCGTACAGCGCGTTCAGGGAGTTGAACAGAAAGTGGGGGTTGATCTGGGCCCGGAGGGCATCCAGCTCCGCCTCGGCCACCAGCCGGTTGAGCTCGGTCCGGCGCCTCCGCTCCACCAGATCGGAGAGTTCCGTCGACAACCGGTCCAGGTCTTCGAGGTCCTGGCTCAGATATCGGTGCCCCCCCTGCCGCCGCCCCAGCAGCAGACGGCAGGTCTCCTTGCCGCTCGTTCGAATCGGCACTTCCACCTCCGCCCAGCGATGGCGTCGAGACCTGCCGTCCGTTTCCCGATCCGGCAGAATCCGGGTCCGAATCAACTTCTTCCCGATTTCGGTCCCAACTTCCACGACCTGCCAGCGTTCCGCGTTGGCGAAACGGGCCATCATCTCGCCTGCGCGCTCCAGAGATTCTTCGTCGCCTTCGTTGTCCTCAAGACAAGCTCGGATCTCCTCGAGTGCACTTTCCGGATCGCCGCGCCGGAATATGGTGGCCTGCAGCCGATTCTGGACCCGCTTCCGGATCGCCGGAAAGGCCACCAGGACCAAGCCTCCCGCGACGATCCAGATCGACTGGGAGAAGGGAACGTCTGAAGTCGGCTCGAGCAAGCCCAGAAATCCGGCGAATCCCAGCAGCAGAATCGCCGCTACGGCCGCCGTCAGGGCATTGCCGAGAAACCGCACGAACACGTCCATCAGCAGCATTCGGTGGCCTTGCAGGAGAATCACGAGAGCCAGCGGGATTCCGGCATGGTGCAAGAGAACCTCATGCGCCCAGGCATCGGACCCGTGGCTCGAACCGAAGTGAATGAAGGAGACTGCGAAGAAAAAAAGCGCCATGGCTGCGAGCGCACGCAGGCTGGCGCCCTTGAGGCGGCGCTTCTCTCGAGCCAGGGTCGATGCTGCGAGAAGCGCCAACGCACCGAAGCCGAATGTGATCAGAAGCAGTGCGAACCGGTGCGAGGCCTCGCCGCCTCCGAATAGTTCCGCAAGGTGGGTGGCTACGGCGATCAAAGCCAGCAGATAACCGCAGATGCGAATCCAGCGTTGACCCGAACCCAACGAGAGATGGAGCAGGACGCCCGGGAGCAGACTCAGGACCGCAAAACTCAAGGCCACGGCGACTCGAGTGTACCCACCTGCGAGTTCGACGGTAGCCAGGACGGCCAAGGACAAGGCATTCCAGAGAAGGGCCAAAATGGCCGCCATGGCCGGCACCACGAAATCTCCTCCCGGATCCCGTCGCCGTCCCAACCACAGCAAGTACAGGAATGCGCCGAAGATGATGAGCCCCGCAGCGTGCCCCAGCGCATTGATGACGAATGGGAGATTCTCTTGCATCGGTTGAGTTCAGTCTACTATGAACGCCAGAAATCAATCTCCTTGCACGCTCCGGCCAGGAATAGGGGTCCGGAACTGCGGGAACAACTGATAGAATTCGGGATCGATGCCGCCGGAGCGGCGTTGGAGAGGCCTCGTGACGTGCCCTGGAAAGAATTGCGTGTAGTGGTCGTGGACGATGAGCCGCTGGCCCGCCGAGTGCTGTTGGAAGGGCTGTCCCCCATGGAAAACGTCCAGGTCGTGGGCGAAGCGGACAGCGGGGAGACGGCGTTGCGGCAAATCCGCCATCTGAAGCCGGATCTGGTGCTCCTGGACATCCAGATGCCGGTCATGGACGGATTCGAGGTGATCCGACGGCTCAGGGGTCCCCTGCCGACCATCGTGTTCGTGACCGCGTATTCCGAGCATGCCCTCGACGCCTTCAAGGTCGGAGCCGTGGACTACCTGCTCAAGCCGGTCAGTGAGGGCCGCCTCCGAACGGCCCTGGACCGGGCCCGCCGAGCCCGGCGCAGGCCCCTGGAGTGTGCCCTTCGAGTGGAGCGAACCTTGAGCGAGTTGGACCGGCGCGAAGCCCGGCCTGTCACCAGGCTGGTGGCTCGCCATGCGGAGGACTACTACCTTCTGGACCTGGACGACGTGTACGCGCTCCAGGCTGATGGAGAGATCGTCTGGGTTCTCACCGCACGCGGGAAGTACCGGGCCGTGCACAGTCTCGGCCGTCTGGCGGAGCGCCTTCGAGGCACCCAGTTTGAACGCGTTCATCGGGGCGTGCTGGTGAACACGAATCGGATCCTCAAGCTGAGTGCTCTGAGCAGCCGCCGGTGGCTTTTGACGCTGACCAATGGTCTCGAATTCATCGTCAGCAAGCGTCGAGCGCCGCTGGTGAGGGATCTGCTTTTGTAGTGACCAGGGAGGTCGAGGGGAGACTGCAGTTCCCCCTAGACCCCGCCTCAACGCCGGAAGTGCCAGTTCATGGTGTCTCCGGGCTTGGGATAGTTGGACTCGGATGTCCTCCCGTCCTGGGAGACGATAAAGACCCGGATTTGCGAGTCTCCGGGATCGGCGAAATCGAGGAGGGAGAATTCGTACAGGTAGCCGCTGTTGTCGATCTCCGAGCTGCCGTACGTCTTGACGACGTCGCTCCGGTATCGGCCGGTGCTCCCCGCGTATAGGAATTCTCCGTCACGAAACAACACGATGGCCCGAGGCAGGACGAGGTTCTCCACGTCGGCGCCCCAGCCGCCGATGAAGATCCGGCTCCGGTCCGGACTCAGACGAGAGACGACCCATCCGGTGACTCCGCGGTCGCCGATCGGGATTTCCCTCTCTTCCGGCGTCACCAGAACGGGTTCCTCCCGACCGGTATCCAATCGGTAGGAAGCGGGTTCGGGGACTTCCACGGGCAAGAGTGCGAGGCCGGATCCGGTCCTGCGGGTTTCGTAGATTCGGATCTGGTTGCTTCCGTCCCGAAAGGCCGTCTCCGGGACGACGGCGGAAAAGACGGTTTCTCCGTCCAGTTGGGAGGTTTGGGTCACGGCGCCGACGGTGCCGTTGACGCCGATGGCCAAGGTCCGGCCGATGCGCGAGTTACCGCTGCCGACGACCCGGCCCGAGATCCGTGACAACAGGAAGGAGGAGTCGAGTTCGACCTGCCGGAACAGGTGGCTCCCGTCGATCTCCACCGTCAGGTCCGATTTCCCTTGGACCAACGCGTCCGTTCGCTCCCCCACCAGTTCGGCGTAGGGTCCGATCCGATAGAGATCCTGCTCCGAGAGTTCACCGTTCGCGGCGCCGAAGAGGTCCAGCTTCCGGTCCAGGCTCTTCCAGCGTGCCTCCAGGCGGGCGTCGAACGAGAACTTCTCGCCGTCATCGTTGTAGACGATCTTCTGGGGCCGTTCCGGCGCCTCGGCGGCCAGGGCAGACCGGCCATCCAGCGGCCAGTCCGTGTCGATGCCCAGCATCTCCACCAGGGTCGGAAGGATGTCCATGCTCTCCACGTTTCGGTCGCTGAGGACTCCCTCCTTCTGCCCCGGCGCCTTGACGATCAGCGGGACGGAAATGATGTCCATGTAGTTGGTGCCGGTCAACAGGCGGCGCGACTCGCCGGGACGAAAGCTGGCTCCGTGGTCGGCGGTGAGGACCAGGAGCGTCGAGTCATAGAGGTTCTGCTCACGGAGCCGCTGGACCAGTTTTCCGATCAGACGATCCAGGAACATCACCTGCAGGAGGTGGCGCTGGTAGGACTGGATCACCAGCCACGGATCATCCAGCCATTGATTCACGTCCAGACCCTGGTTGTTGGGCCCCACCACGCCGGCCACCCCCGGCCGCTCCGAGAGCGTGTACAACTTCCCAGAAGGAAGGTATATCCAGCTGGCATGGGGAAGCATGGAGTGCAGGAAATAGAGGGCCGGCGGTCCGTCCCTCCGAATGGAATCGACGAAGTTCCGAAAGCGGTCGGCTCGTCTCGACCAGTCGACGCGGAAGTCCTTCCAGCCGCGGCGGATCGGACCGGGGGCGCCCGGGTTCAGGAACTGGTTCCAGGTCTGGGTCACCGGAGGAAGCCAGCGCGAGGCCCAGGAGGACGGCAGCAGGAGGTGGAGATAGGCGACCGAAAGATCCTCCACCAGCAGCCGGAAGCGGGGCCCGAAGGGTGCGGGCGTTCTTCGAGGATTCAACCCGGTCACGTTTTCCCGAATCCGCAATTCGTGGGAACCGGAGAGGAGGGAGAACAGGTTCCTGGGGTATTCGCGAAGCAGTGGCAGGGGAAATGGACGCTGCCGGGGCAGGGTTCCCGACAAGATCACGGGAATCGACAACAGGGTGCTCTCGTTGTTGGTGGTAGCGTTCCGGAACCAATAGGAGTGTTCCGCCAGCTCTGCCAAGTTGGGAAAGAGATTCGAGTCGATCTCCCGGCGCCCATTGAGGAGGGAGATGAGCGGAAACTCGTCGAAGATCACCATCACCACGGACGCCTTGGCGCCGGACTCGATCCCCACTTCGGAATCCGGTTCGGGAAGGATCAGCTTCCGGATCTCCGAATCCAGGAGGAAGAGGAGGGGAAACAGGACGACGGCCGGGATCAGATAGGACAGATAGGTCCTGATCACCGAAAATCGGCAATACGCGAGCACGAAGCCCGCTCCGGAGAGCAGGGAAAGGATCAGCGCCGCCGCCTCGGGCGCCGGTAGTTTCTTGACCCCCTGGAGGACGAGTCCGGCGGTCAGGAGACCCAGAAGGGCCAGGTAGCTCCCGGCGCCCAACTGCGGATGGACTCCGGACAGACCCCGGACCACCAACGCCGCCGCTCCCGGCAACAGGAGGGACAGCATCAGAGTCAGCAGGAAAATGTCCACCCGCTCGCTCTGGTGGGCCGGCAGGAATTCGGGATGCCGGGTCAGGAGATCGTAGAGGGGCTGCGCCGTAGTGAACGCCGACAGCACCAGCAGGTGGATGAACCGGATTCGGATCCCGGCGGCTGGTTGGCTTCGATCTGGGTCATTCATCTGAGGCGGTCCCCGTCGGGCCTCCATGGGAGGTTCCCCATGGCGCTGACATTCCAGCAGAAGGACCTGAACGAGTGCAAGAAGAGTGGTGACAGGAGGGGGCAAAGTTCCTTAAAGACTACTTGAGAAGGGTACAGGCGACTTTCTTGTCGCCTGCTCTTCCGTGCCGCCATGCGATTCGGCGGCGGGAAAGTGTAGCGCCGGGAAAGCGTAAAGTGGGGACTCCGTCCCCCCTGCCCTAGCAGTCCGTGGTGAAAGTCCCGCGAGCACCGAGACCGTTCCTGCGCCCGCCGGACAAGGCGCGATTCGGGTGCATACCGGGAGTATGTGCCCGAATCGCAACGCCGTCCGCCGGGATGCAGGGACGGTCGAATGCCGTGATGACTTTTGCCACGGGCTGCTAGTCGGCGACAAGAAAGTCGCCGCTCCTCACTCTTCCCCCGCCGTGTTATGTTTTTCCGGTCGGCCCGGGGCTTAGAGTTGCTTGGTCTGGGCCGGCCTGGCAAGTCCCATGGATCATCTCGTTCGTCCTCTGTCACCGGTCGCCGTCGTATTGGATCTGGGAGCGGGACCGGGGAGTTTTTCCTATGCCGGGACCGAGGCTCGGGTCTTGGCTCTGGACGTGGATTTTCCCGACGCCGCGCAAGGCGCTTGGGCCCGGGTGCTGGGAGATTCGGGTGCGATTCCCCTGGGAGAGGAGACCGTTGACGTGGTGGTCTGCAACCATACGCTGGAGCATTTTCCGGACTGCCGGCAGGCCATTCGGGAAATCGATCGGGTGCTCCGGCCGGGGGGCTCCCTCTGGGTTGCGGTTCCCGACAGTGGTTGTCTGGACGATCGGCTGTATCGCTATCTCTTTCTCGGAGGCGGTCATGTCAACCTCTTTTCTCTCGCCAGCCTGGTGGAGGCGATCGAGACCGGCACCCGCCTGCGGACCCGCTCCTGCAAGAAGCTCTACACTGGGTTCGTCTATCTGAATCCTCCCGATCCCGGGAAAGTCCAGTACTATCCCCCGCGGGCCCAGCTGCTGGCGCGGATCCCTTCCCGAATCCTGAGAACTCTGCTCTGCTGGATGAACTATGCGGTTCGGGTATTGGATCGTCTATTGCGGACCCGTTTGAGCCAGTACGGCTGGGGGCTGGTGGTCCGGCGGGAAGACAACTCCTCGAGGCCGGTGACCGATCTGGCCCGCCTGCGAATGGAAGCCGGCGACGCCAATGTCTGCTTTGCCTGTGGAGACGGGCATGTGGAGGCCACGCTCAAACCCTTCCGCGTCCTCTTCCGTACCTTTTACAAGTGTCCCAACTGCGGGACTCGCAACCCCATGTCTCCCCTGAGGGAGTCTTCAGGATCGGTTTGAATGGATCCGTCTCCCAAGCCTTCAGGTGAAGCCGTTTCCCCTTTCGGGAAGAAGTTCCGGTACTACGCCCTCCGGATTCTTCTGGCCCTGGGGGTCTCGGTCCTCTGTCTGGCGCTGGCCACACCCCTGGCGCTGAAGTTCCTGCGGCCGGCCCTGCTTCACTACCTGCTCGACAACCTCTCCGACGCCCGGCGGTTGGAACTCTACGAGTCTCTGGCCGCCAGGTCCGGCCAGTTCTACGACGCCGTGCCCGAACCAGCGGTGGGACGCTTGGGGAAGAGAGGAGTCGTGACCCGATACCGGGGCGCCGAGATCAGGATCAATAACGCCGGGATGCGGAGCTCCTCCGATTATCGGGCCAAGGCGCAAGGGGTTTTTCGGATCGTTTGTCTCGGCGACTCCTACGTGTTCGGGACCGGCGGACCGGAGGAGGACCGGTTCTGCGATCAGATCGGGGAGTTCTATCGCCGCCACGACCTCCGGGCCGGAGGCAAGGTCATCGAGACCTACGCCCTGGGCCTGGACAGCTGGACCTTGTCCCAGGAAGCGACCTATCTCTCCAGCCGGATCTCCGCCTACGATCCGGACGTCGTCCTCCATTTGAGCGTCTCCAACGACATCACGCCCCTGGCCGGCGTCAACGGCCTCGGCATGGCCACCTACGAGTTCAGTCCGGAGGCAAGGCAATGGGGCTCCGGACTGTTTTCGAATCAGGCGGCGCGGTATTTCGGCGAGCGGAATTTCAGCGCCCTGGCCTGGAGCCTCTCTCCCCAGAGCCGGCAGGAGTGGGATCGCGCGTTTTCGGCCCTGGGCCGCCTGGTGGAGCTTCAGCAGGGGAGGGGCGGCAAGATTCTGCTCTCGGTCTTGGACTACCCTTTCTCCGGCCAATTCTTCAGCGAGCTCTACACCTGGCATTTTCACCAGTCAAAGCTCCAGGCCCCCTTTCTGTTGACCTCGTTCCTGCCTTCATTCGAGACGCAGCTTCCGCATGACGCGCACCCCAACCGGCTGGGGAACAGCTACTTGGCCACCCTCTATATTCATGCCCTGAATCGGCTCGGATGGATTCCGGTTCCCGACTCGGCTCTCCCCCGCCTTCCGGAAGAGCTCACGCTGGACCTCAATCCCGAACCCGACCCGGACCGTCTGAAACGGGACCGGGAGGAATTCGTTGCCGATCACCTGCGGACCAGTCTTGACTTCCGCCGGTTGACTCGCGAGGAGACCCAGGCCTTCCTGGGGGGCATCTTTCCGGAGCAAGGGGGAGAGAAGGCTCTTCAGGGTTACCCCTGGGCGTCCATCCGAAGCGGTTTCCTCATGGGCCGGCTGGAGGGGGGACGCGAGCGCCGACTGGTGCTGGAGGTCCGGATTCCGCCGCTGCCTGAGCTCTTTCCGTTTCGGCTGACGGTAATGGCGGAAGGCACGGAGGTCGCCCGCCTGGTCCTGGAAAATCCCGAACCTTCGGACCTCTACCGGTTGGTGGGGAATCTTCCCGGGTTGGAACGCCGTGAGCTGGCCCGGGAGATCGTGCTCGTCGCCTCGTCCTATTTCGCCGGTATCGGCAACTCGAGAATGAAGTCGTACCGGCTGGTTTCAGCGAAGCTGGAGTAGCCGCGTCGAGGCGACGAGTTCAGCGGCCGGATCACCCGCCGCCGAGAGGCCGCCTGGGAAGACGGGGCACCGGCTTTTCGAAGCGAACATCGTCCTGAAGCTGGATGGTCAGGGTGGAGCCCCGGGGCAGGACCACGTCCTCCCCCCGCTTGAAGAGCGCCATGAGCCCGCCGACGGCGGCCCCGATGGCGGCGCCCGCCGCGGCGCCGCGGCCCACGCTACCCCGCATGGCGCCGGCGGTGACTCCGATGATGGTCCCGGTCACGGCTCCACCGGCAGCGCCCGCCAGGACCTCGCCATTCGCGCCCCCCCGGGCCTGGATCGTTCCCTCTTCGCCGTCCAGATCCGTGGCGTAGCCTTCCGAGGACTGGACCCCGGCTCTCATGTAACGTGTCGTCCCGTCGGGGAGGATCACGGTGTCGAACTTCAGGGTCAGCTCCGCCTTGCCCTTGATCCGGCCCGCCCGCTTGCTCTTGTCCACGTAGCCGATGATGTAGCTGCCCACCGGAATGACGATCCGGTCCTGAGCGGTGACGGGGACCTCGACCTGGCTGGAAAACTTGTCTCCGGAGCGAGCCGACTTGGTGTTCAAGCTCTGCTGCAGGCTGATAAAGATATCGGACTTTCCGGGAATGACGGTGTCATCGATGCTCTGGCCACTGAGCGGAATCGTGCTCAGGAGTCCAGTTGCGAGAAGGCGTCTGATCATGCCAACTGTTCCTCCGCCGGCTTGAGTTGTTCGAAACGACTTGAAGTCTACCCCGGGGCCCAAGCCGCATAGATCGAGCGAGTCTGCTACCGACCCTCGTCTATATGGATTGTACGGGATGCGAAGGGGTTCAGCGGGCGTCGGGGCAGCCACCTTCCGGAGAGCTGTTTTGGGGTCCCGCCAGAGTCACAAACCGGAGGATTCGTTTTCATCCTCGTCGCCGGACCCGAAGATCTCGTGGACGGCGGCGATTCCTTCCCAGGCCGCCGGAAATCCGGCGTAGGGGGCGATGTGAAGCAGCGTCTCCACGATCTCCTTCCGGGTGGCGCCGTTGCGGTGGGCCATGCGGATGTTCAGCTCCAGGCCGCGCTGCCGCCCCAGGGCCGCCAGGGCCGCGATGGTGCAGAGGCTCTTGGTCCGCCGGTCGAGACCGGGCCGGGCCCAGACTTCTCCCGACAGGAAGCCGATGACGTAGGCTTCGAAATCGGGCGAGATCTCCTGCCAGGCTCGTTGCACCTGGGCGGCCCGGTCTTCTCCCAGCATCTCTTTGAGAATCCGGAGTCCTCTTTCCCTGTTCATGTGTGCTCCTTCACAGATTCAGACCACCGCAGACGTGAATGGCTTGGCCGGTGATGCTCCGGGAGGCGTCCGACGCCAGGAACAGGACCATGTCGGCGATATCCTCAGGTGGGATCATACGCCGCAGGGCGATGTTTTCGGTGAACTCCGCCCTCAGCTCGGCGTCGGACAGGCCCGTGGCCAACTGCCGGTCCCGAAGGACCCGCTCGATTCTGTCCCCTTCGACGGGGCCGGGACAGATGGCGTTGGACCGGACGTTATAGGGTCCCAACTCGGCCGCCAGCGTCCGGCTCAGCCCCAGGACGGCCCACTTGGAGGCGGCGTAGGGCGCCCTCAGTGGAAAGCCGATGCGGCCCGCCATGGAGGAGATGTGCACGATGGACCCGGACCGGCGGGCCAGCATATGGGGATAGACGGCCTTGTCGCAGAGGAAGGAACCGGTCAGGTTGACCGCGAACACGTGCTCCCACTCTTCCAGGCTGACTTCAGAAATGGGCGCCGTGGGGCCCGCGATTCCCGCGTTGTTCACCAGGACGTCGATGTGGCCCCACCGCTCCAGGATCGCCTCCACCGCCTGCTCGATCTCTCGGGGCCGGGTCAGATCCAGGTCGATGGCCAGGGCCTCTTGTCCCCGGCCTTCGATGTCGCGGGTGGTTTCCCGGACGCCTTCGATGTCGGTGACCGCCACCCGGTAGCCGTGGCCCGACAGGGCGAGGCTGATCTTCCTGCCCAGGCCCACTCCGCCGCCGGTGACCATGGCCGTTGGCTTCGAGCCGGTGTTTCCCATCAGTCGATGATCTTGTTGAGAGGGTATTCCACGATGCCCACCGCCCCTGCCGCCCGAACCCGGGGAACGATGTCCCGTACCTCCGCTTCGTCGATGATGGTATTGACGGCGGTCCAACCATCATCGGACAGAGACGAGAGGGTGGGTTTCTGGAGCGCCGGCAGGATATTCAGGACCGCATCGAGACAATCCAGGGGAACGTTCATCATCATTCCCACCTTGCCCTCGGCGGCCATGGCCCCTCGAAGCATCAGCGCGATGTTCTCGATCTTCTGCCGCTTCCAGGGATCGTCCCAGGCGGCCTGGTTGGCGATGAGCCGGGGTGTGCTCACCAGGATCGTATCGACGACTCTGAGGTTGTTGGCGCGCAGGGAAGAACCGGTCTCCGTCACCTCCACGATGGCGTCGGCCAACCGCGGCGGCTTCACCTCGGTGGCGCCCCAGGAGAATTCCACGTGTGCTTCCACGTGGTGGCGTTTCAGGTAGTCCCGGGTCAAGTTGACTCCCTCGGTGGCGATGTGCTTGCCGGCCAGGTCGGCCGGTTTGCGAATGGGAGAATCCTCGGGCACGGCCAGGACCCAACGCACCGGCTTCCGGCTCACCTTGGAGAAGACCAGCTCGGCGACTTCGACCACCTGGGCCCCGTTCTCCACGATCCAGTCATGTCCGGTCAGACCGGCGTCCATGACCCCGTCCTGCACGTAACGGGCCATTTCCTGGGCCCGGATCAGAATACACTCGATCTCCGCATCGTCGATGGACGGATAGTAGGACCGGGAGCGGAACCGGATCTGGTAGCCGGCCTTGGCAAAGAGTTGGGCCGTCGCCTTCTGGAGACTGCCCGCGGGGATTCCCAACGTCAGAATTCGTTCGCTCATTTGGATTTCCCGCTCCCGTAGACCTTGGATGGATCGAATACCGGCTCCGCCGAGACGGCCAGTCTCCCGTCTTCCACTTTCCGAAAAAAGCAACTCCTGTAGCCCTTGTGGCAGGCGGCGCCACCGACCTGAGTGATCCGGAACAGAAGAGTGTCGGCGTCGCAGTCCACGTGAACGGATCGGATCCGTTGCACGTGGCCGCTCTCCTCTCCCTTGCGCCAGAGACGGTCGCGGCTCCGGGAGTAGTAGCAGACCCGGCCGGTGCGGAGCGACTCCGCCAGCGCCTCCGGATTCATGTACGCCATCATCAGGACGTCGCCCGTCTCGTCATCCTGAGCGATGACGGGGACGAGCCCTCCCTGCTTGTCAAAGTCGATCCGGTCCTGAAGCGACACGCTCAACCTTCCTTTCCCGCAGAGTCGAACCTGGGTGCCAAGTCCCGGTGGTGATAGAAAAGCGCCGGCGTTCCGCCGGTGTGCACGAAGACGAGGTCGTGGCCCTTTTGCCAGCGGCCCCGACGGACGTCCGCCAGGAGAGCCCCCATGGCCTTGCCCGTATAGACGGGATCCAGAAGGATCCCCTCCCGTCGAGCCAACAGGGAGATGGCTTCCAGGCTTTCGGGGGTGGCGATGCCATATCCGGCCCCGATGTAGTCGGGGCTCGCCTGAACGTCCTCGAGAGTCACGGCCGGTTCGAGCTCCAGAAGCGCAGCGGCGTCGGTGGCCAGCCTGACCATGTAGGAAGCGGTGTCGAATGGCCACTCGATGGGCATGATCGCCTCCAGAATCGCCTCCCATCCCAGCAGCTTCCGGCCCAGGAACATCCCCGCGCCGGTGGAGCCGCCGGAGGAGAAGTAGACGGCGTCGGCCCGGACTGCCTGCTGGTCCAATTGTTCCCGGAGCTCCAGCAAGGCCAAGGTGTAGCTCACGGCCGCGGCGGCCCGAGAGGCCGGGTCGGCGATGGTGAAGACCCTTCTTCCTTCGCTCCTCAGGCTGTCCGCCTTCTCCTTGATCTTGTTCCAGAGGGGTGGCCCCATGGGTTCCGAGTTGAGCTCGATCCGGGCCCCGACCAGGTGGTCCAGGAGGTAGTTTCCCTGGAACTCAATCTCGGCGTGGTCCGTGGTCAGGACCAAGTGGCATTCCAGTCCCAGCTTGGCCGCGGCGGCGGCGGTCTGGCGGCAGTTGTTGGACTGGATTCCGGCTCCCCAGACCAGGGTGTCGGCGCCTTCCTCCAGGGCCCTCCCCAGGATGAACTCGTTGTGCCGGGCCTTGTTGCCGCCGAAGGCCAGCCCGGTGCAGTCGTCCCGCTTGATGAAGATCCGGGGACCGCCCAGCGCTGCACTCAGACGGGGAAGCTCTTCCAGGGGTGTGGGCAGATGGGCCAGTTGGACCCGGGGAAGACGGTCGATCCTTGCTCGAAGTTGCTGAGGGCTGATCATCTGTGAGTCTTTGGATTGGAGTCTACAAGCTTCGATCAAACGATTGGTGGGGCGGGCACCGGAGCCCGCCACCGGACGCCAGTTTACCAGCCTTCGGTGAAACTCCGATGCCGCATCGTCCGCATGCCCCGCGGCGGGCGCACGGTCATGGACCGCTATTCGATTGCGGCCTCCTTGGCATGGGTGTACAGCAACTTGCCCTTTTCGTCGTAGAAGCTGAAATTCATGCGAGCCCGCCCCTCGCCGGTCCGGCCGATCTTCATGAGCAGGAAACCACCGGTGGGTTCCTCGTAGTGGTAGGGCTGTTTCACTTTTCCCTCGGGATCCGAGGATTTGGGGTCGCCCGGAAAGTACCCTGGAATCGCGTTGGCGTCGATCATCGAGCCGACGGAGAATTCCTGGAAGCCGGAGGGGTGGACCGCATGATACTGCCAGTGGCGATCCCCGCAGATGATGACGAAGCGTTGGGGAGAGAACTGGTTGTCCGTCAACCAGCGGAAGAACTCGTTGCCTTCATATCGGAATCCACCTGGGTTGATGTGGTTGTCCCGCTTGGAGCCACTGCCGGGTCCCACCATGGCTGTGGCGGAGAGAAGGACCTTGAAGGTGGCGTCGCTCTCCAGCAGGGTCCGTTGGAGCCATTCCTTCTGCTCTTTCCCCCAGATCGTCTTCCGGGGACCGTCGGGAAAGTCGTTGGGGCTGCGATAGTCTCGTCCCTCCACGATCCAGATCTGCAGGTCCCGGTTCACTCTTCGCGTGGAGTAGGTCACCGTATCGGACGCCCGTGGATCGACGATGGGGTACTGTTCCCGGAACATCCGGACCCCCAGTTCGTGGGAAGGAGCGTGGCCGGAACCGGAGTGCTTCGGGTAGAGGTTCTCCTTGGGGTAGGCCCCGATCCTGTCTTGGGCATAGACCCGGACCGGATTGACGGGATCGGAGTCGTTGAACCGGTAGTCGTGGTCGTCTTTCAACCAGTAGGTGGCCACTCGGGCGAACAGATCCAGGAACCTTTGCTGCGAGTACTGCTCCTGGTGCTTCATCCGCAATTGGTGCTGGGTCTCCGCCCGTCCTCTCATCTGGTGACCGCTTCCGGGGCCGTCGTAGTAGACGTTGTCTCCCAGCCCCACGAAGAAATCGGGCTCCAAGGCCAGGATGGTCGCCAACGCCGGGTAGCCCAGCGACTTGTCCGGTCCGCTGTAGGGCGGTTGGGAACCGCTGCCGGTGTAGTGGAATTTGCTGTAGTGCATGCAGGTGGCGAGAGCGAAGCTGTAGGACACCTGCCCGGTTTCCCCGCCCAGAGTGGTGAAAGTCGCCGCCGCCGATTGCTTGAGCCGCGACTTGTCCGGCCCGTAGACCAAGCGATATTGGTAGCGGGTCTCCGGCCGCAGCCCTTCCACCCTGACCTTCACGATGTAGTCGTTCTCAGGGAGGGCGGCGAGCCATTCCGTCCGGATCGAGTTCTGGAAATCGGCCCCGGCCGCCACCTCGAAGCGGACGATTCCCTCGATGCCCAGGACTCCCGACCAGCGGCGATCGACGAGACGTTTCGTCGAGGTGAGACGGGACTGGAGGATGGCCGACGCGTCATCCACGGCGCCCACCATCAGACCGTGACCCAACTCCATGGGAAAGGGATCCCCGGACTGGGAAAAGCCCAGGTTTCCCAGGGTCAGAAACAGAAGCAGTGCGGGAATCCGGGCCCGGCGGCCGATCGTTGCTCTAAGTTCTTGGAGACTGATCATTTATTCGGGCGCGGCCTCCTTGGCATGGGTGTAAAGCACCTTGCCCTTTTCGTCGTAGAAGGTGAAATCCATGCGGGCCCGCCTCTCGCCGGTCTGGCCGATCTTCATGATCAGGAAACCGCCGGTGGGTTCCTCGAAGTGATAGGGATGTTTGATTTTTCCTTCGGGGTCGGACGATTTGGGATCTCCGGGAAAGAAGCCCAGAATCGCGTTGGAATCGTCGATAGCACCGACGGAGAACTCCTGGAAGCCGGAGGGGTGGACGGCATGATACTGCCAATGCCGATCTCCGCAGACGATCATGAAGCGGTCCGGTGAGAAACGTTCGGCCGTCAGCCAGCGGAAAAACTCGTCGCCTTCGGTCTGAAATCCTCCCGGGTTGACGTGGTTGTCGCGTTTGGCGGCGTAGTCGGGTCCCACCATGGGGGTCGCGGAGAATAGAACCTTGAAGGTGGCGTCGCTCTCCAGCAGGGTCCGTTGGAGCCACTCCTTCTGCTCTTTCCCCCAGATCGTCTTCCGGGGACCGTCGGGAAAGTCGTTGGGGCTGCGGTAGTCGCGTCCCTCCACGATCCAGATCTGCAGGTCCCGGTTCACTCGTCGCGTGGAGTAGGTCACCGTATCGGACGCCCGTGGATCGACGACGGGAAGCTGCTCCCGGAACATCCGAACCCCCAGTTCATGGGAAGGAGCGTGGCCGGAACCGGAGTGTCTCGGGAAGAGGTTCTCCTTGGGATAGGTTCCGGCATTCGACTCGTCATAGATATGGATGCGGACCGGATTGACCGGGTCGGAGTCGTTGAACCGGTAGTCGTGATCGTCCTTCAGCCAGTAGGTGGCCACTTGGGCAAACAGCTCCGGGAACCTCTGCTGCGAGAACTGCTCGTGGTATTTCATCCGCAACTGGTGCTGCGTCTCCGCCCGTCCTCTCATGTCCTGGTCCGCTCCCGGGACGTCGTAGTAGACGTTGTCACCCAAACCCACGAAGAAGTCGGGCTCCAAGGCCAGGATGGAAGCCAGTACCGGGTAGCCCAGTTCCTTGTCCGGTCCGCCGTAGGGGGGATGGCCACCGTGCCCCGTGTAATGGAAATAGGTGTAGTTCATGCAGGCGGCGAGGGCGAAGCTGTAGGAGACCTGTCCCGTGGGTCCGCCCAACGTGGTGAAAGAGGCCGATGGGGATTTCTTGAACCGTGATTTGTCCGGTCCGTAGACCAGGCGGTAGTGGTAGCGGGTCTCCGGCCGCAGCCCGTCCACCTTGATCTTCACGATGTAGTCGTTCTCCGGGAGGGCGGCGAGCCACGCGGTCCGGATCGGATTCTTGAAGTCGGCGGCGGTCGCCACCTCGAACCGGGAGACTCCCTCGATCCCCAGGACGCCCGACCAACGCGGGTCGACGAGGCGCTCGGCCGAGGTGAGACGAGACTGGAGAATCGCCGAAGTGTCGTCCACGGAGCCCGCCATCAGGCCGTGGCCCAGCTCCATGGGAAAGGGGTCCTGGGATTGGGAAAAGCCCGAGTTCCCCAGCGTCAGAAACAGAGCCACTGCGAAGATTCGGACCCAGCCGTTTCGGCGGGTGATCGTGGTGGTCATGACCTCCTCCAAGTCCCGGCATCATAACCGATTTGGGGTGTCTGGGAGGGGCGACTTTCTTGTCGCCCATTGGGAGCGGCGGCTTTCTTGCCGCCGATTGGGACAGGCGACTTTCTTGTCGCCTGCTCTTCCGCGTTGCTGTTCGATTCGGTAGCCGGAAAGTGTACAGTGGGGACTCCGTCCCCCCTGCCCCCCTAATCGGCGACAAGAAAGTCGCCGCTCCAGACTTGCTATACTCGCGGACCGAATCGATTCAGGACTCTGAACGTCGCCCGTCGACGGAGGGCGAACCCATGTTGAACCTGAAGAACAGGACCGCCCTGATGGTGGGGACGAAGCGGGTGGGCTCCGTGGTGGCCCGGCGTCTGGCGCAAGCGGGCGTCCGGCTGGCGCTCAGTTACCGGGGTTCCAAGCGTGCGGCCCAGCAACTCCAGGCGGAGTTGGCGCCGATGACCCGGACCTGCCTGGTCCAGGCCGACGTGAGCCGGCCCGAGGATGTGGTCCGGCTCACGCAAACGGTCCGCGAGGAACTCGGGGACCTCTCCTTTCTCGTCAACCTGGCGTCGGGATTTCCGCGGGCTCCCTTGGATTCGTTGGATGCTTCCGCTTGGGAAGCCGCGGAGCCGGCGGCCCGGGCCAACTATCTCCTGGCGGTTCACGCCTCCCGCAGCATGCGGCGCAACCCGGGACCGACCCGGGGCCACCTGATCTTCTTCAGCGACTGGGCCGCCGGCGGAACTCCCTATCGGAACTACCTTCCCTACCTCACCTCCAAGGCGTCTATCGACTTCATGACCCGCGCCTTCGCCGTCGAATTGGCCCCCCACGGCATTCTGGTCAACGCCATCGCTCCCGGACCCACCATGCGTCCACCGGAAATCAGCAGCGAGGACTGGGAGAGATCCGTGATCGCCCGGACGCCCCTCCGCCGCGAATCCGCCGCCGGTGAGATCGCCGAGATGATCGTCACCCTCCTCAAAAGCGAGACCATCACGGGCGAGACCATCCGGGTCGACGCCGGCCGCCACCTGGCGGGTCCGGGCGTGGATTGAGCGCTCCGGCGCCGCGGCCGGGACGGAGCCGCAACTTGCAAGTTCAAGACCGGAAATGCAGTCTAGATATTGATGTTACGGTCGATCGCACAAGCGGTTTCGCTGCTGATTCTTGTGTCGGCAACCGCCCTGGCGGAGACCTCGCTGACTTGGTCCAGGGGGCCGGACCTGGCGCTTCCGAGAGGCGGTTACAGCGCCGCCGTCTACCGGGAGGGAATTCTCGTCGTTGGGGGAGCGTACTGGCGGGACGGCGAAAAACTCTGGACGGATCGAGTCGACTTCTACGACCCCAAGACCGAAACCTGGTCGCAGCGGCCGTCTCTGCCTGAACGTCTGGGCTATGGGGGAATGGTCCGGATCGAGGAGGAACTCTATCTTTTGGGCGGAGGCAACGGTCCTCAGCCTCAACGCAAGGTCTTCAAGCTGACCGAAGCAGGCTGGTCCGTAGTGGGCGAAAACCCGGCACCCCGTTACCTGGCTTCGGTGGTGGCCGTCGGATCCACCATCTACCTGGTGGCGGGAAGCCTCAGCATGAACGATCTGGACCGTTGTTCCGATGAGGTCTGGTCCCTGGACGTTACGACCGGCGGCTGGCAGAGGCTGGCGCCGATTCCGGGGCCGCCCCGGATGATTCAGGCGGCAGCCGTTCTGGGGAGCTCGGTGTACATCTTCGGAGGCTCCACCAAGGAGCCGGGCCGGTGGCTGCAGAATCTGGACGACGCCTACCGGTTCGATACCGAAACGGGGCAATGGACCCCGCTGGGTCCGGCTCCGCTGGCCGCCCGGGCCTGGTGGGCCGAACCGGTGGGCGAACTGATCTACCTCTCCGGCGGCTACGCCCATACGTTTCAGGGAACCGTCTACGAATACGATCCTTCGGGAGACACCTACACCCTGGTTTCCAGCTTCGAGCCGGGCTTGGCGGATGCCGAGTTTCTGCACCTGGACGGAGTCCTCTACGGAATCTCCGGTGAAGACAAGGGCCGGTCCCGCTTTCCCGGGCTTCTCGTCGGCCGCTTTCCGGAAGAGCCGTCCGAGGAGGAGTCCGAGGAGCCATCCGACGAGTAGTCGAAGGCCCCCCTTCCGGTTTCGAACTCCTCATCCATTCCCGGTAGCAAATGCGTCTGAAAAAGGACGGAAAGAATGAAACCCGGCGGACGGATTTCATGCAGTCGTTCCGTCTCCGGTACGCCGGATTCTGTCTCGTGGTTCTGGCTTGGGCGGCCTGTTACTCGCCGCTGTTGAGTGGCCTGTGGGTGGTCCCCTATGATGCCCTGGCTCAGAATTTTCCCGCTGCCGCGTTCTCCGCGATGGCGATCCAGCAAGGCGATTCGCCCTTTTGGAATCCCTACCTGTTCAGCGGTCATCCCGCCCTGTCCGACCCCCAAATGTTCCTGTTTTCTCCCCTGTTGATGCCCTTGATGGTTCTGGGGAACCCTCATGACATCCACTGGTTCACCCTGGTCGTAGCGCTCCACGTGCTTTTGGGCGGGCTTGGCTTTTACGTCCTGCTCCGGCGTGCGGACCTGGCGCAGTTGCCGGCGGTGCTGGGCGCCGTCGTCTTCATGTTTGGCGGGTACGCTCTGGCCCGGCTGCAGCATACGACCATGATCTTGAGCTATGCGTACTTCCCGTGGGCACTGGTGCTCTTACGGCAGTTGTTGAACTCTCCCCGCGTTGGCCCTTGCCGTAGGCTTCGGTGTGGTCGCCGGGGGCATGGCGATACACGGCAATCAAGTGGCGTACCTGCTGTCGCTGGTCTTGGTCGGCGTCGCGGTGGCGGCGTTCTTCAAGGCGCCGGACAAAGTCGCGTTTCTACGCCGGAAACTGCCCTGGCTGGCTGCCGGCGGGATCGTCGGATTCCTGGTTCTGCTGCCTCAGCTCTACGCCATTTTTCTGTTTCTGGACGCCAGCAACCGTCCCCATTTCGAGTACGCGTTCGCCGCCCGGCAATCCATGTGGCCTCATATTCCGGCGACGCTGCTCGTGCCCAACCTGTTCGGTGCTCTCGGCGAAAACTATGTCGGGCCGGATGACCGGACGGAGTCGTTGTTGTACGTCGGTGGCTTCGCTGTCTGGGTGCTGGCGTTCTGGGGCTTGTGGCATGGATACCTTTGGAGGCGCCGCAACCTGTTCTTTCTCGGGATCCTGGTGTTTTCGCTGCTGTACATGCTCGGCGACCTGACGCCGGCCTATCGTATTTTCTACGAGGTCATCCCCGGCATCGCTCTCTTTCAGCGGCCCCTGGACGGTGGTTTTCTGCTCAATATCGCCTTGGCGGGTCTGGTCGCCCTGGTGTTGGACGAAGTGTTGCGAAGAGACCCGAAGGGGTTTCCGTCCCGCCGGACGCGAGTCGCAGGGAGGGTCTGCCTGGTGCTCCTGGGGACGGCATTCTCATTCGCCGTATGGAAAGGCGTGACTCTTCAGCAGGATTGGCGGCCGGTGCTCCAGGCCTTCGGCGCCGCCTCAGCTTGGATCTTTGCATCTGCGCTGGCTCTGTTTCTGTTGCTGCGTTACGAACGTCTGCACTGGCCGTTGTCCCTGGCCCTCACGGCCCTTCTGGTGTCCAACCTGGGATGGGTGAATCTGAATCGCAGGATCAATCTGGTCCGGACCAGCGACATCAGCCAGCCCGGTGGGCTGCCGAAGTTCCATCGGCAAATCCTGGAGTTCATTCGCGAGAATACGGCGGCCGACGAGCGGGGTGCTCCACCTCGTCGTGTCGATCTGATCTACGCTGGGGCGCAACTTTCGAATTTGCCCGATTTCTATCCGTTTCACTCCATTTCGGGTGGCAATCCGCTCGTCTCCGGCCGCTATCAGATGTTTGCCGGGAAACGAAACGTCTACTCCGGACCGCCCCTGTTCTCACCCATGATGCCGGGCTATTCATCGGAGGCATTGGACTTTCTGGATGTGAAATACGTGATCACGGCCTTGGACCTGGAAGAGTACGATCCGACTTACGATGCCGTCGAACTGCCGCTGGTGACTCGCTTTGCCAACATCTCGGTCTACGAGAACCCGGATGCGCTGCCGCGGGTACGCCTCTTGAACCGGTTCCAGGTTGCCGGCCACAGGGAGCGAGCGGCGGAACTGCTGGCCAGGCCGTCTTTTTCTCATCACGGCAACGCCGTGGTCGAATTGCGGGGAGGGTTGACTTCCGAGTTGGAAGAACTATTCGGGGTGGATGGTGCCGATCCGTTCGCCGCCGATTCGAGTTTCGAGATTGCAACCGAGCCAAGCGGCCGTGATCGTGTCCGGATCGTCCGTTACGAAAACGACCGGGTGGATGTGGTGGCCGAAAGCGGTCATCCGCGTCTGCTGGTCCTGGCGGACGTGCTCACCGAAGGATGGAAGGCCTATCTGGGCGAAAGGGAACTGCCCATCCATTACGCCAACTTCGCCTTTCGAGGAGTGTTTCTGCCTCCGGGACGCAACCAAGTCCGCTTTCGCTTCCGGCCTTTCGACGCCGACGTCGCTCTCAACGTCCTGCGGAGGATTTTCTCAGGCCGCGACGAAAACCCGGTTCCGATTCGATACCGATGACGGGTCCGTGTGACCCGGCGAGGCGGTCTGGCCCCGGGCGTTGCTGGTGCCGCTAGCGCCGGAGCGAACTTCCGCCGATAGAATCGGGTCCAGATGATAGATGGCCGGAACGCCGATGGCCGTCGGCAGTATCCACGGCACGACAGCGAGCGGTCCAGCGAGTTCGTAGGCCCACAGGCGCTGCACTCCGAAGACGACGAACGCGGTGTGAAAAGCGATTCCGCCGCCGAGCATCGATCCCAGGTGGCTGTAGAACCAGCCCATGTGCTCTGCTCCCGGCTTGCGCATCAGGCGTAGCATTCCGAGCCCCGTGAAAAGGCCAATTGGGCTCATTGCCAGCAGGATCGGCGAGAGGCGCGACCATGCCGCCAGAGCGAACACGATGACGGTGACGCTGCTGCCGATGGAGGCCCAGCCGAGCGTTTCGTGCGCCGGAGTCCGCAGCGCCTCCGGCGCCTTGCGCGTCGCCACGACCCGGATCCCCTGGCGCACCAAGGCGAACGTGGTCGCGCCCAAGTACCCGAGGAGCAAGGCGAAGCCGTAGAGTTCGGGCCGGTCGGCGAGTCCGAGACCCTGGACCTGATAGGAAACGACCCGTCCGGCGGCCGCCGTGACCGCGGACAGAGTCACTACGTAGGCGCAGTAGGTGTAGGCGCGGCCGGCCCCCGCGTGCACCCGTCCCCCCTTGCGAGCGAACAGCGGGATCCAGAATGCGGCCAAGCCGACGAAGCCGGTCGCGATGTGAGCCAGGATGAGGAGATCGAACCACAGGCTCACGATGTGCATCACAAAGAGCCCTCGCGGGCGCTCGGATCAACATCCGGTGCGTCCGCGTCCATGAAATAGAGCTGGGCCAGGTATGCAGACCGTTCCGTGCCGACCACCGGGCCGCGAAGGAGCCACTGCAACAACTCGGCTCGGCCCTTCTCCGTCCGCGAATAGACCCGGCGTTTCGGTCCCTTCGGCGACGGCTCGAGCCGGTTCCGCAGCATCCCCTGCCCCTCGAGGCGCTTGAAGGTCGGATAGATCTGGCTCAGCTCGGCGGACCAGAAGTGCCGGGCATTTTCGCTGAACGCGTTCTTGAGGTCGTATCCGGTGGCCGGCTCGCGCAACAAGCCGAAGAGAATGTGGTCAAGGCTCATGTTGCTATATCAATGATGACATAGGTGACCAAAAAATCTTTCATAGTAAGTCAAGCGGTCACCGGACAGTGTCGGCTCCTCCCGTCCAGTTTGAAGGTCTTCGGCCGCCGCCGAAAAGGTCTGTCGATCCCACTCGTAGCGCGCCCCTGCGGTATGATGCGTCAGCGAAGAATTTTTGCCCGCAAACGCGGTGGATACAGGAGATATTTTCCATGATAGGACCGATACTTACGATCATTGTCTCGCTCGTATTGAGCGCCCCCGGTCTCGCCGGCCGGCTTCCCGCGGAGACCCAGGCGGGACCGAGCCGTTCCGGTTCGGCTGCCGAAGCCACGCCCGAGGGGGTCCACTGCAAAGGCCAGCCCCAAGGCACGTCCTGCTGGATGGAATTGGCCAATCAGCCGGGATGTTACGTCTGGAACAGCTACTTCCAGCAGGACGAGACCGTGGCTTGGACCGCAGGGTGCGCCGAGGGGTTGGCTCACGGCAAAGGCACGCTGACGGAGGTCTGGGACGGGGGCAAAAAAAAGGAGGAAAAAACCGGGCGTATTGTGGAAGGAAAGGCACTGGGGCCATGGGTCTTCCGCGACCAGGATGGGTCCGTCTCAAAAGGCTCGTATAAGGAAGGGATGCGTCACGGGGACTGGGTCGAGCGCGTGGCGGGAGGGACCGTCCAGGAAGGGCCGTATGAGGCGGGGAAACGGCAGGGCAAGTGGGTTCTGCGCTTCGCTACCGGGACCGTGATGGAAGGCCCGTTTGTGAAGGGGTACCAGGAGGGCTCGTGGGTGTTGCGTTTCGCTACCGGGAACGTCTCGGAGGGCCCGTACAAGGCGGGTAGTCGTCACGGCGACTGGGTTGAGCGTTTGGCGAATGGAACCGTCCAGGAAGGTCCGTATGAGGCAGGGAAGCGCCAGGGACGGTGGGTGTTGCGTTTCGCTACCGGGACCGTGATGGAAGGCCCGTTCGTGGCGGGACAGCGTCAGGGTCATTGGGTCGAGCGCTACGCGGATGGGGCCGTCTTGGAAGGCTCGTATGAGGCGGGGAAGGAGCAGGGCCATTGGGTTGAACGTTTGGCGGACGGGACCATCCAGGAAGGCCCGTATGAGGAGGGGAAGCGCCACGGATGGTGGTTTAAGCGCAGGAAAGGGGTCGTGGTTGAGGAAGCGTACTTTGTGAAGGGGGAAGGAGCGTGGGGCCAAAGTTAGCAGGAGAGCCTCTCCATGAAAGGTCCGATCCGCACTCTAGGAGCCGGCGCCGCAGACTCCTAGTTGTTTTGGTCCTGTTCAGTACTTCCGGTCTCGCCGGCCCGCTTCCTCCGGAGACCCAGGTGAACCTTGGAGCGGGGAGCGGGTCCTGCCGCCGAGAGGGTCTGGTGCAAGGGTCAGCCCCAGGGCGCGTCCTGCTGGATGGAACTGACCAACCACCCGGGATGTTCCGTCTGGATCAACCATTACCAGCCCGACGAGACTGTGACCTGGACCTCAGAGTGTGCCGAGGGGTTGGCTCAAGGCACGGGCACACTCACGGAGGACTGGGACGGGGATAGGAAAACCAAGGAAAAAACAGGATCCCTTGTATCTGGAAAGGCACAGGGCCGGTGGGTCTACCGCGACCAGGACGGGACCGTCGCGGAAGGCTCATACGAGGCAGGGAAGCGTCACGGCCATTGGGTCGAGCGTTTGGCGGACGGGACCGTGCAGGAGGGCTCGTACGAATCCGGGAAACGGCAGGGCCAATGGGAATTACGTTTCGCTTCCGGGACCGTCATGGAGGGCCCGTTTGCGGACGGGAACCAGCAGGGCCGGTGGGTGTTGCGTTTCGCTTCCGGGAACGTCTCGGAAGGCCCGTATGAGGCGGGGAAGCGCCACGGCCATTGGGTTGAGCGCCTGGCTTCCGGGACCGTCCAGGAAGGCCCATATGAGGCAGGGAAACGCCAGGGCCGGTGGATGTTGCGCTTCCATTCCGGGACCGTGATGGAAGGCTCGTTTGTGGCGGGGCAGCGTCAGGGTCATTGGGTCGAGCGCTACGCGGATGGGGGCGTGCAGGAAGGCCCGTTTGTGGCGGGGAAACGCCAGGGTCATTGGGTCGAGCGCTACGCGGACGGCGATGTCTTGGAAGGCTCGTATGAGGCGGGGAAGGAGCAGGGCCGGTGGGTGTTGCGTTTGGCGGACGGGGGCGTACTGGAAGGCCCGTATGAGGCGGGGAAGCGTCACGGGCATTGGGTCGAGCGCGACAAGGACGGGTACGTCTCGGAAGGCGCGTATGTTGATTCACTGCGTCACGGATGGTGGATTATGCGCAAGAGAGGGGTTGTGCTTGAGGAAATGTACTTTGTGAAAGGGGGAGGGCGAGTGGGGCCAAAATTAGGCCGTTCGCCCAGGGAGCGGAGACCGTCTTGTCCCCGTCTTCATGGCCGACGCCTGACCCGTCGCTGCTTCGTCAGTCGTCCCGCGCCTCGCGCCCTCGCCGTCGGCCCCGCGCCGTGATCACACCGCCGAGCCCCAGTACGCCGCCGATCAGTACGAACGCCGGCGTGTCCGCGCCTTGCTCGCCGAGCGAAGCATTGAACACGTCGCCAGCGAGCATGCCGATCAGCACGGCGAGGAGAATTGCTGCGACGCCGCGCGAGGCCGGGCGGGATTTTCCTTCAGTCATGGTTCTATCTCCAGATGCTCATACTCGCTGCCACGCCGTTGCCGGCGCTCGTGGGGGTTCCAACCCGTTGTCGAGCGACAGGGACCGCCGAGCCCAATATTTCCGTCGAGACAATCAAGCTCGCCGTTACCGCCGTTTCACCTCGATTATGCGGCCGTAGATCCGGCGGGACGGGGAAGTGTAGTAGTCGTCCCGCTTGTCGTAGACGATGAACAGCTTGCCGGGGCTGATCTCGCGAACCGTGGTGTAGGCCCCGGTGATATCCATGGCGAGGCGGGTCACCTGGGTCCACGAATGCCCCTGGTCCAAGCTGAAGGCCACAAAGATTCCGTCGTCCTCGAAATCGGGTTTGTGCCCGAAGCTGGCCACCAAGTTACCGTCGTGCATCTCGATCAGGTCCGGGTCGACGCCCACGATGTCCCGCCACTTGCCCCAGCGGCTGTATTGCCAGCGGAGGGGCTGGGCCTGGCTCCAAGTGGCTCCTTCGTCGTCGGAATGGGCCTGGTAGATGGGGTTTTCCCGTCCGGTGCGCATCAGGCAGACGAGCCGCCCCTCGTGCCTCCCCTGGCTAAGGCGGACGATCACCGGCTCATTGAATCCCTCCTGCCCCATGGGTCCCGCGGCAATGGTGGAGACGTAGGACCAGTTCTTGCCCACGTCGGTGGAGCGGAGCAGCAGAGCGCGGAACTGTTTCATGCTGGGCTTGTACTGGCTGGGGGTATCGTCCTCCTTGAAGACGCCGTAGATGCCGGCCAGGAGGTCTCCGTTGGGTAGCTCCAGGATGGTGCGGTGCCACAGAATCCCCGTAGGGACGGTGTCTCCCCGGTCGTCGCCCAGATTCGGCTTGGCCCGGGGAACGTGGGCGATGTAGGGCGAGGGCGTCACCGTCTGCCACTGGTCATCCGAATGCCAGACTTGGCCTTGGAAGCGGCTGTCTCCCATGAACTTGCTGTAGTAGTCGAAGATCAGGATCCGGCCCGAGCGCAGTTGCAGGGTGCATCCGGAGATGATGGGCCCGTCACCCTGTTCCTCGGTGGGGGACCAAAGTTCCCAGTTCTTGGCGCCGTCGGTGGAGCGCACCGTCCGGGGGAGGTCCCGGGGGTAGTTGGGTCCGTTGTACGACTCGGAATTGGGCCGGAGGACGGTCCCCACCACGATGATGGTCCCTTCCCGGGTGGTGGTCATGTAGGGGAAGATGGCGTCCTCCATGACGACCGTCTGGGGTCCCACAAGGATTTCCAGTGGTTTCTGTGCCGTCTTGCCGGCGCCCGCCGCCGGGGTCGGATGGGCCAAGAAAGCGAGTAGGCAAGCGATTGACAAGGTTTGAGGCTGCGCTGCCGTCATCATGTTCGTGTTTCCATCGAAGGTGGGTCGTGGGAATCAATACCCGAAAAAACGCCGGGACAGTACAAGCAGAACAGGAGGAATCCGTTGCCCCTGGTTCCGCGTGGGGACATCTCCAACCTTGTTGGGGAACTCGCGGGAGGCGTGGTCAACGACTGTAGCGGTAATCGAAAACGCACGATGAGCCGACCATTTCTCTAAACCATAACGTCGCGAAGGCCCGTCGGTTCGAATCCGTTGCCCTCATTTCGCCCGGACGTTCGCCCCAGCGTTATCGTCCCAGGTGTTGTCGGATTGGGCTTCCCACTCCACATCCACCGGAGTGATGATGTCACCCAGTATCTCGATACGTCCCTTGTCGATGCCGAACAGGCTCTTCGGTTTCTCGCGGAAGGGTGGGAAACTAAACATAGGATGCTCCTTCTTTGTGATGACGAGTTCCTCGCCGCTTCGTGCAACCTCGTTCATCACCTGAAGACACTTTGTCTCGAAATCGGACGCCTCGATCACTCCCCTTCCCTTGAGGTAATGACTAGCCATCGGCAGTCTCCCTTTGAGTCTCAGTCCCCGTCGCAGTCAAATCGCATCTTTAGCAATCGTAGTATAGTCCTGACGTCGCAGGACCAGTTTTTCGAGTGTGCTTGGGCCTTCTGACGAAATTTTATTGCCGAAGAGCGTCCACTTGTTGGATCCACATCCGGGCCGAAGATCTCGAGCAGTTAATCCCGCTGGAATTCAAGGATCCGCTTCACGTCTCGTTCGATCTCCAACCAGGTCACGGCGCCGCCGCCGCCCGAGTCGCGAATTCGACGAACATTCGCTTGCTAAACCACGCAGGCTATTCCATTACCAACGCAGGGGTTTCCGGATACTTGTTCCCGGAATAGGGTCCGGAAGCTGCGATCGCTGCAGGGCGGTGGACCGGATGTGTCTCGTGAAATCCGCGTGCGGCATAAGCTGGCGGGAGGGCTTTCCGCTTCCGGGCGTCAGCAGCCCGATCCGCTTGGCGCGGTACAATCTCACCAAGTGCATTGCTTCGGCGATATCGCTGTCATTGCTGACGACGACCGCACAGTCGTAAACGTCCAGCCAGCCGTCATTCACCAAGTGCACTGCCAGATTGACATCCGAGCCTTTCTCTTCAGTCCTGATCACTTCCGCTGTACGCTGGTTCCCTGTCGGCCGTACGAGCGGCGCTCGTACCCTGTGTCTGAGAAAGTGCCCGAAGTACACCTCCACCTCGGGCCGGAATCGGCGAAGGGCGCGGAGATAGACATCCTGGCGCTGCGGTTTCGACTTGTCTGCGGGCGTGCCTGAAACTCTTGCCGTGAAATATTTCACCGACAGGATATCGTGATGAGGGCGTAGAACTTTGGCGAAAAGCGCAGGTAGGTCCAGCCATTTCCAGGGTGTCCCTTTGAGCGCTCTGTAGAAGAGGTTGAAGCCGTCGACGTAGACGTACGTACGATACTCGCTATAAAAAGCAAGGGCCTCCGAAGAGGCCCTGCGCCTTGCGGTCGAAACCGCAAGGGGAGTTGCAGTTAGACTACGCGCCTGAGTGATGAAGATCAAGTTGGCGTGATTGCGATGAATGACGACGCTTGGGAGTTTCCCGAGTGACCCTGCTACTGCTTCGCCTCGCTTTGTTCGTCAGAGTTGAAGATCTCCAGAAGCTTCTCCCGCCGGTAGTCGAAGATCCGATTCACGTCCCTCCCGACGGCCAACCAGTTCACCACGGCGCCGCCCCACACGGCGTACTGGACCGTGTCCTCGCAAATCGCACCGTTTTCCGAGTCGCGGAATCGATGCTCGTGGATCCAGAGGCGATAGGGACCCTTGACCTGCCGGTCGACGAATCGATGGGGAGGCTCCCACGCCGTGATTTCGCTGATCCAACGGATCGGCACTCCTCGGAGGCGCAACCGGTATTCGATCCGGGTCCCCAACTGCATTTGGATGGGGCCGGGCGTGACCACCTGGAATCGGAGCCAGGGAGGGGTCAGCCTCTCCAGATTTAAGGCGTCCGAGAAGAAGGGAAAGATGTCCGAAGTCCCGCAAGCGACCTGGACCTCGCTGTTCAGTTCAAAGATTCTCATACGGCCCCTTCCGGGTGACGGCCGAGTTCCGCCCAGTCGATCGAGTTGCGGCGGGCCGGAGCTTCCGAATCCGATTGCCGCCGCGGTCCACATTTCAGTCTATCCACTTGCGGCGTAACGTGGTCCCCAGCCACCCTCTTGACAAGCCCGGGTCGCTACGGAAGATGAAGGGCTGGCCGCCGACCTTGCCTCCTGGGTAAACTTGGCGGCGAATTCGGAGGTAATGATGGTTCCCCTGGTTACGGATCGTCTCGGCGAATTGCTCCAAGAGCATGAACATCTCTACGGCGTCCTGTGCCGGGACGCGACGTTGACCGACGTCGAGTTGATGGCGCAGGCCGGCTACCACCTGGTCTGGCTGGATCTGGAGCACTGTCCCCAGTCCATTCCCGAGCTGATCCGGCTCACCCGCAGCATCGAGCATCTGGGGATGGTGCCTCTGGTGCGGATCCCCGAACTGTTGCGAACCAACGTCCAACCGCTGGTGGACGGAGGTGTCCGGATCGTGACCCTGCCCGACGTCCGGACCGTGGAGCAGGCCGCACGTCTGGTCCAACTGGGAAAGTTCCCGCCCCTGGGACAGCGAGGCGTCTCCTCCAGCAGCGCCGGGATCGGCTTTCAGTTTGGTCCGGATCCGCTGGAGACCCTGCGCCGGGCCGACCGGACGGTTCGGATGATGGTCATGTTCGAGAGCGACGAGGGCTACGGAAATCTGGAAGAGATCGTCGGCCTCGCCGGGATCGACATGGTCTCCGTGGGCCCCGGGGACTGGGCCACCGGTTTGGGTCTCGGCGGCCGGGAGGCGAAAGACTATCTGACCCCCAAGATCGAGCGCATCCTGCGTGTGACCCGGGACGCGGGCAAGATTTCGGTCATGTCCGCCTCCGGACCCGCCGATGCGCGGTACTATTCCGATCTGGGCGTCCGAATATTCATCGTAGGCGTTGACGTGGCAATGAAGCGCATGGCGCTGGTGAAGACGCTGCGCCAGTATCAGGGCGGGGAGGTGTGATGACGGTTCAACTCGAGTTTGTGGGGCATGCCTGCTTTCGTGTCTTGGAAGAGGGAAGGCCGACCCTGGTCACGGACCCGTTCTCTCTGACCATCACCGGTCTGCCGAACGACGATCTGAGTCTGGACGGAGACATCGTGATCGTCAGCTCGCTGACCGATCTCGCCCACGACAACGTCGCTCTGGTCAAAGGGAAGCCCCACGTGATCAACGCCCTGGACGTGGCCAACGGCCGGGTTGAGGGGACCATCAACGGCTGGCCGGTGGCGGCGATTCCGGCGGCGGAGACGCCGGATCATCCCGACGGCCCCGAAGACAACGCCCTCTACGCCTTCCAGGCGGGAGGCCTCTGGTTCGCGCACATGGGGGACGTGGGGTACGAACTGGGCCGGGAGGAGTTGGCGCCATGGAAAGGCCGGTGCGACGTGCTGATGGCGCTGGTGGGCGCGGGTTTCACGGTCCCCTTGGATGCCCTGGACCGGATGATCGATATCCTGCAGCCCACCTGGATCGTTCCCATGCACTACGCTCTGCCTCCCTTCGGATTCCGGGGAGTTCCCGGCGGCAACATGAGTCCGGTGGACGTTTTTCTGAATCAGCGTCCGCGCGACCCGGTCATCGTCGCCCGCCATCACACCATCACGTTCCCGACCCAGCGCGCCGGTGACGGACGGCCCACCATCGTGGTCCTGGAGCCGTCAGGTTACGAGGCGACCGCGGGCCTTCCCGAGTTTCGCGTGGCGCCCTACTGAATCCGGCGGCCGCAAGACCACTTCAATTAAAACCTTTCTTCGGTTTGTTCCCGAAAAAATGTCTGCGCCTTGTTGATCTCGCTCATTATCTTATTGTCAGGCAAGTCTCCCCGGACAAAAATGAGCACTGACGCCGGCTCAGAATCATCAATATTCAAGTGCATCGCCCAAAGGTTGAAACCACACTTGCCTGTAGCAGTGCCGTAGCGACGTTTGAACAGCAGGTCTTGATGGGCTTTTCCGCGACGAATCAGAGCGTAGCAAAATGGATTCTTTTGCATCTTTGGTATTCGGTTTTCCTATAACTTATATTTCTTGCTTCGAGACAATTCGGATATTTATATAAGTGGACAGCGACCTATGTTTCCCCCGCTGCGGGGAGAAACAGGCGTGATGAAGCGCGCACGCCTCCAGCCGCAATAGATATGAAGATATAGATGTATAAATACATGGATAATGTTATTCGACGGCAGATAATAGGAATAGGATGTGTGTTTTCGGAGCCGCCGGGTTATCCGGGGCCATAGGCTCCCCAGGGTTTCTGGTCCAGGACCCGCTCCAGAAAACGCAGGGCGTTCCCGCCCAGAATCTTCCTGATCTCCTCGTCGCTGAAGCCGCGGGCCACCAGGCCGACTGTCCAATAGGGCCAGTTGCTCCACTCCATGGGCCGGGCTGAGAAATTGGGAATATAGGTCAAATCGGTCCCGATGCCGACGTGGTCGATCCCGGCCACCTTGACGGCGTGTTCCAGGTGCCGGGCGAACTGTTCGAAGGTCGCCGGCCGGGGCGGGTCGCTGTTCCACTTGGAACGTTTTGCCGGGTCCCCCTGTGCCCAGAGCCGGTGGTCCACGATGTAGATCCCGATGAGGCCGCCTTTGCCCGCCACCACTCGGAGGTAGTCGTCGTCCACGTTGCGCTGGTCGATGTCCCGGTAGACGGTGGAGCAGGCGGTGTGACTGTTGATCACCGGCTCGACCGAAGTCTCGACCGCTTCCAGCGCGGTCCGGCGGGCGGCGTGGGAGAGATCGACGGCGACTCCCAACTGGTTCATCCGGCGCACCAGCTCCTGGCCCTCCCGGGAGAGACCCGGGTCCCGGTGCCAGAGCTGGTAGGCGTCCCAGCCCACGGCGTTGGAGTGGGTGTGGGTGAGCTGGGCCATGCGCACTCCCAGTCCGTAGAACAGGTCCAGGTGCTCCACCGACTTTCCGGGCACCCAGAGGGAGTGGACGCCCTGGAGTTGGGAGAGGAGTCCCAGCTTTCCCTGGCTGCGGGTCTTGCGCAGATCCTTTGCGCCCGCGATCCGCACCACGTCGGGCAAGCGGCCGTAGGCGAGATTGGAGGTGGCCATCCAGCGCAGGCACTGATCGAAGGTGTAGTGTCCGGCGTTGTCCTCTACCGCCAGGTCCAGCCCGGTAAGATCGTAAAGAGCCCTCCAGTCCTCTTGCCAGCCGTTTTCGAAGGCGGACTCCAAGGGTTTGTGCTCCCACCAGGTCCGGCGCACGAGACGGGAGGCCTCCCTGGGATCGACGCCTTCGGCTTCCAGCTCCTGCCGGTCCCACCGGAGCTTATGCTCGAGTCGCGGCCCCGGTTGCCCGATGGCGGCGGCGACGTAGACGGCGCCCATGAGATCGGCGACGTAGGCGTCGTGGTGGAGCTGCAGGCCGTGTTCCAGTTGTTTCGGAGTCGGCTTCAGCTCGGCCAGGATGGTTTCTCTCCCGGCCATCACCCGTGATCGGATCGGCTCTCTCAGCGACTTGCCGGTCAGAGCCTCGGGGGTGGGGGCGGTCCCGCGCGAGTAGACGTACGGCGCAGCGGCCAGTCCGCCGGCCAGGGTCCCCTGCAGGAGCGAACGCCTGGAAAATGGTTGCTGCTTCATGATCCGGCACCTCGTTTGGACGTCACCTTTCGAATCGGCGAAACCATCCCGATTCGGGATTGGATTCCATCGTGCCCCAACGGGACCGCCACCAAAAGTCCGACCGCGACCCGGTGGGAGTGTCCACGTCTCGAACCATCAGGTTCAAGCGCAAGTTCCGCCAGGTGGCCCCGGCAATCCCGTCCAGGGAGGCATGGGGAATGGCCACCTCCAGGGTATATCCTGCTGGATTGAGTGAACTCCAGGCCCGCAGACCGTCGATGGGGTCCCGTCCCCGGAACACGATGGCAGTTCCAGGCCGGGAGCCCGGGGCGAGGCGGACTGTGCGGTCACGCCTCGTCGCGGTGGCCTTAGCGGACTGGCCCGAGCCTCCTCCGGCTGCCGCGGGACGGGGGTCCAGGTACAAGACGATGCTGTCCCGGAGCGAAGACCGCCTGCCGGCCAAGTGGATCCGCTGATCGTCCCGCACTTCCACACCGAGATACAAATACGCCCGGTCTTGAACCAGGCCGAAGCGGACCCCGAGATCTTCAGGGCCGGTCCAGGTGGAGGAGTCTCCGGTCAACTGCCGGGGCCGAGCCATGGAGACGGGAAGGGACGGCCAATCGTCGAGTCGTCCGTCCAGGGTTGGCGGGCCCTCGTTCAGGTTAGCGATGAGCGGCCGCTGCTCTGCCGCGGCGTAAATGGTCCGAGTCCAGGAGACGGGCCGGGGGAGTTGATCCGGCCGATAGGTGGTCCGCACTTCCGCCGCCAGAGCGTCCTCGGCGGTGGGTTGCCAGGATTCGGGCCAACTCAGCCTGACCTCCAGCCTCTCGGTGGAACCGGGCGCCAGCGTCTTGACGACGGCGTAGGGAGACGGTGTCAGATGCGGGTGGGCTTCCCAGCGGACACGGACCTCGAGCGGCATATCCGCCCGGTTCTCCATCTCAAGCCAGGTCCGCCCGCGCCCGGGGGAATCGGTGGTGATGGTGTCGAGTCGTACCGCATACTCACCGCCGAGACGATTCGTGAGCCGCGCCATGGCCTCGGTCCGCACGTCCTCTCCCAGGATCCCGTCCAGCTTCAGGTTGGCCATCACCGGTCCGTCAGCGGTCATGGTGACCCAGCTGATGTGGTCGAAGCGGCCGTGGGAGAGCCCGGAGAGGGGACTGGCGCCGCCGGTTGTGGCCAATTGGTAGTATTTGTACTGGGCGCGCTGGTAGCGGACGTAGCGGTGGCGGTGGCCGGCAAAGACCGTGTGGGGACGGCCGGCCAGAGCCTGTTCCACCGCTTCCCATCCCGATCCCGCCTGGTAATTCCAAAGCGGTTTGTGGAGAAAGACCAGGGTCCAGCGGACCTGGGTGTTGGCTTCCAGGATCTGCCGCGCGAAGGCGGCCTGCTCGGGTCCGATCCGGCTGGCCTTCCCGTCTTCCGTGTTCAGACAGAGGAAGAGGACCCCCTTGTAGACGAAGTGGTAGTAGGTGGGACCGAACCGCTTCGTCCACTCCCTCCGGGCCGTGTCGTCCCAGATGTCGTGGTTGCCGGGCACGTAGAAGAACCGCATCCGGAGGATGTCGACGGAGTCCCGGAAATCGGACCACTCGCGCTCGACCTGATCCAGGTCGTCGGTCGCCCCCTCGATGAGGTCTCCCACGCTGACGACGAACTCCGGACGCAGATGGTTGATCTTGCGGAGCGCGCTGCGAAATATGCCCTCCCGGTGTCCGCCGGTGCGGTCGGAGACGATGATGAATTGGAAGTCGTCCGGGTTGTTCAGCAGACCCTTGCCGGTCCACGGAGTGGGTCCCTCGATCTCGGGGAATCGGGTCGGGTGCTTACCGGAGTCCTCACTCGGAGGGGTCCAGGCGGCGACCAGTCCCAAGCCTGAAACCACTGCCAGGATCAGCAATCGGCGGAAGGTGGTGTTTCTTGTCTTCATGGGCTCATTCTATGCGGCTTCCTGAGGCTTCGTCACGAATGGAAGATGAGAAATAGGGGAAAGTGGGGGAGCGGGGGATGGAAAACCGCCGCCTCCGGGTCTTCCGGTGGCGGCTCGTCGCGGGACAGGAAAATGGTGGGCCTAAGTGGATTTGAACCACTGACCTCACGCTTATCAGGCGTGCGCTCTAACCTGCTGAGCTATAGGCCCATGAAGAACAGCAAATTATAGCTTACGCGGGAAATGGCTGGCAAACGAGTCGGTGTGGGGGCGGGGGCTGGGAGGGGGTCTTCAATCCCCGATTTTTAGGGGAATGCGGGGGACAACAGGTCCCCCCTCCCATGCACGCCGATAGCCTCCTGAAGAGGGCACCCACGAGGGGCGCCCCCTACGGTGTTTGATTTGGAACCAATGGGATGGGTATTGCGGCGCCGTCCCTATGGACTATCAGCCCGTGGCAAAAGTCGTCACGGCATTCGACCGTCCCTGCATCCCGGCGGACGGCGTTGCGATTCGCTCACATACTCCCGGTATGCTCCCGAATCGCGCCTTGTCCGGCGGGCGCAGGACCGGTCTCGGTGCTCGCGCGACTTTCACCACGGACTGCTATTGCTAGAATGAAGCCCGTGGCCAGGAACGTGGGGACCGAGATACCGGACCGGATCGTCGCCGAGATCCGAAGAGATCCTCCGATATCGGAGGCGATTCCGCTCGTCAGCGTGGACCCGGAGGGATTTCCGCATGTCGCCCTCCTGTCCTACTACGAACTCTTTCTCCAGGACGGGGTCCTCGGGTTTTTCGTGCACAACGGGAGCCGTTCGGGACGCTTCCTCCAGGCCGGGCTCCGCTGTACGCTCCTGTTCGTGAACCCGGACTTCGTGGTTTACGTCAAGGGACTGGCTCATTGGAGAGGGGATCGTGAGTCCTGCTCCGTTTTTCAGCTCCAGGTGGAGGCGGTGTTGGAGGACTCTCCTCTGCCCGAGGAGGGGGAGGTATTCCTGAAGAGTGGGATCCGGTTCGGAGCCGGCGAAGCCTCGCTCGAGGGTCGAGCCCGATTGAGGCGGAGGATGGTATGGAACTAGCGAAGCATGGGGCCGACGTCGTGGTCGTGGGAGCCGGTCCTGGAGGTTACGCGGCCGCGTTTCGGGCGGCCGATCTGGGCCTTCAGGTGGTGATGGTGGATGCCCGGGGACGGCCCGGAGGCGTCTGCCTCCACGACGGATGCATCCCCTCCAAGACCCTGCTCCACGTGTCGGACCTCCTGACCCGGATTCGCGAAGCGGATCGGCTGGGCATCGAGGTGGGGGAGCCGAGGGTGAATCTGGACCGGCTCCGGTCCTGGAAACGCTCGGTCATCGACCGGCTTGCGTCCGGAGTCGCCCACCTGGCCCGCCAGCGAGGCGTGCGGATGATCTGGGGACGAGCTCGATTCTTGAGCTCCGGCAGACTGGCGGCCAGCGGAGAGATTTCCGCGGAGATCGACTTTTCCCATGCCGTCCTGGCCACAGGCTCGCGGCCCGTGGCCTTGCCCGGAATGCCGCTCGACAACCCCCGCCTCTTGGACTCCACCACGGCGCTCGACCTGGAGACGATTCCCGAGAGCCTGCTGGTGATCGGCGGGGGCTACATCGGCCTGGAATTGGGGACCGTCTACGCGGCTCTGGGAAGCCGGGTCACGGTGGTGGAGATGCTGGACGGTCTGCTTCCCGGCGTGGACCGGGATCTGGTCCGGCCTCTGGAGAAACGGATCCGGAGTCTCTTCGAAGCGGTCCATCTGCGAAGCCGGGTGGGAAGCGTCCGGGAAACCGGGGACGGGCTGGAGGTGGAGCTGGAATTTCCGGGTGAAACGGTTACACGCCGCTTCGACCAGGTGCTGGTGGCAGTCGGCCGGCGTCCGAATTCGGAAGGACTGGGCCTGGAGAATACGGGAGTGACGGTCGACGCCCAGGGCTTCATCCGGACGGACACGCAGTGCCGGACCGACGATCCGGCGATCTTCGCCATCGGCGACGTGGCCGGCCAGCCCATGCTGGCTCACAAGGCCACCAGGGAAGCCAAGGTGGCCGCCGAGGTCATCGCCGGCGAGGAGTCCAGTTTCGAGCCGGAGGCGATTCCGGCCGTGGTTTTCACCGATCCCGAAGTGGCCTGGTGCGGCCTCACCGAAGCGGAGGCCAAGGCCGCCGGCCAGGAGGTCCGCGTGATGCGGTTCCCTTGGGCGGCGTCGGGCCGGGCTCTGACCATGAGAAGGTCCGAGGGCATGACCAAGCTGATTCTCGAGCCCGACTCGGGGCAGGTCCTGGGGGTGGGCATTGTGGGAGTCCACGCCGGGGAGCTCATAGCGGAGGGGGTGGCGGCCATCGAGATGGCGGCTCTGGCCGAGGATCTGACGCTCTTCATTCATGCTCATCCCACGCTTTCCGAGACCTTGGGAGAGGCGGCGGAGTTCTTCCTGGGTCAGCCCACGCACCTGTTTCGCCGGCCGCGGAGGCGGAGGAGCTAGGAGGCGACTTTCTTGTCGCCCACTGGGACAGGCAGCTTTCTTGCCGCCTGCTCTTCTATGCTGCTATGCGATACGGTGGCCGCAAAGTGTAGAGGGGGGAAAAGTGCAAAGGGGGAACTCCGTCCCCCCTACCCCCCCCCCGGGGTCGGCGACAGGAAAGTCGCCGCCCAATCGGCGGCAAGAAAGCCGCCGCTCCGCCGGTTTGCCTTGCGTCGGCGATCAGGGGTATTTTGGGAGCCGTTTCCGAGAAAGGACTGGTCCACCATGGGAGAGAGCCGCGACAGCTTTGGCTGCCGATCCAAACTGACCACAGGGAATGTCGAAGCCGACTATTTCGACCTCACGTCGCTGGAGCGCCGTGGAGTGGGCCGCGTCTCGCGGCTCCCCTTCTGCATGAAGATCCTGCTGGAGAATCTGCTCCGGCATGAGGACGGCGTCACCGTCACCGCCGAGGACGTGTCCAGCCTGGCCGACTGGGATCCGGCCGCCGCTTCCCAGCCCGAGATCGCCTTCCGTCCGGCCCGGGTGCTGCTGCAGGACTTCACCGGAGTTCCTGCGGTCGTCGACCTGGCGGCGATGCGGGACGCCATGATCGGGATGGGCGGGGACCCGGACCGGATCAACCCTCTGGTCCCGGCCGAGCTGGTCATCGACCACTCGGTTCAGGTCGACTCCTTCGGGACCCCGCCGTTCCTTCCGGTTCAACGTGGAGAGGGAGTTTCAGCGCAATCTGGAACGCTATGCCTTTCTGCGCTGGGGTCAGTCCGCGTTCGACAACTTCCGGGTGGTTCCCCCGGCCACGGGGATCGTCCATCAGGTCAATTTGGAGTACCTGGCCCGGGTGGTTTTCCAGTCGGGCGACAACGGAACTCCCCTCTGCTATCCCGATACCCTGGTCGGGACCGACAGCCACACCACCATGGTCAACGGGTTGGGAGTCCTGGGCTGGGGCGTGGGCGGTATCGAGGCGGAAGCCGCCATGCTGGGACAGCCCATCAGCATGCTTTTGCCGCAGGTCGTCGGATTCGGGCTGCACGGCGTTCTGCCCGAGGGAGCCACGGCCACCGACCTGGTCCTGCGGATCACCCAGATGCTCCGGGAGAAGGGCGTCGTGGGGAAGTTCGTGGAGTTCTACGGTTCCGGGATCGCCGGCCTTTCGCTGGCCGACCGGGCGACTCTGGGTAACATGTCCCCCGAGTACGGAGCCACCTGCGCCATCTTTCCCATCGATGAGGAGACCTTGACCTACCTGCGGCTGACGGCGCGGCCGCCGGAGCGGGTGGCCCTGGTGGAGAGCTACGCCAAGGCCCAGGGGATGTTCCACGGTCCTGGGAGCCCCGAGGCGGAATACAGCGGTACCCTGAACCTGGATCTCGCGTCGGTCGAGCCTGCGATTGCGGGACCGAAACGTCCTCAGGACCGCATCCCATTGACGGAGTCCAAGCCGGCCTTTCTGGAGTTCCTGTCCCAGTCGGCGGGGAACGGAAAACCCGCCGGAGAGGATTCGCTGGCTATCGTGCAAGGAGACGGAAACGGCTCGGGCGCTCTCGATCTGGACCACGGGTCCGTGGTCATCGCCGCCATCACCAGCTGCACCAACACCTCGAATCCGTCGGTCATGGTGGGGGCCGGACTCCTGGCACGCAAGGCGGTGGAGCGGGGTCTGGTCCGAAAGCCATGGGTCAAGACCAGCTTGGCGCCGGGATCGAAGGTGGTGACCGAGTACCTGGAGAAGGCTGGCCTGATGGAAGATCTGGCCGCCCTGGGGTTCGATCTGGTGGGTTACGGCTGCACCACCTGCATCGGCAACAGTGGTCCCCTGGCCTCGCCGATTTCCAAGGCGGTCCATGAGCGCGACCTGGTGGTTTGCGCCGTCCTGTCGGGCAACCGCAACTTCGAGGGCCGGATCAGCCCGGACGTGCGAGCCAACTACCTGGCCTCGCCTCCTCTGGTCGTCGCCTACGCCATCGCCGGCCGCATGGATCACGATCTGTACCGAGAGCCCCTGGGCCGCGATTCCCAGGGACGGGAGGTCTTTCTGCGAGACCTCTGGCCGACCCACCACGAGATTCAGGCGGTGATCGGCGAAGCCGTGCTGCCGGAGATGTTCCAGGAGAAGTACGGCGATGTCTTCAGTGGGGACGAGCAGTGGCGAGCGTTGCCCGCACCCGAGGGTCAGGGCTTCTCCTGGGCGGCGGATTCCACCTACGTCCGGAGACCGACTTTCTTCGATGAAATGCCTCGAAACCCGGAACCGCTCCAGGACCTGCAGGGAATGAGGGTCCTGGCATTGTTGGGAGACTCGGTGACCACGGACCACATCTCTCCGGCCGGGGCGATTCCGGTAGAGGGTCCCGCCGGCCGCTATCTCATGGAGCAGGGAGTCGAACCCGTCGATTTCAATTCCTTCGGTTCGCGCCGCGGCAACCATGAGGTCATGGTGCGAGGGACCTTCGGGAACATCCGGCTCCGGAACCTGCTGGTTCCCGGCGTCGAAGGCGGCTACACCCGATGCTCGCCGGGAGGCGACGTCGTCTCCATCTATGACGCCGCCATGGAGTACCAGCGCCAGGGAACGCCTCTGATCATTCTGGCCGGCAAGGAATACGGCTCCGGCTCTTCCCGGGACTGGGCGGCCAAGGGGACCCGGTTGCTGGGGATCCAGGCCGTTCTGGCCGAGACCTACGAACGGATCCACCGGAGCAACCTCATCGGCATGGGTGTCCTGCCGCTCCAGTTCATGGACGGGGATAATTGCGAATCCCTGGGCTTGAACGGCTACGAGACCTACGGACTGTCGGGCCTCTCGAAGGGTCTGGAGCCGGGGTCCTGCCTCCGGATGCAGGTCTCCTCTCCCGGGGGCGAGGTTTCGGAGTTCCCGGTCCTGGTTCGAATCGACACCCCCAATGAGTTGGCCTATTTCGAGCACCAGGGCATCCTTCACTATGTTCTGAGGTCCCTGGCGAATTGACCTGGGATGAGGGAAGAGACCGGTTGAGGCTGAATCGTTGACGGCTCCAGGCCAGACCATTGAGCTGCCCATCTTTCCCCTCCCCGGGGTGGTGTTCTTCCCCCGGGTGATCCTGCCGCTGCACATCTTCGAGCAGCGCTACAAGGCCATGGTTGCCAGCGCCCTGGATGGGAACGGCCGCATCGGCATGGTCCTGCTCCGGCAGGGCTGGCGTCCTCAATACCATGGCTCCCCGCCGGTCTTCGGAACCGGAACCATGGGGTTGATCACTCAGCCGGAAGAGTTGGAGGAAGGCAAGTACAACCTCCTGCTCCGGGGACTCCAGCGTTATCAGATCCTGGAATTCCTGCAGAAGACGCCCTTCCGTCTGGCCCGGGTCCGGCTCCTGGAGGATGTGGCGCCCACCGAGCCCGACGCCCAGACTCTTCGCTGGAAGATGGCCAAGCGCCTGAACCAGTTGGCGCCCGAGATCCGGTTTCCGCCGCTGGAGCCCAAATTGGCCGGCCAACTCGATTTCCTGACCATGATCAACCTGATCTGTTGTTGCATGGATCTCTCCGTCTATGACAAGCAGAGGCTGCTGGAGACGGGCGATCTGGCGGTACGGGCACGTGGAGTCCTGGGGGTGCTGGACCGAAAGCTGAAGGCGAAGAAACTGGTCTCCGGCTTTGAGACCCTCCGGCCCGAGCATCCGGAGAGGAATTGAGTTCCCGACCCGGCGACGGTTGGAAGGCGGCCGGACTGGACTTTCGATGAGAGTTATTGGGCTGCTGGGGTTTTGGCTGACGACTTCCGTCCTCCCGGCGGCTCCGGAACGGAATCTCAGCTATGACATCCAGGCCAAGCTGGATCCGGCATCGAAGACGGTCGAAGCCCAGCAGGTCCTGAACTGGAGAAACTCCTCGGACACACCCGTCCGCGAGTTCCACTTTCACCTCTATCTGAACGCCTTCCGGAACAACCGGTCCACCATGGCGTGGGAGCAGGCGTTCGCCCCCTTCTGGAGGGACAAGGACCCGATTCCGGAGGACTACTGGGGCTTCATCGACATCGGTTCCATCCAGGTCGAGGCGGACGGATCCCAGGGCCCCACCCGCGTGGTGGGCCGCCGTTTCATCCATCCCGACGATGACAATGCGGAGGACCGGACGGTGCTCCAGGTGGAGCTGGACCAGCCTCTTGCCCCCGGCGAGCAAGTGCGCTTTCGAATCGGGTTCACCTCCAAGCTGCCCCGGGGCGCCCGCAGGACCGGCTGGGTGGAGGACTACTACTTCGCGGCCCAGTGGTTCCCCAAGCTGGGAGTCTTCGCCGACGGCGCCTGGTATTGCCACCAGTATCATTTCCACTCCGAGTTCTTCGCCGACTTCGGGGACTACGAGGTGAGCCTGACGGTGCCGTCGGGAATGGTGGTGGGGGCCACCGGCCGCCAGGTCGGCGAGACCGACAATGGAGACGGAACCCACACGCTCCGTTTCCAACAGGAAAACGTGCATGACTTCACCTGGGTGGCCAGTTCCCGGCTGCTGCCGCGAACCCGCAGGTTCGAACATCCCGGCCTTCCTTCCGTCGACATGCGGCTGCTTCTGTTGGAGGAGCACGCTCACCTGGAAGAACGGTACTTCCGGGCCATGGAGCATTCCCTGCGCCTTTTCGGGACCTGGTTCGGACCCTATCCGTACTCGGTCCTGACCCTGGTCGATCCGCCCTACAACAGCCGCACCGGGGGAATGGAGTACCCCACTCTCGTGACCGGGAGGACCGACTTCTGGTCGCCTCCGGAGACGCTCTCGCCCGAAGGGGTCACCATCCATGAGGTGGGCCACCAGTGGTGGTACGGCCTGGTGGCCAGCAACGAAGCCGAAGAGGCCTGGCTGGACGAAGGGATCACCTCCTGGGCCACGGACCGGGCCGCTCGCGAAGCCTATGCTCCCCGGGTTCATGTGGAGTGGCTCCTGGGGGAGATCCCTCTGTCGTTCCCCTCGGTGGTCCGGCCCTTCGAGACCCGCAACCTGCCCTGGGTGCGCCGCGGCGGACGCCTGGATGTCATGACGCGCAACTCCTGGAGTTTCCGGAACCGGCGCAGCTATTTCGTCAACGCCTACGCCAAGCCCGATATGGTGCTGTGGACCCTGGAACGGTACCTGGGCTCCGAGGTCATGCTGCGGGCGATCCGGACCTACTTCGAGCGTTACCGCTACCGTCATCCCACGACCGAGGACTTCGTGCAGACGGTCAGCGAGGTGGCCGGCGAGGACCTGGAATGGTTCTTCCGGGAGACGCTCCACAGCGCCGAGGCCGTCGATTACGCGGTGACCGAAGCCCGGTCGGTGGCCATTCCGGAACTGAAAGGAGTGCCACCCGGTGATGCCGAACCCGTTGAGGAGGTGACCGTTCCGGCCGGCGGCGAGGGTGCCGAACCCGAGGTCCCGGATCAGGAACCGGAAGTCGCTGGCGATGTTTCTACCGAAGAGGAAACCGCGTCGAAAAAGGTCTACTGGAGCCGGGTGGTAGTGACCCGGCTGCAGGGAGGGCGGTTCCCCGTCGAGGTGGTGATGGAGTTCGAGGACGGGAAACGGTTCCGCCGTCTCTGGGACGGGCAGTACCGGTGGGTCCGTTATGAGTTCAAGCGGCCGTCGCGGCTCAAATCGGCCGGGGTCGATCCCGACCGGAAGCTGCTTCTGGACATCAATCCCACCAATAACAGTCGGCTGGTGAAGCCGCCAACAAGTGGCGGGCGCTCTCTGGCCACATGGAAATGGACCGCCAAGTGGCTCTTCTGGTTGCAGAACCTGATGGAAACCTTCGCACTGATCTCATGACCCTCACCGGCTGCGTGGCTCAGGGTTGGCGGAATCTGTCGGCCCACAAGAAGTCGATCCTTTATTTCTATCTGGTGATCCTGGGATCGGCGTCCATCCTGCTCCTGCCCTTCATGGAGAGCTTCGAATCCTCCTTGGGCTCCGGCAGCTATCGGGAACGGCTGGTGACGGCGCTGGACTACGACTGGTACCAGCTCTTCCGGGACCGGGTCCAGGGGGCGGCCGAGAGCTTCGGTCCCTGGGTCCTGGGGCCGGGTCCCTTCCTCCACACCCTGGAGGTTCTGCTGGAAGACGGCTTCGGCAAGTTGCCGGCGGCGGTTCTCGGCGCGGTTGCCATCTATCTCCTGCTACACACCTTCGTGCTCTCGGCGGCGGTGAGCTCCCTTCACCTCCATCCCGGCGGGGGCAACACCCGGGGGTTCCTGCGCAACGGGGCCGAGTACTTCGGCCGGTTCCTCAGGCTGAGCGTGCTGGCGCTTCTTCTCTATTGGTTCATGAGGCACGTGCTTTTGACCCCCGTGGACGGGTGGGTCGACTCATTTTCCGACGTCGCTGCGACCGAGGTCACAGGTTTCTACCTCAGTCTGGCCCGTTATCTCCTGGTCCTCGTCCTGGTTGTCGGACTGGATCTGATCCTGGACTACTCTCGAATCAAGGTTGTCCTGGAAGACCGCACCAGCGTCCTGTTGGCCGTGGTGGCCGCCGTCGGATTCTGCAAGAGGAATTTCCTGGGCGCCACCGGGCTCTATCTGTTCCTGGTGGGCTTTACTCTGGTATGGGCCGGCTTGTATTTGGGTTTCGATACCCTCGTCGGAGGCGATTCCTGGGGAGGTATCCTGGTAGCGTTCGTGGTGCAGCAGATCCACATGCTGGGCAGAATGGCGCTGAAGCTCCTGGGCTTCGGTGCCCAGATCCAATTTTTCAAGAGCCGTGATCCCTGGTTCCGCGACCCTGTAGGAGGGGGGACATCCCTGTCCCCCACAGTCCCAACAGGAGGACCCGAGGAAACGGCATGATGACGCGTCTCAGATGGTCGTTCCTGGCTCTGCTCTTCCTCACCGGCGCCGCCGGCGCCCGGGACGAGGGGCGGCTCCTGGAGCACCTGCGGCATCTCGCCTCCGACGAGATGCAGGGCCGAGGGAACGGTTCGCCCGGCATGGAGCGGGCGGCACGCTATCTGGCGGAGGAGTTCCGCCGGATCGGCCTGGTGCCGGCCGGTGCCGACGGCACCTTCTTCCAGCCCTTCACCATCACCACCGGCCGGAACCTGGGACCGGAGAATCGACTGAGGATTCAGGGGCCAAAGACCGATCGAGAGTTCTTGCCCGGCGCCGAGTACCGGCTCGTGACCTATGGACCAGATCGGAGTGTCTCCGGAGAGCTCTTCTTCGCCGGTTTCGGAATCACTGCGCCCGACCACGACCTTAACTACGACGATTATGGTGACTGGGATGTTCGAGGCCGGGTGGTCGTGGCGTTCGAGCACGAACCCCAGGAGCGTTTCGGGTCCAGCCCCTTTCACGGCAAGGACCTGACGCCCTATTCGACGGTGATCCACAAGGCGCTCAACGCCAGAAGGCGCGGCGCCGTGGCGCTGATTCTGATTCCCGATCGATTCAATCATCCCAAGCGTGGTTCCCGGCGGACCCCGGAACTGGAAACCGTGGCCAACGTGGGGATCCCCACCGTTCGGCTGACCGGCCGTTGGGGAGAGCGTCTGCTCCGCGAGACGGGACGCGATCCGTCCGAGATCGACCGCTGGATCCATCATCACCTCACCCCCTACTCGTTTCCCATGGATGGTATTTCCGCCCGTCTGGATGTGGACGTCGCCTCGGTCAGTCACCGGGTGGATAACGTGCTGGGCTATCTTCCCGGCGACTCCGAGGAAGTGGTGGTGATCGGCGCGCACTATGACCACCTGGGGTACGGGGACGAATCCTCGTTGGCCGAACAGCGCTTGGGACAGATCCACAACGGGGCGGACGACAACGCTTCCGGGGTGGCCGGGTTGCTGGTCCTGGCCCGGGACCTGTCGGCGACGAGGCCCGGCCGTACTGTGCTTTTCGCCGCATTTGCAGCCGAGGAACTGGGACTTCTGGGGTCTCGCCACTACGTGCGGCATCCGCCTTTGGCGCTGGAACGAACCGCGGCCATGTTGAACCTGGACATGATCGGGCGTAGCGACGGCGACGTGCTGATTGGAGGAGTGGGCACGGCGGAGGAGTTCCGGGACCTGCTCCACGAGGTGGAGGCGAATTCGCCGCTGACCTTCAAATACGCCAGCACCCCACGGGGTTCGAGTGACCATCTGTCGTTCGCCGCGGCGGGAGTGCCGGTCCTCTTCTTCTTTACCGGTCTGCATCCGGACTACCACAAGCCGTCCGACGACTGGGAGAAGATCGACCTGGTCCGAACCTGGCAGGTGGTGGAGGCCGTGCGTCAGACGGTTGTCCGGCTGAACCGTCTGGAAAGTCGGCCCCGGTATGTGGACCTCCGGCACGGGAGGATACCGCTCGACGATCGGCCCTGGTTGGGGATCGCTCCCGACATGAGCTGGACTCTGGGAGGCGTCCGGATCGCGCAGGTCTTGAGCTGGAGTCCCGCCCACGAGGCGGGACTGGAAGAGAAGGACGTGCTGGTGGAGTTCGGCGGGCGGGAGGTGCGCAATCTTCGGGACCTTCGGAACCTGCTCCGGTCCCGGAAGCCGGGAGACCAGGTCCGGATCCTGCTGCTGAGGCAGGGCCACCTGGTAGAGGTGACAGCACGGCTGGATCGCCGGTCGGCGCAGTAGAGGATCGGTTCGAATCGTAGATTTCTCGGGGGTTTCCCGGGTCGCGGGCTCCTAGTCCGCTGAAGGAGCTGGTGTCCATCCCAAAAGGCTGCACCGAAATCAGGATCGCGGTTAGATCACTTAACGTGACAGTGCCCTAACAGCCCGTGGCAAAAGTCATCGCGGCATTCGACCGTCCCTGCATCCCGGCGGACTTCGTTGCGATTCGGGCACATACTCCCGGTATGCACCCGAATCGCGCCTTGTCCGGCGGGCGCAGGAACGGTCTCGGTGCTCGCGGGACTTTCACCACGGACTGCTAAGCGATGCGTTTCCGGTAGCTACGGCGCCTGCGGCCAGAGGAATTGGAATTCCTCCCACGATTGGGCGACCCTCCGCCAGGCCGCATGCCACGTGCGTTATGACCATAGGGCCGGCGAGGGCGTCGGGGCCGCTCGGCGACGTCGGGCTCAAAGCCGACGACCTTCCGACGCGGGATCGGAGCCCCGATCATGCGTTCGGTGGCCTGAACCCAGCCGCGATCAATACCGGTGACGAAGGTACAAGCGATGCCCTCGCGTTCCGCACGACCCGTACGTCCGATGCGGTGGATGTAGGCTTCCGGAGTGTTCGGCACGTCGAAGTTAATCACATGGGAAACACCGCTCACGTCTATGCCTCGAGCCGCGATGTCCGTGGCTACAAGGATATTGAAGCGCCGGGCGCGGAACCCTCTCATGGCGCGATCGCGCTGGGCCTGGGACATGGATCCCTGAAGACCTACGGCTCGGTGTCCGTCCCTGCTCAACTGATTCGCCAGTCGCCGGGCGCGGTATTTCGTACGAGTGAAGACAATGGCCGAGTCGCAATCGTCGCCGGTGAGCAGGTGTTCAAGCAGAACTCTCTTACGCCCCTCCCCGACCATGTACAGACCGTGATCGACGGTGGCGACCGGGGCTGTACCGGCCAGCTCGATCACGTGGGGATCCGTCAACAGATCGTCCGCCAGTCGACGAATTTCTCTCGGCATGGTGGCCGAAAACAGCAAGTTCTGGCGCCGCTCGGGCATCGCAGCGAGAATCTTGCGAATGTCGGGCAAGAAACCCATGTCAAACATGTGATCGGCCTCGTCGAGGACCAGCGTTTCTACGTAGCCGAGGTGGAGCACCCGCTGCCCGAGCAGGTCGAGCACGCGTCCCGGACAACCCACAATGATTTCCGGGTGCCGGCGTAGCGAGTTGATCTGGTTACGCGTCGAAACGCCACCATAGACTGTGAGGGTCTTCAGGCGGGTGAACTTGGCCAGCGTGCGGATCTCAGCCGCAATCTGATTGGCGAGTTCCCGTGTGGGAGCGAGCACCAGAGCTCGAGGGGCCGGGCGGCGCACTTTGAGAAGCCGGTCGAGCAGCGGCAGTGCAAAGGCCGCCGTCTTGCCGGTTCCGGTCTGGGCCAAGCCCAGCACGTCGCGACCGGCGCGACCCGCGGGAATAGTCTCCTGTTGGATCCGCCAAGGATTCTCGAAGCCAATGCCGCGAATGCCGCGAATGAGGGCTGGATGGAGCTCGAAACGTTCGAAACCGTTCGAAACCGTAGATACGAAACTAGAAATCAAAATATTTTTCTCCGCCGTGCGCACACAGGCAGATCCTGTGCGGCACGACTGTAGATTCCGACCCAGACAACAGCTAAGGGTAAGAGGGATTCGTTGGCGGCGCGACCTTGGAAGGATTACTAAAGAGGTACTGTTGATCGCCACTTTCGGGCCTGAGCCCGATCAAGGAGCAAACAGGATACCTGTTCTTGACGATTACTTCCACCCGGGCACTCGCCATCATCCTGATATCGAGGCCAATTGAGTATTGCGGATTGTTGATGCAGTGCCCATCAGCATGACCGCCACCCGCCTGGCGGTGCGCCAGGATGAGAGAAGTAAAGGATCTCAACGACCGCTGACTCCAATTGCCCAGGTGTGAGGCCTCCCGGTCAGCAAGCCCAGGCTTCGTCCTTTTCCGCGTAGACCGAGGCTTCGAAGTCCGTCCATGCTCGGGCTCGTACCTTCCGTACCAGTCGGCAATTGGAGCACGGGAGAAGGGGACAGTTACCTTGCTCTCAGGAGTTCCCCCAGGCAAGGCTGATCAAGGCGGATCCGATAAAAACTGAGGTGCCGATTGCGGTTCCTTTCCTGGCTCCGTCGCCCGCCGCATTTAGTGATTCCGGTTAGTGTGTCCTTCACCCCAGCTTCGTGAACGCCTCGATCGTCATCCACAGTCCAGGACACGCTCGCCGAGCGGCTGCACGGGCCGAAAGTTATTCGGATAGATGGCCCCGAACGCGGCGATCTGGTCCGGTGCCATGGTGAGCGGCTCGGTCAGGACGATCCAATTGACACCTTCGGTGCAGGGAGGGGTCGTGAGCGATCCTCGATATCGCCACATGGTTCGGGTGGTGGGCAGCAACGACGCCAGGTCGAGTCCGCTTGCAACTACGTGGGAGGCCGCAGGTTCGGGTGGAAGGTGCGACCAGACTGGCGCCAGAGTGTCGTTCGCCGGTCCTTCCTCGAAAAGAACTCCGACCACCGCAAGCGATCCGCCATCACTCCGGTGGACCAGGTGCATCTCCAGTGGCAGCTGGTTGCCGTCAACCGTATGCTCGCTGCCATGGTGGAAGTGGAACTGCAGCAGATCGAAGCGTACCCCGTTGAGGACGATGGCGCTGCCAAGGTCCGGGTTCACCTGAATCGTGTGCCCGTTATTTTCGACGGCGATTCGGGTCTGCCGGTAGTCGAACTCGATCGCGAGCGGATCGGCGCTCCCTCCTGCGGTCAGGTCGATGGGAGACTGCTCCTTGCCCAAGGCGCACTTGCTGAACGTTGGGTCGAGCGTCCCCCAAAGTGCTGGACCGTTGTGCGGCTGGTAGCCCCATGACGGTCCGGTATGTTGTGATTCACTCTTGCCCCCGACGGGTGGAGAATGGTCGGCACTCTGGCACCCAAAGGGGACTAATGCGACGATGGCAATCCCGGACAAGAGAACTCGCTTCATGACGCCTCCTTACGTCTCGAAAATGTGCCGGGTCAGGAAGAATCTTCTGGTCAGGAAACTGGCCGAACAGCTAGACCTTGGACCAATCGTGGACCCGGCTATTCCGTGGAATCCTGCGTGCGGTCGCCCATGTCGACGGTGCCTTTGAAGCTGCAGCCCTCTTTCAGAATGACTTGGGGAGCGATCAGCTTGCCTCGGACGCGTCCGGTTTCACTCAAGAGGATCTGTTCTTCTCCCCGAAGGAGCCCTTCTACAAGACCATCAACGTGAATCACCCTGGCCAAGAGATCGGCCTTGATCCGGCCTTCCTTCCCCACAGTGATGTTGCACCCGGTAAGGGATAGTTGTCCTTCGATACAACCCTCGATGAGCACGTCCTGCGTTCCGCTCAACTCCCCCCTGATGGTGATGCTGGAGCCGATGACGGATCGGTCACCGTTTCGCCCCGCAGCATCTTGCTGGTTAGAAACCAGAGGGAAGGTCCCTCGGTCCGGGGTCGATGGTTTCGGCGAATCGTTTTCCCACATGTCGTACTCCCTTCGGCAAAAATCCACACTATGGTAGATGACATCCCTGTCATCGCTCCGATGTCTCGCCTCAGGACTATCCCACGCTCTGACATTGCCGTGAATTGAGTTGATTTTCGAGATCAGGGCGCGCTGCTGTCGGGCTGGGCGTTGGGTCGGTCCGAATGGGGGCGCCACCATGGGGGCCGTCAGGGCCCTGATCTGCTGCCGCTGAGGGTCCCGAGCGGCCCGGTCGGGCTGCGGACGAGTAGAAGTTCCGTCTCAGGGACGGCGGGAGGGATCGGATCGTCGCCGTGTGGGGATGGGAGTTGGGCCGGTGCTCACGGAGACAGCAGCGCGGTGAAGGCGTCCTGGCGTTGGAGTGCGAAGTGGCGAGTGGCGGAGGCGAAGCTGTCAAACGAAGTCTGGTGAATGATGATCGCGATCGCGAGGTTGGTGCAGGTCGCATTGTTCGCCGGCGCGAATCGGGTGCGGGCGAGACAGTCGTCTTCGGCAAAGAGGGTGTCCCGGAGGTTGTGATTGACTTCGACCGCCCAGTGGCCGCGGTTGTCGGCAAGGAGTTGGCGGGGGGACGCGCGGTAAGCCGGCGCCGAGGTGATGCCGTAGACCTGCTCGCGGCTGGTTTTTCCGGTTCCGTCTTGCCGGGCGTCGGTGCGCCGGCGTGTGATGCGGAAGATCTGGGCGACGTGGGGGTAGTTCAGGAGGCCCTCCAGAGGAGTCATGACCTGGATGGAGCGCTGCTCGATGCGCCCATGGGCCAGGTCGGTCTCTTCCTGGAAAGACCCGGTCGCGTCCCGGTTCCAGTCGATGGTCGAGAGCAGCTCGTGGGTCTCGGGGGCGTTTTCCTTGACCGTCATGAGGTAGTCGGCCCCGTGGGTTTCGACGATGACGCGCGCGGTCTCGCGGGTGGTGTGCAAGGCGTCGACGGTGAGGACGCGGCCCGCAACGTCGACCTGTTCGAGCAGAGCGCGCACGGCGGCGATCTCTCCGCCCTCTTCATTGAAGCTGAGGGTGGCGAGGGGCAATCGGGTGGTGTGCTCGACCAGGGTGGCGGTCTCGAAGTGCCCGTCTCCGTTGCGGTTGGCGCCGCGAATCCGCTTGCCGTCCACCGCAATCGCGCGGCCCAATTGCAGTCTCGGCATCGAGAACCGCCGGAGCACGGCCTCGATCTGGTCCGGATCCACCGAGGAGATCACACGGTGCAGGGTGGACTTGGAGACCGGAACGTAGCGGGCGGTCCGGGGGTTCTTCCAGGCGCCGATCGCCTCGAGTTCCGGCTGCGAGAGCTTCTGCGCATACTCGGCGGCGGCCACCGGTCCGCGCAGGTTCGCCAGCCGGGCGAGAAGGTAGACCGTGAGCACCGAGGCCACGGAATGCTTGCGACCCTGGGCGCGCCGGAAATCCTTGAGCTCGGCCAACTCCTGAACCAGCGAGCGCAACTCGCTCGCGCCCTTCCGGGTCGGACCCTTGGGCTCCCACTTCGAGGTCAGCGGGCGAGGGTCGCGCAGACGACGGCAGGCGTTGCGCCGCAACGGGGACACGTACAGCTGCTTCGGCTGGCCGTGAGGATCGGTATAGCGACCGTTGTGACGCGCAAAACCCCGCGTGTCGCCGAGATAACGCCAGTTGGAAGCGCGGTAGAGGGCGCCGTCGAAGCGGGCGGGGTCGACGAAACTCTCGGCGATCAGCACCGGGTGTCCATAGTGCGCCTGCCAATCGTCGCCGAGACGCCGCAGCATCCGGGCCAGCGTCCAGGAGCCGAGACCCGGGAAGACGCCCTTGGAGGCGAGAATCACGAATCGTGTGTTGTTTGCGATCAGATGCAGACGCCGGTACTGCAGGTCGGGCTTCCAACCGATCCAGCGGTCCCGATGCCGGCACTTGAAGGCGCCCGACTGCCAGCCGGCGAGCGCCAGCCACTTCCCGCGCCATTCGACGACGTAGCGCAGACCGCGACCGGCAAACCGTTTGAAGCCGAGGTAATGGTGTTGGTGAACCCGTCGGTCCCACTTCACCCGCTCGTCGGGGCGGGCCAGTCGCACCTGGGCATCGTTGAGGAAAAACCCTTCCGGGGTTTCCTTGAAGATCACTTCGTCGTCTGCTGGAGCGCTCATACCCCCAGGATGAAGCCTGGGGCGAAAAAAAGCCAGCGGAGAATGCAAACCTCTGCGGTTGTTGGGGCGAATCGTCAGATATTCCTAGCGTGGGATGGCCCTGTGTCTCGCCTGCAGGGCGACCTCTCACTGCGATACAACAAGCTCGTGACCGACGCGGCCTCCGGCGTGGAGCACACGGCGACCACGTGGAAATCCGGAAGCAGCGGATCTGGAGTCACAGATCCCGATTTCATCGTGGAAGGTTTCATAGAACTCCTCGATGGATTCTTCAAGGAGTGCCTGCGAGTGAACGAAGAGGACTGCCACTGACCCGGAGCTACAGGAGATCAAGGAGCCGTGACCCGAATCGCCGCCGTCGACTAGATAAAAATATCCTCGTCCGTGGTGTAGACGTCCGCCGGCCGCCCATCCCGTCCGAACCATCGCTCTACGATCGACCGGCCCGCCTGGATCAGAGCCGAAATCTGCTGCGCTGGCGCAATGATGCTGCGGTGGATGCGATAAGTTTCCGTGGAGATCCGGTTCAGGGCCCTGTTCATTTGGGAGGCCGCTTCTCGGGCGCCCGCCCGCAACCTATCCAGGCTCCGGGCGGTCTTCTCCTCGATCTCCCGAACCGAATCGCGCACGCTGTCCGAATGCCCGGAGGCCTCACGGGCCCAGCCCGACACCATCTTCAGGACGGGGATCATGTCCTCCAATCCGGCGTCGGCCTGTCTGACTGCTTGCCGAAACCGCTGGGACGTCCGGGTCAGTTCCTGGCACAATGAGCCGAGACCGCGCAGAGTGGAGGTCAGCAGGAAGCTGGTGAAGAGAGTCTGCACGACCACCAGAATCGTCATGACGACGACACCGATCACCACCGGTTGGGAGAGTTCGGATCCCATGCCGGGAAGAAACGTATCACATGCCCGTGGGTGCGGGAAGAGGTGTTTGAAGACCCTTCACCCTGACGCTGCCGGTAGTTGAGGGCCGGACCGGGATGGAGCCGAATCGTCGCGCTCAGCTCACGCTCAGGATCAAGAAGAGAGCCCGCCAGTTGGGTTTTCATGCCGTAGGCGTCTCACCGTCGGATCCGGGACCCGACGACAAGCTCCGGGTCTGGCTGGAGCTCGGATTCCAGGGTTCCATGACTTATCTGGAGCGCCAGGCCGAGAAGAGGCTCGATCCGGGGAAGGTGCTGCCGGGCGTCCGCTCCATGATCTGCGTCGCCCTGGCCTACCCGCATTCCCAGCCGTTGCCCTACGACGATCCCAACCGGGGAGTCATCTCCAGGTATGCATCGGGGGACGACTATCACTCGGTCATGGGAGCCCTCATGACGAGCCTCCTGGAATCGATCCGGGAGGAACTGCCCGGAGTCGGGACCAGGTTCTACGTGGACAGCGGTCCGGTGATGGACAAGTACTGGGCCGCCCGGGCCGGCATCGGGTGGCTGGGAAAGCACACCAATATTCTGGACCGGAAGCTGGGATCCTGGTTCTTTCTGGGCGAGATACTGCTGGACTTGGAGTTGGACTATGACGAACCGGCCCTGGACCACTGCGGCTCCTGCACCCGCTGCATCGATGCCTGTCCCACGGACGCCATCGTCGAACCCTACCTGCTGGACAGCCGCCGCTGCATCTCCTACCTGACCATCGAGCTGAAGCAGGACATTCCCGAGGATCTGCGAGAGCCCATGGGCAACCTGGTCTTCGGCTGCGACATCTGCCAGGACGTCTGTCCCTGGAACCACCCGGTTCCCGATTCCTCCGTCCCTGATCTGGAGCCTCGTCCCGTCAACCGGTCGCCCGAACTCTGGGAGCTGGCGCAGTTGTCGCCGGACGAGTTTCGCGAGAGGTTCAGCGGCAGTCCCGTCAAGCGGGCGAAGTGGCGCGGTTTCGTCCGCAACGTCGCCGTGGCCATGGGCAACTCCGGCAAGCCCGGTCTGGCGCCGGAGTTGACGAATCTCCTGAACTCGGAGGATCCCATGGTCAGGCGCCACGCGGGTTGGGCGCTGAAGCAGTTGGGCACGCGGGAGGCGCTGGACGCCGTCCGCAGGCGTTGCTCCCGGGAGCCGGATTCTGAGACGAGAGCGACGTTGCGAGAACTGCTCGACGACGAGGCGGCCGATCCGGCGGGGGTCAGTTGATCCGGGTCGAGGAATGCTGTCCGACGCCGGCTGCGGCGGCGATTGGCGCCATCCTGCGCTCCAAATCCGCCAGTTTCTGCCGGTTCGCCTCCAGCGTCTTGGGCTGGACGACCTGGCCCACGAACTCGACGTGCATGGTCCAGGCCTGTTCCACCTGTCCGGTGTCCGGATTCCGGTACCAGCCTGCCTCCCAGGTGCGCTTGTTGTTCAGTTCCCAGGTGATGATCTGACCCGGCTGGTAGCTGTACCGAGTCGGAACCACATCCAATTCCAGGATCTGGTCGTCGGGATCCAAAGGCAGCAGTATCACGATGCGGGCATCGGGATTCTGGTGGCGGCACTCCGGGTCGGAGAACACGGGCAGGTCCGTGTAAAGGACCCGATAGGGCACGATCGGCAGCTGGTCGGTTTCTTCAGGACGAGCACCCAACTGGGCTGTAGACGCGCTTGTTTCTTCGGACATTTCAGGAACCTCCCAGGCTGGCGTTTCTGGCGCCGGCGTGAACGCGGCGCTCGGATCTGAGGTGAGAGCCGCCGGGCAAATTGGATGGGAATGATAGCAGAGGGGAACGAGAAAAGAGAAAAGCGAAAACAGGAAAGAGTGTGTGGGAGCGGGTTGGTCACATGGAGGTGAGAGAGTTGCCCCCGACTTGGCCAGTGGGAGTGTCGCCGGTCAGCGTTGCAACCGGATCGTTCGAGAACGGATCTTGAGAGCATGAGCAGTTTCGTCGCCATCGATTTCGAGACCGCCAATGACAGCCGGGACAGTGCGTGCTCGGTGGGCCTCGTCGTGGGCCGGGAGGGCAAGATCGAGGTGTCGCGGACGTTTCTGATTCGGCCGCCGGCGCCGGAGTTCAGATTCACCTGGGTCCACGGACTGGACTGGGAGGACGTGCGCGGTGCGCCCAGCTTCGGCGAACTCTGGCCGACACTGCGTCCTTGGATCAAGAGTGCGGAATTCGTCGCTGCTCACAACGCGCCTTTCGATAGAAGTGTCCTCCATGCTTGTTGCGCCACGTACGGCGTGGTGGCACCCTGGAAGCCGTTCGTCTGTACGGTGCAGTTGGCGCGGAGGCAATGGGGGATCTACCCGACGACGCTGCCGGATGTCTGCGGACGGCTCCGCATCCCGCTGAATCATCACGAATCGGGATCCGACGCGGAAGCGTGTGCACGCATCGTCCTGGCCGCCGAGGCGGCGGGGTGGAGTCGGTTGCGACCCCGTCGCCGCCGGAAACGATTCCGAAGGTCGTATCGAAACCGGTGAGTAGTAACGAGGGAGCCTAATAATCCTTGAAAATCGGCAGATGACCTGCCGATTTTCAAGGATTATTAGGCGGAACTTCACTTCCGAAATTGATCTAATCCGTTTGTAATTCAGGCAGATAGAAGAAATCAACCTGCCAAATTACTGGCAACAAATCGAGTCGGATCCACGCCCAGCAGGCCGAAAGCCTTCTTCTGCAGCGGCGTCGGCCGGGCGAACATCGGAAACGGGTGATTTGGGGCGTCCGGCAGAGTCACCTGGTTCAGGGTGAGCGTGGCGAGATCCGCGAGCAACGTCCGGAGGCTGTGCACCGGGAACCCCTCCGCCGTTCGCTTGCTGTCAGCCTTGGCCTTCGTGCGCTCCGAGACTTGCGCCTTTGCAACCGGGGACTTCCGCAACGCTCGCGCCCCCGCCCGGTCCTCCTCCTCGAACAGCAACGGCGCCAGACGGCGCCGCAGGTGCCATTCCAGGTAATACGCCAGCAGACACAGGAAGACGTGCCCGCGCACGTGATCCTCGCTGTAGACGTAGACCGGGCGCAGCGCCAGCTGCGTTGTCTTGAGGGAGCGAAACGCCCGTTCCACCTGGGACAGAGACTTGTACGCCTCCACCGCCTCGCCGGCTCCGAGGGCGGGGGCCTCCAGGCTGGTCCGAATCACGTAGATCCCGTCCAACTGCGCCTCGGCGTCGATCTTCTCCTGGCGTCTGGACCAGCGGATGTCGTCGGCGGTCACCTCGATCCGGAAGTGTTTGTCCACCTTCTTGCGGCCGACGTCGCGCCCCACCCGGCGGTTGATCGCCTGCTGCCCGCGCAGCCGGGATCTGGGGGAGCGCACGGCGTCGGCGATGGTCTGCAGGATCTTCTCGGTGGCGCGCAGCAGATCCTCGCGCTTGCGGGCGCGTTCCTGCCGCAACCGGGGATTGAGGCAGACCATCAAGCGCTCGCCGGGAAACTCCGGACTCACGATCTCCGCGATCCCGTCCGGCACCAACTCGCCCGGCCGCAACGGAGCCTCCTCCTCGTCTCCATCCGATGGGGACGGCCGCAGCAGCTTGCGGATGGCGTCCGTTCTCAGGGCCGAGATCCAGTCGAATCCGGCCGGGGTGAGGTCTTCGCGGATCCGCGCCGTGGTGAGCATGCCGCGGTCCCCGACCAAGGCGATGGATTCGATGCCGAAGCGCTCCCGGATCTTTTTCACCTGCGCCGCCACCGTGGTGGGATCCGCCGTGTGACCCGGGAACACGTCCACGGCCAGCGGACAACCGTCCCCGGCGCACAGCAGACCGAAGACGAACTGCTGCTTGCCCTTCTTGCCGTCCCGGTTGTAGCCGAACGCAGCCAGAGGAGAGTCGCGCCCCTCGAGGTAGCAGGAGCTCACGTCGTACAAGAGCAGGGTTCGGCCCTCGAGGTGGCGACGGGCCAGACTCTTCTCGATCCAGACCTGCCGCCGGAGCAACCAGTCGAGCATGGCCAGCACCTCGTTGCCGTGGACCGGACCGAGGCCGAGCAGGGGGCCGAGGCTGCTGGTGGCGGTGGAGGGGGAGAGGCTCCGGGCGGTGGCGAGCTTGGAGAGGGGTTGCAGGACCCGGGAGAGGATGGCGGCCAGCGCAAGGTCGCGGTGGCGGCTGCGTTGACGGTGCAGGATGCGTTCCAGACCGAGTTGGCGGGCCAGGCCGAGGAGGGCGGCGACATGACCGTGGGGCAGGGCGCGGCGGATCGAGAGGGAATCCTCCATGGGGCGATAGACCTGCCCGCCCTTGAGCAGGGCGCGGATGCCGTCGACGATCTCGGGAGGGACTTTGGAGAGGTTGGCGAGGGTAGTGCGACGGATGCGCTTGCCCTCGCGTTTGGCTTCGCGGAAGAGGATGGCGGGAGGACTGGAGCGGTTGGGGATGACATCGACGTGATAGGACATGGAGAAATGGCCTCTTACATGGAAACAATACAAGGAATATAACTAACCACAGAAACATTATATATGGATAATATGACATGTCCTGAACATGGAAACAAATATCCAGATGGAGACCCCCACCTGCGGAGCCGTAACTTGAGCTACTTCAATGATTTGAAGGGTAAAAATGTGGCTTGAGGGGAAGTGAAGTTCCGATTAGGCTTTGTCATGCTGCTGGAACAGGCCTCCCGGTCCCAGTCCTGGCTACGACTATCTTTGATGCAACTTCAACCGGAGGGACTTCAGGGGTGCCCATCAGCGTTTCGGAATTGCGCTGCTCTCCTCGCAACAGGCCCTGAGGAGAATTTTGGGATGAAGAAAATCGAAGACCCTCAAGTCAGTCGCCCGAATCCCTGTTCGGGCAAGGGGCCTTTCAGCCTGGACTCCAGGTCGTCCGCTTGGAGGGCTTTTTTCAGGACGGCCAGGACCTCGTCCAGGGCCGCCAGGTAGCCTTCGATGACCTCGTCGGTGTGGGCCAGGGAGACGGTGAACGCTCCCGTGGACAGGTAGCCTCGGTCCAGCATTTCCTGGGTCATCAGCGCCTGCAGCGCCAGATTCCTCTGACCGTGCCCGAAGGCCATGTGCGACATGGGGTACTGGCCGTGCGGCTTCATGGCGATTCCGTGCCGGCGGGCCAGCTCGCGCCAACCGTCGTGGACTTTGGCGCCGATCCTCATGGTGTGCTCCGAAATGCGGACCCGCTCCATCTTGCGGATGGCGGCGAGGGCGGCGGTCGGTCCCACGGCGTCGGTCCAGTAGGTGCTGCTGATAAAGGAGATCTGGGCCGCCTCCATCACCTCCCGGCGCCCGATCACGGCGCCCATGGGATAGCCGTTGGAGGTGGACTTGGAATAGGCGGCCAGGTCCGGCTCCACGCCCAGCGTCAGGTGGGCGCCGCCCAGACAGAACCTCCAGCCGGCGCTGATCTCGTCGATGATCATGACCGCGCCGATCTGGTCCGCCAGCTCGCGGATCCGGTGGAGGAAACCGTCCCGCGGAGGATCGTCCCGCAGCGGTTCCGTGATGATGGCGGCCAGTTCGCCGTCCGTCCGGTCGATGATGGCCTCCAACTCGTCGATCCGGTTGTAGTGGAAGGGCAGGGCGGTTCCCGCCAGTGAGCGGGGCACTCCGGTCGGGTTCAGTCCCGGCATCAGGAGGCCGTCCAAGGCGTCGTGGTCTCCCAGGTTGGACGCCAGGTACCAGTCGCTCCAGCCATGGTAGCCGCAGAAGGCCACCTTCTCCCGCCCCGTGGCGGCCCGCGCAATGCGGACGGCGACGGTCATGGTCTCGCCCCCGGCGCGGGCGTAACGCACCATGTCGGCCCAGGGGTGGAGTTGGCAGAACAACTCCGCCAACTCCACTTCGGCGGGAGAGTTGAGGGTGGACATGTTTCCCCGGTCGATGGCGCCCCGAACGGCCGCGTTCACGTCCGGGTCCGCGTATCCCAAAAGGCAGGCCCCCACGCAGTGGATGGTGGTGTCGTAGAAGTGCCGCCCGTCCAGGTCCCAGATCTCGCACCCGCGAGCCTTGCTGAAATAGGCTGGCCACTGCCGGGGCAGAAACCGTTCGGGCCGCTTGGAGAGGAGTTGAACACCTCCCGGGATGATGTTCCTGGCTTTTCGATACAAGCGTGCGCCCGTGGTTTCGGTCCAATCCACGCCAGAGTAATCCGTGATCCTTTTCACGCCGGAGTAATCCATGATGCTTGCCTCGACTTTCCGTGTTCGTGCGCCAGGCAGACGCCTCTGCGACATCTTGTGATAGGCAAACGTTAGAACCGTCTCCCGGACAAAGTCAACCGGACCGGGCGGAGTTGGCGGGGCCGGTTCCCGGAATGCGGATCGGCCGTACCCCGGGGATGCCCGATTCCGGTTGGTATAATCCGCACGGTGCAGGATCTTCGCCGGCTCTTTCCCTTCATTCGGCCTTATTCTTCGCTTCTGGTCCTGGCGCTGGTGCTGCTGGCCGTCACCAGCGCCGTGGAGACCGGAATCGTCCTCTTGCTGGGCCCCCTGTTCAACCAATGGGCGGGAATCCCCCTGGGGCCTGAGGGCGGCTTCGTGGACAAGTTCGCGTTCCTCCGCGACCTCCTGGGCATCGGCGAGGACAATTTCACGCGGATCGCCGTCACCCTGGTGATCTTCTCCCTCCTCAAGGGCGTGTTCCTCTATTTCGCGGAATACTCCATGAGCTACACGGGCCAGCGCGTGGTGGCCGATCTGCGCAAGCGGCTCTACGGTCATCTCCTGGAACAGTCCCTTTCCTTCTTCGCGCTCAACCCCACGGGGCGCCTCATGTCCCGCCTCGTCGTCGACACCGAGCGGTTGCAGCTCATGGTGAGCCGCATGCTGACCGACCTGATGCGCCAGGTCTCGCTGTTCATCTGTTTCCTGGTTTTGATGATCTACATCGATTGGCTGCTGTCCCTCTTCGCCTTTGTCGTGGCCCCGCTGGTGGTGGCGCTGGCGCTGGCCTTGGGCCGCCGGGTCCGCCGGGCCGGGCAGGAGAGTCAGGAGAATCTGGAGGAGATGAGTCATCTGCTGCAGGAGACCATCGCCGGTCACCGCACGGTGAAGGCATTCTGCATGGAGGAGTATGAAGCGGGCCGCTTCCGGGAACTCAATCGGCGTCAGGTCCGGGTCAACGTCCAGGCCGCCCGGATCGGAGCCCTGGGGTCGCCCGTGACCGAGCTCATCGGTTACGTCTCATTCGTGCCCTTCCTGTTGTATGCCCACAGTCAGATACAAGAGGGGTTCAGCCTGGGAGCCTTCGTGGTCTTCATCGTGGCCTTGTTCCGGCTCTATGAGCCCGTGCGCAAGCTTTCCCGAATGCACTTGCATTTCCAGCATGGGTTCGCCGCCTCCACCCGCATCTTTCAGTTGCTGGACACCCGGCAGGAGGTCGCCCGCGTTCCCGACGCACCTCCGTTGGGGCCCCTGAGCCGGGAGATCCGGTTCGAGGACGTGGCATTCACCTACGAGAAAGGAGACGCGGCGGCGCTCCAGGACGTCGACCTGTCCATTCGCCGGGGAGAGGTGGTGGCTCTGGTGGGACCGAGCGGGGCCGGCAAGACCACCCTGGCGAGCCTGATTCCCAGGTTCTTCGACGTGGGCCGGGGGCGGGTCGCCATCGACGGGACCGACATCCGGCAAGTGGATCTGGACAGCCTGCGGGATCAGGTCGCCATCGTGACCCAGGAGGTCTTCCTCTTCAACGACACGGTCCGGGACAACATCGGCTACGGCCGGGAGAACTGCTCCCGGGAGGAGATCGAGGAGGCCGCCCGTGCGGCCTTCATCCATGACGTCATCACGGCTCTTCCGTCCGGCTACGAGACCGACATCGGCGAGTGGGGGGAGAAGCTCTCCGGGGGGCAGAGGCAACGCCTGGCCATTGCACGGGCGATTCTGAAGCAGGCTCCGATCCTGATTCTGGACGAGGCCACTTCGGCCCTGGACAGCGAATCGGAGCGGCTGGTCCAGGAGGCCCTGGATCATCTGATGGCCAACTGCACGACCCTGGTCATCGCCCACCGCCTCTCCACCATCCGGCGGGCCGACCGGATCGTGGTCATGGACTCGGGACGGATCGTGGAGCAAGGAGACCATCGGACGCTGCTGAAAACGTCCGGCCTCTACCGCCGCCTCTACCAGCTTCAGTTCTCGGCGCCGGGATCAGGCAACGGAGGGTAGCTCCGGCCGGTTGCACCGGAGCCGTCAACCCTCGTCGGAACCGTACAGGGTATCCAGGAGCGCGTCGCTCATTCCGACGGAGCTGAACCCTCCGTCGTGGTAGAGGTTCTGCATCGTGACCTTTCGGGTCAGGTCCGAAACCAGCGCCACCACGAAATCGGCGCAGTCCTCGGCCTGGGCGTTGCCCAGCGGGGACATCTTGTCCGCCGCTTCGTAGAGGCGGTCGAATCCCTTGATCCCACTCCCGGCGGTGGTGCGGGTCGGGCTCTGGGACACGGTGTTGATCCGGATGCCCCGCCGGCCCAGGCGATAGCCGAAGCTCCGGGCCACGCTCTCCAACAAGGCCTTGGCGTCCCCCATGTCGGAATAGCGGGAAAAAATCCGTTGGGCTCCGATGTAGGTCAGGGCCACGATGCTGCCGCCGTCGTTGAGGCTGTCGGACTTGAGGGCCTCAGCCACGATCCGGTGCAGGGAGAGGGCCGAGACGTCCAGGGTCTTGTGGAACCAGTCGTAGTTGAGGTCGCCGTAGGAACGCTGCTTGCGGACGTTGGGAGACATGCCGATGGAATGGACGATGAAATCGACCTTTCCCAGCGTGGATTTCAACTCCTGGAAGGCCTTCTCCAGGTCCTTGGAGGACGAGGCGTCACAGGCGACGAGGGGTGCGTCCCCGCAGATCTCGGCCAGTTGCCGGATGGGTCCGAAGCGGAACGCCATCTTGGTATTGGAAAGGGCCAATCGGGCACCCTCCCGGTGGCAGGCCAGGCTGATCTGCCAGGCCAGGCTCTGTTCGTTCAGGGGACCGAAGATGATTCCCCGTTTGTCCCGCAGCAGGTGATGACTCTCTTGTGACATGAGCGATTCCTTCGTTAGTTGACGGGAACGGCACCTCCCAGCGTGACCCGGTCCAGATCGATCCGGCAACGCCTCGCCGCGATCTGTACGCCTTGAGCCCGGGCCTCGTCCAGGGCGGCGGCGAAATCCGGATCCAATTCCCGGGCCGCCCGGAAGGAGCGGACGTCCTCTCGTTGGATCACGAAGAGGATGGCGGCGCTCCAGCCGTCCTGTTGGGCCAGATGGGCCAGTTCCCGGGCGTGGCGGGCTCCCCGGGCGGTGACGGCGTCGGGGAAGAGGCCCACTCCGTTTTCTACCAGCGTGACGCTCTTCACCTCCAAGGCCAGTTGCCGTCCGTCGTCTTGGCCCAGGAGAAAATCGATCCGGGAGCGCCCCAGGGTCGCTTCCGCCCGCCGGAGCTTCCAGTCCCGGAACTCTTCCAGGGTCGACTGTGCCAGAGCCTGGCCGATCAGGCGGTTGGGGATCCGGGTGTCGACCGAGACCAGACCAAGCCGGTCCGGGCTCTCCACTAAGAGAGCGGTCCAACGGGTCTTTCGCTTCGCGCCCGAAGCCGGGAGCAGCCAGATCCGAACCCCGGGTATGAGGAGTTCCCGCAGGCGGCCCGGATCGGCCAGATGGGCGTCCACCGGTTCCGTTTTCCCGCGCGGCCGGCACCTCACCAGAAAACGGTTGGGGCGCTCCACGAAGACCGCCTCCTGGAGCTTGCCCGCAATCGGGATCCAGGTTCTCGTTCGTTCTCCCAGCATTCCTGGCCGCCCAGTCTACTACGTAGCGATCCTCTAGCAGTCCGTGGTGAAAGTCCCGCGAGCACCGAGACCGTTCCTGCGCCCGCCGGACAAGGCGCGATTCGGGAGCATACCGGGAGTATGTGATCGAATCGCAACGCAGTCCGCCGGGATGCAGGGACGGTTGGATGCCGTGGCGACTTTTGCCACGGGCTGCTAGCAGTAGCCGCTCTTCGGGATGGGAACGGGGGTGATAGGGGCGGGGGTTTGTAACCCCCGATTCCGAAGAATGTGGGGGACGACATGTCCCCCCTCCTACTCGACTCTCAGGGAAATGGGGAAAATCCAGGGGCCGTGTTAGAGTGACCTCCAAAAGGAGGTTGCCTTGGACCCGATACGAATCGGCTTGGCCGGTTACGGTGAATGGACCCGGGAAGCCCTGATCCCTTCGCTGGAGCGGGACGGCCGGGCGAGGATCGAGGCCGCGGCGGCGCGCACCCCGGCGACTCGTGAGCGCATTCGATCGGAGCTGGGCTCCCAGATCGCGCTCCACTCCGACTTCACCGATCTCTTTGACGAGGAAGTAGACGCACTCATCCTGGCCCTTCCCTCGTCCCTGCACGAGGAAGGCCTGCTGGCCGCCGTCGAATCGGGGCTCCCCTTCTTCCATGAGCCTCCCGTGGCCAACCACCGGGATCGGGTCGGTCCCGTCCTGCGGCGTCTCCTGGCCGCCGGTCAGGTGACCCACGCCGACATGGAGCTGCGATTCATTCCGGTCGTCATCCGCGCGGCCCAGCGGGTCGCGGAGGGTGCCATCGGCGAGCCTCGCACCGCAATGATCCGGATGAGGGGTTCTTGGAGTCCCGACCCCACGTCGGGCATCAGTCTCATGCACTCCCTCGCACCCTGGTACATCGACGCGCTGGACCGGGTCCTGGGCACCTCCCCCAGGCGAGTGTTGGTGCAGGACGGTCGGGGATTTCCGGGACGGATGCAATCCTATTCCTTGACCCAGCTGGACTACGGCGGGATCTGGGGCAGCTTCGACTCCAACATCTCGGCGGTCCCCGGTATGACCACCACCCTTGAGGTCACGGGCACGGAAGGGGAGCTCCAAACGGACCTCTTTACCGCCGAAATCCGGCTGCGGACCCTGACCCGGCCGGAGCCGGAGTTCGAACGGGTCCCGGCACTGGAGCCCTATGCCGGATGGCCCGGGATGTGCGAATGCGTTGCCGCTTTCCTGGATGCCGTTTCCGGACTGGCTCCCGAGCGCGCCGGAGCCCGGGCCGTGGCCCGCAGCCATCTGGTGGGACTGGCCGGCGAACGCTCCATCGACACCGGGGCCTGGGCCGATGTCGAGCGGCTGGAGGAACTGGAATGAGCCTCTGGCGGCTTCTGGGCATGACCAGGTTGGAACCGCGCGAGGAGCCCGCCGAAGAGGGGCACATCGTCCGCGAGATCGCCGCCGAGCTGGATCAGCTGGAAGACGCCGAAGCCCGATACATCGCCTGCTTCTCCTACATTCTGAACCGGGTGGCCCACGCCGATCTGGAGATCAGTCCGGAGGAAGTCGCCCAGATGGAGAAGATCGTCCAAGAGCAGGGGGGCCTGCCTGAGTTGCAATCGGTCCTGGTGGTTCAGATGGCCAAGACCCACAATCGCCTCTTCGGCGCCACCGACAACTACCTCGTGACCCGCGAGTTCAATCGCATGGCCACCCGCCGGCAGAAGCTGGATCTGATGGGGTGCCTCTTGGCGGTGTCTGCGTCCCACGACGGGATCTCCACGGCCGAGGATTCGGAGATGCGCCAGATCACTAAAGAGCTGCAGCTCTCCCACCGGGACTTCATCGCCCTACGATCCCGCTTCCGGGATCATCTGAACGTTCTCAGGAGGAATTCGTAGGGGCGGCCCTTGTGTGTGTGGTCGCCCTCCCCCGCCGGCCACGGAGGTTGGGACGTAAGAGGGCACCCACACACAAGGGAAGTGCCCCTACGGGACGGCGCGGGGATAATGCCTGCGGCATCACCTTGGGTTCCGTGGGGACGGCCGCAACGCCGGCGCGGCGTGCGTTTCCCTCTCCCTCTACAGCAGTCCCAGCCGCTTGGCGGTGCTGTGGATCCTCTCCATACGATCTTCTACGGGCACGATCCTCGTGCCGTCCGGATTCGGCCTGGAGAGGTGGGCGTACTCGTAGACGTCGAAGCCGGCGAATCGCGGGTCGTGGTAGATCTGCTCCAGGTCGGAGACGTATTCCTGCATGGAGTTGGTCCGTTTGAGGTAGCGGTTGAGATAGACAGGGATTTCCTGGCGGGAGCACAGCTCCAGGGCCTCCTCCACGACCGGATCGTCCAGGGCATTGGGAAGCAGGCCTCGGTCCGCCTCGGGAGCCTCGAACCAGGTGGTTCGTAGCGTGATCCCGTCGGCCAGTCCTTCCAGGAGCCACCTCCGCCAGTCGAATTCCAGGTTGGCGGGGAAGCCCATGAGCTGGCCGTGGCAGGGGTCGGGGCCGAAGGCCTCGGCGTGGACGTGGACCTGGAATTTCTTGCCGGCGCTTCGGATTCGACGGCTGGCCTGGCGGATGAATCGGGTGTAGTGGCGGCCCCGGAGACGGGCGAGTCGTGCGAGATCCCCATCCGTGTTCCCGATTTCAGCGCCGTATCTCTCCTGGTACTCCTCCAACAGCGGCGCGTTGAAACCATACTCGAGGGGTTGGTCGGTCAGAGATCCGTGGGCGGAGACGCGAACGTCCACTCCGTCCACGCCGGCGTCCAGGAGCCGGTCCACCCAGCCCATCCAGAGCTTCTCCACCTCGGGGTAGAGGGCGCAGGGAGTGCAGGCCAGCGTGTCGTTTCGTCCCCGGGCGAAGGCGATGCAGCCGCCCCAGTTCCATTTGGACTTCGTGACGATGCCGAACATGGTGCCTTCGGTGGAGGCGTTGTTGGTGTCCAACCGGACCGGGAACGGTCCCATCCCCGAATCGAATTCCAGTCCGCCCGTCCGGAAATCGCGGGGGCGGATCCACATGGCGCTTCGGGTCGCGATGACGATGGGCAGTGGATCCGGACCCGGACCGTAGGCTTCGATCATGGCCGAGGGAGCGTTTCCGAAGTCTCCCTCCTCGTCCTCGAAGTCGGTGGTGACCAGGATGAAGCGGTCGGTCAGATCGAGGCCCTCCAGCGTCAGGGTCCGCACGGGTGCGCCGGAAGCGGTCAACAGGTCGCCGAAGAACTCCCGGACCTCCCGGGGAGAGGGCTCGACGCGGTTCGTCAAGGAGAAGTCCACCGGTTGTCTCCGATAGCGGTAGTTGTCGGGGCTGGTCCAGATCTGGAGACGCTCCTTGCGGATGCGGGTGGGCGAATCATCCGACTTGAGGAGCCGAATCTTCCGGATCGGAATCTTGTCCAGGCCAAGCGGAGCCTCCCAGGGCCGCCGCGCGACGCGGGTGTGGGGGAACCGCTCCACGAACGGAAACAGCTGTTGGAGGCAACCTCCGATTCGATGGACGCGAGTGTGGTTTCCCTTTGGTGAACCTTCCGGGTAGGTGCCCGCCAAGCCGGTGTTGAAGGGCTTCAGGACCGCGTAGACCTCCAGGCCGTGACGGTGGGCGATGGGGGTCACCGCCTTCAGAGGCTCTCCGATTCGCTCCACGGTGGCCGTGCCATACTGCATGTAGTCGAATGTGTTTCCCGCCCAGTAAGACCCGGACTCCTCGTCACCGTAGTAGAGCCAGTAGATTCTGCGGACCCCCAGACTCTTGATCTGGGTGACCATCTCCTCCAGGAGGTCCAGGCTGTAGGGCCCGTAGCGGACATCGTCCGGGAAGTCGACGGTGGCCGAGAGTAGAAACGGGCGGGGACTCAAGCGGCGGATCTCGTGAGGATGCTCATACCGTCGCCATCCAGCCTCCGTCCACCACCAGCGCGGAACCGGTGATCCAGGAGGCGTCGTCGGAGGCCAGGAAGACGCAGGCCCGGGCGATGTCCCGAGGCGTGCCGAATCGGGGCAGGAGTGTGCGCTGGCGCCCCTCCTCGATCTGTTCCGGCGTCAGGTAGTCCTGGTTCGCCGTCTCGATGAAGCCGGGACAGACGGCGTTGACGGTAATGCCCAGAGGTCCCAGCTCCAGGGCCGTGTCGCGGGCCAGGTTCACCACCGCGGCCTTGGTCGGGGCATAGACGGGCCCTGCTCCTCCGCCCCGGTAGTTCACCGATGAGATGTGGATGATCCGCCCCTGGGGAGACCCCTTCAGATGGGGAACCGCCGCCTTGGTGGTCAGGAAGAGGGCCCGGAGATTGATCGACAGGACCCGGTCCCAGTCGGCAACGGCCAGCGTCTGGGAGGTTCCCGGGATGTGGATGCCGGCGTTGTTGACCAGGATGTCCAACGCCCCGAATTCCTCGACCGTCCGGTCCACGAGCTGTTGGACGAAATCCTCGCAGGCGATGTCCCCCTGGAGGAAGATCCCCCGGCCGCCGGCCCTCTGGATCTCCTCCACGGTGGGCTTGCGGGGCTCGGTCTCGTAGTAGCGGCCGACCTTCGGCGTCGCGCGGATGTCGGCGACCGCCACGGCGGCCCCCTCCCGGGCCAGTTCCAGGCAGATCCCTCGGCCGATTCCCGAACTCCCTCCGGTCACGATAGCCACTCTGTTCTTCAATCGCATCAGCCGTCACCTTGGGAATTGACCGCGAAGTGCGGAGAATGATACCAGACTCCCCGGCAGGACCGTTCCGGTCCATGCCCGTTGTGATGGGCGGATCCGAATGCTGGGGAGCGCGTTCAAAGCCGAGTATCTGGACTTCGGGAAGGGCATCCGGGTGGGGCACCTGGAACCCCGCGCCCGCATCACCCAGATCCTCAAGTTGTCCCTGCAAGAGTTGTACGGGCAGGATTTCATCATCGATCGCTGGGGCCGCGGCGTCTACTGGCAGTGGATCTGTTTCGTACCGCGGTCCAATCGCCGGGCCAAGCCCCTCTCGGGCGGCCGCAGCTACTCCAGCGCCAAGTTCTTCATCATGGTCGACCGGGAGGAGGGACTGTTCAAGTCCGGTCTTCATGTGGAGCGAGGGTTGGTCCAGGCGCCGGACACGCAAGAGGCCTACCGGCTCCGCCCGGACTGGGATTGGCATCGGCTGGCGCAGGGTTTGGAGCCGGACGGATGGTGGGAACGGGAGGTCCGCCGGTTGATCGAAAAGGACGGGTTCCAACTGACGCTGGGGTCGTTCAGAACCGGTCTCCAATCCTTCTCCGGACGTCTGCCTCCGGCATCGGACCTTCGCGAGATCATTGCGAACGCGCCGCCGGACAAGTGGTTCGTATTCCAGCTGCACTACCCAATGACGCCGGAAGAGGTCCAGGGCTCGGCGGGACCCGACCTGGTGGCCGGCATGCTGGCCGTCTTCCGGGAACTGACGCCGGTGATGAACCTCTGTTTGGAGGACACCGCCACGTTGCAGGCCGGGCCCGCTACTTGACCAGCCGGGTGTTGGGAAACTGGGCTCGCCAGCCGAACCAGAAGGCGCGGTGGGCGGCCAGGCGGATGAGTTTCTCGCCGTTCGGTCCCACCAGTGCGGTCTCCGTGGCCTCCCACTGCCGTCCCGAACTGTCGCGGACCCTGGAATTCCGGTCCCACTTGGTGAACTTCATGCCGGTGGCGTCGTAGACCCGGTTGGCCCCCGACTTGTCGGTGAGGATGACCAATTCCTGCCCGGCCACCCGGTCCTGGTGCAGCCGGCGCTTGCGCAGGAACCGGGTGTTGTAGGCGACCGCCTCCCCGTCCATGAGCAGGGCCAGGACCTCCTGCTTGTTCTGCAAGGGCTTGTCCTGAAAGGGGGTGGGGAACATGAGCCGGTCGGTGGCGAAATACTCCCTGTAGGCGGCGCCTTCCCGGTAGTCCCGCTCGTGGCCCGTGTCCAGGGACAGGACCTTGGTCGCCGGGTGCCGTCGCCGCCACTCCTTCCAGCGGGTGGTGACGATGGGCAGGCGTTTCAACTGCAGCCCGGAACCCACCAGGGAGCCCATGACGGGAACCCCCTCCAGGGCCGACCATAGGGTGTTGGTCTGGCGGTCGTACATCAGCTTGTTGGAACGGTAGAGGAAGCCGCTGGTCCCGAAACTGAACTGGCGCTCTCCCACCGTCTGGTCGTAGAGGACGGCGGAGCCGCACAGGGTGCAGTAGGCGCAGGTGACGTCGAATCCGCCGACACGATCATTGAAGAGTTCATGCCAGGCCAGAATCCGTTTGGGATAGGCCTTGGCCTCGCCGTTCAGGTAGACGCCGAAGACGATGTGGTCGCTCTTGAGGTAGTCCGCCTTAGCGGCGGAGATCATCTTGGGATATTCCAGCGGCGGAATGCCGTCCTTCTTCACGCCCCCCCAGACCACCTCGTCGAGACGAATCGTGCGCGGGGTTCCGGGGACGAAGTAGCGGGTGAAACGCTTGTCGATGAAGGAGTAGAGAGTGGCCTTGAAGGTGGCGTATTCGGGATGTTCCTGCTCCTGCCGGCTCCAGATCCAGCGCCACCAGCGGTCCGTGTCAGCCGGCAGATTCTGGCCGGTCCCTTTGCGCAGCAGCCTCAGGACGTTTTGGCCGCGGATGTCTCCGGGGGGCAGCAGCATGAAGATCTCCACCAGCATGGGGGCGAAACCCGGATGCCAGTTGGCTTCCAGCCTCCGGGCGGCGGCCCGATGCACCTTGCGATCGCGGTCGGCCAGATCGCCGACGGCGGCGGAAGGGGAGGAGTCCTTGGTCTTGGCGGCTTGGGCCAGGGCGCCAGGCGGGGTGCCGGCCAGCAGAAGCAAGACGGCCAACGCAGGGATCTTGGTTCCCGTTTCCACTCGTTCCCCGGCTCTCGGCGGCATCGATCTTGTGCGGATTGCGGACATTTACGGTTCAGTAGAAGATTTCCGTCCCCTCCCGCAGTACCCAGAAGAGCCGTTTTGCCGCCGGTTCCTCCATCTCCAGTTGCAGGACCGATACCTCCCGAACCAGGGCTTGAAACTGGGCCAGGATCAGGCGCAGGCGCCGGCCGGAGCGCTTCTTCCAGGTCAAACCGGTCAAATCCGGAGGAGCGACGAACAAGACCGAAGCGTCTGCCAACTCCACCGCATAAGTGGTGGGCATGGAGGCGACGCCTCGACGGGAGGCCAGCGGAACCGGTTTTCCCTGGGCAGCCCGGATTTCCTCCACGGGACGGGGAGGGACCAGTCTGGAAACCCGGGAGGAACGAGGAGGGGTGGAATCGCGGTTGGATCGGTGTATGGGGATCTCCTTGAGCAGGATTCCCCGCTGCAGGATCCGTGCCGAATGGGTGCCGATCTCCACCCGTGGGCCGGGCTTTTCCGAGAGCGCCCAACCAGGGGCTTGAATTCCCAGGAAAAGGATCGCCAGAAGGAGTCGGTCGCCGCTCCCCATCAGAAGATGAAAACCGGAGTCCCCAACGGGGCCAGGTCCACGAGCTTGTTCAGATCGGGTTCGGACAGACGGATGCAACCGTGGGTCACGTTCTGTCCCAGAAGCCGGGTGTACAGCGTCCCGTGGATGTAGTAGCCGTCTCCGATTCCCAGGGCGAAACTTCCCAGCACCCCGTATTCCATCCGATCGCCGTCTCGTGCGGGTAGGGGCTCACCTACTTCCACGAATGCCCAGTCCGGTTTGCGCCAGACCGGGAACTCGGTCACATACTCGATCTTGAATTCACCCCGGGGAGTATCGAAGGTCCACTCCCGGTCGCCGACGATCAGGCGATGTCCACTGCCGGTTGCGCACAGTGCATCGAGGAGGACCCGCTGCCCGCGACGGACATAGAGGCGGTTTTCCGCCGTGTCGATGAGAATTATGCGCCCCCGCGGCGGGTTTTCCCCGGATTTGGAAAGATCCCGCTTTGCCGGGGCGGGGCTGGCGCCGTACGCTTCGAACCGGCTCTCGGGGCTGGAAAAGGCGGAAGCCCCCAAGATGACGGCGCCAAGCAGGAGAACGGCTCGGTTCAGCGTCGCCTTCTCTGCTGAATGGCCTGTTCAATCTCGGAGCTGACTCCGTCCGCCTTCCGCTTGACTGCGCCGAATTGATTCAAGGCGTCCATGTACTTGCCCGCTTCGTAGGCCTGCTGCGCGCCTGCCAGCATGGCTTCGGCCGAGGCCACGTCGCCCTCCAGGGCGGCCAAGCTCTCGCGGGCTCCCTTGCCCCATCGCGGCGCCTTGCGCAGCATGGCCTGGGCGTTTTCGATGGCGGCCTGAGCCGCTTCGTTGGCCGCCTCGGCCTGACCCTTGACCTTGATCTTGTTCTCACCGGCCGCCGCGGTTGCGGCTTCAGCCTCGGAGGTGGCCCGGCTCACGAGTTCTCTGGCCTGATCGTAACTTCGGGTCAGGGCGAAACTCCCGTCCTGCACGGCGATCTCGGCTTCGGCTTCCTTCAGCGTCGCCGACGCCTTGCCGATCTCATCGGGCGCGTAGATTTCGGCCTCGGCTGCCCGGGCCGCGTCCAGAGCTTGGCGCGCCGCGTCGAGTTCCGACGCCGGCGGGCTGTCGCAACCCGTGAGAAGCACCAGCAATGCGGCGCAAGACGAGAACAGGAGAACTCTCCTCATGTGACCTCCTTCAGACCATTCCGAGTCTGTTCGTGAGAATGGGAAATATGCATTGGCCAATAATTGGTCCATGTTAGCATGTTTGCCTCCGGACCTGGAACCGGGGATTTCTTCGTGAATTCCGGAGCTTTCGGAGCACGCATTCCATGACCCAGCGACTTTATCACCAGGACTCCTATCTCAAGAATTTTCGGGCGCGGGTCACCGGCGTGGACCGATGGAAGGGGAAACCGGCCGTCGAGTTGGACCAGAGTTGTTTCTATCCTGCATCCGGGGGCCAGCCTTCGGACCGGGGTCTCTTGGAGGGACTGCCGGTCGTGGAGATGGCGGACGCGGGCGGCCGGCTGTTGCACCTGCTGGAGCGGGGGGACCTGGTGGAGGGTCAGGAGGTGGCTGGCAGCCTCGACTGGGAGCGGCGCTTCGACCACATGCAACAGCACACGGGCCAGCACTTACTGTCCCAGGCCTTCATCCAGGTTTTGGATTGGGATACGGTCTCCTTTCACCTGGGCCGGAAGCTGTGCACCATAGATCTGACCGGAGACGCGCTGACCCCGGAATTGATCTACGAGGTGGAAGACGTAGCCAATCGCATCATCGTCGAATGCCGGCCCGTCCGCGTGCATCTGGTCGACGCCCGCCGCCAGGGCGATTTTCCCCTCCGAAAACCTTCCGGCCGGAAGGGAGCGTTGCGAATCGTTGAGATCTCGGACTTCGATTTCTCCGCCTGCGGCGGAACCCATTGCCGTTCGGCGGGGGAAGTCGGTCTCATCAAGATCCGCCGCTGGGAGCGGGCGAAGAAGCGGGTCCGGGTCGAGTTCTACTGCGGCGGAAGGGCCCTCCGGGACTATCGCTGGAAGAACCGGGCCGTCTATCGGCTCTCCCGCCTCTATTCCCGGCCTGACCGGGAAGTCGTGAAGGCCGCCATGGAGCACCTGGAGCGGGAAGAAGGGTTGCGCAAGAAGCTGATGGAGGTTCAGGATCGCTACCTGGAAGCGGAGGCCGCCCGGCTGCTGGAAGGCATTCCGAAAGTGCGGGGAATTCGAGTGGTCCGGCGGGTCTTGACCGGGATCGATATGGGGGCGATGCGGGAGCTGGGCCGCAAACTGGTCCAAGACGGGGAAAAGAGGTTGGCTCTTCTGGGGTTGGCAGGCGAATCTCCGGCTCTCGTCTTTGCCCGGTCGGAGGACCTGCCCTGGCACATGGGCGACTGGATTCGGAAAGCCGCACCCTTGATCGCGGGCCGAGGCGGCGGCAGTCCCCGCCACGCTCAGGCCCGAGGCTCACGGTCCGAAGGATTGGAAGCGGCTCTCGATGACGCTTTGAACCACGTTCGCGAGGAGGACTGATGCTCCGTTCCCGGATTCCCGCCATTCTGATTCTCCCTGCGCTGCTCTGGTCTTGCTCCGAGCCCGGTCCCACGTCCACACACGTTCTGGAAATCGGCGTCCAGCCCCAGGTGCTGGTGGATAATTTCATTGTGGAGCGAACCGAGGCCCTCAGCCGCCGGCTGAATCCGTTGGCAAAGCATGCGGCGAATCCGGTGCTGAGTCCTCAACGGCCCTGGGAAGGTCGGTCCACCTTGCCGACCACCGTCCTCTTCGATGAGGCGGACCGGCGCTTCAAGATGTGGTACCAGTGCCGGGACGAGCTTTCGAGTTCCCGCCGGAGCCGGGATCGCTGGGCCTACGCCGTTTCCGGTGACGGCATCACCTGGGAAAAACCCAACCTCGGACTCACCTCCTTCGCCGGCTCCCGCCGTAACAATTTGATTCCCTATCCGGTCAGCCGTGTGTTGCTGGATTCCACTGAGACCGATCCCGAACGCCGCTTCAAGGCTTTGGCATACGATCGGATCGACGAAGATGGCCCGGCCGGCATCTTGGTCGGGTTTTCTCCTGACGGTCTTGGTTGGAGCCTGCAGTCGCCGAGTCCCCTCCTCGCCGAGACCAGGGGCCAAGGGACGCACGCCGGAATCGGCGACACTCATACGGTCTTGGGCTGGGATGAACGCTGGGACAGGTATGTGGCCTTGATGCGGCCCAGCCGCCGTTTTCGGGACATCGGCCTCTCCCACAGCACCGACTTCACGGACTGGCGCCTACCCACGCCGGTGCTGACCCCAGACCCAAACGATCCGCCGGGAACCCAATTCTGCGAGATGGCGGTGTTTCGGGATCGCGGCGTCTACTGGGGACTGCTCTCGGTCTACCATCCCGACTCCCTCATGGTGGACGTGCAGTTGGCCTTCAGCCGCGACGGGGTCGCCTGGCGACGCGTCGGCCGGCGGCATCCCATTCTCACCTACGGGCTTCCGGACCGGTTCGACTCCCATCAACTAAGGGCGCTCAATCCGCTGGTGGTGGGTGATGAGATCCGGATCTACTACGCCGCCGAGAACGAACCCCATGCCCTCTCTCCTCAGGATGCGCCCCTCGTGACCCATGCCGTCGATGCCCCTGCCGAGACGCCCGCCGAGCAGGGTTGGGTCCGGCGGGGGCGCGGGTTCGGAGGCTTGGCCCGATGCCGGCGGGACGGATTCGTCTCGCTGGACAGCGGCTCGTCTCTGGGGTCCCTGCTGACCAAGCCCTTCAGCTGCCGGGGAGACCAGGTTCTGGTCAACGCGGATGCAAGTCGAGGAGAGCTCCGGGTGGAGATTCTGGATGCCCAAGGGCGGCCTCTGGAGGGTTTCGGCGAGGCGGATGCGGAGCGCATCCGGGGGAATTCCGTCCGCCACGTTGCCGCGTGGAGAGGAGATCCTGATATTTCTTCCCTGAAGGGCCGGGCTATCCGGCTCCGGATCACCATGACCAATTCCAAGCTCTACTCCTTCGCCATTGGCGAATCCGGGAGGCCAAAATGAGATGTTTCCTTCTGCTTGGGGTTCCGGGCGCGCTTTTCATAGCCTCCTGCGGCCAGGCACCCACCGTGACCACGGGAGAGGCGACTCCCCTGGGTCTGGGCGCCCTGAGCCTGAACGGTGAGATTCATCCCAAGGGGATCTACACCACCTATCATTTCGAGTACGGCGCGACGCCTTCGTTCGGATTCAAGACCCGGGAACGGCCGTTGCCGCCGCGCCTGGCGGCCCATTACCGGGAGACCTGGGATGAAGGCTCCGGGGGTTGGGACAGTTGGGCTCAGGAGCATATCCATCATCCCGAAGGAGGAGCTTCAGGGGGGTATATCGAGTGGCGCCAGCCGGCGGCCAACAACGACTTCAACCACATGGCCGCCGACGTGCTGCACTTGGTGAAATTCCTCCGGACCGGGCTGCTGTCCCAATGGAGACAAGAGGGCAACGCCACCCTGGGCGGATCGGATCCCGATCTCCGGGATGCCCGCGTCTCCATCTGGGTCCGGGGAGACGGGTGGAAGCCCAGGGGTTCGGAGCTGACGTGGTGGCTGCAGAGCCAGAGCAACCCGGGAATGGGGGACCAAGTGGGTTGGCGGCGGGCCAACTGGGCCTACAGCGGCACTACTCTGACCGACGAGCTCCTGGACGGTGAGTGGCGCCACGTCGTATACCGCCTCGAGAACGACACCAACAAGTGGACCTACGGCGGAAAGAACATTGGCCAGGGCCGTGCGTCCCAGCGCTACGAGTACTGGTCCATCGACCAGGCCCTGGGGCACAACAACAACAATTTCTTTCACCTCCTGTCTTTCATAGATCCCCAGAACCTCCCGGTCGGCGCCATTCACTTCGACGAGTTCGAGTTGACCTACCGCAACGAGTCCCTGCTCCTGGTCAGCAACGGCGGCCGCTTGATCCGTTGGCCGGACAGCGGGAACGACGATCCGTCCACCCTGACGGACGGGTGGCGCCATGGCGAGGGGAAGATGTGGCGTAGCGGGCCGGATCCGTCCGAGCCCTTGGAATTCGTGTACGAGTTTCAGGATCCGGTGACCATCGAGACGATTCAGGTGCACCAGAATTCCGAGTGGCCGAGCCGGGACCTGGAATTCTCGGTTTCGACGGATGGAGATGCGTTCACCCCGATCAGCCGCTTGGCGCTGCCCGAAAAAGGCGTGCCCAACGCCAACTTCGCCTTCACCGTGGAGACCGGGCTTTCGGTACATGCTGGGTTCCTGAAGGTCCGAGTGCTGTCCGGCTACCGCTCGCGGCACTGGGGCCTGGGAGAGATCGAGGTCTTCGGAAGCGGTGCCAGGATGCTTCCCGACGACGACCTCTACCACGTGAACCAGGATGTGTGGGACCTCCGGCCGGGCGCCACCATTCACTACCGGCTGGTGGCCACGGGTGCCGAAGGCGCCGCCCGGGGCGAGACCAGGAGCTTCACCCTTTCCCCGGATCGGCGGCCCCAGGTCCGGGCGCTGGAGCCGCTGCGTTCGACTCCGGCCACCGCCCGGCTTCAGGGCAGGCTTTCGCCCATGGGGCTTCTCACCTACTACCACTTCGAATACGGACCCGATCCCGGTCTGGGAAACAGGACTCCCCTGCGCTATGCCGGAGCCGAGATCACTCCCCGATCCGTCTTCGCCGACCTGGACGGACTGCAGCCGAAAACCCGCTACCATTACCGGCTCGTGGGTATCAACGAAGACGCCGTGGTCCGGAGCGAAACCGCGTCGTTTCTGACGCACTGAAGGGGAAGAGGCGGGAGATTCTCAATGAACCCGGCTGAGTTCCTGGAGGCCCGGGACCGTCTCTCGACGGTTGCCCGGGTGACCCCGCTGGTCCAGTCCAAGTTCGATCCCGGGCTCCACTTCAAGGCCGAGAACCTCCAGGTGACCGGCTCCTTCAAGATCCGGGCCGCCTATAACCAGATGGTTCAGCTCAACCCGGAACAGCGGGCCCGGGGCATCGTCACCTCCAGCTCCGGGAATTTCGCCCAAGCGGTGGCCTACGGCGCGAAAATGTTGGGACTCTCGGCCAAGATCGTGATGATGGAGAACTCCAACCCCATGAAGGTGTCGGGCACTCGGCGCTGGGGCGGCGAGGTGGTCTTCTGCGAGAGCCGCTTCGAGGCCCGGGACCGCACCGTGCAGCGGGTCCGCGAGGAGGACGGACGCAGTACGGTCCACCCCTATGACCACTCCGCAGCGGTGGCCGGAAACGGGACCGCCGGACTGGAGATATTGCAGCAACTGGACCAGGTGGAGAACGTGGTCGTTCCCATCAGCGGCGGCGGGCTCATCAGCGGAATCGCCATGGCCGTCAAGGAACGGAAACCTTCGGTCAAGGTGTGGGGCGTTCAACCGCGGGGCTCCAACGCCACGTATCTATCGTTCCGAAAGCAGGAACCGGTGGCCCTGGATCGGGCCGACACCGTGGCCGACGGCCTCACCGTCACCCGGCCCGGAAGCCTGACCTTCCCCCTGATTCTTCGCTATGTGGACGGCGTGGAAATGGTGGAGGAAGACTCGATCCTATACAGTGTGGGGCATCTCATGGGAGAGGAGAAATTGGTGGTGGAACCCTCCGGCGCCGTTCCCCTGGCCGCGATTCTGGAAGGCAAGGTCCCCCTGCGAAACACGGTTCTGGTTCTGAGCGGGGGAAACATGGGGCAGGAGATCATGAACCGGTCTCTCGGTCTCTTCTCCGAGGGAAGGAGTCCAAAATGAAGATCAGATCCGGTCGAACGTCGCACCTCTGGCTGCGTACGGGTGCCTTTGTGCTGGGAGTCGTCTCCTGCCTCGGGGGAGGAGTTTCTGCCCAGGAGGCCTTCGTCATGGACGAACTGGAGGCGGAACGGGTGGTGGTGGCTCCCGGCGGCTATTTCCCGCGCATGGAGATTCTTAAGAACGGCGACCTGCTGGTCTCGGTGAAGGCGGGCGCCGCTCACGTCGGCAAGACGGGGCGCGCCGACATCGTCCGCTCCACCGACGGCGGCCGCACCTGGGGGAAGCCGGTGACCGTGTTCGACCTGCCCGGCCGGGACGACGCCATCGACGCCATGGGGCGCCTCTCGGACGGCACCCTGATCGCCGGCATCGTGTCCTATTCCTGGGCGGGCGAGCGCTACACCGGAGAGGGTTGGAGCGCGGACACGTGGGTGATCCGGTCGTCCGACCACGGGTTCACCTGGAGCGAGCCGGTCAAGCTCGAAGCCACGCCCCACGATTGGCTCTATCCCTTCGGGCGTCCCGTGGAACTGGAGGATGGGACCGTCCTCCTGTCCGGATACGGTTCGGCTCTTCCCAGGGACCGCAAGACGCCCACCACCTCCTTCGTGGTCCGGTCCCGGGACGGCGGTAAGACCTGGGGCGAATACGTCGCGGTGGCCAGCCGTTTCGACGAGCTCTGCATTGCCCGGCTGCCCTCGGGGAAGCTGGTCGCCGCCCTGCGTGAGACCGGGGGCTCGGCCTCCCTCTCCTTCTCTTCCGACGGCGGCCGCACTTGGAGCGAAACGCGCCGTTTGACCGAGGCGGCGGAGCATCCCGCGGACCTGTTGGTGCTGGCCGATGGAAGACTGCTGATCACCTTCGGCGTGCGCCACCAGCCTTATGGAGTCCAGGCCATGCTCAGCCGGGACGGCGGCGAGACCTGGTCCAAGCAGAAGAGGATCCTGTTGGCGTGGGATGGAGAACACGGTGACCTGGGCTATCCGGTCTCCATTCAGAGGCCCGACGGGAGAATCGTCACCGTCTACTACATCGTCTACGGTGAACGGGACTCCTATGGAGACAAAGGGGTCGCCATGAAGAACTCCTTCACCAAGGCGGTCATCTGGTCGCCGCCCCGATGAGTCGAGCCCGGCGAGCCCGGTCCCGAGCCGCCCGGCGGCGGCAGCCGCCACGCCCAACAAGCCGTTTCGACACGTCCCGACTGTTTCCCTTACTACTTTTCCTGGTAGTGCTGGGGGTCTACGCGCCATCGGCGGTCAACGATTTCGTTTACGACGACAACGAAGTGATCGTCAACCAGAAGGCGCCCACTTCATTCGCCGAGGTGGCCGGGATCTTCGGCGAACGCCACTTCCCCAATCTCCCCTACTACCGTCCCGTCACGCGGACCACTCTGCTTCTGCAGAAGACTTTCCACGGAGACAACCCGGCCCCGTTTCACCTCTTGAACGCCACCTTTATGGCGCTGGCCGCTCTGGTGGTCTATTTCCTGCTGCGGCTGCCGGTATTCGGGGTGGCCCGGACGCCGGCACTCCTGGGAGCGGCGCTCTTCGCGCTGCATCCGATCGCCTCCTCCTGTGTCTATCCCACCGCCTCCGGGCGGGAGACCCTGCTGCCCTCGCTCTGGACCCTCATCTCGGTCTACGCGTACCTGCGTACGGGCAGGGGCTGGCGGGCGCTTTCGCTGGTGGCCTTCGCCGGCGCCCTCTTCAGCAAGGAGCAGGCAGTAGTGATCCCCGCCCTCTTCCTGCTGGCGGACGTTGCGGGAATAGCTCCGGACCCGCCCGGGTGGAACCCGCGCCGTTGGATCGTTCGCTACCTCCCGCTGTTTCCGATCCTGGCAGGATACTTCTGGATTCGGCACCTGCTCTTCGGCGGTTCCGAGTATGCCTTCGGCGAACTCACGGGTCCGCTTCTCAGCCTGGGCTACGCCTTCCAGACGACGTTCCTTCCCTCCGTCGAACTGGTCTACGAACCCATTTTGCCGATCTGGCTCTCGTGGCCCCGCTTGATCTTGTCCTGCCTGGCCGTTGCGGGGTTGCTGGTCCTGGCCCTGCGCCTGGAGTCCCGGCACCGTCCCGTTCTCCTTTTCTGGACGGGCTGGTTCCTGGTGACCCTGGCACCCACCGCCAACATCATCCAGCAGGAGGCCAAGTATGACGAGCGCTATCTGTTCCTGGCTTCTCTGGCCCTGATCGCCGTAGCCGCGGCTGTGGTTTCCAAGGGAGAATGGTCAGGACAGCCCGGCAGGACTACGATCGCAGTGGGCCTCCTCCTGGTCGGCGTCGCCGGACTCATCAGCTACCATCGGTCCGCCTACTTCCACGACAATCTGGCCTTCAGCCGCCAGTGGCTCCGGACCGACCCTCAATCGGTCAATGCGCACTACAACCTGGGCTTCGGTCTGGCCCAACTGGGACGTCATCAGGAGGCGGTGGTGGCCTATGAGCGGGCTCTGGAGATCGAGCCGGACTACGGCTTCGCGCACAACAATCTGGGAAACGCCCTGACCCAGGTGGGAAGACCTGAGGAGGCGATCGGGCACTTCCGAAAGGCCTTGGAGCTCGATGCCTCCTACGCCGAGGCGCACCACAATCTGGCCAACGTCCTGGTGAAGGAGAACCGGCGCGACGAAGCGATGGAGCATTTACGGGAGGCCGTGCGGCTCCGGCCCGACTTCGCCGAGGCCCAAATGAACCTGGGCAACCTCCTCACCGAAAAAGGGAGTGCCGCGGAGGCGGTCACCCACTACCGCTCGGCCCTGAAACTGAAGCCCGACTTCGCCGAAGCCCACAACAATCTGGCCAACGCGCTGGTGGCGTTGGGGCGGCTTCGGGAGGCGATCTCACACTACTCGGAAGCCCTCCGGATCCGGCCCGGCTATCCCGAGGCCCGGCGCAACCGGGAAATAGTATTGATGGAGTTGACGAGAACCGGAGGTTGAGTCTGCCGCGGGCCGTACGTTCCCGGTCGCCCGGAGGACCGCGGGCAAGGTCGAATCCGAAGACGATTCTTGCCGCAGACTGATATCATAGGGAAGTGAACTCAACCGTTTCGTGCGAAACGCCCGATCGAAGGGGAAGAGACAGATGCCAGCGAGCTTGAGATGGAGCGGCGGTCCGGTTGCTTTTCTGGTTCTTTTGGGTTTTTTGACCAGCGGCTTCCGGCCCGGGTTCCTGGAAGAGGAGGATCAGCGGTCGAAGCAGGCGCAGGAAGAGCAGGACTACTTCAAGAAGTGGCTCAACGAAGACGTGGTCTACATCATCACCAACGAGGAACGGTCCGTCTTCGAGAATCTCAATACACCTGAAGAGAAGGAGCGGTTCATCGAGCAGTTCTGGGCCCGCCGCGATCCGTCTCCGGGCACCTCTTACAACGACTTCAAGGAAGAGCACTACCGGCGGATCAAGTACTCCAACGAGCGCTACGCCGCGGGCTTCCCGGGCTGGATGTCGGATCGGGGGAAGATCTACATCAAGTTTGGTCCTCCCGACGAGATCCGAAGCAACCCCAGCGGCGGGATCCACTCTCGAGAATTCTACGAGGGAGGCGGCACGGCGGTCACTTTTCCCTTCGAGATCTGGTGGTACCGGTATATCGAGGGAATGGGACAGGACATCGAGATGGAGTTCGTGGACCGGCTCAACAGCGGAGAGTTCCGGCTGGCCATGGACCAGTGGGAGAAGGAGGTCGGCTTCGAGATGGGGATCGGACCCACCACCTTTGAGCAACTGGGACTGGTGACCCGGGCGGAAATGAACCGGGCGCGCTTCCTGGGCAACCCGGGCAACCCCTACGTTCACAGCACCCGCATCCAGGACCAGCCCCTGGAACGCCTGAGCCGCTACAGCCAGCTCATGAAACCGCCCGTGATCCGGTTCGATGACCTGAGGACAGTGGTGGAGACCCGGGTCCGGTTCCAACAGATACCGCTTTCCTTGGTGGCTCACATCACGCCTGTTCACGAGAGCCTGAGCCTGGCGTTGGTGACGGCAAAGATCCAGGTCAGCCCGGAGAACTACGTCCGGACCGGAGACGTTTGGCGTGCCGAAACCCATATCTACGGCCGGATGACCGACCTCACCGGAAAGGTCGTCTACGAGTTCGACGACGACGTGGTCAGCACCCTACGCTCCGCGCCCTCCGGTCTCGGAACTGCCCAACGCCTCTATCAAAGGAAAATTCCCGTCAAGCGGGGTCGGTTCAAGCTCCAGTTCGTGGTTCGGGAGGTGAAGTCGGAGAAGACCGGAACCTTGGACACCGTGGTCGTGGTGCCGGGTCCGTCGGAGAAGCTCCGGGGCACCCTGGTGCTGGCGGACCGGGCAGCCCCGGTCCGGCCCGGAGAGTCCCTGGTCGACCCCTTCGTGGTCACCGAGGACCTGAAGGTGTATCCCAGCATCGATGGACAGTTCGCTCCGTCGGACCGGCTGGGCGTCTACCTGGAGGTTCACAACCTGGCCCAGGACATGGCGACCCAGACGGCGGACGTGAAGTTCCGTTACAGCGTGGTCTCCAAGGATGGAGCGCTCGTCGCCGATCTGGCCAGGGAACTGGAGCCGAGGCAGGTCGAGAACAACTCGGTCGTCAACGCCTTCTTCGCCTTTCCCCTTCAGACCTTGGTGGCCGGAGAGTACTCGTTCCAGATGGAGGTGACGGACCTGATCTCGGAAAACCGCCTGCTGCTCAAGGACAATTTCCGCATCGAAGCCAACTGACCGGGCGGTAGACTGGCCCCTGGCTCAACAGCCCGTGGCAAAAGTCGTCACGGCATTCGACCGGGTCTGCATCGTGCGCGGACTGCGTTGCTCCTCGGTCACATACTCCCGGTATGCTCCCTCAGAGCGCCTTGTCCGGCGGGCGCAGCCCCGGTCTCGGTGCTGCGTGAGACTTTCGCCACGGACTGTCAAGCATGCGCCCATTCATCAACAGTCTGCCGGATCGGATCTCCCGCGCCCGAGCGTGGGTTCTGGTGCTGATGCTCGCGGGCGCGGCCTTCCTGGCGGCGATGGAGTCGTGGTCCAGGCTTTCAGCCGCTCAGGGTCGTCCCACCGCTCCTTCAGGAGTCATTCTGATCACGGTGGACACGCTTCGAGCCGACCGGCTCGAGGCCTACGGTTACGCCGGGACGCCGAATCCGGCGGTCAACGCCCTGGCAGAGAACGGCGTCCTGTTCGAGCAGGTCATCGCCCAGTCTCCGCTCACGCTCCCTTCCCACTGCTCCATTCTGACCGGATCGTTTCCCTACCACACGGGAGTCCGGGACCAGGCCGGGTTCAGCCTGAAGCCGGAGCATCTGACGCTGGCCGAGCGGCTCCGGTCCGAGGGATATCGGACGGCGGCCTTCATCGGCTCCTCGGTCCTCAACGCCGGCACCGGGCTGGATCAGGGGTTCGACCTCTACTGGGATCTTCCGGAACAGGGTCCTCCCGAGCGGCGGGGCGGGGAAGTGCTGGGCCGGGCGCTGGAGTGGTTGTCTTCCCAAGGTGAGGGCAAGTTCTTCGCCTGGATCCACCTCTTCGATCCCCATTCCCCTTATGGTGCTCCCGAGCCCTTCGGGGGCCGTTACCGGACTCGCCCCTACGATGGCGAGGTGGCCTACGTCGACTCGCTGGTGGGCGACCTGGTCCGGTATCTGAAACGGCATCGGCTCTACCATCGGACGCTTCTCGTCTTCACCAGCGATCACGGAGAGAGTCTCGGGGAGCATGGCGAATCGAGTCACGGCATGTTCGTCTATGACGCCACCGTGCGCATTCCGTTCATCATCAAGGCTGCCGGCTCAACTTGGAAGGGCAAGGTGATCCGGGAACAGGTGAGGGGCGTGGACATCGCCCCGACCATCCTCCAACTGGCCGGTCTGCGGGTGGATGACCGGATTCAGGGAAGGGGTCTCCTCTCCCTGATCCGCGGTCGTTGGAATCAGCCGGAGCTGGCCGCCTACAGCGAGACCTACTATCCGTACTACCACTTCCAGTGGAGTCCGCTCTTCTCCATGCGGGCTCGCGGCTTCAAGTACATCGACGCGCCCCAGCCGGAGCTCTACGACTTGGCAAGCGACGCGGGAGAGCGGCGGAACATCATCGGGGAACGGCCCTCCATGGCGGCGTATCTGAAGGAGACGCTGGAAGGGGAGTACCAGAAGTTCTCCGCCGGCCGCGACGAGCCTCCTCAGCCGGAGCAGATGGATCGGGCCACCATCGAACGGCTCAAGAGCCTGGGCTATCTGGGTTTCGCCTCGGGTACGGCGAAACTTCCGTCCACCGGCGGACTGCCGGACCCCAAGGACCGAATCGGGCTCTACGAACTGCTGCAGCAGGCGTTCCAGGATTCGGAGGAAGGCCGGCTCATCGAATCCAACAGCAAGTTGAGAAAGGTGGTGGCTCAGGAAGAGGGTCTCATCGACGCGCACCTCTACCTGGGTCTGAACTCGGTGCAGATGGGGCAGTTCAGCGATGCCGTCGAGGCCTTCCAGGCCGTGCTCCGCCGCGATCCGAGCAACCTGATGGCTCTCTACAACCTCTCCCTCTCCTATCTCAATCAAGGCCGTCCCGAGGCGGCCGTGCCCGGTCTGGAACGGACTCTTCAACTGGACCCGGAAGACGTGACCGCCCGGGTCGCCCTGGGAAAGGCTTACCAGTTGGCCGGCAGGCTCGATGACGCCGTCGATGCGCTGGAGAAGGCGGTCTCCGCCCGTCCCGATTTTGCCGATGCCCTCGACTTTCTGAGCCAGGTCTATGCCCGGAAAGGATGGACCGACAAAGCCGCCGCGGCCCGCCGGCGCGCCGACGCGGCGCGAGAACGCTGAGCTCTTCCACCAGCATTTTCGCGAACCGGTTTTCTCTCAATCCTCATCTGGCGTTCTTGACCGGCAACCCTCCGGCGGCTACGCTTTGCGCGTTGAAATCGGGGCCGCGGCCGATCCGTCCGCGAGCTTTCACCCTGTTTATGAGGAGGTAGGAATCGAATGTATCTGACCAACGAGAAAGTCGCCGTTCTGGGCGCCGCAGGCGCCATTGGCTCCAACCTGGTGCAGTCGCTGCTGCAGACCGGAACCGCCAATCGGGTCTCCATGTACGATCCGCTGGAGGGTCCGCTCAAGGGGTCGGCCGAAGAGATCTACCACTGTTCGTTTCCGGGAGCCCAAGTGACCTGGACTGTTGACGAGGCGGAGGCCCTCGCGGATGCCGCCTACATCATCACCGCCGGGGGCGCTCCCCGCCGCGCGGGCATGACCCGGGAGGACCTGCGCAAGGACAACTGCAAGATCGCCAGGAACCTGGGCCAACAGATCAAGCGCAACTGTCCGTCCTGCAAGCTGGCCGTCGTCATCTTCAATCCCGCCGACATCACGGGTCTCACCACCCTGGTCCACTCGGGCCTGCCGGGGTCGGCGGTTTCCACCCTGGCCGCGCTGGACAGCACCCGACTCCAGAGTGCCCTGGCCCAACATTTCTCCGTCTCTCAGGACCAGGTGACCGGTTGCGCCACCTACGGGGGGCACGGCGAGCAGATGGCGGTCTTCAAAGGCAGCATCGCGGTTGCCGGGACGCCCCTTGGTGAGATTCTCGATGGCGCCACCGTCGAGGGGCAGGGTCTGACGTCAAGTCAATGGGCCGATCTACAGCAGCTGGTCCGTGGGGGCGGCGCGGCCATCATCAAGCTTCGGGGGCGCTCTTCCTTCCAGTCTCCGGCTCGCCTGAGTACTTCCATGCTCCGGGGCCGCATCGGAGCCGACGAGTTCCCGTGGCCCTGTGGCACCTACGTCAACCGGGGCGAGTTCCGCCACATCATGATGGCCATGGACACGCGCTTTGGTCCCGACGGCCTTGAGTACTCGATGCCCGAAGGAGACGCTGAGGACATGGCCGCACTCCGGAACTCCTACCAGCACCTGACGAACCTCCGGGACCAGACCATCGCCGACGGACTTCTGCCACCGTTGGACGAGTGGAAGGACGTGAATCCGAATCTGGTTTGAAGTGTTACGGTCGCTCGATACCGGGCGATCTTGGCACCGATTCCCCGTCTTTTCCGCTGCTCTGAGTTGGCGGGGGCACAGCAGACAGAGCACGGGTTAAAGGTCTGAATAGGCCTTGGTGTCCGCTTCCGATCGCCATTCCTCGAAGGTGCGGAACGCGTCGTCCCTCGTGGCGCCTCGCCTCGCCTTGGTGAGGATTACTTGTCCATCAATGATCTCGTACAACAGCTCGTCCCCGGGCTGCAACCCGAGCGCAGTGCGGATCGGAAGCGGGATGGTTGTCTGGGCCTTGGAAGTAAGCTTGCTGATGATCATGGAACCGACCTCCGTCTGGTTTGTCGGCCTCCCCCATTGTGAGGAATTTCCTTACTTGCTGTCACCCCTCCATGACGTCACCTCTCACCGCGAACCAGACCCAGAGCGCTCTTGGTCATAGTCCTGCGGGGAGGGCCGCTGTGGAAGAATCGGAAGAGAGGAGAAGAGGACAGTCACGTTCTCAACGGCCAATTTCTGCGTACCTATGATCTTCCACAGTGGATAAATTAGTGAGTCGCCTGAGCGCAATTTGAAAAAGTAGCTACCAGTTGCTACTTTATTTCGAATGAGATCGGTTGGGATAAAGATGCTCAACAGCCGTTTGAGCGAGTACATTCGCCTGGCAGCGTCGGGGGAGACGGTTCTGGTGACAGACCGTGACCGGGTCGTCGCGGAAATCGGTCCGCCTAGACCAACCAGGAGCCCAATTCTTGCCGACGCGTTGCTGGCAGAGGCGGTACGCAAGGGCCGTTTGACCCCGCCGACGCTGCCGTCTGTTGGTACGCCGCCGACCCCCGAACCAGTAGCGCCGCTCCGGGACCTGCTCGCCGAAATGGCTGAAGACCGAAGCGAGCGATGATCTACCTGGATACTTCTGTAGTGCTTGCCCAGCTGTTGGCTGAAGACCGCCGCCCACCCGTCTGGCTTTGGACCGAGACCCTCGTATCCAGCCGGTTGATGGAGTACGAGGTATGGACCCGGCTTCACGCGCGCAATCTCGCCGATTCCCACGGTGAGGCGGCCCTTGGGCTCATTGGACGAGTTGCGTTTCTGGAGCTTACTCCAGCAGTCCTGGACCGCGCTTTGGATGCTTTTCCTGAGTCTGTTGCCGTGCGGACCCTGGATGCCTTGCATCTTGCCTCCTGCGCCTATCTGCTCAAGCAGGGACAGTCGGTCGCACTTGCGAGCTACGATCGCCGGATGACCGCAATCGCCGACGCCATGAACATCCCCCTCCTGGACTTGGAATAAACCTGAACCACCTGCGAAATCCATGGTGGATCGCCCTCAGAGTTCCATTCATTCGGAGGAGAAGGGGACAGTCGAAGGAGAAGGGGACAGTCACTTTCTCGACGCGACTCCAGAGCGCGCTGGCCCAACGTTTCTCGGTCGCCCACTACCAGGTGACCGGTTGCGCCACCTACGGCGGGCACGGCGAGCAGATGGCCGTGTTCAAAGGCAGCATTGCCGTCGCCGGTCCTGAGTGGGTCTGGTTTTCTATTTGGGATACTGGGAATGAACGAGGGTTCGGAAGTCACTCACAGATCACGCTGCTGGGCTTGCGCGTGCCAGGTTACTCGCAGCTCACGTCCACGGAGAGGCCGATCCGTTGTGCCCCGCTGACCGTGGCCAGTACTCCAGTGGCTCGGCCACGGGAGCCGTTCCAGTCCGTGTGAAGAAGCGGATGGCAGCGACGACCATGAGTCTCCGTCCTCCCGCCGCCAGAGAATGCACCGGGACCCATACTGGTGTTAAAGGCGAGTTGAACCTTAAAGTGAGTGAAGGGGACAGTTCGGACTTGGACTCGGAAACTCTCCGGGTAGAAAGCGCGAATGACCAGGTTCAGTGGACCCTGCCGGGTGAGAAGGCTTTCTCCTCCTCATACCCGTGGGTCAGGACGAAGAAGTAGGAAGCGGCCGGCCCCACGTCCGACTCGATGACCAGCTCGAAGAGGTTCTCCTCGTTGCTTTCTCCGGCCACCGCCTGGACGTAGCGAATCTCCTCGGATTTGACGAAGAGTTCGCCCAGCAGGAGCTTTCCCCGGAGAACCTGAACCAGCAAAGTGCCGTCCGGCTCACTGGCGAAATGCCAGTGGAGGTCCTCGTCGTCGTAGAGGACGGCGTTCATGGTTCCTGCCCTCAAGATGCAGTTGGGATGGGCGTTGAGCCATCTCCAGAAAGAGTCGAACGTCATCGTGAAAGGAGCATCCATGGGGTTCATGTTAACAGCCCGTCGTAAAAATCGTCACAGCATTCGACCGGGTCTCCGGTTATCGCCGGAGCGCCGCCTCGATGCCCAGATATCCCGCCAGCAGGAAAAATAGGAGGATGGAGGCTAGCACTACCGAGGTCCAGGGCCGGTTCCTGTAGCGGTGGCCGATCCATCCGGCCTTTCCATTCATACGCAGCAACGCGGCCGCCAGCATCGGTACGAAGAGCACGCCGACAATAGCGTACGTTTTTTGCATCCGGGCGAACCCGACCCACAGGCCCACCATCGGAACGGTAGCCATGGCGTACATGTATCCCCGGTAGAATCTGGAGTCGCAGTCTACTCGTCGGCACTTGCCTGACGCCTTCACCCCCATCAAGGAGGTCAGATCCGTGAACAGGTACGGAATGCTCTGCCACGCTCCCAGTAGGCTGCTGAAAATAGCTCCCCAGGCTCCCAACAGGAACGCCCATCCTCCCCATGGACCCAGGGACTCCGTCAGGCGTTCCGCCAGGCGAATCAGCAGGGTGGCGCCGCCGCCCCCAACCTCGACCTGGCTGCCGATGATCACCATGGCCAAGCCGAACAGGGCCGTCACGACGTAGGCGGCGGCCAGATCGAGACGGCAGACTTTGAGATCCTTCGTGCCGGTGCGCCCCTCCTCCTGGATCCAGTAGCCGTAGCAGAGAATGGTGACCGTACCGCCCACGCCCCCCATGAGGGCCAGTGTCCATCCCAGTCCCTGTCCGTCCGGCTGGGGAATGGCAGGCCACACCAGACCGGCGATGACGTCCCCCCAATCGGGAGCTATCCGAACGGCGGAGATCACGACCGTACAGAACATCAGGCCGATACAGACTTTCATGACCTTTTCGAAGAGCCGGTAGCCCCCCAAGCGGACCATCAAGAGTCCGATCAGACTCCACACGATCCCGTGGATGATCTTGCCAGTGGCCGGGTCGGAATGAAGAGGCAGGAGGGCGTGCGAAGCCACTCCGCAGGCGCTCATCAAGGCCGCCGCCACCAGGAAGCTCCAAACCACCAGATATCCCAGGAAGAGGTATTGTACGGGCCGGCCCAGGCGATCCACGGCGCCTTCCAAAAGAGTCTGCCCGGTGGCCAGTTGCCAGCGCGTGATCCCCTCGCTGAGGACGAACTTGAAGAAGCTGCCGGCCAGCACGGCCCAGAGGATGGCGACCCCCAGCTTCGACCCGGCGAAACCCGCAGTGGCCAGATCGCCGGCGCCCACGCCGGTGGCCGCCACCAGAATCCCGGGTCCCAATAAGGAAAGTGGATTTCTCATCTACGGTCTCGCGCCAGTCTGCTACAGTGAACGGCCTTTTGTCGGATCTCAAGCCAATCTGAAAGGGGTTGAAAGTGAACCTGTCACGGGCACGAGCCTTTCTCCTCGTTCCACTCCTTTTCGCGACGGCGGCAACATCGGTCGCGGCGCAGAATTCCTACACTTACACGATAAGGCCGGGCGTACGCGAGCTGTTCCTGGACGACTTCCATCTGGGCGCCGTCCACAACCTGGAGCGCCGGGTTCACGCCGTCGAGAAGCACCCAGGCGGGCCCGTGGTGCGGGCCGACCGTCCCTGGGAGAAGATTCCCGCAGGCGAGAACAACTTCAGCGAGTTGGTGGAGTACTACGGTGCTCCCGGATGGGACCCGGACGAAGGGGTCTGGAAGATGTGGTACGTCATCGGTGACGGCAAACGGGCGGCGTATGCCCGATCACGGGACGGAGTCCGTTGGGAAAAACCGAATCTGGGCATCGTGCAATACGAAGGATCGGGCGAGAATAACCTGGTCAAGGTCGAGGGAGATCCTAGCGCCCTGATCGTCCACGTCCTCATGGATCCGAACGCCCCAACGGAGCGCCGTTATGTCGGATTGTGCTGGGTGGGACGACGAGGGAGGGAGGCCGTCGCGTCCTCCGACGGCTACGTATTCCGAAAGCTGGGGTATTCGCCGATCCCGGGGCAGGACACGTCCCATTTGAACTATGACGAAAGAGGCGGCCGCTTTCTGTTGACCGTCAAGCATCCCGGACCTTTCGGCCGCTCGGTCTATCTGTCAATGAGCCGCGATCTCCAGGAATGGACTCCCCACGAGCTCATCTTCCACGCAGACCTGCGGGATCAGGAATTGGGACGGGAGCGGATCCGAGCGCATCTGTCGGACCCCGGGCTCCACACTCCCACCTACCATCATCCCCAGGAGTACCGGACCGAGGTCTACAATATGCCCGTCTTTCCCTACGAGAGCCTCTACATCGGGCTGCCCACCTTCTTCGAGGCCAGCGGTCTCATCCCCATGCCGCGGGGCAACCAGGACGGGTTCAACTCGGTCAAGCTGGCTAGCAGCCGGGATCTCAAGCGCTGGAACAAAGTAGGCCGGCGCGAGTCCTTCATTCCCGTCTCGGGACTGTCGGAAGGAAGGCTGGACACCGTGCAGATTCTGGCCGCCTCCCGGCCGGTGGTGAAGGAGAAGGAGCTCTGGTTCTACTATTCGGGCATCCAGGAACGGTACACGCCCGACGGCGCCTACCATGGCGCCATCTTTCTGGCCAAGCTGCGCCGCGACGGCTTCGTCTCCTTCCGGGCCGGCGCCGAGGAGGGCTTCGTCGAGACGCGGCCAATCCGATTTCAGGGAGACCGACTGTTCTGCAACGTGGATGCCCGCGGCGGCGAACTGACGGTGGAGGTGGTGCCTCCGTCGAGAAGGAGACCCGAGTTGCGAGAGTGGGCCGGAAAGCGGTCCCGGCCCATCCGGGGAGACCGTCTGGAGGCGGAAGTGACGTGGGAGGGGCGGGACGATCTGCGGGAACTGAACGGCAAGGTTCTGCGTCTGCGCTTTCACCTCACAGACGCCGATCTCTACTCCTTCTGGTCGGAATAGGGGCGACGCCGTTGCCACGGGTGTCCGCAATTGCGGTCAGGTGGTGCCTCAAAGGTGTGATTTCCTGCGCTAATATGGTTCTTACAAAGTAACGTTCAGATAGTCTCAATGATGAATTTCCGAGACAGATTTCGACGGTTGGAGTCAAGGAAACACCCAAGAACGCTTCAAGTGTGGCTCCAATCCGCTTCCGGAAACGGTTCTTTCGGCTCATGTTCAGGGCGCAAATTCGACAGTTCGGCAGGACGTGACCAAACTATACTGATGGTACGAGGTACAGAATGAGGACTGGTTGCATTCTCAGCGATTACCTTGGTGGTTTCGTACCGGCGAGCGCCGTGATTGTCAGTAGCCGGCGTGTTCTGGCTCTTTTTGTCCCTTCGAGCCGAAGCCGGTCTTCTCGTACTCTGCGCCGATGAGTGGGGGAAGAGATTGCGAATATTGAATCGTGGTCCGGATGGGAAGTCCGGCCGGTGGATCAGCGGCGGCCCAGGAGTCGGGACAACTGGGCCATAGCCGGGTGGGCCGTGGATGCTGCAGAAGGCATGCTTTCATACCGCTCCAGCAGTTCGGACTCAGCAGACAGTTGTGGCCAGTCCAGGTTGGCGGCGATTCGCCCTCCGTCCAACACGACGGCGGATAGATCCAACAGCCTGAACAGATCTCTCACCATCGCACGATCGGGATGCTTGAGACCCAGGTACCGCGCTCGTCCCCGATTCACCAGGTCGCGCGGTTCTGTTGGGCCGGTGTCCAGCAGGATCTCCAGGATCTCCAACTGGCGCTGGGCCAGAACTCGACGTCGAGGACTGCGTAGTTTCCCAAACAACGATCTGGCGAATTCCCGGAACAGCACTCGCCGATGGTTGGTGGCGATGGCCTCGGCGACCGCGTTGCATCTCTCGGCCACCGCCGGCAGCGCAAACTTCAGGAACGGCGTCAGATCATGTCCGTTCTTCCGGGTTTCGTAAAGAGCGGTCAGGTACTCGTCTTGGTGTTCGTAGTAGTAATTGGACAGGCTGACCATGATCACGTCGTTGACGCCGGCCCGCCGTAGCATGAACGCTTCCAGGGCACGGGCGGTGCGGCCGTTTCCGTCGCCGAAGGGGTGCATCGCGCCGATGTGGTAATGGGCGGCAATGGCCTGAATAAGGCGGTCGTGGCGCCGGAACTCGTCGGCGATGGCAGCAGCGAGGCCGTCGAAAGCAGCGCGGCATTCATGACCACCCTCAGCACCGCGGCAGCGCGGCGTTCCGAAGGTGACGTTCCACCCGTTGGGACGTGTCTTGCCCGGTTCACAATGATCATCGTCGCATCCGGTCACGATGCGCCGGTGAATTCCCCGGATGAACTCGGCACTGACCGGCTGTTCGGCAGATCGCGAGCGCAGCCAGCGGTAGGTGGAGTCGGCGGCCCGCAATTGGCGCTGGGAATGAGTCAATTTGGTAGCTTGAGTCGCAGCGGACGCGAGAGCTTCTTCTTGTTCGCGCTGCGTGAACTGGGCGCCTTCGATGCGCGAGGTGCCGGCCGCTTCCAATCGCAACTGCTCCTCGTGTGCCTGCTCGATCCACTGAGGCAGATACGGCATCCGATAAAGGACACCACCGGCCGTTCTGGCCTCGATAATCAGATGGAAGACGGCAGAGGGATCGTAGCGTACCCATCGCCGAGGGACAATATAGCGGCTGACGTTTTCGGCGATCATTTCCGGTTCATTTCTTTAGATCCCAAATAATTTAAGTAGTTTACAGATATAAATTGTAGATTCATTTCCGTCCCATTTCCAGTTCATTTCGGCCTCGTTTCCGCAGTTTCTCAAAGATCGGATCCGTGTGCCGAGTAAAATCCTTACTCGTGGCCATCGTAGTCAATCAGGACGTCAGGGATCGGCATATGGCCTGCGAGAGTTCGGTTCTGGCGGCGGTCCACCACCCGACCTGAACACGCATTCTTCGATGGCGAATGCGGCGGCCAGAGCCATGAAAACATCGACGACTGGCGAAGCGTCGACCACCATCATCAGAGGCAACTAGTCACGATCACGCAACTCACGAATGATCTGGGCAGCAGTCGGGTTCAGATGGATCGGCTCCCTCAGGTGCAAGCGTTGGCGGAACTCACGGCGCGTCGGATGCGTGGCCAGCTTCTCCAACTCCCGAAGCAGGAACGCCGACAATGACATCCCCTCGAGAGCCGCCTTTGCCTTGAGAGTCCGATGAAGTTCCTCCGGAACGTTGCGTACCTGGAGTATTGGCATAGGTTCATCCTAAATTGAGTGCAGTTTGCATCTCGTATGCCGAAGTTCGAAAACCTCGACGTTTACCGTGTCGACCAGTAACCTGACTTGTCGGGAGGTGTGAAGTGGTGTTCCCGCATTCATGGAAAATCGTCGGAATTGCAACGTCTCTTATCCTGGCTTCGGCCGGACCCGCTCCGGCGGAAGTCCGATTGCCGGCCGTGTTCTCGGACCACATGCTCCTGCAGCAGGGCGTTCCGGTACGGGTCTGGGGGTGGTCCGGTCCGGGCGAGACGGTCCAGGTCCGGTTCCGGGACCGGAGTTACAGGGCGAACGCCCCGTTGCCCGGGGATTCGGGAGACTGGGAAGTCTTCCTGGCCCCCTTGGAAGCCGGCGGCCCCTTTCGCCTGGAGGTCCGTGGAACCAATACCATCGTCCTCGAAGACGTCCTGGTGGGGGATGTCTGGGTGGCTTCGGGGCAGTCCAACATGGACTGGTCGGTCCGGCGTTCGAGGAATCCGGACCAGGAGATCGCTCAGGCCAACTATCCCAGGATCCGGCTCTTCAAGGTCGCCCGCAAGGTGGCCGATTCGCCACTAGAGGACGTGGAAGGGGCATGGCAGCCTTGTTCTCCCGAATCGGTGGGCGAATTCTCGGCCGTCGGCTACTACTTCGCACGCCACCTGCACCGGAAGCTGGGTCATCCCGTCGGCGTGATCCAGACGGCGTGGGGGGGAACCCCGGCACAGGCCTGGGTGAGCCGGCCTCGCCTTGAGTCCGACCCCCGGCTGACCTCGACTTTGGAGGCCTGGAAGCAGGTTCTGGCGAAATATCCCGCCCGGCAGAAAGAGCACCTGGAGGAGGTTGCCCGCTGGGAACGGCAGGCCGAGTCCGCCAAGAAAAGCGGCGAACCGGTGCCCCGCCGGCCCCGCCGCCCTCTGGGTCCGGGACACCCCTGGACGCCTGGGGGTCTCTACAACGCCATGATCGCCCCGCTGACGCCTTACGCCGTCCGCGGCGCCATCTGGTACCAGGGTGAGAACAACGCTCACTTGGCGGAGGCCGATCTCTACCGCTCGTTGTTCCCGGCGTTGATCCAGGACTGGAGAGCGCACTGGAAAGTGGGGCCGTTCCCCTTCCTGTTCGTCCAGTTGGCCAATTTCCGCAAGACGCCCGAAGGGAGCGAATGGCCCGAGCTCAGGGAGTCCCAGCTCATGACGTTGAGCGTCCGGAACACGGGCATGGCGGTCACCATCGATATCGGCAACCCGGAAGACATCCATCCCAAGAACAAGCAGGACGTGGGCAAACGTCTGGCTTTGGCGGCCCGCGCGCTGGGCCACGGCGAGGACCTGGTCTACTCGGGACCCATCTTCCGCAGCGTCACGACCGAGGGGACCGGACTGCGGATCTGGTTCGACCACGCGGGAGGCGGGCTCGAGAACCGGGGAGGCGCGTTGACAGGTTTTCAGGTGGCCGGGGCCGACCGGCGGTTCGTGCCGGCGGACGCCCGGATCGACTCCGGTACGGTGGTGGTCGCAAGCGCTGCAGTGGAACGAGTCGTGGCCGTACGTTACGGCTGGAGCGACAGTCCCGTGTGCAATCTCTACAACGCCGAGGGCCTTCCCGCCTCGCCCTTCCGCAGCGACGATTGGGAGTAGCAGGTTCCGGACAGTAGCGGCTCAACTGCTCCCGAAGGTGGGCATCACCCGGGTCGCGAAGAGTTCCATGGACTCCAGCATGTCTCGCTGGGAGATCCCTTGGTGCTGGCAGTGGTAGACGAGGGTGTCGGCGCCCATGTCGCGATAGCCGGCCACCTGCTCGATACACTCCTCGGGTGTTCCCAGGATGAGCCGGCCTTGGAAATCCTCCAGGCTGGCCTTTCTATAGCGCGCCCCCTCCGGGGTGTCCTTCATCCAGCCGGAATAGCGCCGGTATTGTTCGAGCAGCGGTTTCTCCACCAGTGCTCGGGCCCGGGCCCGGCTTTTCGCCACGAAGCCCAGCCGGGGCACCACCAGAGTTCCCGGTTTGCCGAACTCGTCCAGGGCGTTTCGATAAACCTGGATCTTCTCCCGCAGTTCACGCCGGCCGAGACTGGCGCTGGGGATCCAGCCGTCCGCCAGCCGGGCTGAACGACGGACAACCACATCGGCCGTCCCGCCGATCCAGATGGGAGGGCGGGGTTTCCGGACTGGCAGGGGACCGATGCGGACGTCTCGACACCGGAAAAACTTGCCCTGGAAAGTGACCGACTCGCCGGCCCAGAGCCGGGAGATGACCTCCAGGTTCTCCAGGAACCGGCCCCGCCGTTGCCGTAGCTGGACATCTGAAATAGCCAGCTCCTCTTCCCGATAACCCAGAACCAGACCGAAGATGAGCCGCCCGCCCGAGATCACGTCCACATGCGCCGCCTGCTCGGCCAGCAGGATCGGGTTGTAGATGGGAAGGATGAATCCGCTGGAGCAGAGCTGGATCCGGCTGGTGACCGGCGCCAAAGCGGCCAGGGTGGTGAGCATCTCGTGGAAGCCGGAAGGCCAAAGGTGCCGGTCGCCCAGGCAGACCAGGTCGAAGCCCAGTTCCTCCGCCACCTGGACTCTCTCCCGAAGCTGATCGAAACTGGCCTGTCCGGTGTCCGTGAAGGTCTGCCCGAGAATGATTCCGAAGTTCATACGCGCCCTATTCGCAGTCTGTGCTCTCCCCACCGGCATCCGGGATGCCCAGGGAGTAATGGGCCGCTATTCTACTGAAGGCGGGACCAGGAGGGTATCCTGACGGTCTGGGGCTCCGTTAGTCCGGGACTACCGGAACCTTTGAACGAGACTCCGATCCGAGGGCCACGAGGCAGACAGTGACAGCGATATTGGGAATCTCGGCTTTCTATCACGACTCAGCCGCGGCTCTGGTCCGGGACGGCGAGATCGTGGCGGCGGTCCAGGAGGAGCGTTTCAGCCGGAAGAAGCATGACGCCTCTTTTCCCGCCCAGGCCATCCAATACTGCCTGAAGGAAGCCGGTCTGACGCCGGGCGAGCTGGACTTCGTGGGTTTCTACGACAAGCCCTTGATGAAGTTCGAACGCCTCCTGGAGACCTATCTGGCCTTCGCCCCCAGGGGATTCTCCTCGTTCGTGAAGGCGATGCCGGTCTGGCTCCGGGAGAAGCTCCACCTCCCCGGACAGATGACGCGGGGGCTCGACCGGGCCTACCGCAAGCGGTTCATCTTCACCGAGCATCACGAGTCCCACGCGGCCAGCGCCTTCTTTCCCTCGCCGTTTCGGGAAGCCGCCATTCTGACCGTGGACGGGGTGGGGGAATGGGCCACCGCCGCGTTCGGTACCGGAAAGAACAACCGGATCCGGCTGACGCATGAGCTTCGCTTTCCCCATTCGCCGGGTCTTCTCTATTCCGCCTTCACCTATTTCTGTGGGTTCCGCGTGAACTCGGGCGAGTACAAGCTCATGGGGCTGGCGCCCTACGGAGAGCCCCGATACGTGGACCTGATTCTCCGGCGCCTGATCGACCTGAAGGAGGACGGCTCCTTCCGCATGGACATGTCCTGCTTCAACTACTGCCAGGGCCTGACCATGACCTCACGCAAGTTCGAACGCCTCTTCGGCGGAGCGCCCCGGCAACCGGAGTCGCCGCTGACGCAGCGGGAGATGGACCTGGCCGCCTCCATCCAGCGGGTCATGGAGGAGATCCTGCTGCGAATGGCTCGCCACGTCCACGCCCGGACCGGGCAGTCGAACCTCTGCCTGGCCGGCGGCGTCGCCCTCAACTGTGTGGCGAACGGACGCATTCTCCGGGAGGGTCCCTTCAACGAGATCTGGGTCCAGCCCGCGGCCGGAGACGCCGGCGGCGCCCTGGGTACGGCCCTCTTCATCTGGCACCAGCTCCTGGGAAACCCGCGCCGTCCCCGGACGCCGGACGGACAATCGGGTTCTCTCCTCGGTCCCTCCTATTCGGAGCCGGAGATCCGATCCTTCCTCGAAGCGGTGGGCGCCGACTTCGAACGGATTGACGATCCCCAGGCGCTGGTGCGGCGTGTGGCCCAGGTCATGGCCGACCAGAAGGTGGTGGGGTGGATGCAGGGGCGCATGGAGTTCGGCCCCCGGGCCCTGGGTTGCCGCAGCATCCTGGGAGACGCCAGAAGCCGCCGCATGCAGTCGGTAGTGAACCTCAAGATCAAGTTTCGGGAGTCCTTCCGCCCCTTCGCTCCGTCGGTGATGCGGGAACATGTGGACGAGTATTTCGAGATGCGGCCCGAAGAAGACAGCCCCTACATGTTGCTGGTAGCTCCGGTACAGGCTTCCAAGAGAGTCGCCTCGGGCGGGGAGGCGAAGTTGACCGGACTGGACAAGCTCAACGTCGCTCGCTCCGTGGTCCCGGCCATCACCCACGTGGACCACTCGGCCCGGGTGCAGACCGTCGACTCGGAGAGGCACGGCGCCTACTATCGACTGCTGCGGGAGTTCGAGCGAATGACAGGGTGTCCCGTGGTCATCAACACCAGCTTCAACGTCCGGGGCGAGCCCATCGTCTGTTCGCCGGAGCAAGCTTACCGCTGCTTCATGTCCACCAACATGGACGTGCTGGTCATGGAGAAATTCATCCTGCTCAAGGAGCGGCAGCCTCAGGCCCGCGAGTACGAAGTCGGCGCCTATCTGGCTCAGTTCGAACTTGATTAGCGTATTGTCTTGGGAATTGTCCAACAGATTGCCTGCCGGGAGGCGGTCTTATGATTGCGTCGGTCGGGTCGCCGTAAAGAAGCACCGAAGATGCCGTTGGTGAGGGAGATTCGTAACGGAGTCAACTAAGGAGGCGTGATGAAAGTCAGCAGAAGGAACTTCGTACGAGCGGCTGCGGCCGCCGGGGTGTTGCGGGAAGCGGGACTCGGTCGAAGCGTCTCGGCCGGGTCAGAGAGTCGGCGAATGCGGGTCACCGCCTTCCCGCGCGCGGTTGGGCGGGATCCCTCGCCGTTGTCGAAGGCGGCCCTGCGCCACGTGCGGCAGATGGGCGTGCAGGACATCCGAATCATCGCGCCGTGGGTGCCTGGCTACGACCGGGACGGCGAGATGGACCTGGAGGAGCTGCTGCGAGTCAAGCAGCGTGCCGAGAGCGTGGGACTCAAGGTCGGCGCCGTCTATCTGCGCAAGGTGGACACCGCCAACCTGCTCCTGGACCGGCCCGGCTGGAACCGGGAGCTGGAGAAGATCTCGCGTACCATCGTGACCATGGGAAAGGCCGGAATTCCGGTTCTGGAACACAGCCTTCTGCTCTCCCGGGTCATCCGGGACGTCTTCCAGCTTCCACTGCCCGGCTACCGGCACGTTCTCGAGGGCAGGGGCGGCTCCCGAATATACAGGTTCGACGGGACGGGAACCGAGGAGCACGGCCGGCCCGCCGGCTCCGTTTCCGCCGATCAGTTGTGGGAGCGGATCACCCGATTTCAGGAACACTGCATCCCGGTGGCGTCCGAAGCCCGCGTCCACGTGGCCTGTCACCCCGATGATCCGCCGTCGGCCCGCTATTGGGGAGTCACCCAGGCGCTCAACAGCAAGGAGGGCCTGGACCGGCTCATCAACATCGTTCCCAGCAAGTACAACGGCATCCTTCTCTGTCTGGGGACGATGCAGGAATCCGGGGCCGACGTCATCGACCTGATCCGCTATTTCGGCGGCAAGAAAAAGATCTTCGACATCGATTTCCGGGCCGTCCGTGGGACCGTTCCCAACTATGACGAGGTCTTCTTGGACGAAGGGGACCTGGACATGTGGAAGGTGGTCCAGGTGCTTCGGGAGGTGGGCTACGAGTGGACGCTGGAGCCGGACCACGTCCCCGGCATCACGGCCGAAGAGAAGGGCGACCTGATCTCCTACGCCTGGGCCATCGCCTACATCAAGGCTTTGATCGACGCCGCCTACGGCGAGAGGGTATGAGAACCGGTCCCGTCAGTTGGTTCTCGGAACGAGACCCAGGAGGTCAGTCCCTTTCCACCACCCAGATGTTGCGATAGCGCACCGGATTGCCGTGGTCCTGCAAGTAGATGGGCCCGGGTTCGCCTTCCTTGAACTTGAGCTCGTCCACTTCGGGTGGAAGCCGGGGCAGCGCGACCCGGTCGTGGATCAGGACTCCGTTGTGCCGGACCGTCATCGTCGCCGGGGAGGTCTTCTTCCCCGCTGAGTCGAACTTGGCCAGATTGAAGTCGATATCGTAGGTCTGCCACGAGAGCGGCGGAAACGACATGTTGATCCGGGGCCCCACCATTTCGTGGATGCCTCCGGCGCGGCCGAATTTGGACAGCCGCTCGAACTTCCGGTTCTCGTGGTGCCAACCGAAGGAATCGACGATCTGTATCTCCCATTCCCGCTTGACGTAGACGCCGCTGTTGCCCCGCTTCATGCCCCGCGCCGTCGGCATGAAGGGGCAGCGGAACTCCAGGTGGATCCGGACGCTGCCGAACTTCCGCCCGGATGTCGTCCCCACGTCCAGTAGACGGTCCTCGACCAGACGGCCGTCTTGCCACTCTTGGGCGCCGGTACCGTCGAAGAGCACGAGGGCTCCGTCGGGCGGCTTGGCACCCAGCGTCGGCGATTGGCGCAGCACCTTCTTCAGACGGAATTCAACACTGTCGGCCCGGCCGTGGAAGGTGTGGGCCTCGCCGGTGAAGGCGCCGTCCCGGATGGAGCCCCGGAAGTTGGAACTCGCGAACTTGAGCCGTTCGCCGTGAATGCCGTGGAATGCGGTCCGGCCGTCCACCTGCGTCTTGCCCCCAATGTGGGAGACGGTGCTCTCGTCCCAGCCGGCTCCCGGAAGGCCCCCGGAAAAGACCACCCCTTGGAATTCGTGGTTCCCCAGGGCAATCACCTGAATGCCGATGGGAAAGCCGGAGCCGACATTTCCGGCGTATTCGCCCTGTACCTGGAAGTCGGGTCCCGCCTCGGCCGGATTCGTGAACGAGGGAAGTTCCGACGCCAGACCGGTCGAGGAACGAGTCCCGGAGGTTGTCCAGACGAACGCGAAAACCAGTGCGAACAGGAGGCGGCGCCGTGCCCGCAAAATCCGGATCACGGTCGTCACTGCATGAACTCCTTGGCCCGCGCGGCCAACTCCTCCGGCGTCAGATCCTCCTGGTGAGTGGCGATGCACCAGGTGTTGCCGTCCGGGTCCTGGACGAAGGCGTTGCGGTCTCCGTAGAACATATCCACCGGTTCCTGCATGGATGTCGCTCCGGCCGCCAGCGCCTGCACGTAGGTGGCGTCGGTGTCGGGCACGTAGAGGTAGAGCATGCAGGGGAGTGCGGGGAACTCGTCCTGAGCCCGACCCATCATCACGTACGAATCGCCGATGAGGGCCTCCGCGTGCCCCGTCCGCCCGTCCTGACTGGGGACGCGCTCCTTCTCGGTAGCATCGAATGCCGCCTTGAGGAAATCGAGGAACTGGTCGATGTCGTCAACGACCAGGTACGGTGTCACCGTGTGGAAGCCATCGGGGATCGGTTTTACGGTCATGGAAGCGTTTTCCTGTTCACGGTTGTTGTAGTTCGACGTCAACGGGGCCCTGAGGTTATCCAAACTCCTGCATCCCGGCAAGGGCGCGTCCAGCACCATCGGCAACCGCAACCATTCAATGGAATACCGCCAACTATCGAACGGTCAGGTCGCATTCGTCATATAATCGGCGACTCTGTGCGAAATCCCAGTTTAGTTATCCTGCTCCTGATCAGTGTCTTGTGGACGGCTGATTCGGGTGTGGCCCAGAGTCAGGTTGCGGCGTTGGAGGGGACCGCACAGGAACTCGACGGAGGTCCTCTGGCCCGGGTCGAGATCCGGGCCCGGCGGACGGAGACCAACGAACTCTTTGTCCTCGAAACCGATGTTTCCGGCGTCTACGGCTGGGACGGTCTGCCGGTGGGAGACTACGAAGTCCTGGCCTCCAAGGACCGCTTCGATTCGCAGCGAAGGATGCCGGTCCGGCTCCAGGTCGGACAGCGGGTCCGCCTCGACTTTCGCCTCCGCGCCAGCCGGCCGGGGGCGCCTTCCAAGATATCGGAGGACCTCTCCCAACTCACCGTCGAGCGGGACGACGTGGGACAGCTCATCGATCGCAAGCAGTTGCAAAACATGCCTTCCAAGGAACGCAACTTCAGGGATCTGGTCACCCTGGCTCCCGGGGCTGTCTCCCAGGGGACGCGGCGCGTTCAGGTCCTGGGAATGAGCTGGAGGGACAACCTGACCTATTTCGACGGGACCCTGGTCACCGGAGGCGACGGGTCCACCAACCTGACTCCGTCGTCGGAAGCGATCCAGGAATTCGATGTCAAGACCGGCCTCTATTCGGCGCAGTACGGCATTCGCTCCGGCGGCCAGGTGTTGCTGGTGTCCCGGCACGGCGGCAACAGTTTCCATGGCGGCCTCTTCTGGTTTCACCGCAACGACAATCTGGATGCGCGCAACTTCTTCGAACAGCGGAAGGCGGAATTCAAACGGAATCAGATGGGGGGCACCCTGGGAGGTCCCCTTCTCCTGCCCGGTCTGAACCGGGACCGCGCTTGGTTCTTCCTCTCCTATTTGCACTACACCATCCGGGAGACGCTTCCCTTGACCGCCGTGGTGCCGACGCCGGAAGAACGCGAGGGCCGGTTCGCGGGCTCCATCCTGGATCCGCTGACCGGGAAACCGTTCCCCGGGAATCGAATCCCGGCCAACCGAATCGATCCGGTAGCCCGGCAACTGCTCAGTTTCTATCCCCTCCCCAACACTGCCGGACCTCTCAACTTCACGAGTCCCGATTCCAAGCGGCCGCACGACAATCGCCAGGTCATCGCCCGCGTCGACCTGCGGACCTCTACGTCCAGCAGTTGGACGTTCCGTTTCGCCGGCGATCGACGGCCCTCGTTCCGGTCCAGAGTCTTCAGCGTGTTCTCATCCCGGATGCCCCTGGGGAGCTACGGCCAAGCCATCACCAACACCCGGAGGCTCTCCGCAGGATCGGTCAACTATTTCGGTCTGCACTGGTTCCGGAGACCCTACACGGCCGCGGTGGCCCGGCCCAAGACCGAGGCCGTGAGGCGGTTGGGAATCCCCCAACTGCTGGAGACGGAGATCGACCGAGACGGCATTCCCCTGGTGTCGATCCAGGGTTATACGGGCTTCGGTGACCTCCAGAGGATCGGACCCGTGATCGTGGGCAACTGGCAGTTGAAGGACGATCTGGCGCTTCAAAGTGGGCCCCACTCGTTCCAGATGGGCGTGGAGTTCCGGCAGAATTACAATTTTTTCGGGCTGCAGGGACGGTCCCAGTTCGATTTCTACGATCGCTACACCGGAAACGGGCTTGCCGACTTCCTGTTGGGTTACCCGGCCCGGACCCTGCTGGGAGGCGAGGAACGCCGGGGCAGCTATCACCAGAACAGCATCTACAGCTACCTGCAGGACCGATGGCGCATCACGCAGGATCTGTCCCTGACCTTGGGCCTCCGGCACGAGTGGCGTCTCCCGTGGCGGGACAAGCGGGGATTCATGGGCAACTTCGATCCTGTCTCGGGGGAACTCTTTCCTCCGCTCCTGGACCTGGAACTGGCGCCGTGGGAAACGGGCCGCTTCCGTCCCAATTATCCGCTGCTGGAATGGCGGCCCTGGGAGGGCCTCCTGCCCCGGCTGGGAATGGCTCTGCGGCTGGGCCAGTCCTCGGTGCTCCATCTGGGACTCGGGCTCTATTCCAATGAGACGGATCTCTCGATGATTCAAGGACTGGGGAAGAATCCCCGGCCCGGATCCCGGCTCCTGACCTTCAACGGCCCGCTGGAGAGTCCCGGATTGACCCTCTCCGATCCCTTTCCCACCATGCTGGCCAGTTCCGCCGTTCCCACCCTGACGGGACACGCGACCCCCACGCCGCTGCCTCGCACCCGTACCTGGGGACTCTCGCTGCAGCACCGCTGGACCCCCGAGCTGATACTGGACATGGGCTACCAGAACTCGCGAACCGGCGGGCGGCTGGAAACGGTCTCCTTCAACGACGCCGTTCCTGGCAGCGGCGACCGGCAATCCCGGCGCCCCTTCCCAGAGCTGCAATCGGTCCTGTTCACGGCGGCCCTTGCCGACGCCTGGTATCACAGCTCCTTCCTCCAGTTGGAAAAGCGGCCGGGTCCCGACGGGCTCCGCTTGCTGGGGTCCTTTTCCTGGGCCAGCCTGATCGACACGGGGGGTGGAGACCAGGGAAACCAGAGCAACCTGCTGCTTCGGTCCATCAACCTGTCGCCGGAACTGAATCGAGGTGTGGCGAACTCCCAGATCAAGAAACGTGTCCTCCTGTCAGGCAGCTACGACCTCCCCTTCGGTCCCAGGAGGCAATTCGTGCAAACCGGATGGGCGGGACGAATCCTGGGTGGCTGGTCACTCCAAGGCATTTCCACCTTCCAGGACGGCGCCTGGTTCACCGTCTATCTGCCGGGTGACCCCCTGGACACCGGGTCCCATTACTCCCAGTGGCCCGATCGCCTTCGTGAGGCCAATCTGCCGCCGTCGCAGCGGCATCCACAGCGCTGGTTCGACACCACCGCCTTCGTCCGGCCGGAGGGATTTCGCTACGGGAACGGGGGACGCAACACCATCGAAGGTCCCGGGGTCATCAATCTCGACGTCTCCCTCCGCCGGGTCTTGCAAGTTCGGGACGAGGAGACGCTCGAGGTGAGGCTGGAGGCGTTCAACAGCCTCAACCGCGCCAACTTCAACCCCCGGACCCGGGACGGGATCACCCAGTTCGGAACTCCGGAATTCGGAGTCGTCGGCGGGCCCTTGCCGGACGCCAACTCCAATTGGCGCTCAAATACTCATTCTAGGAAGGGACAGTCTTGTCCCCCACAGTGGCAAGAATCGGGGGTTGAAAACCCCCGCTCCCATCCTTAATTTCTTCCGGGATTTCGGCGGACCCCGGCTGGCGGGAAAGCCTTTCAGAGACAAGAGAGAGTTCGTGTGCAGCTACCTCACCGGGCTAAACCAATTCGATATGCACACGTCGTCCGACGATCGCCGCGGCCCGCTGGAGGCTGGAGAGTGTAATGTCGTCGTTCGGATCGAGCAGACGGTCCACCTGGGAACGGCTCGTCTTGAGCAGCCTGGCCATCTTGCTCTTGGAGAGATTCCTGCTCTTCATGGCGCCGGCTAGTTGCCACGCGACAACCTCTTTAATCGCCTGCGTTTGAGCTTCATCGAAGGTGCCTTCTTCTCTGAGAAAATCGTCAAGGCTCGATCCCATGTGTTTCTCGCTCATCGTTCCAACTCCTTCCTGCGGTTGCGCGCGGTGGTCAGATCGGCTTTCGGCGTGGCTCGAGTTTTCTTGATGAACCCGTGCAACGCCACAAGGTGTTCGCGAAAAAAACATAGCAGCACTCGCGCCGTCCGATTCGTCCACAGGTCTGTCCGGACTTCCCAGAGGCCTTCGCCCAACGGGCGAACGAGGGGCATGCCCACCGGCCACCGCCATTGCGTCCGCATCAGATCGTTTCCAATTGCTCGCCGCTCTTTCTCATCCAACCCCTTCAGCCATTCCCTGACAGGTTCGCGGCCCGCACGGGTGCGGTAGAAGACCAACGGGGTTTTCTGTGGCGTCTCTACCATGCCGTCTGTTCAGTGACATTTCATCGCGAAGTGTACCATATAAAGTGCACAAGCCACGGTCTGACCGGAGTTGGTTCCTGCCGCCATACAGTCCTGCAAGCGCCGAAGTTGGCAAGGCGTCGCGCTCCCACGCGACCGGCACCGTACGACAACTTGAGGATGAGGGCAGGGTCGAAACGATCCTGCCGAGCGCGTCGCTGAGCTTCATGTTTCCCGGCGGTTGCGCTATGCTTTCCATTCGTCTGAAACACCCCTTTCGCATCGCTTTCGGGGGCACGTTGAAGGTCTCGGACAACAGCCATAAGAGCTGGGAATTCAAGTCGTTTCAGGCGCAGTGATACAGCTTCTTCGAGTGCTACTGGATCGATCAGAACGTGGCCGTACTGGAGATCAACAAGCATCCTTCGAACCGTGAGCTCCGCCAGTTCGCGGGCATCGGATGGCCCATTTTGTGCGGTCTCCTGGGCGCGTGGAGGGTCTACGGTTCCGGTGATTGGACCCTGGCGGGTATCATCTGGTCGCTGGGTGTCCTGGGAGCCGTCGTCGGATGGCTGAGGCCCGCCTGGGTGCGGCCGGTCTTCGTGGGTTGGATGTACGCCGTGTTTCCCATCGGCTGGACCGTCTCCCATCTGGTCCTGGCCGTCATCTATTTCCTCATCCTCACCCCCATCGGCCTCGTGGTACGCTGGTTCCGGCCCGACCCGCTGGGGTTGAAGTTGGACCGGAAACGAGACACCTATTGGGTTCGACATGACCCCGGCCACGATCCGAAGCGTTACTTTCGACAATTCTGAGGGAGGTTTCAGGAGCGAACCCATGACCACCGACAGCTCATCCGACGCCTCGCGGTTCCGCCAGGACGCCGAACGGCCCCAGACCGGAATCGTGCGGGAATTCTGGGACTTCCTGCGCCACAACAAGAAGTGGTGGCTGACCCCCATCATCGTCGTGCTGTTGCTGCTGGGGATTCTGATCGTGCTGTCGGGATCGGCGGCGGCTCCATTCATCTACACTCTTTTCTAACGGGGCCGAGACCATGAACAACTATCCGAAGCTTCACAATGCCGGCTGGCCGGGAGTCGTGGGGAAGGGGCCGGACGCCGAGGAGCCCTTCATCGATCTGGACACCATACTGGACTGGACGGCGGCGGCGGAGGTGGACGGCGTCCGGTTCGACGGGGTCGACCTCTTCCTGAGCGCTCCCCACGTGGACATCGACTCCACCGACGACGACCTGAAGAGATTGGCCGAGAAGGTCCAATCGCTGGATCTCGTCATCGGAAGCGTCGTGGCCCCGGTGTGGCCGCCTACCGGCGGCGGATCGGCCATGGGGACGAGGCCGAGCGGGGACGGTTTCTGAGCATGGTCGAGAAGGCCTGTGCCATTGCCCGGCGGCTCCGGGAATTGGGAGTGCGTCCCTATGGCGTGGTCCGCATCGATTCCTCGGTGGATCCGGGGACCTGGGCGGCCGACCCGGAGGAAAGCACCAGGCGCATCGCCGAGACCTTCCGGGAAGCGTGCGCCCGGGCCGGGGACCAGGGTGAGCTCCTGGCGGCCGAGGGAGAGGTCTGCTGGGGTGGGATGCATAGTTGGAAGGAGATGCTGAAGCTCATGGAACTGGTCGACCGGCCCGAGATTCTGGGCTTTCAGGCCGACATGGCTCACACCTTGCTCTATCTGCTGGGTGTCAACGCGGAGAACGACGCGATCGTGCCGGCGGACTTCGACTGGCAGGACCAGGAGACGTTCGCGCAGGCATACCGGACCCTGACCGGCAGTCTCCGACCCTGGACCATCGATTTCCACGTGGCCCAGAACGACGCCACGGTCAAGGGCTCCGGCTCCCACGACAAGACGGGCCGCCACTGCCTGCCCGCCGACCCGGAGGGCAAGCTGGACATCGTCTGGGCGGCCGGGCACTGGCTTCGGGACTCCGGTGGTGAAGTCACTCGAACCTGCCGGCACGTCTGTTGGGACGGCTGCATGTTCCCCAACCGGGTCATGTCCGACCCGGGAACCTGGAACCAGATTCTCTCCAGCATGATCCAGGTTCGCGATGCTCACGGTTGGGAGGAATGAGCCGGCCTCGGGACTGAAATGGCTCGACACGAGTCGCTACTTCCCTCCGCCGTAGAGGCCATCGGCCGGACTCCCCTGGTCGAGCTCTCCCGTATCACCGGGGACGTTCAGGGGCGGATTCTGGCCAAGCTGGACCACCTCAATCCGGGTTTTTCCAAGAAGGACCGGATCGCGCGGCAGATCATCGAGGATGCCGAAGCCGGTGGCGAGATCAGCCCGGGTCAGACGGTGATCGAGCTCACCAGCGGGAACACCGGAACCGGTCTCGCCATCGTCTGCGGTCTCAAGGGCTATCCCTTCGTGGCGGTCATGTCCAAGGGGAACTCGGGGGAGCGGGCGCGCATGATGAGGTCCCTGGGCGCGGCAGTGGTCCTGGTGGACCAGCTTCCCGATTCGGTTCCGGGACAGGTCTCGGGTGGAGATCTGGAACTGGTGGAGCAGGCTACGCGGGAACTCGTGCGGGAGCGCCGGGCGTTTCGCGCCGATCAGTTCCTGCACCGGGGGAACTTCCGGGCCCACTACTTGCACACCGGTCCGGAGTTCCTGCTGCAGTCGGGCCACTCGATCCAGGCCTTCTGCGATTTCGTGGGCAGCGGGGGCACGTTCGCCGGCTGTGCGGCGGCGTTCAAGGAAGTTGACCCGGGGATCCAGTGCTACGTGGTGGAGCCGGAAGGGGCCGCGGTCCTGGCTGGTGCGGGGGCCGACCGCCCCGGCCACAGGATCCAGGGAGGCGGGTACTCGATGGCCGACTTGGCCTGCATCGATCGGACCCACGTGGACGGCTATCTGCAGGTTTCCGACAGCGAGGCGATCCGCATGGCCCGCCGCCTGGCC
>CATOST010000025.1 GCA_951812665.1 uncultured Acidobacteriota bacterium
GAAATCTTCGCCGCGCGCGACGTGGGCCTCCATCTCGCGCAAAGCCAACCTCCCCGCCTTCTGCGCGACGGCGGCGGGGTCGTCTGGACACAGCTTTGCGGCGATGTCGTCACCGTTCACGAAACGGCGCCGATCCCCCTCGCGTTTCAGGTAGCGCCGTGCAAACGTCGTTCAGACTTCGGACGACCGGTTTCGAGGAGCTGGAGGCCGGGCAGCGGATGACGATCTTGCCACGAACGCGGGGCTCATGGAGTAGCCGCAGGAGTAGCCAACTGGTTACGCCAACGTCAGGCGCTCGCCCTTGGGTTCCGGCACGGATCGTCCCAACTCCCGTGCCCTATCGATCCAGAATCGCATCGCTTCCTTGATGTTCCCCAGCGCGGACTCTTGATCGTCTCCATGCGCCATGCACCCGGGCAACTCGGGCGTCTCGGCGACGAAAGCTTGATCTTCGTTGCTCCAGTACAAAATGATCTCGTACTTGTACATTAGTCAGTGGACCGAGACGCCATGGTAACGCCGATCCATGGGTGAATCCATGGCTAAACGGGACTCGTGCATGAGTCAGAAGATCGAGAGCGCCTCGTCAGCTTCGCACATGCCGCTGGGCGTGGATGCGGTCGAGTAGAACGGACGCAGGCTCGTCGGCGGGGTCCTGGGGGACCAGGGGGCGGTCGTGGGCGAGCGACCGCTCGAGATTCCGGATGGCTTCGTGCTGAACGGGCCAGAGGCGGCCCTGGGGAAGATCGGGCATGCGGCGGAGCATGCCGCGTAACTGCAGCGGCTCCAGGCGCTGGAGCCGCTGCAGCTCCCGGGGACGGTGGAAGGCGAAGGTCTCGCGGCTGCGCGGATCCGGATCGAGGCCGTTGGTGAACTGGGTGACCTTGCCGGTGGACTCGTAGGCGAAGGGCAGGGGGCGGCCCCACGAGGGGACCTGCTTGTCGAGCCTCCTGGTATAGCGCATCGACTGGACGATCACCCCCTCAAGAGTGTGTCCGGCCGGCTTCGCCTCGACGACCCCGATCGCACGTCCGCCGGCGTAGAGTAGATAGTCGGCGGATCCGGGCCGGATCTTCGTTCCTTCCCGAACTGTCATCGGGAATTCCCGAACAGCCACTCCAGTTCGCGCATGGATGTCCATGGAGGTGAAATCCTGAATCAACCACCCGCAGGCCTCCAACTGCGCGTCGATTTCCTCGCGTGCTCGCTGTTCAGGCGTCAGTGACACGGGCGCCTCTTCTTCTCCAAAGATTTGACGGCCAAATTCATAGCACGAGGGGAAGGGTCGTTCCGTTCAATTTCCGGCGCTATTCCCAGGGAGGTCTGGAGCCTCCCCTTTTCCAATCGCCCGGCGGCCCGCCTCCAGCAGCTGGACGATCCGATCCACGTCGTACACGCAGCCCTGCCAAGCCCCGCCGCTGGCCGATTGAAGCGCCGCCCAGAGCCGGGTCTCGGCCGGAAGGCGGGGATGGGGAGCGAGTTGGGGATGCAGTTCCCTTCCCGCGAGGATTCGATCCGCCTCGGCCTCGGAGACCTCCGTCCCGTCGGGTCCCAGGAAGTTGATCCGGCCCTCCAGACGGCGGCGGTCGATGACCAGTTCCACAAGATCCCCGTCCCGGACCCGGCCGATGGGTCCGCCGGCCAGCGCTTCCGGACCGACATGTCCGATGCAGGGACCGGTGGACACCCCCGAGAACCGGGCGTCGGTGACGACGGGGACCGTCTTGCCCCAGGGAATGAACTTGAGGGCCGACGTGACCTGATAGATCTCCTCCATTCCGGTGCCGGAGGGTCCCAATCCGGCCAGGACCAGGACGTCGCCCGACCGGATGGGCCGGGATCCCAGTCCCTTGAGGGCCTTCACCGCCTCCCGCTCCGAGCAGAAGACCCGGGCCGGTCCCCGGTGCCGGTAGACCTGTCGCTCGTCCACCAGACTCGGGTCGATGGCAGTGGCCTTGATCACCGAACCCTCGGGAGCCAGGTTCCCGGAAGGAAAGACGACGGTGCTGGTGAGTCCGTTCCGGTGGGCCGTCTTGGGGTCCATGATGATCTGGTCCACGTCCGCCTCGCCGGACCGTTGCAGCACGCGGCGGCAATCCCGGCGGCGCCGACTCTCCTGCCACCAGTTCAGCACGTCTCCCAACTTCTCCCCCGTCACCGTCCGCGCCTCCAGGTTCAGGAGGCCCAGGCCCCGAAGGTGGAGCATCACTTCCGGCACGCCGCCGGCCAGGAAGACCTGGATGGTGGGATGGTTGCGGGGCCCGTTGGGCAGGGCGTCCACGAGGCGGGGCGTGCTGCGATTGACCCGGTTCCAATCCTCGACCCGGGGCGGCTTCAGACCGGCGGCGTGGGCGATGGCCGGAATATGGAGCAACAGGTTGGTGGAGCCCCCGAACGCCGCATGCACCAGCATTCCATTCTCCAGGGACGCAGGGGTCAGGATCCGGGACAGGGGCAGGCTCCGTTCCTTGAGGCGAATGAGCGCCAGCGCCGAACGCCGGGCCGCGTCCAGCCAGACCGGCTGACCCGAAGGACTCAGGGCCGTGTGAGGCAGGGCCATCCCCAGTCCCTCGGCCACTACCTGCGCCGTGGCCGCCGTCCCCAGAAACTGGCAGCCCCCGCCCGGCGAGGCACAGGCCCGGCACCCCATGGCCGCGGCGTCCTGCAGGGTGATGAGTCCGTGGGCGAAACGGGCGCCGATGGTCTGCACCGTTCCCGCATCCTCTCCGTTGGTGGGAGGCAGCGTGACGCCGCCGGGGACGATGACTCCCGGCAACTCGGCACAGCCCGCCAGCGCCATGAGAACGGCCGGCAGCCCCTTGTCGCAAGTTCCGATCCCCAGGACGCCTTCTCGAGTCGGGAGGGACCTCACCAGCCGCCTCAGGACGGTAGCGGCGTCGTTACGGTAGGGGAGGCTGTCCATCATCCCCTCCGTTCCCTGGCTCCGTCCGTCGCAGGGGTCGCTGCAGTAGGCGGCATAGGGACGGGCTCCCTGGTCCCGGAAGACGCGGGCTGCGGCCGCCGCCAGCAGGCCGATCTCCCAGTGTCCCGTATGGTACCCCAGGGCCAGCGGAGTCCCATCGCTGTCCCGCAGGCCGCCTTGGGTGCTCACGATCAGATAGGCGTCCCGGTCGACCTTCCCGGGACTCCAACCCATTCCCACGTCCTGGGTCCAGCCGAAGAGATTGCCGCTGGGCTCGTGGAGCAGCATCTCCTCGGTCAAGGGCAATTGCCCCTCCGGCCCCGCGCTCCGGGTCCGCACTCCGGACCACTCCACACCCGACCCGACCACGTCCCGAAATGAGATCTTCTTTGCGTCTCCCACCGCGAGTCCAGTCTACCAGCCCCCGTCCAAACTCTCGTACCTCGCCATCCGCTGGAGCGGATCGAACCGTAGGGGCACCCCTTGCGGGTGCCCTCTTGCGCGCGAGGGATTGCCGACCGGGAGCGGGCGACCACGTGGGACGGCCCGACTCCGTTGGAACGATGAGGGCGGCCACAAGGACCGCCCCTACGCTTTCTTCACATGTCTCCGGAAGGTAGAATCCGGCCCGCTGGACCGGACACGATTCATGAAAACCCCGTTGGCCCTCACCTTCGCTCTGCTGTCGTTCCTGCTGCTGGGTTGCTCCACCGGAAATCCACCGGGAGGCTTCGAAGGGGCGGGCCCGGTTCGCATCGGTTACTCCAACGAGGCCCCGTTCGCCTTCTACGACAACCGGACCGGAGAACTGACGGGCGAGTCGGTGGAAGTGACGCGGCGGGTCCTGGCAGAGATGGGAATCACCCGGGTCGAGGGTGTCATCACCGAGTTCGCCTCTCTCATCCCGGGACTCAAAGCCGGACGCTTCGACCTGATCGCCGCCGGCATGTGGATCCTTCCGCCCCGGTGCCGGGAGATCCTCTTTTCCGAGCCCCTCTCCTGCATCCTCCAGGGAATGTTGGTGCAGGAGGGCAATCCACTGAATCTCCACAGCTACCTGGACGTGACCCGTCATGAGAGCGCCCGCCTGGGCGTGGTGGCGGGCGGCGTGGAACTCATGTTCGCCCGGGCCGCCGGCGTTCCCGAGGCAAGGCTCTTCATTTTCCCGGACCAGCCCAGCGCCGTGGCCGGTCTCCAGGCGGGAAGGGTGGACGCCAATGCGGGCCCGGCGCCGGCCCACAGGGACCTGCTGCGCAAGCCCTCTACCTCCGAACTCGAGGCGATCGACCCGTTCGTCCAGCCCCGCGCCACCGGACTCCCGGCCCGCACCTGCAGCGGGATCGGCTTCCGCAAGGAGGACAAGGGGCACTTGGACGAGTTCAACCGCCACCTCACCGCCTTCATCGGGACTCCCGAACATCTGGAGTTGATTCGCAGGTTCGGGTTTACGGAAGCGGAGCTTCCCGCGGGAATGACGACGGAAGAGCTCTGCGCCGGCGCTCCCTGAGTTCAAACGACCAAGATGCCGCCGCCCCTGGACCTTCTTCCCAGCCTCTTGACGGGACTCTTGGTGACGCTCCAGATCACCGCGGGCGCCGCGGTGGTGGCGCTGGTTTCCTCCTTCCTGGCGGGACTGGGCCGGCTCTCCGGGCGCCGGACGGTCCGGGGGGTCTGGCGCCTCTACGTCGACATCTTCCGGGGAACCTCGGCCCTGGTCCAGCTCTTCTGGGCTTACTTCGCTCTTCCCCTGCTGGGACTCCGGCTGGAGGCGGTGACGGTGGGAATCCTGGTCTTGGGCCTGAACCTGGGGTCGTACGGATCGGAGATCGTCCGGTCGGCGATCCGTAGCGTCTCCCAGTCCCAATACGATGCCGCCGCGGCCTTGAACCTGAGCCGGCGCCAGACTCTCTGGAAAATCATCCTGCCTCAGGCCGCATTGCGCATGATTCCCCCCTTCGGGAACCTTTTCATCGAACTCCTCAAGGGAACGGCCCTGGTCTCCCTCATCAGCCTGTCGGACCTCACGTTCCAGGGGCAGACGCTACGGACGGCCACCTTGCGCTCCGGCGAAATCTTCGCCCTGATTCTGGTCCTCTACTTCGTCTTGGCCCAGGTGATTGCGAGAGGCATGAGATTCCTTGAGGCCAGGCTGGCGGCGGGACGCGATTCCGGAGGTGCGGCGTGATCTTCGATTGGGGATTCGCCCTGGAGATCCTTCCCGCGCTGCTGCAAGCCGGGCTGGTGACTCTCCAATGCACCCTGGTGGGCATGAGCCTGGCGCTGGTGCTGGGGTTGGGCTGGGCCCTCCTGCGCCGTTCTTCCCGCCGCATCCTGGCTTGGCCGGCCACCTGGATCGTGGAGTTCGTACGCAGCACTCCGCTCCTGGTGCAGGTCTACTTCCTGTTTTACGTCCTGCCCGAATTCGGCATCTCCTGGTCGCCCTTCGTCACCGGCGCCCTGGGTCTGGGACTCCACTACAGCGCCTATACCGCCGAGGTCTACCGGGCCGGCATCGACAACGTCCCATCCGGCCAGTGGGAAGCCGCCCGGGCCCTGAATCTGGGCTGGATGGAGACCTGGAGGTCGGTCATTCTGCCCCAGGCCGTACCTCCCATGGTCCCGGCCTTGGGCAATTACCTGGTGGGGATGTTCAAGGAGACCCCGATCCTGGCCGCCATCACGGTCCAGGAACTGCTCCAGACGTCCAAGCTCATCGGCGCCGAGAGCTTCCGGTACCTGGAACCCCTGACCCTGGTGGGCCTCCTCTTTCTGCTGGTCAGCCTTTCCTCGACGCAACTGATCGGGTGGCTGGAATCCCGGACGGCGAAGGCGACATCCTGAGACCGCAGACCAGCTTCAGGTTCCCGGGACGAATCGCTGCAGGGCCCGGGTCAACAGCAGGCCGGCCAGAGCCAGAGCGGGTCCGACCAGTTCCGGAGAGACGGCCGCGATGACGATCCCATCCAAAATGGAGATGCCGGCGATGAGGCCGGTGACGGCGCGGGGAACGTTTCGGCGCCGCGCCGAGAGAAACGACCCCGACCAAATCGTCCAGAATAGAAAGCAAGCCATCAGCGGCGGCAACGCCGGCTGGGACGGGCTCCCCACGGCCGCGAACAGGCCGAACGCCAGGGGGGCCAAGAGCAGGAGCGCCGGCCACAGCGCCTTCACCCGGTTGAGGTCCTCCCGGGCGGCCAGGTAGGTCAATCCGGCGACGTAGCTCGCCAGCACCAGAGCACCAGCCCAGACCTGGACGGAGAGGGAACCGGCCGCCATGGAGCCGGCGATCAGGTAGATCAGTCCGCGGCAGACGGCCATCACCACGGGACCGTGGGGATCGGTCTTGTGCCGGTAGTTGTAGTAGACGATCAGGACGCCCAGGATCACCCCGATGCCCAGGGACTCCAGGCGGGGACCGGATTGCAGCACCGAGGCCGCGTAGAGCCCCAATTGGCCCAGAGCCAGGAACCCGAAGCCCAGCACATAGACCTCGAACAGGCCGGCTTCCCCGGAAGGAATGGGCCGCCGGGAACGGGTTTTCTCGTCATACCGGTGGTCGAAGGCATCGTTGAGGAACATGCCCCCGATGTAGAAGCAGGAGAGCGCCGCCGCCAAGAGCAGCAGGACAGGCATCTCCAGAGTCGCGCCGGAGAGGGCGGCTCCCGCCAGGCAGTTGGTCCAGACGGTGGGCAGATTGGACACCCGCCCCAGGTCCAGGTAGACGCGCCAGCGGGGCCTGCGTCCCGGCAACGGCGTTTGCGCGCTCATTGCAGGAGCTGGTCCCGCGCCCAGGCCAGCTCGCGGGCGATGGCGTCGGTCGTATCCAGGGTCTTGTAACGCCGGGGGAGAACGTCCCAGGTATAGGTCTCCACCTCCAGGTAGGGACATGCGGTTTTCGACTTCAGGCGGACCAGCAGCGCCGCCAGGTCATCCTGGGTCGTGTCGAAGCCGCTCATGCGGGAGAGGAAGATGGGAACGTGGAAATGGACTCTCCATTCCTTCCGGATGCCGGGCGATCCGGCGCCTTGTTCCTGGAAATCCGCCTCCCGTGAGAGCGCCTGCGGCAGATCCTGATAGCGGACGACTCCCCGCTCCGACGTCTCCACCACCTGGTGCAGGTAGGTCTCCTCGGCGAAAGGCCGCAACGTCCGTTCGGGGCTGCCGTCCCCCTCCCGGAACCGGAGGCGCAGAGCGGAACTGACTTGAACCTTCAGGATTCGGATCGCCGCGGCTTCGAGTCGATCCAGCACCTCTGCCGGTTCCTCGAATTCCACGGCCACGTGACAGGCGTCAACGCAGATTCCCAGGTGCCTCCGAGCGACGCGTTCCGCCTGGCCCCGGGTCAGGCCCAGCTCCCGGACCAGGGTCCCGAGTCCTTCCTCCGAGAAGACATGGCCTTCGAAATAGGCCACCACGTCGTCCGTCGTTTCCAGGAAGCAGCAGGGCTCGGGCTCCAGCGCCAGGGTAATGGTTTTTCCCGTCTGGTCCCGAAGCCGGTGGAGGTAAGCGACGCTGCGGAGCATCATCTCGGCCATCCGGCGAACGTCGCCAGAGGAACCGATCTCCGTCCGAAAAGCTCCCGGAACCGTGCTGATGCTCCCTTCCATGGCCGTATCGGCGGGCAGCAGGCGAGCAAGAATCCCGGCCAACCGGTTCGTGTATTTCAGGCGGACCCGATCTCTCCAATCCGGGAGATAGACGTTCTCCTTGACCCGGGCGCGGTGGAAGACACCGTAGGGAAATCCGTTGATGGTGAAGACGTAGGCCCCTTCCGTTCTCAGGAACTCCCGAAGCGCATCCAGATTTTGGGGACGAGCCAGGGCGTCGGCGGCCTGGCCCGAAAGACGCAGCCCGATGGCGAAGGGTTGGTCCGGACAAAGCTGGTCTCGAACCGCACCCGGATAGGTTGTGAGATTCTCCCAGACCTCGGGCCAGGTCTCGCCGGGATGGATGTTCAAGCAGTAGGTCAGATGGAATCCCGGGACCAGCTGCATCGTGCCTCATTGGGGAAGTTCGGTCTCGGCCACACCGGCGCCGACCCTTCCGAACGAGTGCCGGAGCCATTCAATGGAATCGAACAGGAGACGGTCGTCCATTTCCGTCACCTCGAAACTGTCGCCGATGTCTCGAATCAGGCTGATGTGGAGGGTTCCGCCCAGATGTTCCCGAAACTCGGTCAGGCCCTCCAGAACCACCCTCTGCCCGCCCCGAGTCGTGGAGAGAGCCTCATCCCAGACCGGCAGGCCCAGGTTTCGGAGCAAGGAAAGGACTCGATTCAGGACCCTCCGCTTCAGGAAGCCGGCCCGGACCGAGTAAACCAGATCCACGGCCATTCCGATGGCGACCGCTTCTCCATGCCGGAGCCGGCTCCGGGTCATGGACTCCAGCTTGTGGGCGGACCAGTGGCCGAAATCCAGTGGCCGCGCACTGCCGAACTCGAAGGGATCTCCGGAACTGCGAATGTGTTCCAGGTGGAGTTCCGCGGAACGCCGAATCTGGTGGTGGAGTGGCTCCGCCTCGCCTCGGGCAAGTTCCGAGGCGTTCTTCTCCAAATACTCGAAGAGGGGCCGGTCCCGGATCAGGGCCACCTTCACGGCCTCGGCGATGCCGGCGATCTTGTCTCGATGCGCCAGGGTCTCGATCAGGGAACGGTCGTTGATGACCGCGAAGGGCGGGCTGAAGGCGCCCAGAAAATTCTTTTTCCCGAACAGATTGACCCCGTTCTTGACCCCCACTCCGGAATCGCTCTGGGCGAGGACGGTGCTGGGGACCCGAATGACGCGGACGCCCCGGTGAAAGATGGAGGCCGCAAATCCCGCGGCATCCAGGACCGCACCCCCTCCCACGATCACCATGAAGGATTGGCGATCCAGTCCCAGCCGGTTCATCGTCTCCACCAGGGTCAGAACCTGGCGGAGGTCCGCCTTGACGGCCTCGCCCCCGACCACGTCCAACGGCTCACAGACCAGTTCCAGTTCCTGGGGACGGGCTTCGGCGTAGGCTGGAATCCGGGTGTGCAATTGGGGATGAGCGCGGGAGACGTTCTCGTCGATCACGAAGAAGAGACGGTGGCGACGGTCCGATTCGAGACGGTTCACCACCCGCGAGAAGACCGGATTCACCGGATCGAAGACACCCGCCGTGAAGATCACCGGGTAGTCATAGTCGAGGGTGAAACTCTGGTTGACGATCTCCATGTCGTGAGCGCCAGGAGCGGAAGGATTGGGGGGCGACATCGCTCAACACAGTGCCGGTAAAGAACTTGTAGTCTACCACAGGGCTGGAGACGCAAAGGCGCCGCCAATTTCACACCTCGTAAGAATCCTGGAGGGGTGACTTCCAGTCGCCTGTTCCTCCGTTCCCGCGTGCTCATTCACTCATGCCCTGTCCGGAGTTCGGCGGTTGGAAACCGCCGCTTGTCTGGAGCTATCGCGCCGGAAGAGGCACAGGTAAAATGAACCGATGCGATCATCTCGTTCGAGCCTCCGGTACTTCCCTGCTCTGGGCGCGTTTTTCGGTCTGGCCGGCGTGGCGGCGGGAGCTTTCGGCTCCCATGTCCTGGAATCCAAACTCTCCGGCGAGATGTTGGAGATCTTCGATTTGGCCACCCGCTACCTTGTGGTCCACGCTCTGGCTCTGCTCCTGCTGGGCGCCCTCTCAAGCCGCATGGAACGGAGATGGGGGGCCGCGGCCGGGTGGGGATTCTGCGCCGGCGTGATCCTCTTCTCAGGAACGCTCTACGCCTACAGCCTGACCGGAGTCCTCGGATGGGTCATGCTGACGCCAGTGGGAGGAACGGCTCTGATGGCCGGATGGGCCTGTTTGTTTTGGTCCTGTTGGCCCCGTCGCCGCCGCCCGGAATCAGACAGGAAGTGATGACGTCAGGGAAACCCAAGCCACTGATCTCGGTGATCATCCCGGCGCTCAATGAAGCGGCCGGGATCGCGAGATCCATCGCCAGCGCATTTCAAGAGCCGGATGTCGAGGTCATCGTCGTCGACGGGGGCAGCCGGGATGAAACGGCGTTGGTGGCGCGCCGCCTGGGCGCCGAGACGCTGACGGTCCCGGCAGGACGAGCCCGCCAAATGAACGCGGGAGCCGAGGCGTCCAAGGGCGAATATCTGGTTTTTCTGCATGCAGACACCATACTTCCGCCGCAGTACGCCAGTCTGGTTCGACGCCTGTTGGCGTCCCCTGAAGTGGTTGCGGGAGCTTTTCGGCTGGGTATCGAGGGCCGCCAGCTGAGTCTCCGCTGGATCGAGACGGGCGCCAACTGGAGATCCCGGTGGCTCCAACTCCCGTATGGCGACCAAGCCCTCTTCGTGCGGTCTCGCCTCTTTTTCGAGTTGGGAGGTTACGCCGATCTCCCGATCATGGAGGACTACGACCTGGTCCGAAGACTGACCCGGAGGGGCCGCGTCATACTGGCTCCCAAAGCTGTCGTCACTTCGGCAAGACGATGGAAACAGTTGGGTGTCCTCAGAACGACGCTGCTCAATCAGGTCATGGTGACGGGCCATCTCTTGGGCGTGTCTCCTCGGAAGATGGCCCAATTGTACCGGCGAACGGCGGCGTTTCGGCCGACAGCCGAATAACGATCCGCGTAAATTCTAAAGACCCGCCAGTTGCTCCAAAACCTTGACCAGTGCCTGGGTCCCCTCCAGGCCCTCTCCCCGGGCCTGAGAAGTGCGGAACAACTGGTTCACCAGAGACGTCGCGGGAAGCGCGGCCTGGGCCCCGGCGGCGCTTTCCATCACCAGGCGAAGGTCCTTCTGGATGAGATCGACCATGAACCCCGGGGCGAAGTCGCGATTCACGACTCGGGGAGCCAGATTGCTCAACTGCCAACTGCCGGCAGCACCTCCCTTGACGGCTTCGACCATCACCCGTTGGTCCAAGCCATTCTTCCCGGCGAAGATCAGCGCTTCGCTGACCCCCATGAGGGTGACCGCCACCAGAATCTGGTTGCACAACTTGGTCAGCTGGCCACTCCCCACGGGCCCGCAATAGGTAATGGTCTTGCCCATGGTCTCGAATATGGGCACCGCCCGATCGAACGCCTCGCGGTCCCCTCCGGCCATGATGGCCAAGGTGGCATTCTGTGCCCCCACGTCCCCTCCCGACACGGGCGCATCCACCAATGCAGATCCCTTCTCTTGGAGCTTCCGGTCCAGATCCTTCTCGACCTGGGGCGAGATGGTGCTCATGTCCATCACCACCGAACCCGGTCGAATCCCGTCCAGAACACCCTCCGGTCCGGCGACCACCTCCTGGACGTCCGGCGAGTCGGAGACCATGGTGATGATCATCCGGGAGTTCGCGGCCACCTCACGAGGAGAAGGGGCCACGGCGGCTCCTTCCGCTTCCAGTGACCTCGTCTTGGACCGGGTGCGGTTGTAGACCGTGAGGGGATACCCGGCCTTCAAGATGTGTCCGGCCATGGGGAGCCCCATGATTCCGAGCCCGATGAAACCGACGGATGGCTTGTTCGCCATAGGATCCTCCTTCTTGGATTTTGGCACGAGCGGCCGGCGCGGCTGGCACGCGGACCGCGATTCAACGTAAAATCATCCCTGGGAGAGAGTTAATGAGCAAGAGAAAAACGTGGATTCTTTCGATCGTACTGATCATTTTCTTCGCGGGAGCGGCCATCGTCTCACTGGGCCTCTACTACGCCCTCCGGGGTTCCGTGCCCAGGGTCGAGAACGATACGGTCGTGGAGATCGTGATTTCGGACCAGATCCGGGAATTTCCTCCAAACAATCCATTCCTTCAGATTCTTGCCCCACAAGGGACCAGCCTCTGGCAACTGCGAAAGATTTTTCGCCGCGCGGCGGAAGACGAACGCGTCAAGGCCATGCTCCTGGAGATCCATCCCATGGCGTGGAGCTGGGCCCAGATCGAGGAACTCCGGGACCAGATCAGAGTCTTCCGTGAATCGGGAAAACCGGTTCACGCGCTGCTGGCCGTGGACCTGGTCCGGGAACCGGAGTTGTACCTGGCGTCGGCCACGGACAGCGTGACCCTGAATCCGGATGCCGGCTTCCTGGTCAACGGCCTGTTGGTGGAGCAGACCTTTTTCAAGGGGACCATGGAGAAGCTGGGGATCCGCCCTGAATTCATCCAGTTCAAGGAATACAAGAGCGCCGAATCCTACAGCCGGGACAGCCTCAGTCCGGCGGTCCGGGAGATGCTGGAGACGATTGTCGCGGACCTGGAAGAGAGGTTCGTCGCCTCGGTTTCCCAGGACAGGAACCTGGAAGCAAGCGTTCTGGAGGAGTTCATGAAGCTGGGAGTGGCTTCTGCCGAGCAGGGCCTGGAACTGGGTCTCGTCGATCAAACGGGATACCGCCACCAAGTGGAAGAACTGTTGGCGGGCGCTGGCGAGAACAGCGAGTACCGGTCGATTTCCGGCGCCAAATTCCTGAAGGCCGCGCGCAATGGTTCCTCGGCTCCGGCTGAGCATCGGGCCGCCGTGCTGGCCGGTGTCGGATCCATCGTGGCCGGGAGGGGTGATCCCATGATGGAGGTCCTGGGCGGCGTCAGTCTCGCCCGCCAGCTTCGGAAGCTGCGGCAGAACGACCGGATCGAAGGGGTCATTCTGAGAGTCAACAGCCCGGGAGGATCGGCGGTGGGCTCGGACATGGTCTGGGAGGAAGTGCGGAAGCTTGAGCAGGAAGGCAAGCCTGTGGTCGTCTCCATGTCGGGCGTGGCTGGTTCGGGCGGGTACTACATCTCCATGGGGGCGGGTCACCTCGTTTCCCAGCCTTCGACCATCACCGGCTCCATCGGGGTGATCTTCGGCAAGTTCGATTTGAGCAACCTGTATCGGTGGATGGGAATCAGCGTCGACCAGGTCAAGAACTACCCTCACGCCGATATCTTTTCGTTGAGCCGACCCTTGGGGGCCGATCAGAGAAAGCGGGTGGAGGACTGGATAGCCGACCTGTACCAGAAGTTCGTGACCAAGGCGGCAGACTCGAGACAGATGGATTTTCAGGATCTGGAAGAGAAGGCCCGAGGGCGCATCTACACCGGCGCCCAGGCCAAAGCTCTGGGACTGGTCGATTCTCTGGGTGGGTTCGATGTGGCCATCCGAGAGTTGAAGCGGGCCATGTCGCTGGATGAGGACACCCCTCTGGACCTGCACCTGCATCCGCATCCCAAGAGCTGGTGGGAAGCGGCCTTCAGCGGGGATCTCGTGTCCGTAATCCGCTCTTTCACAACGGCCTCTTCGCTGAACCGGTGGTCCGCCAATCTGATCAGGCACCTCGAATCGCCCGGTCCATGGCTGCTTGCTCCCGAACTCCGATTCCGCTAGAGTCGGAAGTCCGCCCGGGAAGGAGTTCTTCCATGCCGAAGCACGCTAAAGCATTGAGAGTGCCTGACTTGCAAGAGAAGAAGCACCGTGGCGAGAAGATCACCGCACTCACCGCGTATGACGCCACCATGGCCGCCCTGATGGACCGGGCCGGCATCGACGTGCTGTTGGTGGGCGACTCTTTGGGCACCGTGATCCTGGGATGCGACACGACGCTGCCGGTCACCCTGGACATGATGGTGCACCACAGCCGGGCCGTCACCCGGGGAGCTCGACGCGCGCTGGTGGTTGCCGACATGCCCTTTGCCACGTATCAGGTCTCCGTTTCCGAGGCGCTTCGCAACGCCGGACGGCTCATGCAGGAAAGCGGAGTCTCCGCGGTCAAGGTGGAAGGGGCCGGGCCGGTTGTGAAATCCGTCCGGCACCTGACGGAGGTGGGAATTCCAGTGATGGGGCACCTGGGTCTGACGCCGCAGAAGGTCCACGCCTTGGGCGGCCACCGGCAGCAGGCGCGGAGCCGGGAGAGCGTGGCGCGGCTGCTGGACGACGCCGCTGCCCTTGAGGACGCCGGAGTCTTCGCTCTGGTCCTGGAATGCATTCCGGACCAAGTCGCTTTCGAAGTGACGTCGCAGCTTCGGATACCCACCATCGGCATCGGAGCCGGACCCTATTGCGACGGTCAGATCCTGGTGAGCTACGACGCCTTCGGCCTCTTCGACTCCTTCACCCCTTCCTTCGTCAAACGCTACGCCTCCCTGGGCAGCACCATCCTGGATGCCACCGAAAACTACATCGACGACGTTCGAACCGGACGTTTCCCCGCTTCCAGAACGACAGACTTTTTCCGTTCCAGCGAGCCGGAGCTGGTCAAAGAGAGCTCCTGATGGCCCTGGTCGTGGCCACCTCCATCGCCGGAGCCCGGGAGGCGATGGAAGTCGCCCCAAAGGGTGGGTCGTCAAGGGGCCTCGTCCCCACCATGGGAGCCCTGCACGAGGGTCATCACGAACTGATCCAGGTGGCGCGGCGGGAATGCGACTGGCTCGCCGTAAGCATCTTCGTGAACCCGACCCAGTTCGGTCCCGAGGAAGACTTCGACACCTATCCGAGAGACCTGGAATCGGATCTCGCCAGGTGCCGGCAATTGGGAGTCGATCTGGTCTTTCAGCCCGGCAGAGACGAAATCTATCCGGCCACCCACAGGACTTTCGTGGAGATCGAGACCGTGACCTCGCACCTGTGCGGCCGGTTTCGCCCCGGACATTTCCGCGGGGTCGCCACCATCGTCCTGAAACTCCTGAACATCCTGGAACCGGACCGAGCCTACTTCGGCGAGAAGGACGCTCAACAGACGGTGGTCGTCCGGCAAATGGTGAAGGATCTGCACCTGCCGGTGAACATCCGCCAGGTCCCGACGGTTCGAGACACCGACGGATTGGCCATCAGTTCCCGGAACCGCCATCTCGGGCTCCGAGAGCGAAAGGCCGCCACCGTTCTCTTCCGGACCCTGAAGGAGATCCGGACCATGGTGCTCCAGGGAGCCCGGGACGCGGGCCAGGTCCGCCGCAACGGACTCCGGCTCTTGAGTCGGGAACCCCTGGTCCAGGTCGAGTACCTGGACTTGGTCGATCCTGAAACCATGCAGCCCGTGTCCAGGATTCAAGGCCCGGTCCGGGCCGCAGGCGCCATCCGCCTGGGCCGAGTTCGCCTGATCGACAACGTTCTCTGCGAAGACCGAGACGGCTGAAGCGACCCCCTGACTCCACCCCTGCCCCAAACCTCGAACGCAACCAGGATTCCCTCCGCAGCTGCCGAACATCTCCTTCTCGCTCCTCACTTCTCATTCCTAAGATTGACTTTCGGGCGGAAACGTTCTAGTCTGCCCTCCCTGAGTCGCCAACCGATCATCTCAGCCGTTCGCCTCTCGGTTCGTACGCCACGACATGGTCCGGAAACGAATCTATTCCACGCGGGAACTTGCCCAACTCTGGAACCTGAGCGAATCGACCATAAAACGGTGGACCGATACCGGGAAGCTCCAATGCGATCGGACTCCGGGCGGCCATCGAAGGTTCCAACTCAAGCATATTCAGGACTTTCAGGCTCGCCACCGCTTCGAGGGAACCGGTCTCCTCACCTCGATCGAGTGGGAGGACCCCCGAATGGAGACCTTCGTCAACCAGAGGAATTGGGCCCGGGTGAGAGAGTTGATCCTCTATCTGGCTTCCGAGAACCAGTGCGCCCCGATCAAGGATCTTCTGGAGCGGCTCTACATTCGTGGACTGAACATAGGGAGTCTCTACGACGAGGTGCTGACACCCATATTCGCGGGCTCCCGGGGAAATCATTCTTCCAATCCCATGGGTGTGGGCCAAGCCCGACTCGTGGAAAAGAATCTTGAAGAGGCCTTGTACTATTTCTTTCCCGGTGTCGTCTGCCGCAGACCCCTGGGTAAGACCGGACTCTGTGCGGCGCCTGCCGCCTATTGCGGCCACTTCGTCAACGGAATCTCCCGCGTCTTGAACGAAGAGGGATGGGACGCCCTGAATCTGGGCAGCAAGGTTCCGTTCGATGCGATGGCTGAAATGGTGGAGGAGCAACCGGTGAACCTGGCCTGCGTCCACGCCCGGAAGAGACTGAGTGACAAGTCGAAGGACCGTTTCCGGACGTTGAACGTGGCCTGTGAACGCCACCGTATTCCGGTCCTTCTGTTGGGTCCGGGGTTTTCGACCCCCGGATCTCGGAAGGACCTTTCCTACGACGAGTACATTCCCAGCTTTCGGGACTTCTCCGACTATATTCAGCGCGTGATGCACTGAGTCGAAAGACACGTCCGGGTCACGAGCCGAGGTCCTCCCCGCATAGTCTCCGCACCAGATCCTGGTACAGGCGGACGCCGGCCTCCAGCTCGGCCTTGGAAACCCTCTCGTCGGCCGTGTGAGCCACCAGTATGGACCCGGGTCCCACCAGGAGCGGATGTCCCAAGGCTCTCAGGGCCGGCACATCCGTGCCGTATCCGACGACCTTGGTGGGCAAGCCGGGGATCGACGCCATTTCCTGAGGTTCCGAGGTCGCGCGGATCTCCAGATTCGCCCGACCCGAAGCCCACTCTTTCAGAATTTCCACGTAGCCGGTGCTTTCCGCCACGGTCCGGAACAGGATCTCGGCTTCGGCCAGATCCGGAATCACGTTCGGCGCGTGGCCTCCCCGGATCAACCCCACGTTGACGGTGGTTTCACCGAGCGTGGCGTCGGAGGGAAACTTCAGGGACTGCAACTCGGACAGGAGGGACACGAGCTTGTCGATAGCCGACACGCCCTGCTCGGGATAGGCGGAGTGGGCCGTGATCCCGTCACAACGCAACACGGCGTAGACCATGCCCTTGTGGCCCACCACCAATTCGTTGTCGGTGGGCTCGCCGTCAATAATATAGTCGCAGCGCAGACCCAGCTCCCGGGCCTTCCAGGCGCCGTCGCTTTCCGTCTCCTCCCCCACCACGAAGAGAAGTCCCAGGTCCGAGATGCCCTCCTGAAGGAGCCCGTCCGCGGCGCAGATCATGGCCGCGATGAGCCCTTTGGCATCCGAAACGCCGCGTCCGTACATGAACTCTTCGTCCTGCCGGAACTCGAAGAAGGGAGGGACCGTGTCCATGTGGGTCGTCAGCAGAATCCGTGGCTCTTCCCGGATGGCCAGCACGTTTATGCGGTCCCCGGTGACGGTCTGGGACCGGCAGTTCCACCCCTGGTTCTGAAGGTACTCCAGCAGGAAGCGTCCGACGGGCCCTTCCGCTCCCGTCACCGACGGGATGTTCACCAGGGACCGGGTCAGTCCGATCAGGTCCACCAAAGCCTCACTCCCCCTTGTAAACGGCTCGAACCGAAGTGGTGATGCCACCTCGTACGGTAAAGTCCCCGATCACTTCGCAGCGAATCGGCCGGGATGCGGCCACCAGATCGTCCAGGATTTTGTTGACCACCGATTCGTAGAAGACCCCCTGGTCACGATAGGAGAACAGATAGAATTTCAGGGATTTCAATTCAATGATGTGTTGATCCGGAACATACCGGATCCGAATGGTCCCGAAGTCCGGCTGTCCCGTCTTGGGACACAGCGACGTGAATTCGGGACATTCGATGCTGACCTGGTACTCCCGGCCCGGATATTGATTCGGAAAGGTCTCCAAAATCCGCTTCGACATGGTTCTCCCTCTCCGGCGTCGGATCTTGTCTCGGATGGGAGCGCAGGCAGGGTTTGCCGCCGACAGTAGGGCAGCCCTTACGAAAGCACGTGCAGTTGGTTCGGTGGCTGCCTCAACTCGGGAGGAAGGGCGAAGTGAACGTTTTCCTCCCGCGTCACCAGATCCTCCACTCTGGACCCGCGGCGCTCGAAGTAGGCGACGACCTGGTCGACCAGGACTTCAGGGGCCGAAGCACCCGATGTCAGGCCCACGGCCTCCACGCCTTGGAGCCATTCCTGCCGGATCTTGCCTACATCGCTGATGAGATGGGAAGGGACTCCCGAATTGATCGCTTCCTCCACCAGGCGATTGGAATTGCTGCTGTTGGATGCTCCCACGACCAAAATCAGATCCGTGACAGCGGCCAATTCCCTCACCGCGAGCTGGCGATTCTGCGTCGCGTAACAGATATCTTCCGACGGCGGTCCCTGGACCATGGGAAAGCGCTGCCTCAACGCGGCGATGATTTCCCGCGTGTCCTCGAGACTCAGTGTCGTCTGGGTCAGGTAGGCGATTTTTCCAGAGTCTTTCACCTCAAGGGCCTGGACATCCTCGATGTTGCTCACCAACACGGTGGCCTCCGGAGCCTCTCCCATGGTCCCGACGACCTCTTCGTGTCCCTCGTGACCGATGAGGACGATGGTGTATCCCCGCTTCGAATATCGGATGGCCTCGACATGCACCTTCGTGACGAGCGGACAGGTGGCGTCGATGACATTGAGGGACCTGGATCGAGCTTCGGACCAGACCTGGGGAGACACCCCGTGCGCGCTGAAGATGACCGTCCCGCCCGAGGGCACCTGGTCCAGCGAATCGACGAAGACAGCACCCTCCCGGCAGAGCTCGTCCACCACGTACGCATTGTGAATAATCTGCTTTCTCACGTAAACCGGCGGTGGACAGGCTTCCAGCGCTATTCTGACGACATCAACGGCCCGAACCACACCGGCACAGAAGCCCCTGGGGGTGGCCAGGATCAACTTCTTGACCATAGCGTACGGATCGTAGCACAAACGGCCCGGCGTCAGCACCGAGACCGAGTTGCGGTTCGCGGGACCAGGGAACCGCGGCCGGTCAACAGTCCGTGGTGAAAGTCCCGCGAGCACCGAGACCGTTCCTGCGCCCGCCGGACAAGGCGCGATTCGGGTGCATACCGGGAGTATGTGCCCGAATCGCAACGCCGTCCGCCGGGATGCAGGGACGGTCGAATGCCGTGATGACTGTTGCCACGGGCTGTCAAGACCGTTTCGGGACTGGACTCGAATAGGGACAACAGCCACCGGGACACATGTCCGGCCGGGGTGCCCGGGCGCCCAGGAACCGGCGCCGGGTCCCTCGGGTCCGTTCCCGGACAAGCTCGCCGACCATGCTCACGAAAGCGGGATGGGTCCCCGCCGTCGCGGCCCGCACCAGGTTCAGACCCAGCGAGCGGGCCAGATCGGCCAGTTCGACGTCCAGATCGAAGACCACCTCCATGTGGTCGGAGATGAAGCCGATCGGAGAGACCACCACGTCCCGGACACCTCGACTCGCGATTCGCCGGAGGTGGTCGCCGGCATCGGGCTCCAGCCAGGGCTGGTGAGGCGGTCCGCTCCGGCTCTGGTAGGCCAGACTCCATCCGGAATGGGGAACCTGCTCCGCCACCAGGCGACAGGTCTCCCGCAATTGGTCCACGTAGTCACAGCCACGGGCCATGGCCAACGGAATGCTGTGGGCCGTGAACAGCAGTTGCGCCCGGGATCTCCGGGCCCGTGGAATCTGCGCCCGGGCGGCGCGAACTCGATCCCGGTTGGACTCGATGAAGCCGGGATGATTGTAGAAGACCCGGAGCTTGTGGATCTCCGGCGGCGGAGCCCCCGTCTCCTTTTGGGCTCGTTGGATATCCTCCAGGTACTGGCGGCATCCGGAGTAGGAACTATAGGCCGAGGTCACGAAAGCCAGAGCCTTCCTGACGCCGGCGCCGGCCATCTCTCTGAGAGTGTGGGCCAGCAAGGGGTGCCAGTTTCGATTTCCCCAATAGATCGGCAAATCGAGCCCCTTCTCCCGCAGTTCCCGGCGCACGGCATCGATCAGCTTCCGGTTCTGGCGGTTGATGGGGCTCACGCCATCGAATATCCGGTAGTGATGGGCCACTTCCCGGATCCTCTCCTCCGGCACGCGCTTGCCCCGCAACACGTTTCTGAGAAAGGGCTCCACTTCGTCCATGCCCTCGGGCCCTCCGAAAGAAATCACCAGCAACGCGTCATAGGGCGGCTCAGTCATGCGCATCCGTCTCCAGGCTCCCCAGTATATCGATGGGAGTGCCGCCTTCCAGGTCGGGAAACGACTGCACCGCACCGTTCCCGAGGACTCTCTTCTCCTGTATTTCCCGGCTGAAAGGGAGTTTCGGGAAAGTCACCGGAACTGCTATAGTTTGGTCGATTTACCATCGGCTTACCGTGGAGAGCACCGTGGAAAAGATCTGGTTGCGACATTACGACGAGACCGTCCCCACATCCATCGACTATCCGAATATCGATCTCTATTCCCTGTTTCGGCAAGCCGTCGAGGAACATCCCCGCGGCACTGCGACTCGCTTTTTCGGTGGCGGGATGCGGTTTGGCGAGCTGGGAAGGAAGGTGGACCAATTCGCCTCGGTCCTGGCCTCCCTGGGCGTGGAAAAGGGAGATCGGGTGGCTCTGATATTGCCCAATATGCCTCTGTACCCCATCGCCCATTTCGCAGTTCTGAAACTGGGCGCCGTCCTGGTGCCCACCAACCCCCTCTACGTGGAGCGGGAGTTGGAGTACCAGCTCACCGACTCGGGGGCCGAGACGGTGGTGGTGCTGGACAAGCTCCTGGGTCGTCTCCTCTCCGTCCGCGACCGGACGCCGGTGAAGCGGATCATCTCCGCTGGAATCCAGGAGTTTCTTCCTGCGATCCTGGGATTTCTGTACGGACTCAAGAACCGGCCGTCCGAGCCTGCTCCGACGGCACCCGGACTGTATGAGTACCGGGACCTGATGAAACGGAAAGTGCCTTCCCGGGAGGCCGCGGACGTCTCTCCGGACGACACCGCCATCCTGCTTTACACCGGAGGCACCACCGGCATCTCCAAAGGGGCGATCCTGACCCACCGCAACCTGGTCTGCAACGTTCATCAAACCAAGTCGTGGCTCTCGGACCTCCAGGTCAGGAAGGAGATCTTTTTCTGCGCCCTCCCCTTCTTCCACAGCTACGGACTGACCACCGGTCTCCATTTGGCCGTCCTCTGCCGGTGCACCATGATTCTCCTTCCCCGTGTCGATCTGGCCGACGTGGTCAAGCGAATCCGCAAGCACCGGCCGACCATCTTCTGCGGAGTCCCCGCCATGTACAACGCCATCAACAATTACACCGGCATCAAGAGTTCGGACCTCTCCTCCATCCGCCTTTGCGTCAGTGGGGGAGCGGGCCTGCCAGCCGACGTGCAGGCCCGCTTCGAGGAGATGAGCGGCGGAAAATTGGTGGAGGGCTACGGCCTCTCGGAGGCTTCACCGCTGGTGAGCGTGAACCCGATTTTCGGCAACCGCAAGAATGGAACCATCGGAGTGCCCGTCGCCGATACCGACGCTCGGATCGTGGACGGCGACACCGGGAAGGTCCTGCCGGCCGGCGAAGTCGGCGAGCTCTCGGTCTCCGGACCCCAGGTGATGCAAGGCTACTGGAACAGACCGGAGGAGACCGCGAACGTGCTGCAGGACGGCTGGCTCAAGACCGGCGACATGGCGGTGATGGACCAGGACGGGTACTTCACCATCGTCGATCGGAAGAAGGACCTGATCCTGAGCGCCGGAATGAACATCTATTCCCGCGAAGTGGAGGAGGTCCTCTACCAGCACCCCGGCGTCCAGGATGCCGCCGTGGTGGGTGTCCCCAGTCCGGTCCGGGGCGAGGTCCCCAAGGCCTTCGTCGTGCTCAAGGAAGGCCACGAATTGACCAAACGGGACGTGATTCGCTTCTGCCACGGGAAGCTGGCTCGATTCAAGATCCCCAGGCAGGTGGAATTCCGGGATGAGCTCCCCAAGAGCGCGATCGGAAAAATACTGAAGCGTCTTCTAAAAGAATAGTCTTTAACTAATTTTAACTACAAAGTTTTTTAGATTCCGGAATTGCTTCAATCCGGACTCTCCATTCGGTCCGGGTAAGGAATGAATCCGGGATTCAATATTCCCGCCGGATCGTAAAACTGCTTCCACCGGTGCAGGTCTTCCCAGATCTCACCAAAGTGACTCTTCCACTGTTCCGGAGTGAACTCCACCCAGCCCGAGAGGTAGCGCCTGCCTCCGACTCTCATCGAAAGATCGCTGGCCGTCTTCAGTAGTTGCCGGGCCAGGGGGAGCATCGGCCTGGGCACCGCAGGCAGTATCCCGAAGCCCAGGATGAATTCCCCGGGAGGGTGCCTGAACAGGGGAAGCGCGTCTCGCTGGAAGCGGCAGGGCCAGATCAGAACGTGGCCGCCGGCCAGAAGCTGGGGGGGAAAGTTGGCCAGCACGCCGCCGATATAGCCCGGCGCCTGATCCCAGGGCAGGACGGTCTCCATCCAGGGGTGGCACATGCCCCAGGCCCCGCTCTGTCTCCAAAGTTCAAAGACCGGCTCCAGCCGATGCGCGAACTCCAGCACGCCGGAATCCTCAACCTGCAGCTTGCGATAGAATCTCAGTCCTTCGAGCAGTTCTTCCTCCCGAGGCTCCTCCTCACCGAACTCTACGGACAAGTGCATGGGGAAGAACCATTCGGCGAACGGAACCCGCACGCCTCCCATACGCCGCAACCCCTGAACACACGGAGAGGCCCAAGACTCGATGTAGTCGAAGCGCTGCTGGGTCAGGAGACGCTTCTGGTCCGCCATCAGAGCACCCAGGTCATCGTAGAGGAGATAGAAGGTCCGGACCCTGGGAGCGACCCGGCGGAGCCGGAGCCGGGCGCTCAGGATGACCGAGAATTGGCCGAGTCCGCAGAGGGTGCAGAAGAAGAGCTCGGAGTTCTCCTGGGGAGAACAGCGCACCCGGTGACCCTCCCCCGTCACGACCTCCAGCTCCAACACCTGGTGGGCCTGGGTGCCATAGCGGTGGGAAGACACGCCGATGCCGCCCATGGAGAGCGTTCCCCCCACGGTCACGTTGAGATTGTTGGTGAGAACCGGGGGAAGAAGTCCCTTCTCGGACGTGAAGGCCACCAAGTCGCGCCACAGCACGCCGGCCTGGACCTCTATCGTCTCCCCTTCGACGGGCCCGATCCCATTCAACGGGCTCAGATCCAGAAGGATTCCGCCCTGGGAGAGCGACTGGCCGCTCTGGGAATGGGAAGCTCCCCGGGTCGAGACCGGCCAGCCCTCCCGGGTAGCCGTCGCCACGACGGTGGCCACGTCCTTGACCGATTCCGGCGCCACCAGGGCTTTGGGAGTCTTCACCAGGATCCGGCCGAAATCGGTGGCCACGTCCCGGCAAGACTCCTGGTCCAGATAGATCTTCCCCCGAATCAGATGCTTGAGCTTATCGATATCCATTTGACAGACCTGAGAAAAAGTCGTCGCGGCCGGCCCCATCGGAACCGGCGCAGCCTACTGTCGTGAACCGGGCAAAATATGAGTATCCGAGTATAATCGATGGATTATGCCATTCGATATGAGACACCAGAGCCGAACTCTGCTGGACGGACCCGACCGGGCGGGAGCGCGATCCTTCTTCAAGGCCATCGGTTTCACCGACCGGGACCTGGCCAAACCCCTCATCGGAGTCGCCCACTGCTGGATCGAGGTCACGCCCTGCAACTTCAATCACCGCAGACTGGCGGAGAAAGTCAAGGAAGGGGTTAGAGCCGCCGGAGGAACTCCCCTCGAGTTCAACAGCATCTCGGTGACCGACGGGATCGCCATGGGAACCGAAGGCATGAAGGCGTCGCTGGTCAGCCGGGAGGTCATCGCCGACTCCATCGAACTGGTCTGCCGGGGACATCTGTTCGACGGCCTCGTCGCCATTACGGGATGCGACAAGACGAGCCCGGCCGCCGCCATGGCGCTGTCGCGGCTCAACATCCCCAGTCTGATTCTCTACAGCGGTTCCATCATGCCGGGGGAATACAACGGGCGTAAGCTCACGGTTCAGGACGCCTACGAGGCCATCGGGGCCTACAATGCGGGTCACATCGACCGGGAGGAACTCAGGGGCATCGAAAACTACGCCTGTCCCGGCGCCGGGGCATGCGGCGGCCAGTTCACCGCCAACACCATGTCCACCGCGTTCGAGATGCTGGGCATCTCCCCCATGGGCTTCAACGGAATCCCGGCGGTGGACCCCAAAAAGGAAGAGGCGGCCCTGGAATGCGGGCGGCTGGTGATGCAGCTCCTGGAGCAGGGACTCCGGCCCCGGGAAATCCTGAGCCGGCGGGCCATCCTCAATGCCATCACCGGAGCCATGGCCACGGCCGGATCCACCAACGTAGTGCTCCATCTGTTGGCCATCGCCCGGGAATCCGACATTCCTCTGGACATCGACGACTTCGACCTGATCTCGCGCAAGACTCCGGTCCTGGCCGACCTGAAGCCGGCGGGACGCTTTACCGCCCCCGACATGCACCAGGCCGGCGGCATGACCTACGTCGGCCGCCTGCTGCTGGAAGCGGGGCTCGTCGACGGCGGGCTCCCCACCGTCACCGGCAGGACCCTGGCCGAGGAACTGACCCGCGGTCAGGCTCCAAAGGGACAAGAGGTCATCCGGCTCGTGTCCGATCCCATCAAGAAGACCGGGGGCCTCATCATCTTGCGGGGAAACCTGGCCCCCGAGGGGTGCGTGCTGAAGATTTCCGGTGTCGATCGCGCCGGTCACACCGGTCCGGCCCGGGTCTTCGACCGGGAGGAGCCGGCATTCGCCGCCATCAAGCAAGGTGAGATCAAGGCGGGGGATGTCATCGTGATCCGCAACGAGGGCCCCGTGGGAGGACCAGGCATGCGAGAACTCTTGCAGGTCACCGGCGCCGTCCAGGGATCCGGCCTGGGCGACAAGGTGGCTCTCATCACGGACGGGCGTTTTTCGGGCGCCACTCGGGGTTTCGTGGTGGGACACGTGGCTCCCGAGGCCGCCGTCGGCGGACCCTTGGCCGCCTTGCGGGATGGCGACGTCATCAAGCTGGACATCAAGGAACGGGTGATGAACGTGGACCTGAGCGACGAGGAGATCCAGCGCCGCCTCCGGAACTGGAAACCCGCCACGACTCGTTCCAAGACAGGCGTATTGGCCAAGTACGCGCGTACGGTTTCCTCACCCTCGGATGGAGCCGTTACCTTTCCGCTGGACTGAGTCCAAGTGCGGCCTTGCGCTCGGCGCAGGCCTCCCTGATCAGCCCTCGAACGCCGGGCCGTTCGGCGTCCTCCACCGTGCGCATCTTAACGTGACGCATCCTGACGCCGGTCCCTTCCAGCAGCTTCTCCGGGTCCGTCAGGCTCGTGCCCCGATAGAAGCCGAGATTGACCCATGACTTGAAGGGCATGATGTATGCGTACCCGTCGATCATTTTCCTGGGCCCGCAACCGTAAGTTGCGGCCCGGTCGCCGAGGCGGACCACTTCGCAGGCATCCGGGTGAATTTCCATGATCACTGCGCGCAGGCGTTCGACGACGGGAACCAGCGGTTGGTTTGAGAGCCGGACGAGATCATCGAACCGGCCAAGCTTGGCCTTCGCCATGAAACCTCTCCGGCGTCCCTACGCTGACCTTCTCCTGCCAGTCACTACGAGGGCAATTCCCCCGAACAGAGCTCCGACGATCATGGTGTAGCCCACCCAAATGGTCATTTGGGGAACCACACCCGACCAGAAGAATTTTCCCATGGCGCTCATCTCCGGAAACCCCGGAGGTGCGGCGTCGTAGTGGGTTCCCCAGTCTCCCAGTACCGCCGCCAGGGTGACGAGGATCACGGGAATGCGGGCCGCCAGCGCGTAGTAGAACAGTAGTCGGCCCAGAGCGCACCAGCCGCGGCAGGCGATGCTCATTCCGGCGATTCCAGCGGTGGCCGGAACCAGTATGGCGACCGGGTAGCTCTCGCCCACCAGTGAACCCACTCCGACAATGATGGCGGCAGCCGCTGCCACCCCCCCTGCCGCGTAGGCCAGCGCCCGGCCGACCGACTCGGGAGCACTACCGGACCGGGCCAGCTTCAAGGCAAAGTAGACCCCGAAGATGGGTACCAGCCAGGTGATCCCCACAATGGCGCCGCCGCCGCCCGCTTCGGAATTGAACAACGCCGGAGACCAGCCGTTGAGTTCGCCGACCAAGCGTAGAATGGTGACGGCCAAGGTGATCATCCCCGGCACCAGAATCATGTCCTTGACCGAAATCGGTCCTTTGTTGCTGTCGTCCATCATATCCTCCTCCCGTTTCTCTCCGATCGGCTTCAGCATGGACAGTATGGATGACCGGCAGCGAAAATCTACCCCTGTCCCCATCCTCCCGGGGTTTGACTCGTTCCCGGTTTCCGCCTAGTCTCCAATCGTCCATGGATTACAGTTTCCCTGGGAACAGACCCTAGCGGCGGGAGAAACATCGAGGATGAAGCCTGCAACCCAATCGCCCAATTACGCGCCGTGTCCCTCCAGCGTGGGACATCGCCGCTTGGCACTGTGCTTACTGTTGACCCTGACGATGCAGGTCTCGGAAGCCGGAGACTGGACGCGGTTTCGGGGACCCAACGGGTCCGGCGTCTCCACTTCCCGGGATCTCCCAGTCCGATTCGGTCCCCAGGAAAACGTCCGCTGGAAGACTTCCCTTCCCCCAGGCCATTCATCTCCCGCCTTTTCCCGGGAGGGGATTTTCGTCACCGGTTTCCAGAAGGACAGCCTCTCCACGACGGCGCTCGACCGGAAGACGGGAAAGATCCGGTGGACTCGGGACGTCGCCAGAAACAGGAAAGGTAATCTCCACCGGGACAATTCCCCCGCTTCCCCCAGTCCCGTGACCGACGGGAGCAACGTGTACGTCTTTTTCCAGGACCTGGGGCTTCTGGCTTACGATGCTCGCGGCAACGAACTCTGGCGGGTCCCGCTGGATCCCGTCAACACTCCCTTCGGGATCGGGGCTTCCCCCGTTCTAGCGGGCAATCATGTGGTTCAGGTCTGTGACGGTGAGTCCGGATCGTTCATGGTGGCTGTGGACAAGAACACGGGACACGTGGCATGGCGCGACGAGCGTCCTCTGGTCAGACGGGGTTTCTCCACGCCGGTCCTTTATCGGCCTGAAGGCGAAGATCTCCAGGTTCTGGTTCCGGGATCGTTCCAACTCGTCGCCTACTCGGCGTCGGCAGGCGAGAGGATCTGGTGGAGCCGCGGCCTGACTTGGCAGATGAAGCCTACGCCGGTCATGGACGGAGACTTCGCCTACGTCCTGGGATGGGCCGGCGCCGCCGACCCGGGCAAGCAGGAGGACGTGATCCCCTTTGGAGAAGTCCTGGGAACACACGACAGCAACAGTGACCGAAAACTCTCCAAGGAAGAAGCCGAGGGTGCGATTTCGGCCGACTTCTACAGATCCTGGCACAACTTGGATCTTGATCTGGACGGCTACCTGGGAGAGCGGGACTGGGAGCTATATCGTCTGCGCCGCGCTTCGGTCAACTCCATCCAGCGGATTCGCCTGGGAGGCAAGGGCGACATGACCGAGACCGCCCGGGGTTGGCAGTACCACAAGAGTCTGCCCAACGTGCCCTCTCCCCTCCTCTACGAGAGGGTCATTTACCTGGTCAAGGACGGAGGCATCGTCACGACGCTGGACCCGGACACGGGCGCCGTCCTGAAGCAGGCGAGGCTGACGGAAGCCATGAGCCGGTATTTCGCGTCTCCCGTCGGGGGCGACGGCAAGGTCTACCTGCTCGGCGAGAACGGCGATGCCTCGGTCCTGAGGGCCGGACCGGAATGGGAGGTGCTGGCCGTCAATCGGATGGGTGAGGACTGCTACGCCACACCGGCGCTGGTGGACGGAAAAGTCTACCTGCGGACCCTCAGCGCCCTCTACTGCTTCGACTGAATAGCCCACACCGCCCGCTCGATTTGTCCGGCCTCCCGGACGGATTGAGCGACTGAAAACAGGACCGGGTTATTGCGGAGGAGCCTTGCAGGCAGGGACTCTGCAAGTGTAACCTCCTTATGTGCATGCTACGGAATCCGGCTGATCGAATTTGATGGCGTGCACGCTGGCGCTGAAAGCCCTGGACGGCGCCGAAACCGGTGAGGCGCCCTGCCGCCCAGGCGCGGGAAACTCTCAATTTCGGACATTTGACAAGGTTGGAGGGGCCGATTTTTTCATGCCTTCTTCATCATTGCTTCATATTCTTTTCGTATCCTCCGCAGTCGGGAAGGGAGCGGAAACAACGTGAAGCGTATGGGACTGCTTATCCTAAGCACGCTGCTGCAAGCGGGAGGCGTTTCCCTGACCGCCCAGACCCGGGAAAACGGCCAACAGGAGCAGCACAATGAACCCGAGAAGAAGGAATCTGCGGACCGAACTCGGGACGACAACTCCCTGCGACCCTATTGGAAGGATGGAGTCCGGCTGGAGACACCGGACAAGCGCGTGAGTCTCAAGATCGGCGGACGTATCCAGGCCGACTGGATGTGGATCAGCGAGGATCAATCCGTGAGGGACGCCATCGGAGATCAGACCAGCGGCAGTGAATTCCGCAGGACGCGCCTGTATCTGTCGGGCGACCTTTTCGGAAACCTGAGCTTCAAGAGCCAGTTCGACTTCGCCGGGGGTTCAACGGCGCTGAAGGATGTATTTGTAGCCCTCAAGGGAATCCCAGGATTCGGGAACATCAAGGTGGGTCACTACAAGGAACCTTTCAGCTTGGAGGAGCTCACCAGCAGCAACTACATGACGTTCGTGGAGCGTTCCCTCCCCAACGCCTTCTCCTCCTCCAGAAACACGGGAATGACCGTCTACAACACGCAGTTGGGTCAGCGATTGACCTGGGCCGCCGGCGTTTTCCGGGATACGGACAACGGTGGAACCAGCCTGAACGACGGCGTCGGCGGCACCTTTCGCCTGACGGGTGTGCCGGCCCTCAGCAAGCAGAAGGACAGACTGGTTCACATGGGTCTCAGCTACAGCGTGAGAAGACCCAGCAACAGCGTCCTGCGGTGGAGCCAGCGCCCGGAACTGCATCTCACCGACCGTTACCTGGACACGGCCTCCTTTCCTGCCGATCGGGTTCAGATATTGGCGTTGGAGGGAGCCGTCGTGAGCGGACCCTTTTCGGTTCAGTCCGAATACGTTTACTCGGCGGCCCGTTCCCGAATCGCCGGAGACCCCGTTTTCGGCGGATTCTACATCTATGCCGGCGTCTTCCTGACCGGAGAGCAACGAAACTACAAGGCTTCCTCGGCTTCCTTCGACCGCGTGCGGCCCCGGAAAAATTTTGCGCCGGGAGAGGGGGCGGGAGCCTGGGAGATGGCGCTCCGGTATTCCACTCTGGACCTGACGGACAGAGCCATCCAGGGAGGCCGCCTCACCAACCTGACGGCGGCCGTGAACTGGTATCTGAATCCGATGGCCCGAATCATGTTCAACTATGTCTTCGGCGACTTGTACGAGGTCGGCGGCACCCACGCCGTCGTCACGCGGCTTCAACTGAACTTCTAGTGTTTACAACCAGATGAGGAACCAGGATCGATGACGAAAATGGTGCGCTGCTTGTGTCTTTCGGGACTTCTCTTGTCTTCTTGCGGCGGTGGCGACGATTCGGGAGGCATGCGCGGTCGAGTCAAGGTCGATGGTTCGAGCACCGTATTCCCCATCACCGAGGCCGTCGCAGAAGAGTTCCTGAAGGTCCACCCCAGGGTCCAGGTCACGGTGGGCATCTCCGGGACTGGTGGAGGATTCAAGAAATTCTGCTCCGGCGAGATCGATATCAACGATGCCTCGCGCCCCATTAAGCCCATCGAACAGGAGGCCGCCAAGGCAAACTCAGTCCAGTTCGTCGAGCTACCCGTGGCCTTCGATGGAATCTCCGTAGTCGCCCATCCCGACAACGATTTCCTCGACTATCTGACCGTCGAGGAGTTGAGGAAGATCTGGCAGCCAGGGAGCATGGTGAACAAATGGAGCGACATCCGTTCCGAGTGGCCCGACAGGAATATTGCGTTGTATGGACCCGGAACCGATTCGGGGACCTTCGACTATTTCACCGAGGCGGTCAACGGAAAATCCCAGGTGTGCCGTCCCGATTTCACCGCCAGCGAAGATGACAACGTCCTGGTTCAAGGCATCTCGGGCGACCCGGACGCGCTGGGCTTTTTCGGATTCGCCTACTACGCCGAGAATGCCTCGCGCTTGAAACTGATCCCCATCGACGGAGGGGACGGACCGGTCCATCCGTCCAACGAAACCATCAACAAGAACACGTACAAGCCTCTCTCCCGGCCTGTTTTCATCTACGTCAACGACCAGGCCCGACGCGAGGCGGTGGTGGCATTCGTGGAATTCTATCTCCGGGAGGCTCCCAATCTGGTGCAGGAGGTGGGTTACGTGGCGCTTCCTGCAGATGTTTACGAATTGGCTTTGAGCCGCTTCACCAACGGCATTACGGGGACGGTCTACGACGGCGGGCACAAAGCAGGAGCCTCGCTGCTGGATCTGTTCCAGGTGGGCGGCTAGCAGCTAGCGGCTGGATGGCAGGACTGAAGTTTCCGCGCACGATTCACCTCAGACATGACACGCCAACAATTCCGAAAGAAAGGAAACGTTCGCGAGAAGCTCATCGGCTGGCTCCTCTTGGGGTGCGCCTGCGTCTCTGTGGCCACGACGGTGGCCATCATCCTGATTCTGCTGAAGGAATCGGCCCTCTTCTTCCGCGAAGTCTCTATCCTGGAGTTTCTGTTCGGAACCCGCTGGACGCCGCTGCTGGAACCCCGGTCCTTCGGCGTCCTGCCCTTGGTCTCGGGAACCCTGCTTGTCGTCCTGGGTTCCGCCCTGGTCGCTCTCCCCGTGGGCCTGGCCACGGGCATCTATCTGTCTGAGTACGCCTCGGACCGCGTCCGAGAGGTGGTCAAACCGGTTTTGGAAATCCTCGCCGGCATCCCCACGGTGGTGTACGGCTATTTTGCCCTGACTTTCGTCACGCCGATTCTGCAGACGTTCTTCGACCAGGTCCGGATCTTCAACGCGGCCAGCGCTTCCATCGTCGTGGGAATCATGGTGTTGCCAATGGTGGCGTCGCTCTGCGACGACGCCTTCCGTGCGGTGCCCAAGTCGCTCCGTCACGGCGCTTACGCCTTGGGTGCCACTCCGTTGGAAGTCACGGTGGGCGTGACCCTTCCGTCCGCGACTTCGGGTGTCGTGGCGTCGTTTGTTCTGGCGATTTCCAGAGCCATCGGCGAAACCATGGCAGTCACCCTGGCGGCGGGAGCGACTCCGAAGATGACGCTCAATCCGGCGGAGAGCATCCAGACCATGACGGCCTATATCGTCCAGGTCAGTCTCGGCGACACTCCGGCCGGCACCATCGAGTACCAGACCATCTTTGCCGTCGCCGCCCTGTTGTTCTTCATCACCTTGATCATGAACGTGATCGCCAACCGGGTGCTGCGGCGGTTTCGGGAGGTGTACGAGTGAAGAGTCTTGCCGGCCGGCGGCGCTTGGCTTCCAGCTTCCGCTACGCCTGTACCCTGGTGACCTGGGGCGGCGTCCTCCTTCTGGCCATGCTGCTTTACCACGTCAGCCGCCAGGGAGTGGCTTGGCTCGACTTGGAGTTCCTGCAATCGTTCCCCTCCCGCTTTCCAGATCGGGCCGGTATCAAGTCGGCGCTCTGGGGAACCTGTTGGGTCATCAGCTTCACCGCCATCTTTTCCATCCCTCTGGGCGTGGCTTCCGCCATCTACCTCGAGGAGTATGCGAGGAAGGGGAGGCTGGCTCGCTGGATCGAAATCAATCTCTCGAATCTTTCGGGAGTCCCTTCCATCGTATTCGGAATCCTGGGACTCGTCATCTTCGTCCGGATGATGGCTCTTGAGAGGAGCGTGCTCGCGGGAAGCCTGACCTTGGCACTGCTGATTCTGCCCGTGATCGTCATCGCCGCACGAGAAGCGATCCGGGCCGTGCCCCAGTCCATCCGGCACGCGTCATACGCCCTGGGAGCGACCCGTTGGGAGACGGTGCGTCACCATGTGCTGCCTTCCGCCTTTCCCGGAATCCTGACCGGCGTCATTCTGGCCGTCTCCCGCGCCATTGGCGAGACGGCCCCTTTGATCATGATCGGTGCTCTCACCTACGTGGCCTTCGTGCCGGAGAATCCGTTGTCTCCCTTCACGACTCTTCCCATCCAGATCTTCAACTGGTCCTCGAGACCCCAGCAGGAATTCCACCATGTGGCCGCCGCCGGCATCATCGTGCTGCTGGTGGTCTTGCTTCTGATGAACGCAACTGCCATCTATATCCGGCATAGACTGGGGAAAAGAACGGGACGATAAGTCCGGACTCACTTATTGGCTATGAAGGAACCGATTCTGCAGACCGTCGATCTCAGCATCTTCTACGAAGGCATTCCAGCCGTCCGGAACGTCTCGCTCTCCATCGAGGAACGTGGGATCACCGCCATCATCGGCCCCTCCGGCTGCGGCAAGAGCACCTTGCTCAGGGCCTTCAACCGCATGAACGACTTGATTGAGGGAGCCAGCCATGAGGGCACGGTGCTCTATCGGGGCATGGACGTCTACGCTCCGGACGTGGACCCCGCCGATGTCCGGCGGCGGGCCGGAATGGTCTTCCAGAAGCCCAATCCCTTTCCCAAGTCCATCTACAAGAACGTGGCCTGGGGGCCTTCCATCAATGGTTATCCCGGCAACTTGGACGAGAGAGTCGAACGGTCGTTGCGACAGGCGGCGCTCTGGGAAGAGGTGCGGGACCGGATGGGGGATTCGGCCATCAATCTCTCGGGAGGACAGCAGCAACGGCTCTGCATCGCTCGTGCCCTGGCCATGGAGCCTGAGGTCATCCTGATGGACGAACCCTGTTCCGCGCTGGATCCGGTCTCGACCGCCCGCATCGAGGACCTGATGTTCGAGCTCAAGGAGCGCTATAGCATCGTGATCGTGACCCACAACATGCAGCAAGCCTCCCGCGTCTCGCAACATACGGCCTTTCTGGAGAATGGTAAGCTGGTCGAGTTCGGTGAGACCCAGACCATCTTCACGCGTCCCCAGGAAAGGCGAACCGAAGAGTACGTGACAGGACGTTTCGGTTAGGAAGAATTGTGGGGCCGTAGTCCTACGGAGGTGAATTTGCTCGGATCCGGTCCGGGAGACTTGCCATGACCAAGCACATGCTGCGCGATTTCGAAAACCTGAAGAGGAAGCTCCTCGGTTTGGGAGGCATCGTCGAGGAAGCCATCAACAACGCCATCCTGGCGTTGCTCGACCGCCGGCACGACCTGGCGGAAGGGGTCATTTCCGGAGACCGCCAGATCGATCTCAATGAAGTGGATCTGGAGGAGGACTGCCTCAAAGCCCTGGCGCTCTACCAGCCGGTCGCCAGAGATCTTCGTTTCATCATCGTGGTCCTGAAAGTCAACAACGATTTGGAGCGCATGGGCGACTTGGCCGTCAATATCGCCGAACGAGCCTCCTACCTCTCCGTCCACCCGGCGTTGAAGGTTTCGCTGGACTTCGCGCGAATGGTGACCGGCGTCCGCCGGATGGTGCGGGACAGCCTGGACGCCCTCATCCGGATGGACACCGACCTGGCCCGGACGGTCCTCACCATGGATGACGAAATCGATGCCATCAACCGGGATATGTTCATCTCGCTGCAAGCACTGATGAAACAGGACTCCGACACGGTGGAGCGATCGGTCCACCTGCTGTCCACCTCCCGGAACCTGGAGCGGATTGCGGACCTTTGCACCAACATTGCCGAAGACGTGGTCTTCATGGTGGACGGCGATCTGATCCGCCATCGAAACAAGGACTACCGGAAGCCCCTTTCCCCGGATCAGAAATGATCGGCGGCGCTGCTCACGACCACCTCTCATCTGGTACGGGTGAGCCAGGTCCGGTCCACACCCCAACCGTCCCGGCCGCCAGTCCTCCCTGGCCTTGCAGAACAGGCATTTCCAATGCGTAAGGTTAAAATGGCGAGAGACCCGGAAATCCAAGATGTCCATCCGCGGGTTCATATTGCAAGCGACCTACCGGATCGAGGCCCGGCGCCCCGTGGTTCATCTGTTCGGACGGCTGGAGAACGGAGATCCGTTTCTGGTCCGCGACGACCGGGAGATCCCCCACTTCTACGTCGCTTCGAGGCACCGTGCCCGGGCACGGAATCTGGGTGCAGAGTTCCTGACCCCGTCCGGCTTCCGCGCCCTGGATGGGACGCCTCTGGTGCGAGTCAATCTCCGGATCCCGTCCCACACTCCTGCCCTGCGCGATCGTCTCATCGAACATCACATCCCCTGCCATGAAGCCGACATCCCCTTTGCCACGCGATTCCTGATCAATCGCGGCATCCGCGGATCACTCAAGATCGACGGGGCGGGGCGCCGGGTCCTCGGACTGGGATGGGTCTACCAGAACCCCAGCCTGGCTCCGGCGAACCGGACACCCCGGCTCTCGACTCTCTCCCTGGATATCGAGACCGATCCCGGCGGCAAGACCGTGTTTTCGGTGGCTCTGCACGGCTGCGGGACTTCGGAGGTCCTGCTGCTGGACCCCGACGGAGGCGAATCGGCGGGAGGCGCCGTCTGCTTCCGGCGGAAGGAGGAATTTCTCCGGGCGTTCTGCGGGAGAGTCCGGAAACTGGACCCGGACATACTTACCGGCTGGAACGTGGTGGACTTCGACCTTCGGGTCCTGGACCGCCTGAGCCGGAGCTGCGGTGTCCCGCTCCAACTGGGGCGCGGACGGGAGCCCATGCGGCTGCGGCCTTCGCGCTCCCCGTGGGCCAACCGGGAGGCCCGGATTCCAGGCCGGGTGGTGGCCGACGGGATCCACCTGCTCCGGGGATCCTTCGTCCGGCTCGAACGCTACTCCTTGGACTTCGCCGCCCGGCAGGTGTTGGGAGAGGGAAAGACGCTCCATGGGGCCGACCGCCCGGCCGAGATCCTGGAGAGCTTTCGCAACGACCGCGAACGATTCGTGCTCTACAACCGGACCGACGCCAGACTGGCCCTGGAAATCCTGGAAGAACTGAAGCTCGTGGAACTGGCCGTGGAGCGAAGCCGGTTGACCGGTCTCCCCATCGATCGGGTGAGCGGGTCCATCGCGGCCTTCGATTTCCTCTACCTGACGGAGCTTCACAAGAGGCGCATCGCCGCCCCCAGCGTCGGCGCCACCGCCAGTACGGCCCCCAGTCCGGGGGGCCACGTGCTGGAGCCCGAGCCGGGACTCTACGAACAGGTTCTGGTCTTCGACTTCAAGAGCCTCTACCCCAGCCTGATCCGCACCTTTCAGATCGATCCCCTGGGCTACGTCTCCCGGCCCGAGCCGGATCGGGACCTCATCGTCGCCCCGAATGGGGCCGCCTTTCGGAGAACACCGGGCATTCTGACCGAGCTGCTGAACCATCTTTTCCCGCGCCGCGAAGCCGCCAAGGCCGCGGGCGACCAAGTCGCCAGCCATGCCATCAAGATCCTCATGAATTCCTTCTACGGAGTCATGGGCACTCCTGCCTGCCGCTTCTATCGACCCCAACTGGCCGCGGCCATCACCACCTTCGGCCGCGAGATCCTGCTCTGGTCCAGGGACCGTTTTCGAGACTACGGTTTCCGGGTTCTCTACGGAGACACCGACAGCCTCTTCGTGCTCTCCGGTGAACAGACCACCTCCGCGGCACAGGCCCGGGGAAAAGAGTTGGCGCGCCGCCTCAACCGGGATCTGGAGCGCCATATCACCGAAAAATGGCGGGAGAAGAGCCGCTTGGAGTTGGAATTGGAGCGGCTCTACCGCAAATTTTTCATCCCGGCGACCCGCCAAGGGGGGCGAGGCGCCCGCAAGCGGTACGTCGGCTTCGTCGGTGACGGGCCCGATGCCGAGGTGGTCTTTACCGGCATGGAGGTGGTCCGAAGCGATTGGACCGAGCTGGCCAGGAGGGTCCAGAAGGAACTGTACCGGAGACTGTTCACAGAAGCCGATGTCGGTCCCTACCTTCACGACACCGTGGCTCGCCTCCGAGCGGGGCGCTTGGACCACCTTCTCGTCTACAGCAAGAGGCTGGGGAAACCGCTGAACGAATACCGGAGCACGACTCCCCCTCACGTCGCAGCGGCCCGCAAGATGGCCGGCAAGCCCGGACGCCGGATCTCATACCTCATGACCCGGGCCGGTCCGGAACCGGCGGGCGAGACCACTGCCGACATCGACCGTGAACACTACGTCCGGAAACAGGTGCGCCCGGTGGCCCAACCGGTTCTGGACCAGTTGGGCCTGAAGTTCAGGAAGGTCATCGGGGATGATCGTCAACTTGAGCTGTTCTGAACGGGTCCTCCTCCGCATCTGGGCGGGGGGGCTTGGTGGTGGCCGGCTCGATGAATTGGGCAATGACGAGAATGATCGCCGCCACCACAGATCCGATCTGGAAGATGAGAGCGTACCCGAAACGGTCCCACAGGAATCCGCCGACGAGCGGCAGGGTCACCGCCGCCACGTGGTTCAGGGTCACGCCGAGTGAGATGGTCGGGCGCAGGTCGGCGGTGCGGGCGATTCTGTTGAGATAGGTGCTCAAGGACACGGACGCCAGAAACAGGAGACGGTCCACGCAATAGAGGGCATAGAGCACCCACTTGTTCTGAATGAAGGAGTAACCCCAGAAGATGAGGATCAACATCGAGTAGGCGGCGCTGAGAATCTTGCGCTCTCCCAACCGGTCGATCAGGCGCCCGACCAGGGGCGCCGCCAGGACCGCCAGCAGGGTGCTGACGAACATGAGGACGATGATGTGCTCCGTGGTCGCGCCGTGGACGAAGACCATGGAGAAGACGGCGAAAATGACGAAGACCTGGCGCCGGCACCCTTGGAAAAAGGTCAGGAGATAATAGGTGAGGTACTCACGGCGGAAGACGAACCGGTCCTCGGAGGTGACGGCCGCAGGGACACGGACCGGAAAGATCGCGAATCCTCCCAGGATCACCGCCAAGCCGGCCCCCAGGAAGATCCAGCGGAAACCCACGAATCCGATGAACCCGAAGGTCAGTGCCATGGCCACCAGAAAGCCCGACTCGTCGATGCTTCGGAGTTGCCCCAGGCGCCTCCCTTTGTGGGCGTCCGACAGGGTCAGGGCCAGGGTCTCCCGCTGCGGAAGCCAGCCGTGAAAGCCCACGCTCCAAACCAGAGAGGCCAGGATCAGGCTGCCGACGGTGTGGACGCCGAAGTAGGCGCCGACGCCGATGCCCGTCAAGATGAGCAGAAACCCCGCCAGACGGGCCGCCGGGAACCGGATGGAGACGGCGATCAACACCACCGTCAGGAGCCCGGGAATTTCCCGGATCGACTCCAAGACGCCGAATTGACGGGGCTGGATCCCGATCTCTTCGACGATGAAGTTGTTGAAGGTGGTCATGTAGACCGCGAACCCGGCGCTCAAGAGTCCGGAGGAAAGAGCCAGCAGTTTGAAGTCCCGGCTCCATCCCCTCAGGTCAGACCTGATTTTTTGCTGATTTTCCGCCACGGGTTGATCGATCGCACCCGTATACGCGCTGAACCTGGGAGTGTCAATTGAACTGCCGTTATTCGCCTACCGTTTCGAGGGCGGATCAGGGACTCTCCACCGTGACGACTTTCGCCACGGGCTGCTATAGTGTGGCCCATGCCAAACGCCCGGCGTGAATTCCTGAAGGGCCTGACCGCGACCGTGAATCCGGTTCGAGATCCGTTCGGAGAGATTCTGGAAGCGGCCCGATCCGACGGATCGAAAGCGGCTTTCGAGTCCCTGATCTCGAACCTCAAGGCGGAGAAGAAATATCCGCTTCTGTTTGAGGCCAGACTCATGCAGAAACGCCACCAACTGCGTCTTCCGTTGATCCTGACCGAGCCGGCTGCGGGACTCGATCCCGAGACCCAGGGGGAATACGAGCAAGCCACCATCGCCGCCGCCCGGGAGGTCGGAGAACACTTCCTGGCCGACGGAGACATCATCGCTTCCTGGCCCTACTTCCGGGCCATCGGCGAGAACGGCTCCGTTGCCGGGGCGATCGAGGCCATCCCCTCCGATGAAGCAGAGGATGCGGTCATCGAGATTGCCTTCTACGAGGGAGCGAATCCCAGCAAGGGATTCGAGATGATCCTGGCCCGATACGGAATCTGCCGAGCCATCACCTCATTCTCCCAGTTCCCGAGTGCGGACGGTCAGGAGGAGTCGGGACGGCTTCTGGTGCGGACGCTCCACTCGGAACTGTTGGCCAACTTGAAGAGCAGCGTTCGGCGCCGGGAGGGGACGGCTCCGGCCACCGCAAGCATCAGCGAGTTGATCGCCGGCCGGGACTGGCTCTTCGAGGGCAACACATACTACATCGATACCTCCCACGTCAGTTCCGCGGTCCAACTGAGTCCCCGGTTGGAAGATCGACACTCTCTGAATCTGGCTCTGGAACTCACGGACTACGGCCGCTGCCTGTCGGAGATGTTCCAGTACCCCGGCGAGCCTCCTTTCGAAGACCTCTATTCGGACCACTCCTTCTACCTGAAGGCTATTCTGGGCCGTGAGGTCTCAGAGGGGGTGGCGCATTTCCGGAAGAAGCTGGGCGGATCCGACTCGGATCCGGATGGGACCGCCGCTGCCCAGGCTTTGGTGCGTCTCCTGGAGCGGATCGAACGCTACGACGAGGCCATCGAGGTCTCTGTGAAGTATCTGAAGGATTTTCCAACCCACGAGCTGAAGTGCTCGTCGGTCCCTCAACTCTGCCAGATTGCCGGAGACTTCGACCGCCTCCGCAAAGTGTCCCGGGACCAAGAGGACCTGCTGAGCTTCACCGCATCGGTGCTCTACGACTCCAAGAGCTGAGTCCGGCCCCGGCCCCCGCGGGAAACGCCGCCACGGGACGCCGAGTACTCGCGCACGCCAGCTGTCAACTGGCGGCGACGACTTTGTTCTTCAGGACTCCGACCCCGTCGATTTCCACGGTGACCTCGTCTCCAGGCTGCATGCCCGTGGTGGTCCCCGGGGTCCCTGTGAAAATCAGATCGCCCGGCTCCAGCGTCACGTACTTGCTGATGAAGCTGACCGACTCGGCGATTCCATGGATCATGTCGGAGATTTTGGCTTCCTGGCGAACCTCCCCGTTGACCTTGAGCACCATATTCAGGTTGCTGTAGTCCACCCCCGAGAGGATGTAGGGTCCGGTGGGGCTGAAAGTATCGGCGGCCTTGGCGCGCCACCATTGAACGTCGTTTCGCTGCCAGGTTCGGGCGCTGATGTCGTTTCCGCAGGTGATGCCCAGGACATAGTCCGGAGCCGCCTCTACCGACACGTTCCGGGCTTGCTTGCCAATGACGATGACCACCTCGGCCTCGTAATGCACCGGATCCGTATCGGCCGGCTGTACGACCTCTCCTCCCTGGGCCAGCAACGAGGAGGGGAGCTTGATGAAGGGCTCCGGATAGGGGTTCGGCTCCGAATCCCCGATGTGGGACTTGTAGTTCCCGGCCAGGGCCAGAACCTTGGAGGGGTTCTTGCTGGGGACCAGAATGGTGACGTCCGACAGCGCGTGGGTGGTTTCGGTCTTTTCCCATTCGCCGAACAGGTCGCCACTCAGTTGCCGGACCTGATCCCCCTCCAGGACGCCGTAGGCTTCCTGGCCGTCCACGCTGAACCGCAGATACCGGGTTCCTTGATCCTTGTGGCTCGAAGCCTGGCAGGCCTGGGTGAATCCCAACCCCGCCATCAGCAGGAATACGCTTGTCCGTCGCAACATCATTCAGATCCTCCAAAACGTTGATGACTATTCGGGAAGGGCGCCAGCATATAGCGGCCTTTCCGGCCCTGTCAACGGGAGGACGGCTACCCTGAATGGCGGTTTCGCGGATGTGAAAACCAGGATTTCCGGAGAGCCGGAGTCGAGGCGGATACTGCGCCGACAACTCCCAAGTCTTTCAGGCACGCCGGCCCACGACGTGAATCAGGAGGAGGATGGCCGTCGCCCCCGCGGCCATCCCGACCCAGAGGTCGGCTCCCCAGGCTCCCACCAGGGCATAGCCGGCCAGGGCTGCGACTACGGCCCCGAGCAGAGCATAGGGAATCTGGGTACGAACGTGCTCCAGATGTTCGCATCCGCTGCAGATGGAAGAGAGGACGGTGGTGTCGGAGATGGGGCTGCAGTGATCGCCGAAGATGGCGCCGTCCAGGACGGCCGCCATGGCCAGGATCATCACCGGCTCGCCGCCCGCTTCGTAGCCCAACTGGGCGGCCGTGGGAATGATGATGGCCATGGTCCCATAGCTGGTCCCGGTGGCGAAGGCCACCAATCCGGCGGTGACGAATACCGCCAGCGGAACCCACTCGACGCTCACGCCCTGCCGCAGCACGGCAACGGCGTAGTGCGCCGTCTCCAAGTCCCGGCATCCGGCCGAAAGGGCCCAGGCGCAGACGATCACCACCAGAGCCCCCGAGATATGCCGGATACCCCCCAACCAGGCCAGAAGCCCCTCCCGCACCGTCATTACGCCCTGCAGGGCCGGCAGCAGGATCGCCAGAGCGGCTCCGGTGACGCCTGCGTAGAGCATGGCGAAGGTAAGGGCCTCGCCGTCCTGGGCCGCGGCGGCCCGGATGAACACATCCTTCCATCCCGACAGGGAGGCCAGGTCGACACCTGGATCCCGGCTTCCCCAATAGTAGATCTGGATCATGATCAAGAGCAGCACCGTGCCGATGGGTACCACGGCGTTGTACCAGCGCGGCTGGATCGCCGGTGACTCCGCCGCGCTCTGGGAACCAGCGTCATCCTCCGCGGACCGGCGCGCCCTCCTCTCCACCTTCAACATGGGCCCGAAGTCCCGGCCGGTGGCCGCCACCACCAACACCAGGAACAGGGCGAAGACGCAATAGAACCGGTATCCCATCGCCGAGAGGAAGAGCCCGTATCCACTGGCGTCCAATCCCAGGTCCCGCGCCGCACCCTGCAGATAGGAGACTTCGGTCCCGATCCAGGTCGAGATCAGTGCCAGACCGGCGATGGGAGCAGCCGTCGAGTCGATGAGGTAAGCCAGCTTGGCACGGGACAGCTTGAGTCGGTCGAACAGCGGCCGGACCGTGGGCCCCACGATCGCCGTGTTGGCGTAGTCGTCGAAGAAGATCGTGAACCCCATGCCCACGGTCGCCACCGATACCCCGCGGCGTCCCCGAGCCAACCGCAGGATGAGGTTGATCATTCCATGGAGTCCCCCGCTGGCGGTGGTGACGCTGACCAGACCGAGCAGTGACGCCGTGAAACCCAGGATGGAGAGATGGAAGGAGTCCAGCACCGAATCCCAGAAGTAGTTCACGATCAGCGACTCGGCCATGCCGGCCGGCGAAGGCCAGGCATGAATCACTGCGGCGCTGGCGATGCCGAAGACCAGCGAAGGGACGAGCCAGCGCGTGATCAGAACCGAGACGATGGCCACCAGCGGCGGGAGCAGCGCCAGCCAGGTCACGTCCACTTGCCGTGTGGACAGGTAGTCCCGGTCTACGGGCAGAAACGACAGGGAAAGGAGGATGATCAACGCAACCGGAGCAACGATCAGAATTCTCTTCTGCAAATCGTTCATGAGTCTCGCCGATTTCCCTTCCCGGCGCCCCACCCGAAATCCGGCCAAGCCCTGCTGGCCCCGCGACAGGTTACTCCCGCGCCATGACGCTCGGTTCCTCCGTCTCTCGTCTCTCGGCGTGAGGAAAGCGGTCGCGGCAGTGCACCGGACCGGCTGGTAGAATCGCCAACCAAATGCAGTCTACCAGCGGCGAGTTGACGGCAGAACAGAAGAGAGCTCGTCTGGCGCGCTACAGGCGGGTCCGCGGGCGAGCGACCCGTTGGCTGCTGGACCAGATGAATCCCGACGGGTCCATCGGCGACGTGAGCGAGGGATATTTCTTCTACCGCGGCCCCTGGACCTTCTCCCTGCTGGGGGAGACCGAGGCGGCAAGCCGCCTGTGCGGCTGGATCAGAAAACATCTGCTCCAGCCGGACGGCCGCATCGGCGGACCCTGCCGGAAACTCAACGACGCCTGGGCCTACCGGGACTCGGCTCTGATCGTGGGCGCTCAGATGGCGGGCCAATACGACCTCTCCCATGGTCTCATGCCGGCACTCCTACGTTGGCAGGACCCGGCTTCAGGCGCCTTCGCCAACGACCGTCGCGAGGACGGCTCCAGGAGCGACGATCAGAGCATCCCCTACACCGCCGGGGGCGGCTTCGCGTGCCTGGCAACCGGAAACCTGGAGGCGGCGCGGTCGGTGGCGAGCTTCCTGCGAAGGATCTACGAGGCCCAGGACGAACTTCCGGACCGCTTCTACTACGACTGGTCCCGCGCCCGCCAAGCGCCCAACCGGGATTTCCCCCCGGATCGAGCCTTCTGGTTCGTGGTCGAGAATCGCGTCGCACGGCTCCAGCGCTGGACCGTGGGAGGAATCGCCGCCGGATTCCTCTGCCGCCTGTTTCTGGCCGACCCCGATCCGGACTACCTGGAGTTGGCGCGCCGTTACCAAGACTTCTCCATGGCCGCCACCGACGGCCAGTTCCGCTACGATCCGGTCTGCAAGAGCGGCTGGGGAAGTTCGTTGCTCTACCTCGTCACCGGAGATCCCCGCTATGAGGCCTGGACCTACCGCATGGGTGACTGGTTCGTCCGCCAACAGCACCGGGACGGCTACTGGCCCCCCACCGACGGTGAGTCCACGCGAGGCCGCCTGATCCACAATGCTCTGGAATTCACCATGCACGTGGACACCATCATCTCCGGCCTCTCCTCCCATGGAGGGGGGATATTCTTATCCCCCTCTTCGTAGGAGGGGGGACTTTCCTGTCCCCCTCTTCGGCGTAGCGTCGCCCCACCATCCACCGGAATAACCACACCGGACCGGTAGGAGGGGGGACTTTCCTGTCCCCCCTCTTCAGCGCAGCGTGGCACCACCATCCACGGGGACAACCACACCCGTGAGGAAATCCGCTTGCGGTGACGCCAGGAACAGCACCGAAGCGGCAACGTCTTCCACGGTCGCCAGCCGCCTCAACGGAATCTGCCCCAGAATCTTCTCCCGCATGCCGGGACGATCCAGAGTCTGCGCCGCGAGGTCGGTTTCCACGAAGGTGGGCGCGACGGCATTGACGGTGATGCCGTGCCGGGCCCATTCCAGAGCCAGCACCCGGGTCAACATGATCATGCCCGCCTTGCTGGAGCCGTAAGCCGCTCTTTCCTCGCGGGCCACCAGCCCGGCCGCCGAGGCTACGTTGACGATGGTCCCCCGGCGCCGCGGGATCATCCGGCGTCCCACCTCCTGCGTCAGAAAGAAGGCCCCCTTGAGGTTGGCGTCCAGAATCTCGTCCCATTGCTCCTCGGTCACCTGCTCGGCCGGCCGGGGGATGTTGACGCCGGCATTGTTGACCAGCACCTGTATCGGACCCAGCTCTGCTTCCACCTGATCGACGACCGCGGGCATGTCCTCCAGTCGCCGCACGTCCAGCGCCAAGGGTAGGGCGTGTGCCCCGAGGGCCTCGACTCTGCGGCAGGTCTCCTGAAGCGAAGTCCGCCTCCGGGCCGTCAACGCCAGGCGGGCTCCCGGGACCGCGAACCCTTCCGCCAATCCGACCCCGATTCCCCGGCTGGCTCCAGTGATCAACACCACTCTTTCGTTATTGGCTTCCATTTCAACCACACCACCGGATCACCAGCCGGGAGAGCACGCGGGCGGCCTCCAGGACCGACTCCAGTTCCACGTACTCGTCCGGCGCATGGAGATTTCCGCCCCGCGGGCCATAGTAGATGGATTGCTCTCCCAGCTCGGCCTTGAAGTAACGGGCGTCGGCGGTGCCGGGAAAGGCATCCCGCTCCAAGTCCTTGCCGGTGACGCCGCGGTGACACTCCTCCAACAGGTCGACCAGACTGCAAGGGCCCGTCATCTCGGGCGCGACCCACCCTCGGGCCCGAAAACCGTTATCGCGGATCCGGGGCGGATTCCGGACCAGCCAGGAATCGGACGACGACGCTCGGCGAACCTGTTCCTCGGCAAAGTTCCGGGCTCGTTCCGGCGACCAGTCGATGGGAAACGACATGCGGCAACTGAACCGGCACTCGAGCGCCACGTTGGAAGGCCAGTCCCCGCCCTCGATCCGTCCGACGTTGAGGCTCAGGGGCCGGGGCCGATGATCGTACGCCGGATGCCGGAAGTCCCGATTCAAGGCCTCGACGACCGCCGGCTTGAGGCGGTGAATGAGGGACGCCGCCTTCTCGACCGCGTTCACCTGGCGTCCCGGTTCTCCCACGTAGGCCGGCCGGCCCCGGACACAGACCTCGAACCAGAGCACGCCCAGCGTGGCGGTCCAGACCTGGAGCCCGGTGGGCTCGGTCAGGACGGCGCCGTCCACCCTCCCTGAATCCAGGCGACTCGCCAGCATTCCGTTTCCGGTGCACTCCTCTTCGATGACGCTCTCCACCCGCACCGCCCCCCGCAGCCGGGCGCCCGACTCCCGGACCGCCGCCACCGCCAGCAGAGCCGCTACCACCCCGCTTTTCATGTCCAGGGCGCCGCGCCCGTACATCCGGCCTTCCCGAACCTCCGCTCCCCAGGGATCGAAGCTCCACCAGTGCAGGGGTCCGAGAGGCACCACGTCCACGTGTCCGTTCAGGACCAAGCTTCGCCCGCTGCTCCCCGAGGGTCTCAGAACGCCCGCCACGTTGGGCCGGCCGACATAGTCCCGCTCGACGGGCACGAAATCGGGATCCGATTCCATGGCAGCGGGATCCGGATCCCACTTCCGGGTCTCCAGACCCAGGTCCACGAGCCGCCGGTAGATCAGTTCCTGGCCTTCCGCCTCCTGACCCAATAGCGTCGGGCAACGGACCAGATCCGCCAAGAGTTGCAGGTATTCCTCCCCCAGAGCGTCCACCGCGTCGACGGCGCGATCCTCAGGAGTCATCCCTCGGGACCTTCCTCACTCAAACCAGAAAGAATAGAGGTGAGCGTTCTTGAGATGGAATCGGAAGCGGATCCTCTCGCCGCTGAGGGACTCCAGACTGTCTTTCCCCTCCCACTGGATCCGCACCTTCAACTGGTCTGTGGTCAATGGGATGGAATCGAGGCGGGTCCAACCGTCCAGAGCCTCACGGCCCCCCGGGTTTCTGACTTCGACACGGATTTCGCCCCTGGAGGCGTCCGCATTGACCCAGAGCTGGGCCCCTCCGAATCTCAGGGTTCCGGTCTCGACGAACCCTCCCTTTTCGTCGGCCCAGAACGAGACGAAACCGTCCCGGCGGAGACGGGCCAGATGGATGCCCGCCTGAAAAGCGCCGCTGGCCGGGTACCGGACGTCCACACCGCTGTAATAGAACCAGAGCTCGTCCCCCTTGACGATGGGCCGCGACGCCGGCAGGACCTGGGCGGTGTCGATCCTTCCCTCTCCCAGCCGGGAGACGGGCAGGAACGACTCCCGGGAGCCCACCTTCACCCAGTTGAACAGGTCGCGGCTGGTGGCCAGCTTGGCCGAATTGACGCCGTCCTGGTTGTTGTGATGCGGAGGAGTGATTCCGCTGGACTCGAAGTAGTTGGGCAGACCGATGTAGACGCCCTCGTAGGGGAAGATGGGCATCTTGTAGATCTCGGCGTTGTAGTTCTCCGGCTGATTGAATTGGGGAGTGTAGAGCCGGGGATCGACCAGGTGCTCCCGGATACGCTGCTCGCCCAGCTTCTGATCCAGAGCGTCGGCATGGAAGATGAGCTGGGGATCGGTCCATTGCTCGAAGTCCCGGCTCAGGGAGAGGTAGACCGACCGGCCGAAAGGCCCCCGATGCTTGACGGTCAAAATGTATTGTCGGCCCAACTCGTCGTAGGTCAGTTGGGAGGTGTCCTGGCTCGGTATGGGAGGAACCTCCAGAATCGTGAACTCGTAGCCATCGGAGGAGACGACCGGCCGGCGGTCCCGCGGTCCCAACACCCCCTTGTAGCGGCGCTCTCCGGTCTCTTGCGGACCCAGGATGACATGCTGGACCAAGGCGTCCGGCTCTCCCCGAACCGCCACCAGATTGTTCTCCCGGGAGCCCCGGAACTCCTTGACCCCCAATGCCGGCTTTTCCCAGACGATCCCCTCCCGAGAGCGGGCGAACGCGGTCTTACCCGGACCTCCGTGGTACCACATCTTCCAGACCTTCTCGCCGGGGTCCCAAGATGGGGCGCTGGTGACCTGGATCGTCCGGCTCTCCACCGGAGTCGTCCCAGGGGCAGCGTATCGGCCCGGCCGGATCTCCCAGGGCTGGTCCGCCCGGACCACCGGACTTCCTTCGTACCGGTGAGGCTGGTGAATCCTGCGCCGGACCCGGTAGAGAGACCCCAAGACATAGTCGTCCAGGAAGAGCTGGCGGACTCCTGGAGTGAGCACCAGGTCGCCCGGCCGCTGGGCGGCTCCCCTTCCCACGAACATGGAGCAGAGTATCCATCCCCCGACCCACAAAGTGCGCATTCTCACCATCGGCATCTCCCCACCTGACTCACCCCTGAAATCGGCCCCTATCATGAAGCGACACGCTTGGGCGGGCAACCGTGGTGCAGAGCCATCGCGGCTGTGGTTCAATATCTGAACAGGCAGCAACACCGAACAAGGTCATGAGAGGTCCAAGATGAAGCGAGTTCACCAAATCTGTATTTCCTGCGTCCTGCTGGCCGGCTCGATTCTGATCCTCGCCGGTCCGGACACGAGGACCGGAGTGCTCATGGACGCGGCCTGCGGCGCCCGCGTGGCGCCCAACGCCGAGAAGACGGCCAAGCACACGGTCGCCTGCGCCCTGATGGAGAGTTGCAAGGCCAGCGGCTTCGGTCTGGTCCTGGAGGGCCGGTTCCTCAAGTTCGACCCGGCGGGAGACGAGGAGTCCGTGAACCTGCTGGAGAACGCCAAGGTCAGGGAGAACTTCCGGGTCGAGGTGACCGGCGAGTTCTCCGAGACCGACGTCAAGGTGTCCGCGCTGAAGGCAGCCAAGCGGGAGGGGTCGGGCACCAAGCCGTCGAGTCCCCGCTGATCGCCGGTTCCTGCGGGACCGTTTCCGATCTCAGCCTGAGCCGCTACTCGGCCAGGATACGGACTTCCGCCAAGACCGGAGTGCTCCCCCCGTCAGGCGAGGTGAGCAGGACCCGGTATTGGAGCCATCGGTCCCGTTCTCCGACCCGAATCTCACCCCCCGTGACATCAAAGTACCCTTCCTGACCTCCGGGTCCCATCCAGCCGGCCTGCTCCAGCTCCGCGTTCGAGCCGGCACTTCGGATCTGGAAGCGGACCGCGGTTCCATGGGGCGTTCGGGCTTTCCATTCCAGATGGCCGGGCCGCACTCCGTCCGGGATCTCCAGCGGCGCCGACGCGTATTCCTCCTCCAGGCGCCGGTGGTAGATGTTGCCCACGTCGTGGCTGATGCTGAAGTGGGGACCGAAACTCTGGATCCAGTCGCGGCGGGAATAGGAATACCCCTCCTCCCCGCCCCAGAAGATGTTGGTGCCCACGGCATGGTCTCCCCGCTCCACGTGGTTGACCACGATCAGATCCATCCAGCGATCCTGATTCAGATCGGCTACGGTGAGCGCCAGCGTGGACTCGCCCGGAAGAGTCGACCGGCGGGACTCGCTGTAGCTCCCGTCCGGACCGCCCCAGTAGATGAGGACGGGAAGCGAGCGGGTCGTATACCCATGGTAGTTGGTCATCACAATGTCGAGATACCCGTCTCGATTCAGGTCCGCCACCGATTGTTCTTCCGATTCAAAGGCCTCCAACTCCAGCGACCTTTTTTCCGAGAATCCGTCCCGGCTTCCCCACAGCAGCGTGGTCTTGCGCATGGGCCGGCCGAACCGCTCCGGGTCGTAGACCGCTCCCAGGATCAGGTCCAGCCAGCCGTCGGCGTTCAGGTCGGCGATCTCGGCGGTGGAGGCCGAGTGGACCTTCAGATGGAGACGGCGCTCCGGACCGTAGTTCCCCGATTCATCCCCCCAGAAGATCTCCGTGTTCGGGGAGTCCACGTCGGTGAAGATCAGATCCAAGTAGCCGTCCCGGTTGAAATCGGCCAGTGAACTCACCATGGGGCGCCGGCAACGGAGTGGCAACCGGGTTTCGTCGCCGGACCGGAAACCTCCCTCTCTGCCCCACCGAATGAGACCCGCCGGTTCGGGGGTGGTCGCGTCCGCGGAGCCGACGGCCACGACCAGATCCAGGTGTCCGTCCCGGTTCAGATCCGCCGTGGTGATCGAATAACCGCCGGTTTCAAGTTCCTCCGTACGGTCGGCAACGTAGCCGTCCGGATTTCCCCAGTAGACTCGGCCCCCGGGAAAGACCAGATCCACCCAGCCGTCCTGGTTCAGGTCGGCCTTGGTCATGAGTCCGCCGGTTCCCGGAAGCGCGGTCACGGAGGCGGTCGAGTAGTGATGCCGGGGATTCCCCCAGTAGATGAGGGAGTCGATGCGCCCGTGGGTGCCGCTGGAGCGGTTGATCAGCACCAGATCCGCATGTCCGTCCCGATTCAGGTCGCCTCCGCTGGCGCTCACGGGGCCGAAACCCTGGAGTTCCTTCCGGTGCGCCGCATCGAACCCTTGGGGACCGTTCCAGTAGAGGTAGGAATTCACATCATAGCTCTCGCCGCCATACTCGTTGGCGAAGACCAGATCCACCCACCCATCCCGGTTGTAGTCGGCCAACACCGCATCCGTGGCCGCCAGCGTGGGCAACTCACTCCGGCGCTCCGGCGAGAACCCCGCCTGGCCGTTCCAGTAGACGTAGGAAGAGGAGCCGCGGCTGTTGGGCAGCACCAGCTCGGGGAGTCCGTCCTGGTTCAGGTCACCCGTCCGGCTCTGCTTGGCTCCCTCTGCCGGCAATTCGATCCACGGCTCCCGAGCCGGTCCCCGCTCGCTTCCCCGGTGAAGCACCACCCGATCATCACTGTGGTTCAGAGTCAGATCCAGATGACCGTCCTGGTCCAAGTCGGCCAGTTGGGTACCGATGGGGTCGCCCCCCATCCATTCGTCGCGCTCGGCACTTATACCCTCCGGGCCTCCACGGTACAGGTAGGCACTCTTGTGCTGGGAATTGTTGTTGACGAAGACCAGATCCGCGTACCCGTCTCCGTCCATGTCTCCCGCCGCGCAGTCGGCGGCGCTGACGGTCTCCACGACGCTGCGCCGTGACGTATCGAACCCCCGGGGGCCGTTCCAGTAGATGTATGACTCCAGGTGACGATCGAATCCGAAACGCTCGCCGCCTTCAATGCCCCGATTCGAAAAGGCCAGATCCACAAACCCGTCGCCGTTGAAGTCCCCGGCTGCCACTCCCCCGGCCAGAATCGTGGGAAGCTCGGTCCGGTGCTCCGGCTGGTAGCCGTTGGCGCCTCCCCAGTAGATGAGAGCCGACATGTCCTCCGAGTAGTTGTGGATGAAGTTGCAGAAGACGAGTTCAGGAAAGGAATCCTGGTTCAGATCCACCACGAGAGAACGGCCGCCGCCCGGGCTGGGCAACCGCGTCACCCCTCTTTCCCGGAGACGGATCTGGCGGAGCAAGCGAGCAAGTGGCTGGTGGTCCGGAAGGTCCGGAAGGATGGACTCGGGTCCCCCAGGCCGGCCCCAGTAGACCAGAATGTCGGCGTTCTCCAGGACATCGTGGTCCTGCCCCAGGAGGATGTCCAGGTAGCCGTCGTTGTTCAGGTCCCAGCGGTGGATCATCTCGAGCGTCCCGGAGCGGGTCGGGTAGAGGTTGACGCCGCTGTCGCCAAGACTCCCCGCAGAGAAATCCTCGAAGGTGCTGTGGGTCACCCATGCCTTCTCTGCTCCGGCCGCGGGCGCGCCTGACGCCAAGACCCAGGCCAACAGCAAGAGTACGAGTGGTCTTCTCATGGTAATTCTCCTCTTTGCAACTTGCCTGCGCGTCAGTACAACACAGCGGAGAGAAAAGAGGAAAGGTCCCTTCCAGGGGCGATTTCCAATCGACCGCGCCCCGCACAGGTTCATACTGCTATCGCTGATGCTCACTCCGGACGGCGGCGGTTGGAAACCACCGCTCCAATCTTGTAGAGTGCCCCGCACACGCCCGAACGGGAAATCAACCGATGCGCCACCAGATTCTCCTCGCCATTCTCTGCCTGCTGCCGGCGGCCGCCTGCACCGGGTCGGGGCCGGAGACTCAGAAGCCCAGACTCGCGTACGTGACCAACGGGGTCGCCTCCTTCTGGACCATCGCCGAAGCCGGTGCGCTCAAGGCGGGCCGGGACCTGAACGTGGACGTGGACGTGCGGATGCCGGTGGAAGGGGTGCTGGACCAGAAGCGGATCGTGGAGGATCTGCTGGCCCGGGGAGTCGACGGCATGGCCATCAGCCCCATCGACCCGGACAACCAGGAGGACCTGGTCAACGAAGCCTGCGACCACACCACTGTTATCACCCACGACTCGGACGCGCCCCGGACCCGGCGGCTCTGCTATGTGGGGATGGACAACTACAGGGCGGGCCGCCTGGTGGGGAAGCTGGTCAAAGAAGCCATGCCCGAGGGAGGCTCGGTGATGCTCTTCGTCGGACGGCTGGAGCAGCTCAATGCCTCCCAGAGAAGGCAGGGGGTGATCGACGAGTTGCTGGACCGTCCGGGAGAGACCATGGGGGCCGTCGATCCCCCGAACGCGGCTCTGAAGGGCGAGCGCTACACGATCCTGGACACGCGGACCGACCAGTTCGACCAGGCCAAGGCCAAAGCCAATTGCGAAGACGCCATTGCCCGCTATCCCGATCTCGGCTGCATGGTCGGACTCTTCGCCTACAACCCGCCCGCCTGCCTGGTGGCTCTGGAGCAGGCCGGGGTGGACGGGATCCACCTGGTGGGATTCGATGAAGCCGACGCGACGTTGCAAGGCATCGTCGACGGCCGGATCCACGGCACCGTGGTCCAGCAACCCTACCAGTACGGCTACGAGTCGGTTCGGATTCTGGCGGGATTGGCCAAAGGAGACCGCAGCGTCCTTCCCGAGAACGGCTTTCTGGATATCCCGGCCCAGACGATTCGTGCGGACAACGTCCGGGAGTTCTGGGACGATCTGAAGCGCAAGATGGCGGAGGCCAAGGGCCCAACTCCCTGATTCCGGCGCAATTCCCTGCCCCGCAGCGAAGCACTCCATGGCGGCACCGGTCCTCGAAGCCCGGCAGGTCAGCAAACGATTTCCCGGCGCCCTGGCTTTGGACCGGGTGGACCTCCAGGTCCACGGCGGCGAGGTCCTGGCCCTGGTCGGCGAGAACGGCGCCGGCAAGAGCACCCTGGTCAAGATTCTGGCGGGAGAGGAATTCCCGGACTCGGGACAGATCCTCATGGATGGATCCTCCGTTCAAATGGGGTCGGTCCAGACCGCCTCTGGTCTGGGTGTGAACCTCATCCACCAGGAACTGAACCTCTCGGACAACCTGGACGTGACCGCCAACATTTTCCTGGGACGGGAGCCCCATCGCTTCGGGTTCCTCAACCATCGCCGACTCGAGCAGGCGGCGAGACCGATTCTGGAACGGATCGGACTCGACTGTTCTCCGGCCACCAAGGTCGCCCGACTCTCCATGGGCCAGCGGCAGTTGGTGGAGATCGCCCGGGCGCTGGCGGCCAAGTCCCGGGTCCTGATCATGGACGAGCCCACGTCGAGCCTCTCCCAAGGCGAGACCCGGAACCTGTTTCGGAACGTTCGGAAGCTTCGAGCCGAAGGGGCGGCGGTGATCTACATCTCTCACCGGCTGGGCGAGGTGAAGGAGTTGGCCGACCGGGTCCTGGTGCTGCGGGACGGCGCCAACGCCGGCGAGTTGGCCCAAGACGAGATCGATCACGACCGCATGGTGCGGCTCATGGTGGGCCGGGACATCTCCAGCTACTACGGTCAGGTCCCCGACCAGCAGGGCACCGTCCGCCTGAAGATCCGGGACCTGCGGACCAGGGAACATCCCGGGCACCGTCTCGACCTGGAGCTGGCAGCCGGCGAGATCGTCGGCTTGGCCGGGCTGCTGGGATCGGGCCGCACCGCGTTGCTGGGGGCCCTCTTCGGCACCGACCCGGCCTTGGGCGGCAGCGTTCGGATCGATGGGGCCCCGGCCCGGATTTCCAAACCCATCGAGGGGATCCGGAAGGGCATCGCCCTGGTCCCCGAGGACCGGAAACAGCAGGGACTGATCCTCCGAATGGGTGTGGAGGAAAACGTCTCATTGGCCTCCCTGAGACACCATCGGCTCCGGGGCGGCTTCGTCAACCGCCGTCTACACCGGCGCCAGACGGCCCGGATGATTGCCAGACTCGGCATCCGCACGCCCGGCGCTGATGCCACCACCGAGCACCTCTCGGGCGGAAACCAGCAGAAGGTGGTTCTGGCCAAGTGGCTCTCCCTGAAACCGAAGGTCCTGCTCCTGGACGAGCCCACTCGCGGCATCGACATCGGCTCCAAACAGGAGATCTATCACCTGATCGAAGCGCTCTCCGAAGAAGGGACCGCCATCCTCTTCGCCAGTAGCGAGATGGAGGAGATCCTGAGACTCTCGCGGCGGGTCCTGGTGATGCACGAAGGGCGGATCAGCGGAGAGCTTTTTCAGGGAGAGCTTACGGAAGAAGCGGTTGCCCGGCTGGCCACCTCCCCGAAGGAAGCGGCATGAACAAGTCGCGGGGCATTCTGCTCCTGTTGCTGGCGGTTTCCGCCTTCAGCGCACTGATGAACCCGGACTTCCTGACGCCTTACAACCTGCAGAACATCATCCGTTGGACTTCGCTGTTCGGGATCCTGAGCATCGGTGTCGCCTTCGTCATCATCACGGGCGGAATCGACCTCTCCATCGGCTCCCTGGTGGGCCTGGTGGGGTGTCTCCTCCCAATGCTCCTAATCGACCAGGGCATGGGAGCCGCCGGCGCCCTGGGGGCAGTCCTCGCCGTCAGCCTTCTGATCGGTCTCGCTCACGGACTCCTGGTCACCCGGCTGCGGCTCCAACCCTTCGTGGTCACCCTCTGCGGCCTGCTCCTGTACCGCGGGTACGCGCGCTACCTGACGGCGGACCAGACCCAGGGATTCGGGACCGGGTTCCAGGAACTCAAGCAGCTGGCCACCGGCAAGCCCATCACTCTGGCGGTTCTGGCCGCCGCGGCCGGAGCGGCCATTCTGATCTGGACTCTGGTCCGAAGAATCCGGAGACGGACCGACACGGATCCCCCGGCGGCGAAGACACGCTGGCTGGGGTCGGCGGCGGGCGCCCTGCTGGTTCTGGCCGGAGCCGCGGTCCGGTTCGGCGACATCCAACCAATCTCCCGGATCCTGATCCCGGCCCCCTTCCTGATCATGATCGTGCTGGCGTTGCTGGCGGGGCTCTTCCTGAACCACACCATCTACGGACGCTACCTGCTGGCCCTGGGCCGGAACCGGGAGGCCGCCCGCTACAGCGGAATCGACACCGACCGCATGGTGATCCTGGCCTACGTCATCTGCTCCCTCATGGCCGGCATCGGAGGCATCCTCTTCGCCCTGGACATCAATTCCATACAGCCGTCGGGACACGGCAACTTCTATGAGCTCTACGCCATCGCGGCGGCGGTGCTGGGGGGATGCAGCCTGCGAGGAGGCGAGGGCTCGATCCTGGGCGTGGTGCTGGGAGCCGCGGTCATGCGGGTCCTCTACAACGCCATCAATCTCTTGGGGATCCCCACCCAGTTGGAATTCGCCATCATCGGGGGAGTCATCCTGGCCGGGGTGGCGGGAGACGAACTGGTCCGCAAGATCATGGCGCAGCGCCAGTCGTGACGTGGAGCGCCGTAGGAGCGGCGGCATCCCTGCCGCCGATTGGAGCGGCGTCTTTCAGGCGCCGACCGAAGTCCGCAAGATCATGGCGAGGCGCCAGTCGTGACGGGGAGCGGCGTCTTTCCAGGCGCCGTAGGAGCGGCGGCATCCTTGCCGCCGATTGGAGCGGCGTCTTTCAGGCGCCGACCGAAGTCCGCAAGGTCGTGCCGCAGCGCCAGTCGTGACGGGGAGCGGCGTCTTTCCAGGCGCCGTAGGAGCGGCGGCATCCTTGCCGCCGATTGGAGCGGCGTCTTTCAGGCGCCGACCGGAGTCCGCAAGGTCGTGGCGAGGCGCCAGTCGTGACGGGGAGCGGCGTCTTTCCAGGCGCCGTAGGAGCGGCGGCATCCTTGCCGCCGATTGGAGCGGCGTCTTTCAGGCGCCGACCGGAGTCCGCAAGGTCGTGGCGAGGCGCCAGTCGTGACGGATCATTCCATCCGGGGCTTGGCGCCGTAATATTTGAACGAGGGAATGAGATGGCCGGCGGTGATTCCGCCATCCACCTGGATCACCTGCCCCGTGATCCAGTCGCTGTCGCTGCAGGCCAAAAAGACCGCCGCGGCCGCCACGTCCGCCGGCGTCCCGAAACGGGAGAGGGGCGTGTACTGCATCCAGGCGGCATACAGCGCACCGTCCTTGTCCGGAGGCGGATCCTTGGGAACGGGCACGGCTCCCGGCGCGATGCAGTTGACCTGGATGTTGTAATCGCCCAGATCGAAGGCGGCGCCCCGGGTGAAGTTGAGGATTCCCGCCTTGGTCGCTTCGTATAGGGAACAGTAGTGGGTCCCGCCCAGTCCGTGGACCGACGACATGGTGATGATCTTGCCGCTGCCCTGGGACTTCATGGCCTGGGCGCCGATGCGGACCGTCAGGTAGGTGCCGATGAGGTTGGTCCGAACCAGCTTCTCGAACTCTTCCACTTGGGTTTCCAGCAGCGGCTTGGCCAGACCGAAGCCGGCATTGGCCACAACGATGTCCAGCCGGCCGAAGCGCTCCAACGCCGCATCCACCATGGCCTGGACCTGGTCCTCCCGGGAGATGTCGGCTTGGAACAGGAGGCTCTTCCTGCCAAGGCTTTCCACCAAGTCGGCGGTCTCCTGCCCCCCTGCCCGGTCGCTGTGGTAGTTCACGACGCAGTCGGCGCCCTCCTCGGCAAAGGCCCGGCAGATCCCCGTGCCCAGTCCCCCGGAAGACCCCGTCACCAGCGCCACCTTGTCCTTGAGTCTCATGCGTCCCTCCCCGCCCTCCATCTGAAGTGATCTCCGGTTTCGCTCATAGGAGGGAGGACATTCCTGTCCCCCTCTTCATCCCCGATCCGGAACCGCTGGCTGGAATGTCTCCACTCCCAAATTCCCTTTTCCTGCCGGGATTGAGCCAGCCCGCGCCCGGTGGGGACCTTCCTAGTCCACAAGGCGATCCTCAATGCTCGACACCCGTCCATCCAGCCTCTCCAGACACTCTTTAATCTGGTAAAGAAAGAAACACATCACTGCTATTCCGACAACTGTGAGTACGCCCATAATTCCCCCTCCTGGACCCGTTATTCAGATCAGCCGATTCAATGGAGTCAGGACAACCCAACGTGCCTCTCCACTTGCCCTTTATTGTAGACCAGACGTTTCTTGAACAGTGTCTCGTGCAGGTCCGGAACAAAACCCCTGTAATGTAGTGGCACGTACATGGACGCTGCACAGGATGATCCGCTACTCTCGGAGCCTCCCAATCACGCGCTGATTTGCAGCCCACGAACCTCAAGATGCAGAACCTCCGATACCCCAGGCCGCTGATAGAACGCCAGGGTTGGAGTTGCCGGGCTCGATGAGCAGGGTGTCAGTTGAGTCCCGAACCATGGCGGACCGGCCCCTGCGTGACCGGGTGTCCGTCGTCGCCGGCGCGACCCGCGGCGCCGGCCGCGGCATCGCCCGCATGCTGGGGGCGGCGGGGGCCACCGTGTACTGCACCGGTCGCAGCGTGCGGGGCCACCCCGCCACCCCCGGGCGGCCCGAGACGATCGAGGAGACGGCGGAGATGGTCACCGCTGAGGGTGGCCGGGGCATCGCCGTACGTACCGACCACACCATTGAGTCCGAGGTCGAGAACCTCTTTGCCCGCATCCGCGACGAACAGGGTCGGCTCGACGTTCTCGTCAACGACATCTGGGGCGGCGATGCGCTGACGGAGTGGGGATCGCCCTTCTGGACGCTCTCCACGGCCCAGGGCGTCAAGTTGCTCGAACGCGCCGTCCACAGTCACATCATCACAAGCCGGCACGGGGCACCGCTGATGGTCGAGCGCAATGCCGGGCTCATCGTCGAGGTGACCGACGGCGACACGCATGGGTACCGGGGAAACCTCTTCTACGACCTGGCCAAGAACGCCGTCATCCGGCTCGCCTACGCCATGGCCGCCGACCTGCACGCCCATCACGTGACCGCGCTGGCGATCACCCCGGGCTTTCTTCGCTCCGAGGCGGTGCTCGATGCCTTGGGCGTCACCGAGGCGAACTGGCGGGACGGCATCGAGATAGATCCCTATTTCGCCGAGTCCGAGACGCCCTGCTTCGTCGGCCGAGCGGTGGCGGCGCTGGCCGCTGATCCCCATGTCGAGCAGAAGAACGGCAGGCTGTTCTCAAGCTGGGGACTGGCAAGGGAGTACGGTTTCACCGACCTCGACGGGCGGACGCCCGACTGGGGCCGCTTCTTCAAGCGCAAGGTGCAGGAAATCATCGAACGGCACACGCCGCCAGACGACATGGACCGTTTCGTCGTTCGCTCCCGGCTCTACCAAGCCGAACTCGACCCGTTCGCGGACGACGAAGCCGCGCGCCTGCGCGCTTGGCTGGACCGACTGAAGTGACGCGAATCGCTCTCCGCTTCCTCCCTCTCCAATTCAAAATTCCTGGAGGTTGCTATACTCGCGGGATGAGAACATTCGGATTTTTCCTCTCCCTGATCCTTACCCTTTCCCCACTGCAGGCAGCCAAGAAAACCGTCTGGGTCGAAGACTCGTTCCAGGACTTCGCCGACGGGCGGCTGGACGCCTCCGGCCAGAACCTGTACGTGAGCCGGGACGGCTCCATCCGCACCATCCACCGTTTTGACCTGAACCAGGACGGCTTCCTGGACCTGGTCTTCAACAGCACCCACGACACCGCCGGATACGTGCCGGGAACCCTGGTCTCGGCGAATTCGGACGGTAGCCTCCTTGAGTCGCCTCTGGCGGTGGAGGGAAGCAAGGGCCTCGCCGCGGCCGATCTGAACCGGGACGGCCACCCCGACCTGGTCTTCTGTCCCAACCACGGCGGCATCCAGAACCCGCGCCGGCTGCTGACCATCATCTGGGGAGGCGAGGACGGCTGGCCGGCCTCCCGGAGCAACGGCGTACTTCCCGTGTACGGTGCCGAAGCCGTGGCCATCGCCGATCTGAACCGGGACGACTGGCCCGACATCGTGACCCTGAACCGGGAGGCGTGGCTCCCCGGTCAACCCGAGGGGAACATCGTCCGCATCTTCTGGGGTAGCGAACGCGGATACCTGCTGGCGCGCCGTCTGGACCTGGGCGTGCCTGACGGCATCGACCTGGTCGCTGAGGACCTGGACGGGGACGGAGGCCGGGACGTGGCGGTCTTGGCCAAGGGGAGTGTCCATCTGCTCTGGTCCACGCCAGGGGCAACGGCGAAAGCTCCCGAATCGACGCGGATCTCGCTGCCGGGATCCAAAGGGATTTCGTTGGCGGCGGACGACGTGAACCGGGACAGGATGCCCGATCTCCTGGTCGGAACGGGAGGCGACGACCTCTACCTGGCGGAAGGGAGTCCGGGCCGCCGGTTTCAGACGGCGGTCTCGATCCCGGCGTTTCCCGCCACGCACGTTGCTTCGGGACTTCTGGACGCGGACGATTGGCCGGACCTGGTCCTGGTGGATCTGGCCCTTTCCCGAGCCGGCGGAGGAGAAATCGCCGGCGCCGGCCGCGACTTGAACCAAGTCCGGGTGCTGTGGGGCGGGCCATCCGGCTATTCCAGGGAAGATCGACTCGATTTGGAGGCTCCCTTCGCGTCGGCTTCCGCCATCGGCGACTTGAACGCCGACGGCCGCGCGGATCTGACGCTGGCCCGCTACCAGGGCGCCGACAGCTTCACCACCGATTCCTGGATCTATTGGGGCAAAGAAGGTCGAACTCTGGAGAGATCGGGACAGGGCGTCAAGACCATCGGAGCGACCGACGTCGTCGTCATCCCGGACCGAGATTCGGTTCCGGCCCATGCCGCCTTCTCCAACAGCCGAAAAGGGACCGTGGACGAGAAGGTGCCGCTCCAGGTCTATTGGGGTGGACCCAAGGGCTTCGACGCCGATTCCGTCTGGGAAATTCCGTTTCAGAGCGGGTACGAATCCACCGGCGCCGACCTGAACGCCGACGATTACGCCGACCTGGTGGTCCTGAACTCGGGCCATGGCGGCGCGGCGACCCTGGCCTCGCCCATTCTGGGAGCCAACATTCTGTGGGGAGGCGCCGAGGGCTTCGACCTGGCACGCCGGACGACGCTGCGGGAACTCAATCTCGGGTCCAGCAACGTCGCCGATCTGGACCGGGACGGCTATTTGGACCTGGTGCTGGGCGCCTTCGAGGACCGGGACCCGGAGACCCCCGAAGAACTGGTCATCCACTACGGGACGGAACGGGGGTTCGACGGCAGCCGCAGAGCCGCCATCCCCTCGCCGGGACGGTCCACCGGATGCCTGGTGGCCGATTTCAACCGGGACGGGTGGCTCGACATCACCGTCCACTCCAGTCTCGCGGACCGGGTCAGGGTCTTCTGGGGCGGTCCCGGAGGGTTCGACGCGAAACGGCAGGGAGGCCTGGATTCCCCCATGCCCATCAGCCTGGAAACGGCGGACCTGAACCAGGACGGCTTCCTGGACCTGTTGGTGGGAAGCTACTACGACAAGCCGTCGGGTCACCACGACACCGGGAGCCTCATTTTTTGGGGCTCACAGGCGGGATTTCGGCCCTGGAACTCACAGTGGCTTCCCGGCTTCACACCCATCGGCCTGGCCGTGGCCGACTGGGACGGCGACGGGTACCTGGACATCTTCTCTCCCCACTACCACGCCGAGCTCACCCGCGAGTCTCTTCCCTGCTACCTCTACTGGGAGGACCCGATGGTCTGCAAACCCGGAACCGGACCATCCTAATCTGTGATTCGGCCCACGACGCCCAGGCGGGCGATTTTTCGACCGGGACGGACGCCTGGACGTGGCCGTGTCGTGCCATACCAAGGACGGCGACCACCACACCCATTCCGGGTCTATTTCAACGACGGCAACCGCTTCGCCGATCCCCGGGTCCAGTTCCTGCCCACCATCGGGCCCCACTGGATGGGCGACCAGGACATGGGCCACATCGTCCATCGACGCTGGGAGCAGACGTACGAGTCGTCTGTGTTCCAGTGGGAGCAAACCGCCGACGGCGCCACTCTCGAGTATCAGGCCGACGCCCCGGAAGGCACACGTCTGAGCTTCGAGTTGCGCGCCGCGGACACTCCGGAGGCGCTTCAGGGAATCGGCTGGAAACCCTTGGAGGGGGATGCTGCCGTGGAGGAGACCGACCGCTGCCTCCAATACCGGGTGACGCTTGGATCCGACAACGGAGACCGCTACCCGGTCCTCAAGCGGGTCGCGATCTCGTTGGAGTAAGGGGACCCGGTCCCGGCCCAGATTCCTCGTGGACACCGGATTGGGGAGGACGGTCGCACAGCCGTGGCGACGACTTCGACTATTTTCCTTTCAATACCGAATCGATGAACCGGAAGGCTTCGTGCCGGACTTCGTCCGGGAACTCGTGGCCGGTGTCGGGATGCCGGACGATGAGGTTCTTCTCATCGTCCAAGAGGCGGTAGACGGGTTTCGCCGCGGCGACACAACGGTCGACGCTCCTCCATTGGAAGTTGCCGTCTCCCAGCGGGGCATTGACGAAAATGGGGCGTGGAGCCAGGGCGCCCAGCAACTCGTGGAAGTCGAAGGGGATCTCCTCCAGCCGTCCCCGGTAGTTGGACAGGCGGGGCATATACCGGATCTGGCACCAGCCCTTCCCGAAGTACCAGCGAGCCGTGTCGCCGCCGTAATAATCCAGGTAGGAATCGAATCCGCAACTGCTGACCACGGCCTGGATGCGCTGGTCCAGCACCGCCGTATAGATGGCATTGTGCCCGCCCAACGATTGGCCGATTGCGGCGAACCCCGGTGTGGCGTCCACGTAGGGCAGCGACGCCAGCAGGTCCAGGCCGCGGGAATTGTCCCCAGACGGCCTTCATGGTGCCGCTCACATAGCCGAGGGCTCCAGATTCGGCCAGTAGTTGGCCATGTGAGGATAGGCGGGCGATAGGGTGACGTAACCCCGCTCGGCCAGCTCCTTGGCATAGGCGCGTCCACGCCGGGACCCCGGCTCGACGACGACCTTGTGGCCCACTTCCATGTTGGTCCCGTGCAAGCAAAGCACCGCCGGGGCCCGCCGTTCTCCCGCCAGCACGTCCTTGGGAATACAGAGGTAAGCCGGGGTCCGCGACTCCGGTTCAGACTGGTAGGTGATGAGGCGCCGAACGTAGGCACCGCGATCGACCTCCTCCACGACCCGAGGTTGCAGGGGAACGCGGCGGTCCTCGCCGGGCATCTCACCCATCACCTCCTGCATCCCCCGGATGATCTCGGCTCGCCGAAGTTCCCAGTCCGCGGCCGTCTCAACTGGACGGATTTTTCCCTGGGAATCCCGATATTGGAGTAGTTCGTTGCGGTCCAGGCGGACGTGCTCGCCACTGCCTGCGGCGACGGGTTCGATCACGACCAGGAAGAGTCCCCAGAGGAGCAGGAATGAGCTCATGGCATCGTCTCGGCGGTGCGGAAGGGCAGGTCAGGCATCAGGTCGTGTCGAGGGATTCTCCCGGAGACACGGCTCCCGCCCTCTCGGTGATTGGGAGATAGTCCCGGATGCTCCGGTTCTCGTCGAAGTTGAGGGCGTGTTTTCTGTACCTCGCGGTCTGGTCCAGGTCGCACTGGGCCACCACCAGTTCGTCCTCCAACGTGGTTGCCATGGCCACGATCTCTCCCTCCGGCGAGATGATGCAGCTCTGGCCGATCTGGCTCACCCCCGCTTCGACGCCGGCCTTGGCAACGCCCACCACCCAGACGCCGTTCTGGTAGGCGCCCGCCTGCATGCAGAGCAGGTTGTGAAACCGGGCCAACGGCGCCTTCCCGGGACGGTCGGGCCACGAGTCGGGGGTGTTGTATCCCAGCAGAATCAACTCGGCGCCTCGCAGCGCCAGCACCCGGTAGGTCTCGGGCCAGCGGCGATCGTAGCAGGTGCACAGACCCACGACTCCGCCGAAGGCGCGCCAGGTTCGAAACCCAAGGTTCCCCCGATCGAAATAGTACTTCTCCAGGTTCTGGTACCGGTCCCCGGGTTGGAACTCGGCGTTTCCAGGCAGGTGGATCTTCCGGTACTTGCCGATGATCCAGCCGTCCTTGCCCACCAGGATCGAGGTGTTGTAGCGGCGCGCCTGACCGTCCTCCCGGGTCAACTCGGCGTAGCCCAAGTGGAACCCGAGGCCCAGTTCCTTGGCCTCGTCGAACAGTCTTTGCGTCTCCGGTCCCGGCATCTCCCGCTCGAACCAGGCGTCGATTTCGTCCTCGTCTTCCATGTGCCAGTGCGCGAAGAAAGCCGTCAGGGCCACTTCCGTGAAAACCACCAGGTCGCAAACCGAGGCGGCTCGCCTCCCGCATCTGGGAGAGCAGCCGTTCGACGACGTCTCCCCGGGTTTCGGAACGGGAAACGGGTCCGGACTGGGCTGCGGCAACGGTCAGGATTCGTGGCATGGTCTTCAGCCGTCAAGATGGCGCAAGTCAAGCGCTTGGCGCAAGTCGGATCTGGATTGAGCCACGCCGGGGAGCAGTTCGCGAAACCTTCGTATACAATGGCTTGGATGCTCGCCGTGCTGGTTCTTCCCGCTTGCCTGCTTCTCGCCGTCTCGGGCGCGTTCGGCGCCGACGAGGAAGCCTTGAAGCGGATCGAATCGAACATGAAGTGCCTCTGCGACTGCCCCCCTACTTGGTGGGAGACTGCGGAGACGAGTGCGGCCCTGCTCCACAGATCAGAGCCAACATCCAGCAGTTGCTGGCCAGCGGGATGACGGAGGAGCAGGTCTTTGCGAATACGAAAAAGAGTTCGGTCCCAAAATCTATGGGCTCCCAAACCCGAGGGATTCAATCTCGTGGCCTGGGTTCTCCCCTTCGTCGTCCTGACCTGCGGCGGCGTGGTGGTCGTCGTCTTCCTCAAAAACCGGAAAGAGCCCGAGCCGGGTCCAAGACCCGCCGACGCCGATCCCTGTCCGCCAAGCACCGCAAGATGCTGAACCGGGAACTGCGGAGTAAGGCCCGGTGACGCGGGGACGCCTATTCCGGCGCCCTTCCGACCCATCGAAACTGATGGAGACCCCGCTGACCTCCCGGCGTGGCTTGTTCTCTTGGGAGCCATCCCGGCTGCCGTCTGGCTGGCGGGGGGATGGCTCCTCTCCAACCGGATCCGCCGCCGGGTTCTGGAGCCCACGACCCGGGCAGGCGCGCGACCGCTTGAGGTGCTGGAGGTCGAGTCGGACCGTGTGACCTTGGGAGTCCTTCCGGAGACCGGCTCCAGCCGCCGCTGGCGACAGGATGGTCTCTGGGGTCTGCGCTGGCCGGACGGCTACGCCCAGACCGGCGAGATTTTGCATCTCGGGAAGAGGAAGGTGACTCGAAGCCTTCGTCTTTTGAACGGAGATCCGGCGCCCGGCACCCGGGTGAAACTCACCAGCTTCGCCTTTCCCGACGACCCGGGAGACGCCTTCGGTTTGCCGGTCCAACCGCTCCGGTACCGCTCACCACTGGGGCGATTCCCTGCCTGGTCGACCGCCGGTTGCCGCTCCACCTGGGTCATCTTCGTCCACGGAAAGCGAGCCGCACCGCCAAGCAGCGCCCTTCGTTCCTATCCCCTGCTGAAGGTGCGTCGGATCTGGATTTCCTGGCTTGGTCATCTCCTATCGAAACGATCTGGAGGCCGAGCCCGCCCCGGACGGACGCCACTGGTACGGACTCACCGAGTGGGAGGATCTGGAAGGAGCCGCCCCGCCACGCGCTGGAGTCCGGGGCCCAAGACCTGGTCCTGGTCGGCTACAGCATGGGCGGGTCCCTGGTCATGAGCTTCCTGCAGCAATCGGACCTCGCTCGGTCCGTCAATGGAGTCATTCTGGACTCACCGGTCCTGGATCTTGAGGCAACGTTGGACTTCGCCGCCCAAAACAGGGGGTATCCCAGGATCTTTCGCCACGCGGCGAAAACCCTGGCTCGAGTTCGTTTCGGGGTCCCATGGAAGGAGTTGAATTACGTCAGGAACACGGACACCTACAGGCGCCTACGCTGGTTTTCCATGGGGCGCGGACACCCTGGTTCCGCTACGAACCAGTCATCTGCTGGCCCGCTCTCGCCCCGATCTGGTCCGGTGCGAGACATTTCCCGGCGCCTCCCACGGTCGGGCCTGGAACCTGGATCCGGACCGGTACGAACGGGTCGCCCGGGAGTTTCTGGAGACCGTATCGAGCGCCTAACCCGAATATGTCACCAGATAGATAGACAGAGGCCGAAATCGCGGGCCGGTGTTGCGTCGCCGAGGGCCGGAGTCGCGATGAACAGGCCGCCGTGGAACAGCAGTTGCGGCCAATACTCGCGGAGGATGAACGGCCAGAGCTAAGCCTTCGACGTGTACCGGGAACAGGAGATCGATCACTATGAAAGCACGTGAGTTCGACAGGAAATTTGATGCGGGAGAGGATGTTGGTGGCCATGCGACTGGTCGAAAGCAAAACGCCCGAACGAGCGGATAAAGCGGGTGAATGTGGACTTCCCGGCCTGGGTTGTGCCGGACTGGACCGTCAGGCCCGGCACTTTGGCGTGACCCGCCAGGCGCTCATCAAGTTGTGGATCGCGGAACGGTTGGTTAGAGTGACGCGGCAACCGGACCTGAAGGCGAACTCGGGCCCGGCGTCCTGATGCCGTTGACGTGGACGTAGAGCAGGAAGAGAGCATGAAGCTGGAAGATCTCCAGACCAACGCCACGGTGCTGGGCATCCTGTCCGACGGCCTTGCGCCGTAGGCGGGAGCGGCTGGAGAGTCGACTGCATGAGTTGGAAGTCCTGCAACGTGGGGGTCAGGTTGCGAGCGCATTCGTCACTGCCGGGATCGAGCTCGATCCGGAAGATGTCGAGGACCTGCAAGCCTGCTGGGGGAGATCTTCACAGCCGGCGGGTTGGCCGGCCAGATCGCGGAACCGGATGTCCCTTACGGCGCGGGTGAGATCCCACGCCCCAAATCCTCTCCGCGCCAGAAACTCGTCATCTTCACAGAGCATCGGGACACGCTGAGTTATTTACACGATCGGATTACGACCTTGCTGGGGCGCGTGGATGCCGTGGTTCTGATTCACGGCAGCATAGGCCGCGAGGATCGACTCAAGGCGCAGGAAGCGTTCCGGCACGATCCCGAAGTGCAGGTTCTGCTCGCCACGGATGCGGCCGGCGAAGGCATCAACCTGCAACGCGCCCACCTGATGGTGAACTACGATCTACCCTGGAATCCCAACCGATTGGAGCAGCGGTTCGGTCGGATTCACCGTATCGGCCAGACGGAAGTGTGTCACCTCTGGAACCTTGTCGCGGATGAAACGCGGGAAGGCGACGTCTATCGCAAGCTCCTCGACAAGTTGGAGCAGGCGCGGCAAACCCTGGGTGGGCAGGTGTTCGATGTGCTCGGCAAGCTCCATTTCGAGGGGCGGCCCCTCCGCGGGCTCCTGGTCGAGGTCATCCGCTACGGGGAACAACCGGAGGTTCGAGCGCGCCTCACGACGGCCGTCGATCATGTCCTGGACCACGGTCGGCTCCAGGACCTGCTGGAAGACAGAGCGCTCGCGCACGACGCCATGGACGCGAGCCGAGTGCAACGCGTCCGTGAGGAAATGGAGCGGGCCGAAGCCCGTCGTCTACAACCGCATTACATCGAGTCGTTCTTTCGGGAGGCGTTCCAACGCTTGGGCGGCTCCGCCAAGCAGCGTGAGATGCTCGGCCAAACTCGCCAACAACTGCCTGCTCTTGATCAGCTTGCCCGCTTCGGATACAGCCGGGTCCCCCCACACCCAGGCGGATGACGTCGATGTCGGCGGGCAACGCGGGCGGGAGGCACTCGATCGGTTGCGGAACGTCGTCGGGCGTATCGAATCGTCCTGGCGTCCCGCCAGTGCCGAAGAAAGCTTCGAGATTGTACGGCGGCGCCTTTTCGAGCCGTTTACAGATCCTGTCCAATATCTCCCCGACAACTGGGTGCCGGTGATCGAGAAAGACGTGGACGGGCCCAGCTCGCTGCCGCTACGGATTGACGGCGCGGTTCCGAACCTCGGAAAGTTCCACGCTTCCAGACGCGTCGCGCGAACGATTTATCTCGAATCCGCCCCCACCGCCGATGCGGCGCATCGGGGTCTTGAGGACCGTCGCGTCAAACTCGGCTGTGTCATGCCGGGGGAGTCTCCGGCGGTCTTCGGCGACGCGCTGCGGCGTCTGGCCGGTGCGGCAACGTACCTCTACCAGGATGGTCCTCGTTACTGGTACTCGACACAGCCAACCGTGACGAAACTGGCGGAGGATCGTGCCGAGCAGTTGAAGCGCAACCCCGACAAGGTTGTACAGGAATTCAGTTCGCGACTCCGATCGGATCTCCGCGATACGGGTGACTTCAATCGAGTGCATCCCCTCCCGCAATCCGGGCAGGATGTTCCGGATGATCTCGATGCACGACTCGTGGTGCTGGGAAACGATACTCCCTACAGCAAAGAGAAAGGATGGGTATGCGCTCGCGGACGCCTACGACGATGAGGCAAAGCGCTACCGTGGTTTGCGGGGCGGACAAGTCGTTTCATTACCGGATATCGATACTCCCGGATTGCTCGTCAAGCCGGATATCGCGCGTCGACACCTTGATGCCGAGAGGCCACAGCCGCCTAACGGCGGAGCAGTCGGCGGCCCAGGGACGGGTGGAGAGAGCCTGGCCCACGAGAAGGATCGGGTCCCAGCGAGGGTCCGCCGGGCCCACAGCCAACGCCGCAACCGACGCGGTTTCGTGGGACCGCGACGCTGGATACCGCGAGGGTTGGCCGCGACGCGAGCCGGATTGCGGAGGAGGTGATCGCGCATCTTTCCGGCTTGGTGGGAGCCAAGGTCACGGTGACCCTCGAGATCGAAGCCGAGGTGCCGGCGGGAACTCCGGAACAGGTCGTACGCACGGTCACGGAGAACAGCCGGACACTGAAGTTCACGAGCCAGCTCTTTGAAAGAGAGTATCTCGGGGCTCCCCCACAATTTGCGGGCCACGGGTTTGGCCGTCCCGCTATGGCTCCCATGTACGTCCGATTGGCACAGAGGGCCGCCCGGCGGGCGAGTAGGGGTCACTCCTCCAATACGACTCGGACGTGATCGTTGAGCGCTCAATTCCGGGAACGCGGCGGCCGAGCCACGAAGATCGTCGGCAAATCATCACTGAACAAGACAGAAACGCATGTTCTGCCTTCGCCCGCACCGACGCCTTGCGCCGCTCGGCCAATGCCGCCTCACTCTCCGGCTGCAACCGCCAACGCTGCCCGGGCTTCATCATCACCTGCCATTCCACCAGTCGGTCCCGATTCTCCGACCGCTTCTCCACTCCCTGGTACCCGGAATCCCCCCACACCTGCGACTCTCCGCCGTGCAGCAGCTGGGACGCCCGTGGAGAGTGAAGAGAGGTGACTGTCCCCTTCTCTCGTCCCCTTCTCTCGCCGTGGAACCTGGACCCGGACCGGTACGAGAGGGTCGCCCGGGAGTTCCTGGGGAGAGTCGCAAGGCATCACCCCCCTTCCCCGGGCGCGCATCGCTGAGATTCCGGAGAGTCGCCCCTTTCCGATGGCTGGATGAAACGTCCGGTATACGTAGCGTGGGATGGTCCGGGTGGGCTGTCTCCCTCCATGGACACGCTTCCCGGCGCGGTGTTAGGATCTGTGGCCGGTAGGACAAATGGACCGTTTCGAACAGACTTTCAGTAACGCCCAGAACGCCGCCGAGTCGACCTTGATTCAAGCCAGAAACCTGGCGACGCGGGCCAGACGACTGCAGAAGGCGGCCAAGGACGGGACCATCGCCAACATCAAGAAGGCCCAGGGCGAACTCGAGTCTGCGCTGAGGGAGTTGAGTCACGAGGTGGACAAGGCTGTCCGATCCTGGCCGCTCGAAGAAGAAGAAGAGGAACGGTACCTCAAAGATGGTTACGCCGCCGAACTCCAGCGCGCCGCACGGAAACGACGCCTTACCATCCGGGAGCAGGAAGGGAAACTCGTCTCCTACCCCTCCATCGTGGAAGTCCGCCCGGGTGAGCGGGCGGTCACGATCGACAAGAAGAAGATCCGAACCCTCCGGCCGACTCGATTGGTGGAAATCCTGATCCGAAACCGGGACAAGACCCGCCGTTTCCGGTCCACGACATTCCTTCGGTCCCTGCATTCGGTGTACTCGGAACTGGTGAAGGCACAATCCACGGCCGGCCTGTACAAGGCTCGTCAGGGCCCGGTCCTCCCCCTGCTCCGGATCTACATGCTGTTGACGTCACTGCCGGGCGTGAGACGGAACTACACGCGCACGGACTTCGCCCGAGACCTCTACGAACTGGACAGGAGCGGCGAGACCACGTTGAAGTCGGGCGCCACCGTGTCCTTCTCCGCCTCCACCGGCACCAGGAGCACCAGAGGCGTCTTCTCGTTCATCGGACCCGACGGCCAGATCGCGCAATACTACGGCATCCGGTTCACCCGGAAAGATTGATGCCCGAAACGATCTCCCTGGACGACTGGCTGCCGGTCATCGACCGGGAATACCTGTTGACGTTCGTCCGCGAGGGAGGCGCCTCCATCAAATTCGCCGTGACGCCCCCCGAACTGAAAGCCGAACTGTACCGCAGGGTCAGGAACCGCTGCCACGAGTTGAACTACATCCCCGTCGAGTTCAACTCAACGATTCATCGCGCACACATGGCGCAGGACCTGTTTTTCAGCCTCGCCGGCCAAGTGGACTGGCGGTCCCTGGCCCGCCGCATGATCCTGAAACTGGCCGCCGAACGGGGCTATGGCGTGGCAGGAACCGACCCTGCAGAATCCGTCAACATCTTCCAGGCCATCGCCAGAGCCAACGGCCTCGAACCGGCGACGATTCTTCTGGAAATCAGGCGGGACATACAGGATCAGGTCTTCAAGAACAGAAATCTGGCCCGCGACTTCCGGGTGTGCATGACTCATCTCTGCCTCTTGGAGAACACATTTTCGCGCCCGAATACACCTGCCGAATACGCAGGGCAACCCCTCCTGGACTGGCTCACCGGCGACAACCCCCGCATCAGCAACGTGCGACCCTTCTCCATCTACACCAGCATCAACCGAGCCACGGCCCGGTACTTCATCGAATCGGCCCTGTACTGGATCCGGTACGTGGGATGCGCCGGAACGGTGATGCTCCTGGACAACGCCCGGGTCACTCTGGCCCGTAACCCCAGGGACGGACGCCGGTATTACACGCGGCCCATGGCAATGGATCACTACGAATTGCTACGGGAGTTCATCGACGGCGTGGACCGGCTGGCCGGGACCCTGCTGATCGTCGTCGCCAACAGCGACTTCGACGATGACACCAACGAACGGCGATCCCGCGGTTTCGGAATCTATCAGGCTCTGCGCACCCGGGTGATGAACGACGTCCACGACAAGAACCGGCCGAATCCCGTGGCCTCCCTGGTGCGGCTGTCCGAATAGGGAGATCGATCCATGCCAGAAGACACTGGGAAAAAGGATCCGCTCGCCGCCCGGCGGGCGCTGGAGGCCCTACGCAACGGCGTGCCCAACAACGACGCGGTGAAGGATCTGGGCTGCCATCAGCCCGAGGCCGAACGTCGATTCCAGGCGATGCTGAACCAGGTCGCCGACGGAGACTCTCCTCCGTCCGATGCGCTGGGGATGCTGGTGTCCGGGGAATTCGGCAACGGCAAGTCCCATCTCGTCACCCATCTGGAACAACAGGCGCTCTCCCGGGGCTTCGTCTGCAGCAAGGTAACCATCAGCAAGGAGACGCCTCTCTACGACTTGGGCAAGGTGTTCAAGTCGGCAGTGGACCACGGCCGCGTCCCTGACCGGGCTGGACCGATGATCGAAGAGTTGGCGCACGACCTGAATCCCCGTGCCCACGAATACGTATATTTCCAGCGCTGGGCGGAGGACACGGATTTCAACGGCCTCAGCCCCATGTTTCCAGCCAGTCTCCAGGTTCACGAGCAGTCCAACGACCTGGAACTGAACAGTGAGATCGAGCACTTCTGGGCTGGGGACAGAATCCTGGTCTCCCGAATCAAGGACGGTCTCCGGCAGATCGGAGAGTTGCGAAACTATCCCTTCCGAGCACCCAAGCTGGCCGACCTGCCGCCCCAGCGCTTGCGTTTCGTCGTCGAACTGATCCGAGCCGCCGGTTACAGCGGCTGGGTCATGTTCCTGGACGAGATCGAACTGGTGGGTTCGTACTCCGTCATTATGCGAGGCCGTTCCTATGCTGAACTTTCCCGATGGTGCGGACAGATTCAGGAAAACCCTTACCCCGGGCTGGTGACGGTCGGAACCGTCACGGAGGACTTCTACTCCGCCATCATCCGTGAGGACGGCGCCGACAGGCGGAAGAGAGACGCCGTCAACCTGCTCCCCAAGCTGAAGGAAAGCTACAAGGGCCGCTACAGGAACCTCATGGGGCCCGCCAAGACCGGCATGGATCTGCTGAGAGAGGAGAGATGCACGCCTCTGGTTCCGCTGAGCGACCAACAGGTTCAGGAGACGATGGAGAAGCTGCGCCAGATCTACTCGGACGCCTACGGATGGGAGGCGCCCGAACTGCAGATCGACAGCCGGGCCGCCGGATATCAGAGACGGATGCGCTACAAGGTCCGCGCCGCCATCAACCAGTGGGACCTGTTGCGTCTCTATCCCGACTCCCGCCCGGAGACCGAAGGCCAGGAGTTCCGCCACACGTATGAAGAGAACGCCGACCTGGAGCGGATGTCCAAGGAGCAGGGCGGATAGCCGACCGGGAGATCCGGATGACCGGCCGAATGCTCGATCCCTCTGATGACACGAGTGACAAGTGGTCCCACTCCGACGCGGTCGTCTGCGTCACCGCGTTGAAGTCAACGAGACATCGAGCCTCACTTGGTCGTAAGGCACCCGCGGGACCAGCCTCCCACGCGCTCCCCGTTGCAATTCCACGATCCCGTATTGAGACATCGTCTTCAGAGTTCGCGAAAGGTTCGACTTGCTTCGTCCGGCCATCTCCGCGAGCTCCGTGAGCGAACCCGGTTGCTCTCGGGCAATCAGCTCCAGGAGATGCCTGTTGTGCTCGGACAGCAACTTCGCAAAGCTCTCGATCGAGGTGAACCACACCTTCGGCTCACCCTTCGTGGGCGTGTGCTCGCCGCGGGCAATCGCCAGGGTGCGCGTCTTCATCTGATCGTAACCGGCAATCCCGATCTCTAACGTCTTCATGGAATCGAGCCTCCTTCTCCAAGAACTTGGTCCACTTCTTTCCGGAAATCCTCGAGGAGCGTCGCTGCGTCTTTGTACTCATAGGGCCGGATCTTCCGCAGCCGATGCCGATGGTCGCGCTCTGCCCGTAGCCGCCTGCCCGGGCCCGGCCGTTCCCTAACCGGGTGCACATTATCGATTCCAACCAATCTGGCGCCATCCGGCGCGTGCAGCGTCAACGAGTACCGGAGGCCGTGCGGTCGTTCGGGAGTCACCTCGGTCCGCACTACGATGAACTTCACCCAATGCCCCGTGTCGTCCACAAACAGCGTCTCGCCGTGAAGGTCGAGCAAGGTGTCCAGACGGGGGTCTCGGCCCGGAATCGTCATCGATTGCTGTTATCAGATAATGATAACCGAGGGCGGGCGAGAGGAGGTGACTGTCCCCTTCTGTCGCCTTGCGTTACCCTGCCTTGACCGCCTGATTCGGTGCCCTCTACGATTCACCCCAGATTCCAGCCCACAGAAAGGACAGCCATCATGGTGAGACCGAAAGCGCGATCCCAATCCATCAGTCGCCGAATGTTTTTCCAAGGTGCAAAGGCAGCTGGTACGACAGCATTGACGGCTTCACTATTCGGAAGACGGTACCGCCCGCTTGAGGCTGGCAAGCAGTTGCGCATCGGCGTGGTGGGCGGTGGATTCGGCGCCGCGTTTCCCTGGCATCGGCATCCCAACTGCAAGGTGACCGCAGTCGCTGATCTCAGGGAGGACCGCCGGAAGAGGCTGAAAGAGCGGTTCGAGTGCTCTAACGCCTATGCGGATTTCCGCGCCATGCTCAAGGACCCCTCAGTGGATGCAGTCGCCATCTTCACCGGGGCGCCCCGTCACGTTCCCCATTGCGTGGAGGTCATGGAATCCGGTCGACACGTTATCAGCGCCGTTCCGGCCGCCATAACCCTGGAACAGTGCCAGCAGCTTCTGGAGGCCGTCAAAAGAACCGGCCAGATCTACATGATGGCCGAAACCAGCTGCTTTCACCCATCCACCATGACTGCCCGCAGACTGAGAAAAGAAGGCAAGTTCGGGAGGATCTACTACACCCAGGGAGATTACATCCATGACCACGGGACCCACTTGGCGAAGGGGGAGATGCCGGAGTACTTGGAGCGGATGTTCTTTCACGAAGGTAAGCCGACATGGCGGTATGGCAACGCTCAAGGCCTCTATATCACCCATGCCAGCGGTCCGATCGTTCATGTGACCGGCGAGAGCCTGGTTGAGGTCGCGGCGGTCGGAACACCGATGGATTACCCGTTCTTCAAGGAGAACCGCTACGGCAACCCGTTTGTGAACACCACGTTCTTCTTCAAGACGTCGGGCGGAAACTCCTCCCGAATCAATATCCACTGGTGGACCGCAGCTCCCGGCCGTGAAGGTGCGGACTATTTTGGGACCGAAATGTCGTTATTCGAGAGGTGGAAGGGTCTGCGCCCTTCCGCTTACGTGACCCGTCCTCATTCAGAACCCGAACTTCTGCAGGCGGACCACTCCGCGGAACTGCCGCCGTCACTGCGGACCGTTGGGGGGCACGGGGGTTCCCATCCCTTCATCATTCATGAGTTCGTCTCGGCATGTCTGGAGCAACGCCCCCCGTCAGTCGATGTCCATCAGGCCCTGTCCTATACTGCGCCCGGAATCGTAGGATTTCAATCGGCTCTGAAGGGTGGAGACTGGCTGAAGATTCCCGATTTCGGACCCGTCAGTTAGCCGTTCCCGGTGAGCCCGGCGGCCTTGGAAACTCGCACGCCGAGACGCGGTGACTGTCCCCTTTCCTCGCGCGCTATTCGGACGACGGTACCGTCCTCTCGAGGCTGGCAAGCAGTTGCGGATCGGTGTGGTGGGCGGCGGATTCGGCGCCGCGTTTCCCTGGCAGCGGCATCCCAACTGCAAGGTGACCGCAGTCGCTGATCTCAGGGAGGACCGCCGGAAAAGTCTGGAAGAGCGGTTCGAGTGCTCTAACGCCTATGCCGATTTCCGTGCCATGCCAGAGTGACCGAGAGGAGGTGACTGTCCCCTTCTCCCGTTCGAGCGGGCGCCCTTGTCATAGAATTACACAACGTATTCTGGAACTTGCTCGGTCAGTTCTGTCGCAGTGCCGGTGTGATGAATTTGCGCAGTATATCCGCCAACCGGAGGCAGTTGGTGCCCGAAGCCTTCATAATACCCATGAGTTGGCCTTCGCCGAGTCGGTATCTGAGCGTTAGTCTTGAGGCCTCCGTTGCCGTTCCATCAAACTCGAATGCAGTCTTTTCCACAATCCAGTGAACAATGTTGTTTTCAAGCGGAATAAGATCGATTCGTTCTTCCGGCCCGCGGAACTTGGCTTCCCCGACGGCTTTGTCTGAGAACACCCAAAGCGCTTCGTACTGTCGTTGCCCACTATTGTCAAGATATTCGCTCACAAATATCGTCTGAATTTCGAAGCCTACAAACTCCCTGTAGAAGCGGAAGGTCTTGGCGGCTCGTCCCAACAAGGGCTCTCGGAAACCTACAGACTTCAAGTACTCAGTCCATTCGTCCCTCATGTTTTCTGCGTCTCCTGTTTTTCACGAATGTCCATAATCATACCCTCAACGTAGTGCAGGACATGCCCAAGATAATTGGCTGCAAATTCTGGTGTCTTGTAGTCCCACTGCCACGTGCTTTCTTTCTCGTGTATGAGTCTTCGCTCTTCGTAGTAGGCGTGAAGCAGTTTGCGAATGACTTCCTGTACTTGCGTCGTAACTTGAAGCTCAACTGAGATGGCTGCTTCTACGGTGTCCCAGTTTTCGCGTGGTATTTCACACGTGACATGAAAGTACAGATGTGCAGCATAATAGCCCTCTTCTCGCGCTTCGAGCTTGGCACTGCACTCTGTGCCCAGCCCCCGCACTATTGAGCGAATCTGTTTGACAGTGAAGGTCACTCCGTCCAGGTATTTGACTACCAACAGCGTTCGTACAATGTCGTTGATCCGTGCAAACCAGCCTGGAGGCAAGAGCCATCCAGTCTTGGTCGGCGGTTCTGGCCATTGCTTGTTGGCGAGAATGTTTCGTCGAAACGTCTTAATCAGGAGCGACTCGAAGGGTTTTGATCGGAGCTGAGGTGTGGTGTAGCCTTCAGCGAAGAGTTTATAGCCCGTCTGGCCTAGATACGTCTGGTCCATATTGTCCATGCTGGAAAGCAATTCTCTCCAGCATGATGACTCTTTGACGTCTGCCAAGAGCTTGTGGCGGACGGACTCGTAATGATTTTCTGCAAGTTGCAAGTCAACTCCGTGCTGGTCCCGAAGCCACACCTTGTACTCTTCAACACTCTTCGGTTTTTTTGTCTCCTTGGTACTCTTCGGTTGTTCTGGCATCGTATCCAATTATTCGGAAGGGAAAGCGGATCTCCGCGACCGTGAGCCTATAAAACCTGGTGGGCGTCGTCAAACTCGAGTCCGTGGAGCTGTCTGGAGACTTGGAGCCCACCTCGACGCCGGCGCCGCGGACCGTACTCCGGCGCCCTGGTCAGCTGCGTAATGCCCACGGCCGCCAGCGGCCGCGTTGCTTCGATTCCCTACCCTGATCCTTCCGGCTGGAGGCTTGGAGCCGTCTGGAGGCCCTGAGGCCGTCTCGAGCTCCCGATCCGGATCCGCGCCGACGACGTCCGAACGAATGAGAGAGGAAGTGACTGTCCCCTTTTCCACGCACGCACAACGGTGGGCAAGTGGCGGCGGCGGTTCCTGAGCAAGCGCTGCGACGGGTTGTTGGACGAGCCGCGGCCCGGAGCCCCGCGCAAGATCTCGGACAAGGACGTGGCGCGGGTCGTGGTCCGCACGCTGGAGACGCTGCCACAGGGGGCAACGCAGTGGAGCACGTGGTCGATGGCCAAGGAGTGCGGCCTAAGCTTCTCGACCGTGGGGCGGACCTGGAGGGCTTTTGCCTTGAAGCCGCACCGCAACGAGACATTCAAGCTGTCCAAAGACCCGTTGTTCATTGAGAAAGTGCGCGATATCGTGGGACTTTACCTACATCCGCCGGAACGGGCCGTGGTCCTGAGTGTGGACGAAAAATCTCAGATCCAGGCGCTGGACCGGACGCAGCTGGTGTTGCCGATGCGTCCGGGCGTGGCGCGGCAGCAGACCCACGATTACAAGCGGCACGGAACCACATCCCTGTTCGTGGCCTTGAACACCGCGACGGGCGAGGTGCTCGGCAAGTGCTTCCGTCGGCACCGCTCGGTCGAGTTCAAGAAGTTCCTGGGCCTCATCGACCGGTCCGTGCCGCCCGAACTCGACATCCACTTGGTGCTGGACAATTATGGGACGCACAAGACGGCGATGATTCACAATTGGCTGGCCCGCCGTCCACGCTACCACCTGCACTTCACGCCCACGAGTGCCTCGTGGATCAATCAGGTGGAGCGCTGGTTTGCGGAGATCACCCGAAAGCAGATTCGACGGGGCACCTATCGCAGCACGCAGGCGCTGGAGAATACGATCAAGGAATACTTGCGAGTCTACAACGAGGACCCGAAGCCGTTCGTCTGGGCGAAAACGGCGGATGAAATCCTGGAATCACTCAAGACCTACTGTGAAAGTATCTCTGACACAGGACACTAGAGATACTTGAGCAGTACAAAACGAGCATATTTCCGTGGGGGTTCTTTGAGATCAAGTTCTGAGGAGGGTTCTGTGAGATCAAGGCCTAAGAGCCCAATTATCAGTTTCATCGGAGCAGAAATCACCATCGCTCGCTGCCGAGAAACCACCCCCCACTGAACCGGAACATCGCCGATGTAAACATCAAGCCATACGCCCACGTCGTTTGGGTCATAATTCCATCCGGTGATTTTCATCGTCACTGACTGAAAAACTTCCTGGACTGCACTATCTTCGCTCACGCCGATAACTCCACTCTCGGGGCCTACTTTCTCTGTATAGGCAATGGCAAAAGGTTGGCTGGTTCCGGAAAAGATCCGCTCACGCAAGTCTCGGGCTAAGTGCTCAAAGTAGATATGTCCCTGCACCTGCTTCTTGATTGTATTGACCCGCATCCGCTTCGTGTTCTCTGGATCTATTTCCGCACGCAATTCCCTGGCCGCGATATCGACACCATCGATCTTTCGAGGATCGCCGACGGCAGTTTCATTCCGCACTACCTTTAACGTGATGGGACGAATACTCTTACCTGTATCATCAATGCCCCCCCACTTCGTGTCTTGTAGCGACGGTTCGACTTGTACTGTGTAGCTTGGAGGCAACTCATAAACCAACTTGCCTATAGTCAAAATTAATATGAGCACGATGGTGCCAACTCCGGAGACAACCCCGGCCACAAGACAGAATGTCGCGATCCTGGGAGACCTGTGCCAGAAAAACCACGCGACGCCCACTAATCCGGCCGCCCCTGCCGCGAACGGAGGCAGTAGTTCTAACTTCAGAAACACTTCCAGTAGTTCACCCATAGAGCGATTCCTCCTATGGTTACGAAATTGGAGGCAATTAGAGCTATTGTAGCGCAGTACGCGGCCTTTTCCGATTTCTTCGATCTGTCCCACGCGATTTGGCGATGTTCCCTAAGTCATAACGCCACCGGAGCCATTCGCTCGACTTTGATACGGTCGGCCTTCTTCATCGCTTGGGCAAGCTACCAAGCCGATTGCATTTGGTACCGTATCTCCGCTACGCGCCCGAACGCCTTGTCGAGCCAGATCGCCATCGTCCGCTCTTTTAGCGATGGTATTTTTTCCGGTCCAGTTGCTCTAACTGAATTTAATGGTAACCCTTCTCGTCGGTCGCCCTTCCTGCAACCAATTAATTGTCCTTCTGCGGATCCTGATTCTCCGGCCTCAGCGACGGGTGAAGCATCATCTCCTCGTAGACTTCCTCCCCGTAGCCGATGCCGGCGCTCTCGGTGCCGACCTCATACTGATACTTGAGGATGAAGGTGATCAGGTCCGCCATCTCCTGGTGGTTGATGTTCTCTTCCAGGCCCTCGGGCATGAGGGAGTTGGTCGTGGCCCGAATCTCCTTGATGTTCTCCCGCAACAGGGTGTTCCGCAGGTCGTCACCCTCCACCAAGGTCACGCTGGTGGCCGTCTCATCCGTTAGCAAACCAGTGTAGAGCCCACCTTTTAGGTCTGTCGCCACGTACTGCAGATACTGGGGCTCGACGAAACGGTTGGGGTCCAGGATGTTTACCAGCAGGGACTCGGGATCCTTGTCCGAGCCGCGGATCAGGTTCGGTCCGATGGGGTGCTCCCGGGATGAGAGCCGGTGGCACTTGAGGCATTCCCGCCGGTAGACGGCCTCGCCGCGTTTGTGGTCGCCGGTCAGAGACAAGCTGGCCTGAAATGCGGCCAGCACGTCCTTGCGAGACCCCAGCTCCTCGGACCCCAGTAGCCGGGCCGCCCGCTCCCGGATGGCCTCGTCGTCGTGGTTCAGGAGGAGACCCCGGCGCTTGGCGTCGATCTGGTTGGCTGCGACCGACTCCTCCGAGACGGCCTGAAGCAAGGCCTCGGTCCATTCCTGTCGCGCGAAGAGGGTCTCCAGGATCTTGCTCCGGGTTCGGGGAGAATGCGCCGTCCAGTCCGCCAGCAGGAGACCTGGTATCTCCGAACTCTGGAAGCCCGCCAAGGCATCGATCGCCGCGATTTGCAGATCCTGAGGCTGTTGGGGATCCACCAGCGAGGCCAGTGCGGGCTTCACTCGAGACAGCCGGTCATGGTGAAGCAGCCGGATGGATTCGAGCCGGTCCTCCAGGGAAGCGGACTCGTCGGCGACGATCTTGCCCGCACGCTCCATGTGGGACTTGATCATGGAGGTCGCGGAGACCGGGAGCCTTCGCAGCCCCAAGAGCGACCCGCCGGAATAGGCCAGGCCTTCGGCCATTCCGAGGATGATCTCCTGCCTTGCGGACGGTCTTGCGGCCAGCACCGGATTGGCTGCCATGACGCCGAGAACCCGCCTCAACTCCCGTGCGCGTTCCCGGGCCCCCACGGCCCGGGCGAGCCGGGACAACCACTGGACCGATTCGGGTTGCGCCAGAAACGTCTCCTCGTTGGCCAACCGGGCAAACAGTTGGTGGCCGAATTCGGCGCAGGAACTCAGGACGGCGTTCCGGACCCAGAAGTCGCCGGCGCCCTCCCGGGCGATCCGGACCAGTGCGGGAAGGGCCCTCTGCCCTCGCACCTCGCCCAGACTCAGGGCCACCTGGAACCGGACCCGGATTTCCGGGTCCTGGGCCAGGTCCGAAACCTTTCGGAACAGGGCGCGGGACCGATTCAAGCGGGATTCGGCCAGCCGGACGGCGTGGACCCGGACACCGGCTTCAGGATCCCCCAGACCCCGCAGCAGGTCCCGTTCCCGGAGGGAGCCGAGACCCTCCAGGGACCAGAGAGCATGCATCCGGGCCAAGGGACGGGAACTCTCCCTCAACAGCCCGCGCAGGAGGGGCGCCGCCGACCGGTCTTCCCTCTCACGGATCAGACGGTGGGCCGTCGCCCGCCACCAGCCCCCATCGTGTTCCAGATGGGCGACCAGTTCCTCGATCGTCGCCTCGCCCAACCGGGGCGGAGGCGGCGACACGAATCCCGGGGGCGCCAGGCGATAGATGCGTCCCCGATCTCGTCCGCTGGTGAAATCCAGGTGCTTCATCACCCGTCCGGGGACGTGGGTTGCCTCGATCAGCTCCCGGGACATGTCCAGGAAGTACACGGTTCCATCAGGCGCATTGACCGCATTCACGGGCCGAAACCAGTTGTCGGCGGTGCGGACGAACTCCGAGCCCTCCGCCTCCCCCCGCTCTGAGCGGAAAGTGACTCCGTCGTCGATGAGAACCCGGCGGTGGATCAGGTTGCCCGTATTGGCGCCCATGAAGTAGCTGCCCCGGTACTTCTCCGGGTAGGCGTGGCCCGTATACATGGTCACCCCCGAACCGGCCGTCAGGTAGTCGTGACCGACGCCCGCGCTCCGGGAAGAGGATCCGGCGAAGATCCGCCGCGCCTGGCGAATGGTGCGCCAGCCCTCCACGGGACTGATCTTGTAGAGGCGGGTCTGGCCCTGGACCAGGGGTTTCACCTGGTTGGCGCCCGGTCCCAGCCACCGGTGCAGATTGACGAAAAGGTAGGGGTTCCGTTCCAGGTAGCGGGCGGGCAACACCACGTGGCGCCCCGGCATCCCCTGGTTGCAGACGAAGCGGTTGAACCATTGGTCGAAGGCGTGCCCGAACTGGAAGGTTTGGGTGGTGGTCTCGAACCGTCCGCTCACGGGATCGAAGCGGAAATCCCGGGCACCCAATGAGACTGGACGCGAATCCGGATTCTCCAGGGATCGGATCTCGCCGGCGTTTCCGGAAGCGATCCCATAGATCCAATGGTCCACCCCCATGATGATGTTGTTCATCATCTGTTGCTCGTTCTGGTGTCCGAAGCCGGAATAGACCTTCTTCCGGATGTCGGCCTTGGCGTCCCCGTCGGTGTCCTTGAGGTACCAGATGTCGGGAGGAGCGGTGACGTAGACCCCTCCGTTCCAAACCGTCACTCCGGTGGGCCACAGCAACTCGTCGGCAAAGACGTGGCTCCGGTCCAGGGTGCCGTCGCCGTCGGTGTCCTCCAGCAAGCGGACCACGCCGATGGGCTTCTCGCCAGGACCCGGCTGGTACGGATAATCCCGCATCTCGGCCACGTAGAGGCGGCCGTTTTCATCGAACGCGGCCGCGACCGGGTCGTTCACGAGAGGCTCATGGGCCACCATCTCCATACGGAATCCGTCGACCGCCTCGAACGATGCCAGGGCCTCCTGCGGCTCCTTGGGCGGAACCGGCTGGAGATACTCGGCCAAGGCCGCCTCGTCCCGGGAAATGTCCACGATCTCGCGGAACGGATCCCGCGTGTCTTCGTCAACCCCGCAAGCCAGGAACGGGATCAGAAACGCTCCCGCGACGAAACGTCCAGCCGTTCGCAGACACAGATTGGACTCCATACTTCACGCCTCCCGATGTCACCGGGCCCTTCAGAGGGCGGCGACTCAATTTCGAATCAGGTCAATCGTCCCCGGGGTCGCTTGTCCATGATCTTGCCGGCCACCCTGAGGAAATTGCCGCCGATGATCTTGCGAATGTCGTCGTCCGAGTAGCCTCTCACCACCAACCCCACCGTCAGGTAGGGAGCGTTGACCCAGGACAGGGGACGGGGCCCGGTCTCCCACTCCCAGTAGGTCCGCGTGCCCTTGAAGCCCGTGGCCAGAAACTTACGGGGTTTCAGGATCTTGACGATTTCCGGAGCCTGCACGGCCCGGCCCATGGGACCCTGGTCCGAGGCCAGGCCCACATGGTCCACACCCACCAGCTTGACCGCGTGGTCCAGGTGCCGGTAGACGGCCTCCGCACCGAATCCACCCAACAGGTTGGGTACGGTGATGATTCCGATCATTCCCCCTCTGTCAGCCGTACTTCGAATCGCCTCGTCGGTGGCGTTTCGATTTGGGCTCTTGCCTCCGCGGGACAGCGCCCGGCAAGCCGTGTGGCTGATGAGTACCGGTTCCTGCGAGGCCTGGATGGCGTCCAACGTCGTCTGGGTTCCGCAGTGCGAAAGATCCACCATCATCCCCAGTTGGTTCATGCGCTGGATGACGGCCTCCCCCATCTCCGTGAGGCCCGCATCCGTCTCCTGATAGTGGGAAGTTCCCAACTGGTTCCGGGTGCTGTTGGTCAACTGGCAGTGGCGGACGCCGAACCCATAGAAAAAGTCGAGACTCTTGATGGGATCCTTGATGTGGGGGCCGGCGAAACAGGCGTCGGGGCGGCCGACGTGCCAGATGACAGCATGCTTCCCGGCTCGCTTGAACCCCTGAAGGTCGTCGATTCGCAGGAACTTTTCCATGTAGGGCAAGTGGTCGAAGGCGTAGGTGGCGCTGGCCAGATACTCCAGGGAAGCGCGGTCCCCTTCACCCTCCGGGGCCCAGGCCACATCGGCGAGGCCCAGGTCGTACTGGGCTGACTCCCAAGCGAGCCGGTGGTTGGCCCGAAAACCGGGGTCGTGGACCACCTCCAGGGCGCGCCATTTCTGAATCTGTGGCATGACGGTGGATCTGAACAGCTCTCGTTTCCTTTCGGGGTCGGGCTCCCGGTCCAGAACTTCAAGCGCCCAAGCTTTCATGGACTCGGAGTAGAATCCGGTCACGTGAATCGGATTGGACCCTCCGTAGAGATCGCAGACGACGGATTCCCGGTGGAGTTCGAGTCCATGCTCCAACTGGGCGGGTGTCGGCTTGATCTCGTCCAGAATGGCTTTTCTGGCGCCCTCGATATGGTTTCTGAACCTTCGGGTCGCCAGATCAGCGTACTCCTTGGCCGCCGCCCTTGCCTGAGAATTCCCGCCGGGTCCCTGGGCGAGCAACGACAACGCTCCCATCTGGACCAGGAACCGGCGGCGATCAGTCGTGGACTTCAGAGTCATCTTGATTCCCTTCGCTAATTCCCGGTCAGTCTACTACGAGACTTGGAGAATCGCGCGTCCGGTCCGGTTTCCGAGCCTCCGGAAAACCGGAAAAACCCGGCGGTCATGGTATCCTGCGTCTTGCCGGTGCTCTATGGCCCGGAGACGGAAAACGTGAGCGCATCTCCTCCTGTTGCCTTCTCCAAGCTCCTCCCCTATGTGGCCGTAATGCTCTGCCTAGCGGGAGGAATCCGGAGTCAGTCCGCCCCCTCTCCCGACAGCGCCATGGAGAAGATGAAGCTGCACCAGGACTACCTGGGAGCGTTGGCCGACCTCGCACAACTGCTGAAGGCTCCCAACCCTTCACCGGTCATCTACTATTTGGCCGGTATCTGTCAGACCTCCCTTCGCAACTACCCGGAAGCCATCGAGAACTTCCAACAGGCCATGGACAGGGGTCTGGACAGTTGGGAGCTGAGGCTGAGCCTGGGAGTCGCGTTCGCCCGCATGGGCCGGGATTCGGAGGCCCGCCGTGAACTGGAGCTGGTGCTTCAACTCCGGCCCGGCGAGCCGACCGCTCTTTTCCACCTGGGAGAGCTGGATCTGAAGGAGGGCTTGTACCCCGCGGCGGAACGGAACTTCCGCCAGGTCCTGCGCCTGAATCCGGGCCACGAGAACATCCTCTTCAATCTGGGGACCAGCCTGCTGCGCCAGGGCAAGGAGGCGGAAGGCCAAACCGTGCTGAAGAACCATCGCCAGAGAGCCCATCTGCGCGGGCGGCTCAAGACGCTTCGATGGATGTCCGCCTCGCCCCGGGCCAACGCGGAAGTGTTCGCCGACCTGGGAGACGCGAACCTGGAGATCGGCGATCAGCGGGCCGCTCTGGATGCGTACGCCCGTGCGGAGAGACTGGAGCCGAACACCCACCTGACCGGTTTCGGACGGGGCAAGCTCAGTTTCGGACGGGGAGATCTCCATGCCGCCGGGACGCACCTTCGCCGCTACCTGGACCAAGGCGGCCAGAGCTGCGAGGCGTTCCTCCTCTTGTCGCTGGTGGAACGGCGGACCCAGCGCCACCAGGAGGCCCGAAACGCCGCCTCCAGGGGCCTGGACGCCTGTCCCCAAGACGTGGGCCTGCTCTCCACAGCGGCGCGGCTGGAGATGGAACGGGGCAATCTGGAACAGACCGGCGCCCTGGCCGAGCGGATCATGCGGGCCGACCCCACGGATCCTACGGGCCCCTTCATCAGGGCGCTCTCATTCCTCTATCGAAAACGGCTGAACGAGGCTGAACCGATGGCCCGGAAGGCGTTGGAGTTGAACGACCAGGATCCGAAGCACCATCAACTGCTGGAACGCATCTACCAGTCCATGGGCGCCTTTGATAAAGCTCGTTTCCACGGCGCCAAGGCACGGGAGTTGGCGAGGAAATGAGGAAAATAGGAGCGGGGGTCTTCCTACCCCCGCGACGAGGGAAAGGAAACCGGGGGGACAGGAAAGTCCCCCCTCCTAAGGGCGGCGTGGCGGGTTGGGAGAGGTGCTGCTAGCATGAGGTTGAACCTACCGAAAACCGAAACTTACGGAGACATGCCATGAGAGATGAACGATCCCTTTCACGACGCGAGTTGCTGCGCGGAGGCTTGGCGGCGACCGGCGCTACGTTCCTTAATTCTTCGGTCTTCGGATTCGTGCTGCCTCCTGTGGAGACCGGAGAGACCCTCGTGCCCTTCCTGGATCCTCAGCCGGTGAATCCGGACCGGGCCATGGTGCAGTGGGATCAGCTCCAATCCTGGATCACGCCCGAGTCGGATTTCTTCAGCGTCAAACACTACGGGATCCCCGAAGTGGACATGGGGAAGTGGAGGCTCAGCATCGGAGGATTCGTGGACCGGCCCCTGGCGCTGACCCTGGAGGATCTGAAGGCCCGTCCCAAGAGTCACTACACCGCCACGCTCGAGTGCTCCGGAAACGGGGCGTCGGAGCGATTCATGGGGGCCATCGGGAATGCCCGGTGGAGCGGGACCCGGCTGGGTCCGGTCCTGGAGGAATGCGGTCTGAGCCCGGAGGCCACCGAAGTGGTCTTCTTCGGAGCGGACCGGGGCAAGGAGGAGATCCGGGACAACGAATACGAACAGAATTTCGGGCGCAGTCTTTCGGTCAAGGAAGCGTTTCGGGATCGGGTTCTGTTGGCTTATGAGATGAACGGGAAACCGTTGAGCCAGACCCATGGCGCTCCCCTCCGCTTGGTGGTTCCCGGCTGGTACGGAGTAGCCTGGGTCAAGTGGCTCTGGCGCGTCGAGGTCCATGACCGCCAATTCCTGAGCCGCTTCATGGGGCGCGACTACGTCACGATCCGCGGTGAGGAAAGGGACGGCGAGACCATCTGGCGCGAGACCTCGGTGGGCCGCATGAATCTCAAGTCCATCGTGGCCCGGGTGACCCGTCTGGATGGCGGCGGCATTCGCGTCATGGGCGCGGTCTGGAACGATGGGACTCCGTTGAAGGGGGTCGAGCTCAAGCTGGACGACGGCCCTTGGAGGAAGACCGAGTTGGGCGAAGGAACGGATTATCCCCACAGTTGGACCTTCTGGTCCTACGACTGGAACGATCCTGCGCCGGGCGAGCACACCCTGGTCTCCAGAGCCGTCGACGCTCGGGGCCGGGTCCAGCCGGCGCCGGAAGACGAAGTAATCCGGCTGAAGAAGACCTACTGGGAAGCCAACCAGCAGATCCGGCGGCGGATCCGCCTCTGACCGCATGAGCAAGCGTCTGGCGGTCTTCGGCGCCGGCGCCATCGGGGGCCAGGTCGGCGCCCGGATGTTCGCCGCGGGACACGACGTCACGCTGATCGAGCCGTGGCCGGAACAGTTCCGGGCCATTCGGGACTCGGGTCTTCGGATCGAAGACGAAGAAGGGCCGGTTCACCTCCGCCCGCCGGTCGTCCATACGGACCAACTCGACCGCCTGGATCCGGTGGATATCCTCTTTCTGGCGGTGAAATCGTACGATTCGGACGCCGCCGTGGAGAGGGTTCTTCCCCGCCTGGCACCGCAGGCCTGGGTGGTCAGCACCCAGAACGGCATCAACGAAGAAATCATCGCCCAGCGGGTCGAAAGCGGCCGGATTCTGGGTGTCGTCATCCTGATCAACGCCGTGCTGGAGGCTCCCGGCCGGATCCAGGTCTCCACGCAATCCGTCTCCCGGTCCTCCAACCTCGACGCTCCCGGAGCCTACGTGGGTGAGTACGCCGAGTCCTCGGTGAGCAAGGCTGAAGAAGTGGCCCGGTATCTGAACACCGTGTGGCCGGCGAAGACCACCCGCGATCTGATGGCCATGCGCTGGACCAAGCTGGCCACCAGCGCCATGGTCAACGCGCTTTCGGGAATCACCGGCCTGCGGTCGGCTCCCCTTCTGGGTGAGCCGGATGTGCGCAAGGTCATGATCCAGTTGGCGGCGGAGGTGGTCCACGTAGCCCAGGGCCATGGACACGCCATCCACCGGGTCCTGGGTCACTGCACGCCGGATCAGGTGCTGGCGGCCGCCCGCGGGCGGGACGGGACCATGGACCGGCGGCTGGCCCGGATGTCGGAACGGATCAGTCCTGCTGCCGCGACTTCCCTGCTCCAGGATCACTGGAAGGGACGGATCACCGAGGTGGATCACTTCAACGGATTCGTGGTCCGGAAGGGGAGGGAGAAAGGGGTGCCGACACCGGTCAACGAGGCGGTCCGGCGACTCATGAAGCGGATCGAGCGAGGAGAGATCTCCTCCGGAATGGGCGCTCTGGAACCGCTGGTGGATCTGGTGAAGGGGTAGGCATTGGAGGAGGGACTTTCCTGTCCCCCATTCTTATATTGGGCGGCGACGAAGAGGGGGACAGGAAAGTCCCCTCCTATAAGACCTCCGGATTGACGCAGTGCCGGGGGCGTTCCCCCTGCAGCACGGCCAGCATGTCGTTGGCCATGGAACGCCCGACCCGGTCCATGGCCAGGTGGCTCATTCCCAACGCGTGGGGCGCGAAAAGGCACCGGGGATTCTTGAAGATCCGGTGGGAAACGTCGGGGGGTTCGGTGGTAAACACGTCCAGTCCCACGTAGCTGAGCTGCCCCTCATCAAGCGCGTCGGCCAAAGTATCGAGACCGTCGGTGATGCCGCCGCGGGCCAGGTTCAGCAGAACCGCTCCCCGCTTCATGCCGGCCACCGCCTCGCGGTCGATCATGCCCCGGGTCTCGTCGTTCAGGAGCATGTGCAAGGAAACATAATCGGACTGGGCCAACAGTTCCTTCAACGAGACCTTTCGGACTCCGATCTCCGCCATCCGATCAGCGTCCACGTACGGGTCGTAGCCCAGCACCGTCACTTCGAAGGGTTGCAGCAGCCTGGCCAGGTACGACCCGATCCGGCCCAATCCCACGATGCCGAACGTGTGGCCGGCCACGTCCCCGACCAGTTCGTCGTAACGGCGGTCCCAGTTGCCGCTTCGGACCGCGGCGTCCATTATGCGCATGTTCTTGACCAGGCAGAGCAGCATCCCCAGGGCCCCTTCGGCCACAGAGAATCCGCCCACCGGGGCGATGATGAGGGGAATCGACCGGCGGGTCAGGGCCGGCACGTCCACGTTGTCGTACCCGACGCCGGTCCTGCCCACGACCTTGAGGTCGGGGGCGGCCTCCACCAACTCCGGTGTGATCCGGGCCTCTCCCCGGGCGACGATCCCGATCGTGCCCGTGAGCAGGCCCGACAACGTCTTCTGATCCGTGCTGGGCGAGGTCACCGTCGGCGCATGGGCCTCCAGCAACTCAATCACGATCTCTTCCACCGGGGCCGTCACCAGGATTCTCTTCTGAGTCATGGAGGTTTCCTATCCTTAGTCAGTGTCTACGTTTAGGGATCGTACGGACCTTGTCGGGTTCCACCCACTTCGCTACCATTGTCCAATCGGTTCCGACAACCGGAACCCGTCGATCAAACCTGACGGAGTATGAGTCAATCTTCCATCAACAGGCGATCCTTCCTGTCCCATTCGGCCGGCGCCGGAGCCGGACTCGCACTGGCCGGATTTCCCGCCATCGCCAAATCCCGGGACGTTAACGGTCAGATCCGGGTCGGCATCGTCGGTCCCGGCGGCCGCGGCAGAGGCATCATGAGGGAGTTCTTCGAAGGTAACCAGCGTTTCAACGCCCGCCTCACGGCGGTTTGCGACGTCTGGAACGACGCCCGGGAGCAAGCGAAGGCGCTGACCGAGGAACGGCAGGGAACGACGCCCAAGGTCTACCGCCACCACGAGCAGATCGTGAACGACCCCGACATCGACGCTCTCATCATCGCCACTCCGGATCATGCCCACGCCCAGATCCTCGAAATGGCCGCCAACGCGGGTAAGGACGCCTACTGCGAGAAGCCCATGGGCAACGTCCTGTCGGAGACCAACGCGGCGCTGGACGCGGTGAAGAAAGCGGGCAGCATCGTCCAGATCGGCACCCAGCGGCGGAGTTCCCCCAAGTACCGGCAGGCGGCCAAGATGATCGCCGACGGGATCATCGGAGACGTGGTCAAGGTCGACCTCTACTGGAGCTGGTACAGCCCCTACCGCTGGGCCAAGAAGGACCAGGACCTGGCGAAGATCAAGGCAAGCGACGTGGACTGGAACACCTGGCTCATGGGGAAACCGCACCGCCCCTTCGACCCCAGGGTGTTCCGCTGCTTCCGCCTCTGGAAGGACTTCTCCAGCGGCATCATCGACCAGTGGATGACCCACGGCATCGACCTGGCCCACATGCTCACCGGCACCTCCTATCCTCTGAGCGCCGTGGCCCACGGCGGCATCTACGCCTGGAAGGACTGGAGGGAGAACGCCGACACCATCGAGGTCTCCTTGGAGTACGAGAAGAACGGCCGAAAGTTCTTGACCGTCTACTCCACCAACCTGATCAACGGATACGGGAAGGCCACCCAATTGCACGGCACCCTGGGCAGCTTCGAGGCCGGAGGCTCCAACAATCGTGAGGACTGGAGCAAGGGCCGAGCCGAGTCCAGCGCCAACCCCAACGTCCCCTGGCACTTCTCGGGCCGGGGAGTGAAGGCCGAGGGCAAGATCGAGGATCAGGTTCCTGTTCCCGATGCTCCGGGCGAAAGGAGCCATGTGGCCAACTGGCTTGACGCCGTTCGCGCCCGGGACAGCAAGAGGCTGTACTGTCCCGTGGAGGCCGGATACGGTCATTCCATCGCCTGCATCATGTCCACCGATTCCTATTGGAGCGGCCGGCGCATGACCTTCGATCCCGTCAAGCGGACGATTCAGGCCGGCTGACCTCGATTTTCCCGAAAGGGCCTGCATCCACCGGGGTGCAGGCCCTTTCTTTTTTGCGGCCGCCGCGGAAGTCCCGGGCGCCGATTGCGAGCGATCGAGCGTCCCGCCGTGTGAGGCTCCGTCATCATTCTGTTTCAAGGAGGGTTCCATGGCGTCCATCGAGATCCTGGGCACGGGCCGAATCGACGAGCGTGAGTCGGCATTTCCCCAGGCGGTCCAACTCCCCGACGGAGACATCCTCTGCTCCTTCAATGTCGGTGGCGGCGCTCACGCCACCGGCGGCTCGGACTGGGCCCGCTCCACTGACGGAGGCGAAACCTGGGAGGTAGAAGGCACGCTTCTGCCTCGCAAGGAAGGCTCCACCAACGCGTTGAAGCTGAGCCTTTCGGCCGACGGCCGTACCGTCTATGCCTACGGGTTCGCGCCACTTTACCCGGGCTACCAAGGTCTTCGGCGACTCCGAGAATGAGCCCGTCTTCCTCCGCTCCTTGGACGGAGGACGGAACTGGTCCCCTCCCCGCTCCGTCCCCATGCAGGGGCACAGGAAGCTGGAGATCTCGCACGGAATCCTCCCCCTGCGGTCCGGCCGCCTGCTGGCGCCGGCCGCCACCCTCGATTCCAAGGACACGTTGGGCAAGCAGGTCCTGGCCGCCGTGTCCGACGACGGCGGGGAGACGTGGCCGCGGCATGCAATCGTGTTCGAAGACCCGGAGGCGAAGCTGGGGTATCTGGAGCAGAAACTGGCCCAGACCGATGAGGGCCTGCTCATCGCCACCTGCTGGACCGTGACCCTGGGGGAGGTGGTCGACGAGGAAGACTCGTTCGTGATCTCCCGGGACGACGGCCTCACCTGGAGCACACCCCGGAGCACCGGCATTCGGGGCCAGACCATGACGCCGATCCCTCTGGGTGGCGACCGGCTCCTGGTCCTCTACAACCGGCGGTACGGGAATCAGGGAATTGTGATGAACCTGGTCACCTTTACCTCTGAAGGTTGGGAGATCCATTACGAGGGGCTGATGTACGACCCTGGAACCCGGCGGGATCGGCCGGCTGGTCTGGCCACGGGGGTGGAGGAGTTCGGAGGCTTCCAGTTCGGGTTCCCCACCGCCATCCGCCTCCAGGACGGCGACTTCCTGGCCACGCACTGGTCCCGGGAAGGGGGCCGGTTCGGCGTGCGCTGGACCCGCCTGAGGATCGACTGGTAGGAGGTCCCCGAAACCGGGCGCTCACCGACCGACAGACTTGGTGAAACGAACGGCGTGGACCAGGTAGCGGCGGACCGCATCCAACTGCCAGGTCCACGGCTCAACCTGCTTCACACCCCCGGAGCGACTCCGCCACATGCGGAACCGCCCGAAGAGCATCCTCCAGCCCCTTCGGACCCAGACCGAGAAAGAACCGTTCCATCAGCTCCGGCTCCCGGGATGGCGCCGCCTCATTTGGTTCGGCAGCGCCGGGGTCCGCAACGGCCTCGGCCATGTCGGTCACCACGACCCCCGTCCCGCCTGGGGCGATCAGATCGGTCAAGAGACGAACGTGTGCGTCTCGGACCCGCAGCATGGTCCGGTCGCGGCGGGATCCGGGTGGATGGAGGCGGCTCACCGTCTCCAGGAGTTGGCTTACCACACAGGTGGAGACCACGAGTTCGAAGTCTTTGGCGGCGACCTTCGCCGTGTCGGCATCCGGACCGCCGAGACCCGAAAGGTCCAGGTCGTCCCGCAAGCGAATGTTGGAACCCTCCGGAATCCCTTGTCTCAGAAGCGCCTGCTCCATGGCCTCCCGGTCCAGGTCGAAGAGATGGAGCTCACCGCACTCGGCGGCCAACTGGCGCAGATCCAGGTCGTTGCAGTTCCCCGCCCCCAGGATCGCCACCCTGCCCTGCAGCCGGCTCTCGGCGGCCAGCAGGTCCATGACGCGGTTTCGATGACCGCGGAAGAAGTCCCAGTTCTTCCGCGTGCTTCGGTTGACGATCCGATGCGCCTGGCCTCTCTGACGGAGTTCAATTCCGAGTCGACTCACGGCCCTCTCCTCGAATACGTCATTTCCACGCTTGCCGTTGGAGTCTGGAATTCTACGCTGTAGCCACCCAGGAGAAAAAGCCGCTATAGAATACGCCCGTCGTTTCACCTCAGTGAAGCGGGGTGAGTTGCAGCGGGGGACCTTTGTTGGCATGTTGAAACAGTTGAACATCAGCAGGGAGGACTTCTGAGGTGCGATACGTTTACCCCTGTGTCCTGACTCCCGAACAAGAGGGCGGATTCTCTGTCACGTTTCCAGACGTTCCCGAGGCGCTGACTTGCGGAAACGACAAGGCTGAAGCCTTGGCGATGGCCGAGGACGCACTCGCGACAGCTTTGGCCGGTTACGTTCAGGAAGGCTGGGACATTCCAATTCCGAGCAGGACCACCAGTGGTCAAGAAATGATCGCCGTAGCGAGGCCGCTGTCCGAAGACTTCTGAACCTGGACCATCGGTCCCATATCAACCAGGTCAAGAGAGCGCTTCGGGTTGTAGGGCACTACTTGGTCGTCGAAGACAGAATCGCCTGAAGTCGAGTTGAAAACTCCCTGCGGTCTTCGACCATGCTCCCTAGACTCAGAGCAAAACCCGTAGACCGTTTAACTGTCGGATGTGAACAGCCAACACCTGCTGTGTTACTTTTCGATGTTCCCGGACAAGAATGTCAAACCCTCAATCCCTACCCGAGAGGAGCCCATGAAAACCCACTTCTGGACACGAACGCTATCCCTGCTCGTATTGTCCACCATCACCGCCGCCGCTTCCGATGTGCCAAGCCTGGTGGAGATCGGCAATCGCAAGCAGTTGTTCATCGACGACTACATGATCCAGAGCCTCACCGACGCCAAACAGGTGCTCAACACCGCGGTCAAGGAGCCCAGCAACCCGGTGATCCGCCCGGACCGGCCCTGGGAGGGACATTTCTCTCCTGTGGCCAAGGTCCTCTACGACCCGGAGGAGAAGCTCTTCAAGATGTGGTACTCCACCAGCGGCGACTGGCGCGCGGAACCGGGAGGGCAGCTCGTGGAATTCCACTGGACCGACACCGGCGCCACTCGGAAAATAGTCGATGCTCCCTACCAATACGTGGGGATCTACGGCAACTACAACTACCGGCTCTGCTACGCCACTTCCAAGGACGGAGTCCACTGGGTGAAGCCGAATCTGGGCAAGGTGGAGTTCAACGGCAGCCGCAACAACAACCTGCTGCCGGACGGCGGCCGGGCGCCGACCTTCGACGACCCCAACGAGACCGATCCCGCCAAGCGGTACAAGTCGATTGCCATGACGCGGACCAAGAATCCGCGTGGCATGCAGCTGCACGTCTACTATTCCCCGGACGGATTCAACTGGACTCCCGAGCCGACCAACCCGGTGATGGACACGACGCCGGAGCCCGGCCGCTGGGGACCCACCCACTACATGGGATGGGACCCGATCCGGAAGGTCTACGCCGCCCACATCGAGAACTGCCTGCACCGCGCGTGTCCCACCGGCAAGAGGATCGTGGGGCGAGCCGAGAGCCCCGATTTCAGGAATTGGAGTCTCCCCCAGAACATCCTCCTTCCGGACGCTGAGGATTACCCGGACGCCGAGTTCTACCTCTTTCCGGTGGTGGCCTACGAAGGCACCTACATTGCCATGCCCTGGATCTATCGGACCACGCGGACCCTTCACTACCCGACCCTGGCCTTCAGCCGTGACGGGGTGAATTACGAACGGAAGTTCCGCGAGCCCCTGGTCCGGCCCGGCGCCGAGGGGAGCTTCGATTCGGTCAGCGTCTACTCCCAGGCGCCGATCATGCAGGGAGGGAAAGTCTGGATCTACTACACGGGCGCCAACTGGCGGGGGCCCGAACAGCTCTATCTCAGGCAGGAGGCCGAGGGAGACTCGCCGCTGAGGGCACCCGGTCTGGCGACCCTGCCGGAGGACGGGTTCGTCTCCATCGACGCGGGCAAGCTCAAGCCCGGGATCCTGCTCACCCAGACCTTCAGCTTCGATGGCTCGGGCCTTTACGTCAACATGGAGGCCGCCCGGAACAACGACGGCTCCGGGATTCCCCAGATCAAGGTGGAGATCCTGGATCACCAGACCAAGCCGCTGCCCGGCTTTTCGTTGAAGGAGTCGGATCCCATGGCCGTTCGCGGAACCGCCCAGGCCAGTTGGCAGGGCAAGAGCGACGTGAGCTCATTGGAGGGCCGCCCCGTCCAGCTCCGCTTCTGGATCCGGAACGCGAGTCTTTTTTCGTTTCAGTTTAGGTAAATCGTGATGAAGAGGGGGACTGCAAGTCCCCCCCTCCCAGGGTGCTCAGGCTTCGGGCATCAGTTCGCGGAAGCGGTTCCAGACGCGGTCTGCCTGCTCACGAGTCAACGGCATGCCCGGAGGGCGTGGGACACCGCAGTCGATTCCAAGACGCCGGCCCATGAGCTCCTTGAGGACGGCGACGTAGGGCCCGTACTCTCCGTCGAAGAGGCCGAAGATCTCCGTCGCCTCGTCCTGAGCCTTCCGGGCCCGCGCCCAATCCCCGTCCTGATAAGCGTCCCAGACCTGGAGGAAGGGTTCGGGAGCCACCCCGGGCGGGCCGTCGACACACCCCACGGCGCCCTCGACCAGGGCCGGCAGCATCAGGCAGCTGAAACCCTTCAAGCAGGCCAGACCCATGCGGGAGAAGATCCAGACGTTCCTGAAGTTGACCGCCGAATGCTTGAGACCGGTCAACTGAGGCACCTCATCCTGGAGCTTCTTCATCAGCCCGGGGGTGAACTCCAGGCCGGTGGCGTCGGGCAAGTTGTAGACGAACAGGGGGAGACCGGCGGCCTTGCCGATGGCCTGGTAGTAACCGATCGCTTCGTCCTCGCCCGCACCGTAGAAGGAGCCGGGCAAGGCGCAGACGGCGTCGACGCCGGCCCGGGCGGCCTGCTCCGCCATTCCGGCGGCAGCGGACGTGGTCGCCGCGCCTACGTGCATGATGATCCGGGCGCGGCCCCGGCACTGATCCGCCGCGATCTCGGCGATTCGCCGGTTCTCGTCCGGCTGGAGCAAAACGCTCTCGCCGCTGCCGCCGGCCACCCAGAACCCATGGACCCCGGCCTGGACATTGAATTCCAGGACCTGCCGAAAGGCCTCCTCGTTGAGCCGGTCCTCTCGGTCCATGGGAGTGATGACGGCCGGATAGAGCCCTCGGAAACTGGTCATGTGGGTCCTTTCGTTGCCGGATGAATGTTCGGTGGCGATCGGCGCGGCGGCCTGCACCGCTGGAGATTCAGGCCATGACGTCCGTGATCACGTTGCCGTGGATATCGGTGAGACGGAAATCCCGTCCCGCGTAGCGGTAGGTCAGCTGCGTATGGTCCAGGCCCATGAGGTGCAGGATCGTGGCGTGCAGGTCGTGGATGTGGACCTTGTTCTCCACCGAGTAGTAGCCGTAGTCGTCGGTGGCTCCGTAGGAGAAGCCGGGCTTCACTCCGCCGCCGGCCATCCACATGGTGAACCCCTGGGGATTGTGGTCCCTTCCGTCGGACCCCTGAGCCACCGGGGTGCGTCCGAACTCGCCCCCCCAGAGAACCAACGTGTCCTGCAACAGGCCCCTTCCCTTGAGGTCGCGAAGCAGACCGGCGATGGGCTTGTCCACTTCCCGGGCGTTCTGGGTGTGGTCCCGGCGCAGCCGCCGGTGCTGGTCCCACTTGTAGCTGTGGCTCACCTGCACGAAGCGGACGCCGGCCTCGGCCAGACGCCGGGCCATCAGGCACTGGCGGCCGAAGTCCTCGGTCATCCGGTCGTCCAGGCCGTAGAGCTTCCGCGTGGTTTCGGATTCCCGGGAGAGGTCCTGCAACCCGGGAGCCTGGGCCTGCATCCGGAAGGCCAACTCGAAGGCCTGGATCCGCCCTTCGAGATTCCGGTCGGGACCGGTTCGGGCCAACTGCTGCTGGTTCATCTCCCGGATGAAGTCCAGGTGCTTGCGCTGGATGTCTCGCGGGACCTGCTCGTTGGTGATGAACGGGATCTTGGCGTCCTTCGCCTCGATTCGGCTGGTGCCGATGGCAGTGGCGGAGTAGGGCGCGGGGAGGAACGCCGAGCTGTAGTTGTTGGCTCCACCGTGGCCCTGAGTCGGACAGATGGTGATGAACCCCGGCATGTCCTGGTTCTCGCTTCCAAGGCCGTAGGTGAGCCAGGAGCCGATGCTGGGCCGGACGAAGGTGTCGCTGCCGGTGTGCAACTCCAGCAGGGCCGCCCCATGACGGGAGTTGGAGGCGTGCATGGACTTGATGAAGCAGAGGTCGTCCACGAATTCGGCCACGTTGGGAAAGAGCTCGCTGACCCATTGCCCGCTCTCGCCATACCGCTTGAATGCCCAGGGAGACTTGAGCAGGTTGAAGGTCTCGCTGGAAACGACCCGGGGACGCTCGTACGGGAACGGCTTGCCGTGGTCCCGCTGGAGCAGGGGCTTGTAGTCGAAAGTATCGATCTGGGAGGGGCCGCCGTGCATGAAGAGAAAGATGATCCGCTTGGCCCGGGGTTGAAAATGGGGCGCCTTCAGGGCCAGGGGGTTGTCGGAATCGCCAGGAACCGCTGCTGCGGCCTCCTCGGCCAACAGCCCCGCCAGGGCCAGAGAACCGAACCCGGCGCTACTGGCCCGAAGCATCTCTCGGCGCGAGATTCGGGTTCCCATCAGATCGTTCCAATGTGAGTTCATGGTTCGAACCTCTAATTCAGATACGCGAATTCACTCGACGCCATCAGCGCCTGGCAGAATCCCTGCCAGGACCGCAGCCGGCGTTCGTCGGGCTCTTCGACCCGATCCCGCCAGCCCGCATCCATGCCGGCCACGAATTCCAGGGCCCGTCGGGACTCCTCATCGTTGGGCCGCCGGCCCAATGCGCGTTCGTAGGCCACGCGGACCCGTCCGGTCTCGTCCAGGTCTTCCCTGGCCAAGAGCTGGGTGGCCATCCGGCGCGAGTTCTCCAGCACCAGAGAATCGTTCATGAGGAACAAGGCCTGGGGCGCCACCACGCTGGCGCCACGGTCTCCGTCCGTCACCGACGGGTCGGCGAAATCGAAGGCCCGGAGGAAATCGTACATGGAACTGCGCACCACCGGAAGATAGATCGACCTTCGATTCCAGTCGTAACGGACTCCAGGCCTGATGTAACCCCGGCCGCTCTGGCCCAACAACGATCCTCCCGGTTCCAGGTCCAAATTGGCGGAAACAGCGAGGATGGAGTCGCGAATCGCCTCGGCTTCCAACTGGCGTCGGTTCATCCGCCAAAGCAAGCGATTCTCAGGATCCTTTCCGGCTCCCGCCGCGGAATAGCGGGTGCTCATCCGATACGTGGCCGAAAGCATGATGAGGCGGTGCATCCGCTTCAGGGACCAGTCCCCTTCCACGAAGCGGGTCGCCAGCCAGTCGAGCAATTCGGGGTGACTGGGCGCCTCGCCCAGTCGGCCGAAGTTGTCGGTGGAGGCGACGAGACCCCGTCCCATGTGCCAGCGCCAGATCCGGTTGACCATGACCCGGGCGGCCAGGGGATTGTCCTCACGAACCATCCAGTTCGCCAACTGGAGACGGCCGCTGCGCGCCGGGTCGCTCAGCTTCTCGGCCGGCTTGCTGCCCAGACCCGGAAACCCGCGGGGCACCTGCTCGCCCAGGTCCCAATGGCTGCCGCGCAGATGAATGGCCAGATCGTCGACCTGCTTGCCTTCGGTGACTCCCATGGCGCTGGGAAGCTCGGGCAGGCCCTCCTCCAGCTTTCGCTGTTCCTCCTCCAAGGCTGCGATCTCACGTCGAGCCGCTTCGGGAAAGTACTCGGTGGTCTTCTCGGGCGGCCGGAAGGGCCCCCACTTCTCGTAGAGGATCGCCCTCATGGCTTCCAGGGCCGGATCCTCCAGCTTGATCTCTTCAGTCTCGTCGTCGGTCCGGACCGTGCTGAATTTCTTGCCGACGACTTCCCGGTCGCCCACCAGCGTTTTCCACGCCTCCTCGGCCCGCTGGAACTGCGCCTGGTAGCGGGTGGCCAGTTCCGTCTCGCCGGTCGCCTCAAGATCCTCGAAGAGTCTGGCCGCCGGCGACTGCCACCCCTCCCGCGATCGCCCCTCGGTCAGGGCGTGCCAGGCGTACAGCACCGAATAGGGCGCCCCGCGGCTCCGGCGCAGGCGGTCGATCCACTGCTGCAGAAAGACCGGATTCAGATCGTCCCGAAGGGCCACCTGGATCAGGGTTCTGGGGATGGGAGCTCCGTCCGGAAGGGGATTGGGGGCGAACAGCAGCTTCTCGAAATAGGGATAGCGGTTCTTGTGCTCCAGCCGGAGTGTGTTCGGTCCGGCGTTCAGGTCGAAGATCCCGGCCACCATCCAACCACCCGCATCGGGCGAGGCCGTCCGGTTCTCGATGGCCTCGATCCCCCGCTTGACCAGGGCGCCGTTGAGGTGGATGTCGGCGGTGCCGGCACCCGTCTCGGCTTCCAGAAACTCCAACTGGTAGGGACCGGCGGCGGGGACCCGGACATCGAATTCGGCGAAATAGGCGTCGGGAGGCGCGTCGGAACTCCCGGCTTCGGGGATATTCGTCTTTCCCTTCTTCAGTTGCCGCTCGACGTTTCCCCGGTCCCAGCTTCCCGCCTCCCGCACGGTCTGGGAATCGGGTTCGGGAATCCTTCCTTCGAAAACGCTCAGGAGCCGGATCTTTTCGTAACCGGTCAACTCCTGCGCGGCCAGCAGGTAGGCCCCTACCCGGGTGCGGCCCTCCTCGACCAGCTTCCGGTTCTCCCGCTTGCTGACGGCTTCGATGGCCTTGGTCTTGGCCTCGATCTTCTCCCGCTGCTGCTGCAACCGGAGGCGGTCGTCCGCCGGCGCCAGGACGTGCTCATGCCACTCGGCCACCACCTTGTGGTGCTCCATGGTCTTGGAGCTCCTGAAAATGCCGGCCAGAGAGTAGTAGTCCCGGATCGAGATGGGATCGAACTTGTGGTCGTGGCAACGGGCGCAGCCCAGGGTCAGCCCCAGGAACGCCCGAAAGCTGGTGTCCAGCTGTTCGTCGATGATGTCCATCCGCATCTTCACGGGGTCGTCTTCCGCCAGCATCTTGGGACCCAGGGAGAGGAATCCGGTGGCGGTCCAGCGCTCCAGCGTGGTCTCCAAATCACCCGAATCGGGCAGGAGGTCTCCCGCCAGTTGCTCTCGCACGAACAGATCGTAGGGCTTGTCCCGGTTGAGGGCCCGGACCACGTAATCCCGATAGCGGAAGGCGGTCGTATGCGCCATGTTCTCGTCCAGCCCGTTGGAATCGGCGTAGCGGGCCACGTCCAACCAGTGGCGGCCCCAGCGCTCTCCATAGCGGGGCGAGGCCAGGAGACGTTCGATCAGCCGGGCGTAGGCGCCCGGAGACCGGTCGTGGAGGAAATCCCGGATCTCTTCGATGGTGGGGGGAAGACCGGTCAGATCGAAGCTGGCCCGTCGAATCAGAGTCCGCCGGTCGGCGGCCGGGGCCGGTTCCAGTCCTTCCGTTTCCAACCGGGCCAGGATGAATCGGTCGAGGGGCGATCGGACCCAGCCAGCGCGCTGGACCTGCGGCAGTGAGGGCTCCATCGGAGGCTCGAAGGCCCAGAAACCTTCCGTCTTGGAGGCCGCTTGGTCGGGATCGGCAACCACGCCCCAGGGGGCACCCATGCGGACCCAATCGGTGAGCAGGGCGATCTCCTCTTCCGGAAGCCGGCCCGCGAGGGGCATGCGCAGCTTCTCGTCCCGGTGGGTGACGGCGCGAATCAGCAGGCTCGACTCGGGGTCGCCGGCGACGACGGGGGACCCGCGGCTGCCTCCTTTGCGGAAGCTCTCTTCCTGGTCCAGAATCAGCCCACCCATCACCGGCTGGCTGGCGCTGGAGTGACAAGCGTAGCAGTGCTCGGCCAGGAGCGGCCGGATCTTCTTCTCGAAATACTCGCCGTCGCCCGCCGGGCCGGCAATAAGCGGCTGGGAAAGCAGCACCACGAACAGCCACGGCACCGGACGCCTCTGGTTTCCCAAATCCATCGAGTCCTCCCCGGACATGAGGGTAAACGCGAATTGATTCTAACATTCCGAGTCTTCGAAATTCAGCCGCCACGCCGAGTCCGGATCTTCACCAAAAGAGAGGGGACATTCTTGTCCCTCGACAATCAGGGGTTAAAAACCCCCGCTCCTAGAGAACTAATTTTGCTATCAATAGCAAATGCTGGGTCACAATTTTCTATTGATGGCGAATTTTTCAGGACGATAGAATGAGGGACCAGAAGAATGGGGGACAAGGATGTCCCCCCCCTCCCAAGTCCGTTTCTGGAAAAGCGGTTCCGAATCGGGTAAGAATGAAGCCGCTCCCCGGGGACGCGCGCCGTCTCCCCCGCCGGTATTCTCTATGCGATCACGAAAGAACAGGAAGAAGCCCTCTCTCACCACCGTACGCTACGCCTTCAAGAAGATCATCTGGCCGCGCCGGAAGCTTCTCTTGCTGGGATTGGCCCTGATCCTGCTGAACCGGTTGGCGGGTCTCGCCCTGCCCGCCGCCAGCAAGTTCCTCGTCGACGACGTGATCGGCGAGGGAAATCTCGAGCTGCTCCGGACTCTGCTGGCCGCCGTGACGGTGGCCATCGTGGTGCAGTCTTTCAGCTCCTTCTTTCTGACCAGACTCCTGAGCGTGGAGGCTCAGCACCTGATTTCCCTGCTCCGGGCTCAGGTCCAGCGCCACATCATCTATCTGCCTATCCGGTTCTTCGACAACACCAAGTCGGGCGAGTTGGTCTCCCGGATCATGACCGACGTGGAGGGCGTCCGGAATCTGGTCGGCACCGGACTCGTCCACCTCTTCGGCGGAGTCCTGACCGCCATCGGCTCCCTCTTTTTCCTCTTCAGAATCAGCGTCCTGATGACGCTCTACACCCTGGTTCCCCTGACCATCCTGGGGCTGATCTCGCTCAAGGCCTTCGGCCACATCCGGCCCATCTTCCGCGAGAGGGGCAAGATCAACGCCGACGTCACCGGCCGGCTCGCCGAATCCCTGGGCGGCATCCGGGTCATCAAGGGTTTCAGCGCCGAGCGGCAGGAGATCCGCATCTTCAAAAAGGGGGTGGCGAGGATCTTCGACAACGTCCGGAAGTCCCTCACCGCCACCAGCCTGGTCACCAGCGCGTCGACGCTGCTGCTGGGACTGGCCAGCGTGGGGATCATGGGTCTGGGGAGCTCCATGATCCTGGAGGGCGAGATGACGGTGGGGGATTTCGTCTCCTTCACCCTCTTCCTGGGATTCCTCATCGCTCCCATCGTCCAGATGGGCAACATCGGAAGTCAGATCACCGAGGCGTTCGCCGGCCTCGACCGGAGCGAAGAGATCCTGACGACGGCCCGGGAGGACGACGATCCGGGCCGGACCGTGGTGTTGGACGATGTGGAAGGCCGCATCGTCTTCCAAGGTGTGACCTTCTCCTATGAGCCGGGAAACCCGGTGCTGAAGGAGGTGAGCTTCGACGCTCCGGCCGGGAGCGTGACGGCGCTGGTGGGAAGCTCCGGATCCGGAAAGACCACCCTGGCCGGCCTGGCGGCCTCCTTCCTGAAACCGGACCGGGGCCGGGTCCTGGTCGACGGCCGCGATCTCTCCACAGTGACCCTGCAATCGTACCGGTCCCGGCTTGGAGTCGTCCTGCAGGACGACTTCCTGTACGAAGGGACCATCCGCGAGAACATCCTCTTCGGCCGGCCCCAGGCTACCAAGGAGGAGCTGCTGGAAGCGGTGCGGGCGTCCCACGTCAAGGAGTTCACCGACCACTTCGACGCGGGACTCGAAACCCTCATCGGAGAGCGGGGCGTGAAGCTCTCGGGAGGCCAGCGCCAGCGGGTGTCCATCGCCCGCGCCCTTTTGGCCGATCCCAGGATTCTGATCCTGGACGAGGCCACCTCCAACCTGGACACGGAGAGCGAGCTCTACATCCAGCAGAGTCTGGCCGGGCTGATACGGGGACGCACGACCTTCGTCATCGCCCATCGTCTCAGCACCATACGCCAGGCTCATCAGATCCTGGTGGTGGAGGCGGGCGAGATCGTGGAGCGGGGAGATCACGAGGAACTGATCCGGCGACGGGGACGCTACTACCAGCTCTACACTTACCAGGCGCGAATCTGATGGGTACTATGGGTGCCCATGCCTGCACTCGTGGCGCTGACAGGCACCCTCATGGCCGTGCTCGGAGTCCTGTTTTTCTATTCGGTGTCGTGAGCTGAGCGATGCAGTCAGGCGACGCCAGAGCAGGCACTCCGCGACTCGGTCTGGTGTTCGGCCTCGCGCTCACCAACTACCTGTCCCACGCGCTCATTCGCTACAGCACACCGTTGTATTTCAGCGCCCTCGACTATCCGAAAGACGCTTACGAAACCTTCAGCTTCTACTGGCTGGTCGCCTTCATCGCAGGCTCCACCTTCTCGGGTCTGCTGGCGTCCCGATTCGACGAGCGGAACGTCTGGTCCAGCGGCGTCGCCGGGTTTGCCGGCCTCGGTCTGCTGCTCATCTTCATCCCCGGTTACTGGGTGGTCCCCTTTGCGGGACTGCTCTACGGGATCACGGCCGCCGCACAGTGGGTCGGAGCCATGGCCTTTGTCCAGACCGCGGCCCCGGGCACACGGGGACGGGCCAACGCCCTGCTGATGATCGCACTCGGCGGCGGCAGCTTCCTGGGAGCTCCATTGGGCGCGGCGATTCTGAACTGGGCCTCCAACGGGGATCCCACTCCCGGCAACTTCTTTCCCATGCTCTGGTTTCACACCGCCCTCTGCCTTGCGGGAGCCTTCCTGATCCGGACCGTGGCGAGACACCCGGGGCCGGTTCGGCGCCAGCAAACGGCGGAGAACTGGAAGACCAACTTCTCGCTGTTGCGGATGCCCCGTTACCTGGCCATGGTCATCCCGCTGAGCCTGATGGGAGGCCCGGTCTTCCAGACCGTCAACATCTACCTGCCGTACCGGGCTGAGGCTCCGGAGATCGCGCTGAAGGTGGGCGCCGTGGACCAGGGATGGTCCATGCTCCTCACCACCGGGTACGGGATGCAGTTCCTGGGTGGCCTTTTCATCATTCTAATCGCCGGCAAGAGGGCAGGCGCCCTCATGGCCGCGGCGGTGCTGGGAGGTTACGCCGTCTGTAGTCTGGGCATCGGACTGTCGGACTACGTCTACGGCGTGGTGATTTTCACCGCCTTGTTCGAATTCCTGAGGCAACTCATGCGCTGGTCCCAGACCGGCTACATCACCGAGCACATGCCCATCGAGTTGCGAGGTCCCGCAATCGGGTTCTCCACCACTCTGAGCGGCCTCAGTTCCACTCTGTTCGCCACCTTGATGAGGAATCTCCAGTCGCCGGACAGCCCCGACTTCTCCTCTTCCCTGCCCTTTGTCGTGGGAGGATCCATTGGACTGACCGGGGCCGTACTGCTGTTGATTGCTCACTACACCATATTGAAGCCAAAGGAGAACCATCGCTGATGTCCATGGCCGACAGTCGCTGGCAACGTATCGCAACCTTGTGCGGCCTTTACGCCGCCCAGGGACTTCCCTGGGGCTTCATGACCATCGCTCTGATTTCGTACCTCACGGCCAAAGGCGTCAACGAGAGTCAGGCCGGTGAACTGGCCGCCATCGTCCTGGTCCCCTGGACCTTCAAGCTGATCTGGGCGCCTCTGATCGACACCGTGACCATCCGCTCCATGGGCCGGCGCCGCCCCTGGATCATCGGGGCGGAACTGATGATGGGCATCACCCTGCTGGGGCTCCTCCTCATGGGCAACCTGGAAGGAGATCTGAAGTTCCTGGGATGGATGTTCTTTCTGCACAACTGTTTCGCCTCGCTGCAGGACGTCTCCACCGACGCCCTCGCGGTGGACATCCTGCCCCGTAGCGAATACGGGCAGGTCAACGGCTTGATGTGGGGCTCCAAGCTGGTCGGCAAGGGGATCGGCGCCGGTCTCATGGCCGTGGTGATGAGCCACTGGGGGATCCCGGCTGCGGTCCTGGTGCAGTTCGCCATCATGGTGTTGATCATGCTGCTTCCCCTGCTGCTGCTGGAGAGGTCCGGGGAGAAGCGCTTTCCCTGGAGTCGCGGCCGGGCATCCGAGCAGGTGGCGGCCCCCAGCGTCCGCAGTCCCTGGGAGGTGCTGCGGGACATGCGTCGCGGCTTCGCCCTGAGCTCCATGTACATCTTCGCCATTGTCGGAACCATCAAGACCATCGGCTACGGCGTGACGGAGATCGTCAACAAGACCCTCTACACCCAACGCCTGGGTTGGAGCTCCGTAGACTACTCTGTCGTGTCGGCTTACGCCGTGGTTCCCGAGCTGTTGGGAGCCATCGGGGCCGGGTTCCTGGCCGACCGCTTCGGCCGCCGCCGCGTCATGGGGGTCAGCCTGGGGGCATCGGCCCTCCTGGCTTTGCTCTTCGGGGCCCTGCCCGAACTCTGGTCCACCACCTGGTTCACTACGCTCTACCTGGTGCTGGCGCCGGCCCTGTGGGCTGTGGTTGGCGTCAGTTTCCTTTCGTTTTCCATGCGAATCACCTGGACCCGATCCGCGGCCACCATCTTCACCACCTACATGACGCTCTCCAACGTGGGTCACGTCATCGGCAACTGGATGGCCGGACCGGTCCGCGAGGTCTTCTCATTCGAGCACTCGTTCATGGTCTCGGGCCTGATGATCATCGCGCCCATCCTGCTGCTCCCGCTGGTTCGGCCCGCCCAGGTCGACCGGGCCCGGAGGCTGGACGAGGCGATGGCGTAGGTTTGGCGTGGATCCGGGAAATGGCGCCGAAGTGACCAGAGAAACTCCAGAATTTCGTATGAAATTGCCTGGGAACAGTATTCTGCAACAGGCCCGGCTCGATCGTTGAGTTAAACTCGCTAGTACTCAGTTTGAGGCAACAGGGGAAGAACCAGCAGGACTATCACGTTCTCACTGCCACATGAGTTGGTGAATAAGGTGAACGAAATCTTGAAACAGAAGGGCCGCTCGACAAACTCACTTCTGCGAAGGGCTTTGCTTCGATACATCGAGGAGTGTGAGTGGAGACAGTGTCTCCAGTATGGAGAACGGCGGACCAGGGAAAAGGACATCAGGCCGGAGGATGTGGGGAATCTGGTTGAGGGATATCGATCCGAGACAAACACTTCTCGTTCATGATGGTCGTTCTGGAGACCAACGCCGTTGTCTCTGGCCTGATCTTTCCTGCGAACGAGCAGTCCCCCCCGGATCGATCGTAGGCAGTGCCGACTTCCAAGAATCTCCCCCCTTTGTCCTGCTGCCATAATCCGATCTGCCGTGGCCTTCCCATCGAGTAGTATGACGCCCATGCACACTCAGAAACCGCAACACCGGATCGACGTCCTGGAGCACGGCCGGGACCGGGACGGGAACGAGCATTCGACCGACCGGCGGCTCTTCATGCAGCTTCACGTGTTCAGCGGGTGCCGCAATACGCGTCCCCTGATCGAACAACTCGAGGCCAGCCGGCTGAAGCCGGCCGTGCTTTATCAGGACCTGAATCATCCGCGAGGAATCGGACTCCTGACCATGTCCGAGGATCCGGCCGACTTCGTCACGCTCGTGCGCCCGTTTCTGAACGGGGGTCCCTTCGGCGCCCTTACGCTACGGCCCGAGTTCACCATGCTGGGAAGGAGCTACGCCAGCGGCTATGAGCCCGACGTCGAGGACTGGCTCATCGGACGTCCCCAGCGAACGGCCCTGAACCCGGATTGGCCCTGGGCGGTCTGGTACCCCTTGCGCCGGACTGGGGCCTTCAACGCCCAACCGCAGAACGTGCAGCAGAGCATTCTGAGGGAACACGGCGGTGTCGGCCGGCTCTACGGACAACAGGATCTGGCCCACGACATCCGGTTGGCCTGCCACGGAATCGATACCAACGACAACGAGTTCGTCATCGGCCTGGTGGGCAAGGAGCTCCATCCGCTCTCCCACCTGGTCCAGAGGATGCGCCGGACCCGGCAGACCTCCGAGTTCATGCAGCAGATGGGGCCGTTCTTCGTGGGACGGGCGCTGTGGCGGAGCCCTATGGTGTAAAGGGGCCTCTCGTTGCCGGGGGTGGCTATTTTGACGTCTGTTCTCCCTTTGTACACTTGAGAGTTCGGCGGCAAGAACGCCGTCGCTCCTATGGGCATTTGTTATGCTGACCGCAAGAGGAGGAAGCCTATGAGTTTCTTCAACCGGAACTTCTTCGCAGGTATGGCCGCAGGAGTCGGGCTCACCGTCGCCCTGATATTGACCGCCGGAGTGTTGATGATGTTCCAGGTCAGTCAGCGGATGGGCGATCTGGACGATCGGCTTGGCGGTCTGTCTCCCCCGCCGTTCCCCAAAGAGGAATCTCTTGCCGAGATCGAGTGGAAGCTCCAGAGTCTCGATGGTCAGGAGACTTCGTTGTCCGCGTTCGAGGGGAAGGTACTGTTCGTTAATCTCTGGGCCACGTGGTGCGGCCCGTGCGTGGTCGAAATGCCCAGCATCCAGCGGCTTTACGAAGAGTTCGCCCAAGAGGACGTGGCGTTTCTTTTGGTTTCCGACGAACCGCCCGACCTGGTCGAGGAGTTCGCCAAGGAACAGGGGTGGGAACTGCCGTTGTACGTAACTGACGAAGGAAGGCCTTCCGCCTTCGAGAGCCTTGGGATCCCTGCGACCTTCATTCTGGATCGGGAGGGCCGGATTGTGTTCCGCCACGTGGGGAGCGCCCGCTGGGACGACGAAACGTCCGTCCGCTTCCTGAGTGATCTGCTTGGGAAGAATGTCACGGAAGGAGACTCCACATGAGCGAGGGAGGACAGGGTCCGCGCGTCCTGGTCACCGACTATGCCTGGCCGACGCTCGATCCGGAGAAGGAGATCCTGGGACGGATCGGAGCCTCCCTGATGGTGGCTTCCACCGGCGAGGAGGACGAGTTGGTGGAGATGGCGCCCCAAGCCGACGCCATCCTGACCTGCTGGAAGGCGGTGTCGACGCGGACGATCCGGGAGGCCGCGCGCTGCCAGATCATCTCCCGGTACGGGATCGGCATCGACAACATCGACATCCCGTTCGCCACCGAACAGGGCGTGATCGTGACCAACGTACCCGCCTACTGCCTGGAAGAGGTCACCGACCAGGCCCTGGCGCTGCTTTTGGCCTCGGCCCGCAAGGTGGTCCTCTTCGACCGGGAGGCCAAGGCGGGCCGCTATGGAATGGCTCCGGGCCGGCCCATCTTCCGGATCCGGGGACGGACTCTGGGCATCGTGGGATTCGGAAAGATCGGACGTACCCTGGGACGAAAGGCTCGGGCTTTCGGTCTCAAGATCGCCGCTTTCGACCCCTATCTGGACGACTCATCCGTGCGGGAGCACGGGGCGGAGCCGATGGATCTGGATCGCCTGATGGAGGTCAGCGACTACATCTCCATCCACGTCCCGCTCAACGATGAGACCCACCACCTCTTCGGCCGGAAGGCCTTTCGGCGAATGCGGTCCGAAGCCTTCCTCATCAACACCTCAAGGGGAGCCGTAGTGGACACGGCCGCGCTGGTGGAGGCGCTCGATGCGGGGGAGATCGCAGGCGCGGGATTGGACGTCCTTCCCCAGGAACCACCGGATCCGGACGATCCGGTCGTGCTCCACCCGATGATCATCATCACTCCCCACGCCTCCTTCTACTCGCAGGAGTCGCTTCTGGAGTTGCAAACCACGGCAGCTCAGCAGGTTGCCGACGTTCTGTCGGGCAAGGTTCCGAAGTGGGTCGTGAATCCCGATGTCCTCGACCGGCCCAATCTCAGATCCTCCATCCATCTCTAGAACAGGAGGCATCCGAGCACCATGGAAAGAACCATCTGGGACGTGGCCCGCCAGCAATTCTTCGAAGCGGCCGAGTTGACGGATCTGGACGACGATCTCAAGGAGATCCTGAGCCAGTGCAACCGCGACCTGACCGTCCGGTTTCCGGTCTGCATGGACGACGGTTCCATCCGGGTCTTCGAAGGCTACCGGGTTCAACACAATCTGGCCCGTGGACCCACCAAGGGTGGAATTCGGTTTGCGCCCGAGGTGACCCTCGACGAGGTGAGGGCCCTGGCCATGTGGATGACCTGGAAGACGGCCGTGGTGCGGATTCCATACGGCGGGGCCAAGGGCGGGGTCATCTGCGACCCGCATAGCATGAGCATGGGTGAATTGGAGAACCTGACCCGCCGGTACGCGACCGAGATCTCCATCATCGTGGGACGGGAGAAGGACATTCCGGCTCCCGACATCAACACCAATCCCCAGATCATGGCCTGGATCATGGACACGCTGTCCATGCGAAGCGGTTTTTCGGACACGGGCGTGGTCACGGGCAAACCCATCGAGATCGGCGGTTCTCTGGGGCGTCTGGACGCCACCTCGCGGGGATGCCTCTACGTCGCCGAGGAAACCCTCAAGGAGCGAGGGGAGACGTTGGAGGGCAAGACCGTTGCCATCCAGGGCTTCGGAAATGCCGGCAGCTTCGCCGCCTCTCTCTTCGCCCGGGCCGGCGCGCGCGTGGTGGCCGTCTGCGATTCCCGCGGAGGCGTCTACAATTCCGCCGGCCTGGACGTGGACCGGCTGCTCCGGCTCAAGCAGGAATCCCCGACGGTGGCCGAATATCCGGACGGGGACCGGGTGGGTACGAAGCAAATCCTGGAACTGCCCTGCGACATCCTGATTCCGGCGGCCGTCGAGGACCAGATCACCGAGGCCAACGCCGATCGGATTCAGGCCGGCATCGTGGTGGAAGCCGCCAACGGGCCCACCACTCCGGAGGCGGACCAGATTCTGAATGAACGGGGGGTGACGGTGCTCCCCGACGTGCTGGCCAACGCCGGCGGCGTGACGGTGTCGTACTTCGAATGGGTGCAGGACCTGGGCTCCTTTTTCTGGGACGAGGAACGGGTCTACCGGGAGTTGAAGCGGGTCATGACGGCCGCGTACCGCGACGTGTCGGCCGAGTTGGAGCGGCTCCAGCGTCTCCACGGCCCGCAGATCAACCATCGCCAGGCCGCCTACGTCCTGGCCATTCAGAGGGTCGCCCGGGCCACCCAGCTTCGGGGCATCTATCCGTGAGGCGGCGACTTTCTTGTCACCGCTTCCGGGGGGTGTCGGGGGGCCTGGAAGCCCCCCTCCAAAATCGTCCCGCGAGGGGAGATGAATGCGGGGGTCGTGGCCAGTCTTTCGGAGCTGTCGGTTAGGATAGCGGCCTTGCAGGAAAAGCCCCGGCAGGCGTATTCTTGATCGTAATTCGTCCGCCAGGATGTGGCGAATCCGCGTAGGTTCTCAGCGCCGACAGATGAGACGATGGCTTTTTTCAGATCTTCACTTCCGCACATCATAATCTTGGCGACCGTTTTGGCGTCAGGGACGGCAGGCTCGACCACGAGGCGTCCGGACCCGACCGTCGAGTTCAATCGGGACATTCGGCCGATCCTGTCGGACAAGTGCTTCGCTTGTCACGGGCCGGACGAGAACAAGCGCATGAGCCCCTTGCGCCTGGACACGCGGGACGGCGCTCTGGCCGATCTGGGCGGCCGCTTTGCCATCCTTCCGGGAGACGCGGAGGGGAGCAGCCTCATCAGCCGGGTGAACTCGGCGGACAGCCTGACCCGAATGCCTCCGAGCTACTCGGGGAAGAGCCTCTCGGATCATGAGAAGGAGCTCCTCCGGAGCTGGATCGAGCAGGGCGCCCACTGGCAGAACCACTGGTCGTATCGTCCTCCCGAGCGGCCCGAACCGCCGACTGTCAGCGATCCGGAGTGGGGCCGGAACCCCATCGACCGATTCGTTCTGGCCCGTTTGGAAGGGGCCGGGCTGAAGCCGTCTCCCGAGGCCGATCCGGACGCGCTCATCCGCCGGGTCTCGCTGGATCTGACCGGCTTTCCTCCCGAGCCGGAGGACCTGGACCGATTTCTGGAGGACCCCACCGGTGAAGCGTACGAGCGGGCCGTCGACCGGTTTCTCAACTCGCCCCGCTACGGGGAGCGCATGGCCGTTCGTTGGCTGGACGCCGCCCGCTATGCCGACACCAACGGCTACCAGACCGACGCCGAGCGCAGCATGTGGCGCTGGCGCGACTGGGTGATCGACGCCTTCAACCGAAACCTGCCCTTCGATGACTTCACCGTCGAGCAGGTCGCGGGCGACATGCTTCCGGACGCCACGCTGGATCAGCGGATCGCCAGCGCCTTCAATCGCAACCACCGGGGAAATGGGGAAGGCGGAATCATTCCCGAGGAATACCGGGTGGAATATGTCGTGGATCGGGTCGAGACCACCTCCACGGTCTGGTTGGGCCTGACCATGGGCTGCGCCCGCTGTCACGATCACAAGTACGACCCGTTCACCCAACGCGAGTTCTACGAGATGTTCGCCTACTTCAACAACGTTCCGGAGAAGGGGCGAGCCTTCAAGTACGGGAACTCTCCCCCCTACATCCCGGCGCCGACGGACGCTCAGCAGCGCCGGTTGAATGAGTTGGAGGCGGAGCTGGCCGAGGCGAGTCGGAAATTCGAAGAACACGGACCCGAACTGGACCGGCTCCAGAAATCGTGGGAAGAGGCGCTCACCCAATCGAACCTGGTGAACTGGTCCCTGCGCGACAATCTGGAAGTCGCCTACTCCCTGGACGGGCACTTGGCGGCCGAGACACCGGGAGAGCAGCCGCCCGTTGCCCGGCTCCTGGACGGTGTACCTCATTTCGTTCCGGGTCGTGTCGGGACGGCGGCCAGCTTCGACGACAAGAGATACGTGGACGCCGGCGCGGTGGCCGCCTTCGGGACCACCGACCGCTTCACCCTGACAACCTGGGTCCGGCCCGAGACCTCCGAGGGGGCCATTCTCTCCAAGACCCAGAGTGAGTTTGAGGGAGAGGGCCAGGGCTCTCGCGGCTACGGCCTCTTTCTGCGGGACGGGAAACTCCAGTTGAATCTGGTGGTGCGCTGGTTGGATGACTCCCTCCGGGTCGAGACGGTCGAGGCGCTGAAGCCCGGCGAGTGGCGCCACGTGGCCGCGACCTACGACGCCTCGTTCCAGGCCAAGGGGATCCGGATCTACATCGACGGCAAGCCGGCGCCCATCCGGGTCCTGCTGGACTTCATGAACCAGAACTTCTACGTCAAGGATCCGTTGCGGATCGGCGCGGCCGGTCCCAAAGAGCGGTTTCGAGGTCAGATCGACGACATCCGCATCTACCGCGGCGTCCTGCCCCCGGAGCGCGTCGCCGTCCTCGCCACCAGCCGGAGCCTGGACCAGATCGCCAGGATCCCACGGCCCGAGAGGACCCCGGGACAGTCTGAAAAGCTGCGCCTCGGCTTTGTGGATCAGTACGCGCCGCTGGAAATCCGGGACAGCTGGCGGCAGGTTCTGGACCTGGCGGCCGAGCGAAAGAGCCTGATCCTGAGCTTTCCCACCGTCATGGTGATGCAGGAGCGAACGACTCCCAGGGAGACCTTCATCCTGGACCGGGGAGCTTACGACAGCCCGACGGAGAGGGTCGAGCCCGGCGTTCCAGCCTTGTTCTCGGGACTCCGGAACGGCGCACCCGCAAATCGGCTGGAATTCGCCCGCTGGCTGGTGGACCCGTCCAACCCCCTCACGGCGCGGGTTACCGTCAACCGTTTCTGGCAGATGTATTTCGGGCAAGGCCTGGTCCGGACGGCCGAGAATCTCGGCTCTCAGGGAGAGTGGCCCACCCATCCCCTCCTGCTGGACTGGCTGGCCACCGAGTTCATGGATTCAGGCTGGGACGTGAAGGCGCTCCATCGGGCCATCGTCTTGAGCGCCACCTATCGACAATCCTCTCAATCCACTCCCGAGCTCCGTTCCCGGGACCCGCAGAACCGCCTGCTGGCCCGGGGTCCCCGCTTCCGGCTTCCGGCCGAAGTGATTCGGGACCAGGCTTTGTTCCTAGCCGGTCTGATGGTGGAGAAACAAGGGGGACCGTCCGTGAAGCCCTATCAGCCGGACGGGCTGTGGGAAGAGCTCACCAGCGGGCAATTCTACAACCAGAGTGAGGGAGAGGATCTCTATCGGCGAAGTCTCTACACCTACTGGAAGCGGACGATCGCTCCGCCCTTCATGCTCACCTTCGACGCTTCGGGGCGGGAGGCCTGCGCGGTGCTGGAAACACGGACCAACACGCCATTGCAGGCATTGAACCTGATGAACGACGTGACCTACGTGGAGGCCGCCCGTTTTCTGGCTCAGCGGATGATGCTGGAGGGGGGCGCCTCACCCCAGGAACGGATCGGATTCGCCTACCGGTTGGCCACGGGCCGGCAGCCTGACGTCCGGAGAAAGGCGATCCTCCTGGAGAGCTATCGCCACCATCTGGCCAACTACGAAGAGGATCGAAAGGCGGCGCTCCAACTGGTGAGCCAGGGAGAGAGGCCCCGGAATCCGGAGTTGGACTTGGCGGAGCTGGCCTCATATACCACGGTGGCCAGTCTGATCCTGAATCTGGACGAGACGATCTCCAAGGAATAAGACATGGATCCACGACCTGAAATGGGCCTGCTCCTGACCCGGCGTCATTTCTTCGGGCTCGGCAGCACAGGAATCGGGACGGCGGCTCTGGCGACGCTCCTGAATCGGGACCTGGGCGCTGCGGGTCCGGGACGGTCCTTCTCCTCCGGGGACACGACGCGCGGACTGCCCGGCTATCCCCATTACGCCCCGACGGCCAAACGGGTCATCTACCTGTTCCAGTCGGGCGCCCCCTCGCAGATGGAGCTTTTCGACTACAAGCCGGGACTGCAGGACCTGCGAGGAACGGAGCTTCCCGACTCCATCCGCAAGGGGCAGCGCCTGACCGGCATGACGGCCACCCAATCCAGCTTCCCGGTGGCGCCCACGCTGTTCAAGTTCAACCAGCATGGCCAGTCGGGGGCCTGGGTCAGCGAACTCATGCCGCACACCGCCGGAATCGTCGACGACATCAGCTTCGTGAAATCGATGCACACCGAGGCCATCAATCACGACCCGGCGGTCACTTTCTTCCAGACCGGAGCCCAGTTGGCCGGCCGGCCCAGCATCGGCTCCTGGATCTCGTACGGCCTGGGCAGCGACACCGAGGACCTGCCGTCGTTCGTGGTCATGGTCTCCATGGGAACGGGTGCGCCCGGCGGTCAGCCGCTTTACGACCGCCTCTGGGGCAGCGGCTTCCTACCGACACGCTACCAGGGAGTGAAGTTCCGGTCCGTGGGAGATCCGGTCCTGTACCTCTCCAATCCACCCGGCCTGAATCGGAGCGGCCGCCGGCGTTTTCTGGACGATCTGGGCCGCCTCAACCAGCTCAAGGCCGAGGAATACCAGGACCCCGAGATCAACACGCGGATCTCTCAATACGAGATGGCCTATCGAATGCAGGCGTCGGTTCCGGATCTGACCGATCTCTCGGACGAGCCGGAGCGGATTTTCGAACTGTACGGTCCGGAGTCCCGGAAACCGGGCACCTTCGCGGCCAACTGCCTGCTGGCCCGGCGTCTGGCCGAGCGCGGCACCCGGTTCATCCAGCTCTTTCACCGGGGCTGGGATCAACACACCCGCCTTCCCAAGCAGATCCGGGGACAGTGCTACGATACGGACCAGCCGTCGGCCGCCCTGGTTCAGGACCTCAAGGAGCGAGGGCTGCTGGAGGACACCCTGATCATCTGGGGAGGAGAGTTCGGGCGAACCGTCTATTCCCAGGGGCGTCTCACCGAGGACGACTACGGACGCGACCACCATCCCCGCTGCTTCACCATCTGGTTGGCCGGAGGCGGCATCCGGCCGGGAGTCGTCCATGGAGAGACCGACGACTTCTGCTACAACATCACTCGGGACCCCGTCCACGTCCACGATCTTCAGGCCACCATCCTCCACTGCCTGGGAATCGACCACACCCGCTTGACCTACAAGTACCAGGGCCGGGACTTCAGGCTCACCGACGTTCATGGAAACCCGGTGAAACCGATCCTCTCCTGATCCGTTTTTCATTTCCGCAGAAAGGAGTCACGGCATGGGCACCTTGCTCACGGTGGCCGCGCTCACGCTGATCATTTCGGGAATGTGCTCGCTCTTCGAGGCGACCCTTTACTCGACCACGGTTCCTACTCTGGAGGCGGCCCAGACCAAAGGTCCGAGACGCCAACTGGCACGGCGCTTCCTGACCATGAAGACGTCAATCGCCCGCCCCACCTCGGCCATCCTGATCCTGAACACCCTCGCCAATACGGGAGGCGCCACCATCGCCGGCATGTACGCCGCCCAGGTCCTGGGCGTGTCCTGGGTCCCGGTCTTCTCAGGGGGCCTGACCCTGGCGATTCTGCTGCTGTCGGAGATCCTGCCCAAGACCTACGGCGCCGTTCATTGGCGCCGTCTCTGGCCCTTCATCGTCTGGCCGCTGGCCGCCATGGAGAAACTCTTCTACCCGATCATTCGCTCCTTGGAGGGGTTGACCCGGCTCCTGACCCGGGGGACCCCGGTGGGCCAACCGACCGAGGGGGAGATTCTCTCCATGATCCGGTTGGGGGCCCGCTCGGGGGAGTTGAGCGCCACCGAGCTGCAACTGTTGAACTCCGTCTTTCGCTTCGACGAGATGGTCTGCCGCCAAGCGATGGTGCCGCGCCGCGAGGTCGCCTTTCTGAAGATGGACGACAGCTTGGACAAGGCCCTGGCATTGGCCCGTCAGACCCGGCACTCGCGTTATCCCCTATGCCGGACCTCCCTGGACGACGCCACGGCGCTGATCCACGTCAAGGATCTTCTCAACGTCTCCCGGGACCAGAACCCGGATCTGGTTTCCCTGGCCCGATCCTTCCCGGCGATCCCGGAGACCCTGCCCCTGAGCCGGCTTCTGCGGCGCATGCAGGCGGATCATCTACACATGGCTCTGGTGGTGGACGAGCATGGGACCGCAGTGGGGGTCATCACCCTCGAGAACGTACTGGAGGAACTGGTGGGAGCGGTCCAGGACGAGTTCGACCGGGAGGCGCCGGACATCGTGCCCGACGGCGCGGATCGTTTCCGGGTCAGGGGGCAGATCTCTCTGGGCTGGCTCAATCAGGAGCTGGAGCTGGAGTTGGAGGCTCCGCATGTCGACACCCTCTCGGGTCTGATCGTGAGCCATCTGGGCCGCCTGCCCGCAAGAGGTGACGCGTTGGAGCTGGAACAGGTCACCTTCCGGGTGTTGGAGGTCAAGCAGGGGCTGGCGTCCCAGGTCCGGCTCCAAATCAAGCCCAAGGCACCGGACCTGTGATGGCAGGCGTCGCTGAACCCATTCGGTCCCGGCTCGTTCTGATCCTGATGTTCATTGCCGCCGCCACGGCATCATCCTGTATCCTGCGCTCCGGGCAACAGTATCGCCACTTCTCCACAGCCACCCCCATCGCTCAGGACGACACCCTGATTCTGGGCTTCATGGGCGGCCGCGACTCCTGGAACAACACCGTGGTCGGCGTGGGCCGAATTGCCCGGAGCCTCCGCGAGCGAGATCTTCCGGGAGTGCACGTCGAAACGGTCGAGAACCAAAAACGGAACTTGGCCGTTCGTCTCGTCCGCTCGGCCTTGGATACCAACCGTGACGGCCAGCTCCAATCCGCCGAACGCCTGCAGGCAAGCATCGTGGTTTACGGCCAGAGCTTCGGCGGGGCCGCCGTCGTCAAGTTCGCCCGCCAGCTCGATGCCCTGGATATCCCGATCCTTCTGACCATCCAGGTGGACAGCGTCGGTCGCGGGGACGGGCTGATCCCTCCCAACGTCCGTGCCGCGGCCAACATCTACCAGGACAACGGACACCTGATCCGCGGGGAGGCCCCGATCCGGGCTGTGGATCCAACCCGCACCAGGATTCTCGGCAATTTCCGCTTCGATTACGCGGACAGCCCCATCGACGTGTCCGATCTCCCCTGGTACAAGACCCTCGCCCGCATCGCCCACGCCAAAATGGATCGCGACCCCAAGGTCTGGAACAAAGTGGAGAAACTGATTCTCGATGCCCTGGGAGGGGGATAGGAGGGGGGACATCCCTGTCCCCCTCTTGAATGGGAGAGGGGACATCCTTGTCCCCTTCTTTAACACCGACCCGGAACCGGCGACCGGTGGAAGCGCTTTCCTCTTTTCTCGGAAACGGGGGTGGGCCGTGCTGGGATCGAACCAGCGACCCTCTGCTTAAAAGGCAGATGCTCTACCGACTGAGCTAACGGCCCACGGTTGGACGCCGGAAGAACGCTCGCCACCCAGGCTTCCGGCGAGCGTCAGTCTAGCAGATTCCCCGCAATCCGAGCCATGGATTCCCGGTTTCCATTCACCGCTCCCGACCTGGAATGCTTCCCCTGCATGGTCGCTAAATAGGCGGTGAGATTCCACTTCCTTGAATGTCCAATTCGATTCCCGTGCATTCGACAACGCTCAGCGTGTGCGCGACAGAATGGAGGGTCAAAGCCAAAGTGGACTATCTCTAAGGCTGATCGTATAAGGTGTCCGAATTCGAAGGACTCGGCACAAGGATACTAATCCCAGAGGTTTAAGATGCAAATCTATTCCGGCTCGGAAGCCAGACGGAAGCTCGGCAGTGTGCTGGACGAGGCGGATTCAATAGGGAAAGTGTTCATTCGCCGACGAGACGGCAGGACCTATGCCTTGGTGCCGCAGGGAACGCCGACGTCTCCTCTGGACATTCCCTCGATCAGTGCGAATATTTCTACCCAGGAGATCGTCTCACTGGTCAGGCAGGAGCGAGGCAGTTCGAGAGGGTTGAAGAGTCTCGGCTGACCTCATCCATTACGATCGCGGACGAAGTGCGTCAAGGAACGCCGGCGGGATGACACTCCACACGTCGCGATCCGGTGAAACCTGCCGATTCGACTTGGCGGAGAGGGCGGGATTCGAACCCGCGGTACAGTTACCCGTACACACGCTTTCCAAGCGTGCTCCTTAAACCACTCGGACACCTCTCCAATCCGGACGTTTCAAGCGGTGAATTCTACTTGCTGGGTGGGTCCGGAACAAGGCCGCGGCCCGGCGGAGACCCAGGGCAGACTTTACCCGGAATCGGAATCCGGCCAGTACGCGGCCATGGTGTTCCCTCCCATGACGGCGGCCAATTCTGCAGGTTCCAGGTTGGTGTAGAAGCGCTCCTGGAGACCCATAGCGCTGGCGTAGCTACACTTGAGCAGGACGTGGGGGAAGTCGCTTCCCCAGATCAGCCGATCCGCGCCGAAGGTCTCATGGAAGGCTCTGAAGAACGGATGGCAGTCCGAGTACGGCCATCCCTGGCGAGAGTGGTAGTAATAGCCGCTCACTTTCACCGAAACCTGGGGAAACCGGCTGAGCGCCAGCAGGTCCCGGAACGCCGGATCGCCGGTTCCGGCGGTCACATCGGGATAGGCCATGTGATCGATGAGGAGGGGAACCTGGGAAAACCGCTCCGCCAGGGCCGCCAGGGCCGGAACGTGCTCCATCCTCATGAGCAGGTTGACCGCAATTCCCAGTTCCTGGGCCGCTTCCCAGACCGGATACGAAGCGGGACGGCCGAAGGTCACCTCCTCGCCGGGAACGCTGGGACGGATTCTCAATCCCCGGCAACCCCGTTCCCGGACCCAGTAGCGGAGGCGCCGGTCCGCGCCATCCCGGCGCGGGTCCACGTAGCACACGGCCGCCAAGCGGTCCGGATCATGGGCGGCGCAATCGGCGACATAGGAGTTATCCTCGCCCGGGTAGAGGGGCTGCACCACGACGGCCCGGTCCACACCGTGCTCGTCCATATACTGTTTCAGTAGTTCTACCGGGACGTCCGACGTGGGACTGACGATGGTGGCGCCGGGATTGGGATGATCGGGAGTCGAACGCCAGACGTGAAGATGCGCGTCTACAATCACTCTTCGTTCCTGCGGCCCGTATGGAATGAGAGCATGGCCTGCTTCATTCCCCGCCCGTCTTCTCAAGAGTCCAAAAAACTCCCGCGACGACCCCTTTAAGGGGGTCCGGGACCGACTCGATGTGGGCGTAGTGGTAGACGGCCGTCATGAAGCGTCCCGGAGAAATCTCGACGGTCGGGGAGGTAAATCCCGCCACGGGAGCCAGCAGGAACCTCTTGGACCGGTTCATGAGCGGAGTTCCGGAGCGGGTGCCGTCGACCCAGGTCTGTCCGCCGTCCAGGCTGATCCGCGCCGCCCTGCGCGTATTTCCACTATGTCCCCAGGCGTGGGTCACTACCACGACGTTGCTGGGCGTCCAATCGACCGTACCCCGGTGACCGTACCAATCGGTCATTCCGCCGGGCGCCAACTGAAACATCCGGCCCCCGTCCTTCGACTCGAAGAGCGCCCCCTGCTTGTAGTAGTGCATGGGGTTCCCCGTCTCCATCATCATCTTGGCGCCGTCCTCCTCGGGCCGGCCCAGACGCTGGATCCGGGTCATGACCAGAATGTGGTTCGGGTCGTCGGGACCGATGGCCAGCGTCGACTCGTGAGCGTTCAGGTCGGTGTAGACACGGGCGGGTTCCCCCCAGGTGACTCCGCCGTCGGTGGAGCGCAAGACCACGTCCCCGAAATAGTCCTCCGGCGTCCCTCCGTACATGTAGTTGGGGGGACTCACCGGATCGGTGGGTGGATGTTTCTTCTTGTACTCTTCACTGGAAACAACGGTGGTGTTGAAGAGAAGGGTACCGTCCGGCTGCTCGATGACGGCACGATTTCCATCCTCATGGAATTTGATGTTGGGCGTCCCTGCCCCGAACTTGGTGAAGTCGGTCTCCGACGAGGTCCAGGTCTTGCCGCCGTCGTCCGAGTAGGAGACAAACAGATCCTGGCCGTAGAGGCGCAGATCCTTCTGGTTGGGCGGATGGTCTCCGCTGGTCTGGTGGATCAGAAAGATCCTGCCCTTCCGGCTCACCCCCATTCCCTGCACCACCTGGTGGGGCCGGCCGAGATCCGCCGGGGAGGAGGTCCAGGTCTCGCCATTGTCGGCGCTTGAGTACAGGGCGGGCGGATCGGTTTGGAGCGCCAGATGGATGTTCCCGTCCGGATGCCGCGCCATGGCCATCATGGCCCGGTTGGAGGCGCCCGCCGGGACGATGTTCACCAGCCGTTCGATCTTCACCGTCACCCGGTGATCCATCTCATCTTTCTCTGTTTTCTGCGGTCCTTGCTGGCAGGCAGGAGAGATCAGAAAAATCAACGTTAGCCAGATTGGGATTCGATTCATGATATTTCGTTCTCCCGGAGCGGACTTGGTGGAAACGGCGACGGAGGATACCCGAACTGAACGACTTCCATACCGTCGAGAGGAACCAGTAGCGTAAAATGTTGGTCCATTGTCAACGCGGCCAATGGTTGCCGTCAAGGTGCGCGCCTTTCTATATCCACCAAACAGACGGCGTCCCACCCATATTTCACTTCCCGGCGACGAAGAGCACCCGTCTTGCTTCTTCGATCCCTCGATTGCGGTCGAGGGAAAAACAGGAGACATCCGTAAAGCCGCTTCGTTCGAGCGCCTGCACAACCGTGGAAACGGGATACCAGGTCTGTACCAGATGAACAACGTCGGGACGAACCCGATGCGGAGAAGTTATCGTCGCCCGGAACTCCGCCAGCCGAGTGTCCTCGCAATAGGAAGTCGATGCCACCGTGGTCGAACTCGGATCGGGGACAGTCCAAGTGCCCGACCAGGAGGTCCGGTATTGAACTTCAGTATTGAGATCGAAGGCAAATACGCCTCTTGGAGCAAGGCAACTTGAAACGTTGAGGAGCGCCGACTCGAGGTCGTCCAACGTCAGCAGATGATTGAGACTATCGTAAACCGAGAAGGCGGCACCAAACTTTCGAGACAGGCAAAATGATCGGATATCCGCACAGATGAACCCACAACCGGGAGCATTCACGGCCGCATGGCGGAGCATTTCGAAAGAGGCGTCGACGCCAACAACCCGAAAGCCCCCTGCGCTCAGCTTCCGGGCAAACTGTCCGGTGCCGCAGCAGGCATCGAGGATCATGCTGCCGGGATCGCGCTTGTGCAATACAAGGCGCTCCAATTGCGGGAACCAGCCAAGGGAGTCCTCACCCCAGTGCCTGTTGTAGACGGCGGCGAATTTGTCGTACTTGGAAAGCATGGCCTTTACGGGTCTTGGAGTTCCGTGGAACCGGCAGCAACCCCGGCCCTTATTTCCCACCGGAGAATGCCACGATCATACTGGATGATGTCTTCAGTGTTCGCTCGCGAAAGCAAGCACGAAAAGGGCTGGGCGAGGGAGTTAGGATTCGAACCCACGTGCCCGGCTCATCACCGGACAGCCCGACTTATTCGAAGAACGCGAAGTCCTCGGTGTTGTGCAAGGGGAATCTCTGAGCTCCCAACGTGTCCTCGATTCCAAAATATCGGCGCAACGCTTTGTGAACATGTTTCGGGTAGATGATGGTTCCGTTGGCGTCGTCGCGCTCTAGTGTGGCCGGGTGGACCTTGTGAGCAAAGTGCAGGGCGTCGGTTTCGCCGATCACCCGGTTGGTCCAGGTCTGATTCTTTTCCATCACGATGAAGCTGCCGATGGGCCAGTGATCCTTCCCTTTATCCACGTTGTAGTGGTTGGTGCGGCCGAAATCCGACCCCATCACCACGACCAGCCGGTCGGCGATTTCATGCCTCTCTGCGAAATCCCACAGAAAGTCCACGGAATCCGTTAAGTTTCCCAACCGCTCGGTGTGCTCCAAGTCGTGATTGAAGTGGGTGTCGAAACCACCCAGGAGCAGATCGGCACTCACTGCAACCTTCGCCTTGAACGCAAGGATCGTAAGCAGCGCTTGACGGCGCAACCTGTTGTTGTCGTCGTCGAATCGGCCTTGGAACCCTTCCAGTTGCTCCAATTCATCGCCCTGTGGAATGAGGGAAGCATAGGCTTGCAATCCCTCGGTCGCTTTCGGTGAGAGCGCCGTTGCATAAAGCTCGCGGTTGCGGGCTGCTCTGGGCAAGAGATGGGGAGTCCCGGCCAAGCGAGCAATATTCGCTGTCCGGAAAGTCTTGAACCGTTCCCAGTCCGCGGAGTGGAGATACCGGAGCGAATTGCCCCAGTAGTAGAGGTGCGGGTTCGCAATATTACGAACCCGTTCCGGATTATCCATGCGGGTGAACGTCGTCAAACCGGCCGGCTCGGAATACCCCCCGAAACTGAGGTAGGCAAGCGACAACTCCGGTCCATTGTGGGCCGCGAGCAACGCGGTCATGCTGGGATACCCTTCGGCCACCCGGCCACTCCAGTTGTGAACGACCCCCGCAGTGTGGGAATTCGTCTGTGCGTCGACGCCGTTGATGACCAGCATCCGGTCGTAGTACTTTTCGAAAAACGCCGTGTTGTTGGCGAAGTCCGCGTAGAAGAGATTGCCCGCCTGCCGAGTCTCACCCTTCTCGGCCCAGTGGTTGATGACCTTCTCGCCGGGCGTATTCATCTTCGGATCGCAGAAACTCGTCGGGTCCCAACCCCCTTTCGCCTGCACGAAGATGAACAGCTTGCCGTCGTAGTCGGCCGCGTTCGCCAGCGGCAGGTGAAATCCCGACACTGCGCCGACGGCGGGGGCCAACAGTCTCCTGACAAAGGTCCTCCGTTTCACTTCAGCCTCCTGGGAGCCTGCGCGGCAGAAAATAATCTACTGCGAAAGCGCCACTTTCACGCTACGATCATTTCTACCGCGCAGACTCCTAGAAAAAGACGTACCGGTAATCCGTCAACAAATAGGCGAGCACGACGACCCATGTCTGGACGACAGGATCTTCGCGTCCTTGGCGCCTCCAGTCAGCGCCGTCCAATATTTCGCGCGCGCGTTCGAAATCGTATTCCAAGTCTCCGTCCTCGTTAGTTTGCAGAACATCGTCAGCGATTCTTTCGAAGTAAAAATCATCTTGAATATCACAGAGGATTAATTCCCTCCGCCATTCCTTTGTGTTGCGTTTGTGCTCCCACGTCTCCTCAAACAGCTGAAACGCGGCCTCCACATCAGGGGAATCGACCGATACCGTCGCTCCGAAGAGTTTCTCGTGCAACTCGACCAGCTTTTCACGAATTTTTCTGGCGCCGCGCTTTGAAATCGGCGACACATTCTGGTCGATCCCGCCGAATAGACGCCGATTCTCATCCGGCAGGAGCAAGAACTCGCGTTGAACAATGGGACAACTGGATTCGAGGGCATGGCTCTGGGCGACCGCCGCCATCGTCGCCGTCATGTCGTCCGCCCGTTCCGTGATCGCCCCCGAGTCGATCCCGCCGTAAAGCAGACGGTAGTCTTCGGGATCGGTCAACCAATTGACAGAGTTGCCATACTCGAGGTTCCACCGTCTTGTGGACTTCCGGCCCCAACTGTATCCGGTGATGGCTTGAGTCTTCCACGCCAACTCTTCCGGCGTAAGCAGCCGCTCGACGCCGGCGTTTTGCAATGCCACCGTCCGCACCGGATCGTCGTCGGAAACCGATTCCGCGCGAAACCAGGGCGAAAGGACGATCTCCACGAGAAGATCTTTCAGATTGTAGTGGTCCCCACCCTCGAAACCCGTCCGGAACGCTTCGGCGAGCCGCTCCACCTCGGCGGTTTGGGCATTGGAGGCGAGCAGCATCCCTTCGAACCCGCTGTCGTTTTCGTCCTCCGGTGGCGCCGCAACTTCAACACCCATAATTGCCGGCCACCAGAATTTCACCGTCGCTTCGGCGAACCGGTCGTCAGCCACGATCTGCTCGGCCAGCCACTGCACGCTGTTTTCCGCGTCCGGTGCGATCAGTCCGTTGAAGCCGGGCTCACGCATGTCGCGATACCAACTATCGCCGTGCCGATAGGGTGTGTAACCACGATCCGGTGGGTACTTGTAGAAATCGTCCAGCGAGTCCAGACCTCCCCTTTGGTCTCGGTATTCCCCCTCTTCCCCGTAGTTCTGATACGCGCCGGCAACCGGATCCATGACGCTATGGCACACCGTACATGCGGAATTGTTCATCGTGGGATTGTTGGTATCGGCGAGAGCGACGGGATCCGTCGTTCGCGACGCCGACTTCTCGATATCCAGGCCCAGAAAGTGGTAGTACGTCCAACGCGAACGGGCGCGGTTGCGGTTCGTAGGGGTCGTGGGATAGCGCAGCAGGAACCCCGTGGTGTTGAGAATCCCTGCGTGAGGATAGTCGGTACTCAGGTTCCCGGGATCGAGAACTCGGACTCCGATTTCCGGGACGGATTCCGTAACCTTCGAATCATCGTCCCGGTAATAGCTGACGATCTCCGATGGCTCAAATTCGAGCCGGTTTTCCACATCCTTGAATTTCGTCGACGCGCCGTACGCCTCCGACGCCATCGGATTCGCCATGATGTAATCGGCAGTCAGAACCTCCGTGTAGGGACGATCATTCTCCACCACATATGCGATCAACTCGAGCGGGGCGCGCGCGAATCCGAATTGGACTGACGACCACCACCGATCAAACTCTGGATCGTGCCACCGATACTCGTATCCTCTTTCGTGCGCCAACGTGCCTTTCGCAGCATGCAGATTCACGAAATTGACGAATCGACTCGCGAGGTAGTGAATCACGGTCTCGCCCAAGAGCTGATCCGTAAGCAACCGGTCGTTGCTCGCCCGAATCAGGAATTCGTGAAATCCCGGCCCCGTCATCAGATTCCGGATTGCCGTCCGCAGATCCTCCTCGGTGCCGTTCTCAACGGCCTCGCGTTCCTCCCGGGTCGGGATGTTTCCGCCGAAGATCAATGCGGCCTGCCACAACGTCTTCCCCGGCGACGCCATCGTGACGGTGTCGAACAATGTTTCCGGGGACAGACCGGGGCCGGAATCGTCACCGTAGCCCAGCAGGCCAAGGAAGGTTTCCATGTTGGCGAAGTCGTCCGATCCGGCCGGCACCTGAGTCCCACCGCCGTGGCCCACCCCTTGGATCTTGTTCAGGACCAGACTGCCGCCGTCCTCGACGTCGGCCAGGAAATTCTCGAAGACCGCCAAGTTGAGGGTCCCATGGTCGGCGTTCGAAGACGGGTTGAGAATCAGACGTGTGTGTCCGGACACTCCACCCTCCACATGGCAGTTGACGCACTTCGCCTGCACGATGGGCCCGGAAATGTGGTTCAGAAAAAAGTCCAGGGCCGATTCCGAATCCGACTCTGTTTCATCTGCTGTAGTGGAATACGTCCTGGCGTCGGACTTCAAGTAGGCCCCGCGCATGTCCAGCGCGATCGGCGGCCCCGGTCGGCCATCGCTCAGGACAGGGCACATGGTGTCCACGTCCGGCCGAGACGGCGTGGACGCGTACATCGTGTTTTCCATGCGTTGGTGAGCTCGGGCGCGTTGGAGTTCGTACGCCCATGCGGATCGAGTCGGGTCAGTCCTGGGAGCGGCTGAGGCATTCTCCAGGATCAGATATGGAGCAGGACAAATGGCGACGGCCACCACGGTGAGCAATCGTAACGCGTACCTCTTGAGGGTAACGAAAGACACAGCTTATGCGACCCCAACCATTCTTCGATTTGCCTCATGCTGTCAGGGAGTCCATTGACCGTCAAGTAATTCAATGTCAACAAGTTGACAAATAGGTGTGGCGGAGGAGGTGGGATTCGAACCCACGTGCCCGGCTCATCACCGGACAACCCGATTTCGAGTCGGGCCCGGTACGTCCACTTCGGTACTCCTCCACCGCTCATTAGAGCCAATCTGCCGGTTCCAAGTCAAGGAACGGAGCCCGCTCCGGGCACCCGTCCAACTCGCTCCCGTCACGGTTTGGGAGTGGTATAGTATGGAGCTTCGAGAGTTCCTCGACGACCGGGTCGGCCCGGATTCCGGCATTCGAAACGGGACTCCGGCCTCCTCTCCGAGACGGCGGGTTCATTCATGAGCTACGTGGTTCTGGCACGGAAATGGCGCCCTCAGACCTTCGACGAGGTCGCGGGACAGGAGACGGTCACCCGGGCGCTCAGGAACGCCATCCGCAGCGGCCGCATCGCCCATGCCTTCCTCTTTTCGGGCGTGCGGGGAGTGGGAAAGACCACCACGGCGCGGATCCTGGCCAAGGCCCTCAACTGCGAGCAGGGACCGACCGAGGAGCCTTGCTCCAAATGCGTCCCCTGCACCGAAATCGCCGCAGCCAACAGCCTGGACGTTCTGGAGATCGACGCCGCCTCCAATACCGGCGTGGACAACATTCGGGAACTGCGCGAAAGCGCCCGCTACACACCTGCCCGGGACCGATTCAAGATCTACATCATCGATGAGGTCCACATGCTCTCCAACGCGGCCTTCAACGCCTTGCTCAAGACCCTGGAGGAGCCGCCGCCTCACGTGAAGTTCGTCCTGGCCACGACGGAGCATGCGAAGATCCCCGTCACCATCACCTCCCGCTGCCAGCAATACGATCTCAAACCCATCCCCTTCGCCCTGATCCTGGAGCATCTGAAACGGATCTGTGGCAGCGAGGAGATCGAGATCAGCGACTACGGACTGAGGGCCGTCTCCTCGGCCGCCAAGGGCAGCATGCGCGACGGTCAGTCGATTCTGGAGCAGATCATCTCCCTTTCCGGGAAGCAGGTATCCGACGAGGACGTCCGCGTGCTGCTGGGAGTGGTGGACGAGAAACTCGTGGCCGGGCTGGTGGACTCCATTCAAGACCGGGACGCTCCGGCCCTGCTGCAGCGGATGCAGGATGCCGTCGAGTCCGGGGTCGACCCGCGGAAATTGGCGGACCGGATGTTGGCCCACGTCCGAAACCTCATGGTCTTTCAGGTCAGCGGTTGGGAAGAACGATTGCTCCAGCTCCCCGACAGCCAGCAGGAGGTGGTGACTCGGCAGGCAGGGGCTTTTTCGACTCCTGACCTGATCCGGTTCTTCGACCTTCTGACCCGCTGTGAAGGAGAGATGCGGTGGCACCCCAATCCGGGCCTCCACCTGGAAATGGCCTTCATGAAGCTCATCGAGCTGGCCGGACTCCCCCGCCTGGAGAGCGTCCTGGAGCAACTCGAATCGGGACGGCTCCAAGCGGGCGCTCGGAACCCCGAAAAACCTCCGGAGAACCAGGACCTGTTTGCGAGCCGTTCCACTTCCCCCAGATCCAAGGGCACGGTGAAACCTCCGCCGGCGCCCGCCCGGCCCGTCTCCTCAGCCACACCCGAACCGGCCCGGTCCGAACCTGAACAACACCCGCAGGGATTCCGGGAACGGCTCCTGACCGCGGTCCAGGACAGGGCGCCGGGACTTCACTCAACTTTGCTGCTCTCCACCGAAAGCCAAGTTCAGGACGGAAATCTGATCGTCGTCTTCCCCGCCTCCGAGCGGCTCATTGCCAGCGTCGTGCAGAACAACGCACAGCTCCTGGGCGAGATCTCGGAACAACTGACAGGATCCCCCTGTAAGCTTCAGATCCGGTTGGAGGGGGCGAAGTCCGCAGGGAAGGACAAGGAGGAAGACGATCCCATGGAGAACCCCAAGGTCAAGGCCTTTCTGAAGCGGTTTCCGGGCAAGGTGATCGTGGAACGCAACCCGTAGGATCCCGTATGGAATGCGCCAACCCAATTTCACGGCGCTTCGATTCACACGCACACAGGAGTGAATGCGCATGAGGATGCGAAAAAAGAACATCAAGGGCCTGATGAGACAGGCTCAGCAGATGCAGGAGCAGTTGCAGCAACAGATGCTTCAGACCCGCGTGGAGGCCACTAGTGGCGGCGGAGCCGTCCACGTCGTCATGGACGGATCCAAGAAGATGCACTCCATCCGCATCGATCCGGATGCCGTGGACCCGGATGACGTGGAGATGCTGCAGGATCTGGTCCTGGCTGCCGTCAACGAAGCGGGACGCAAGGTCGATGAGATGATGAGTTCCCAGGTCAGCAGTCTGACCGGCGGAATTCTTTGACCCGCATCTCACTGGGAGAAGTCATGAACACCCCCCACCCGGACCCCATCAACAGACTCGTCGACGAGTTGAAGCGCCTGCCCGGCATCGGCCCCAAATCGGCGCAACGGCTGGTCTTCCACCTGATTCGCAAGCCCGACTCCGAATGCGACCGGCTCGCCCAGGCCATTGGAGATCTCAAGCGCAGCCTGGTCTTCTGCTCCGTATGCAACCACATCGGCGGTGCCGATCCCTGCTCCATCTGCAAGCAGGCCAATCGGGACCGGGAAACCATCTGTGTTGTGGAGGAGCCCTTCAACGTGCTCTCCATCGAGAAGACGGGGCAATACCGGGGCCTCTACCACGTCCTGCACGGCGCCATCTCTCCCATCAATGGAATCGGACCGGAGGACCTCAAGTTGCGGAACCTGTTCGAGCGCTTTCGCGACGGCGAGGTCAAGGAGGTGATCGTGGCCACCAATCCCACCACCGAAGGCGAGGCCACGGCGCTCTATCTCTCCAAGCTCATCAAGCCTTTGGAGATCCGCGTCTCCCGGATCGCGCTCGGGATCCCCATGGGAAGCGATCTGGAGTACACCGACCAGTTGACCCTGACCCGGGCGTTGTCCGGGCGCCAGGATCTTTGACGGCCCGCCTTTCGCCGACTGGCGAAGAACGTTTTTCCTCAAACAAAAATGCCTGCACCACCCGGAGGTGGTGCAGGCATTCGGATCACTCGATGATCACCGGCTGGATGGGACTCCATTCAGCCGCGGAGTCTGGGCTCTACGGAACGTAGAGTTCCACTTCGACCCGGCGATTCTCCTTGCGGCCCTCGCGTGTCTTGTTGTCGGCGACGGGCATGGATTCGCCGGCGCTCTTGGTGGCGATCCTGGAATCGCCGACGCTGTGCTGCGTGGTCAAGTAGGCCTTCGCCCGGTCGGCCCGCTTTGCTCCGGCCCTCATGTTGCCCTTCTCGCTGCCCACGGAGTCGGTGTGGCCGGTGATGGTGGCCATCAGACTCGGGTTCTGCTGCAACTTGAGGGCGATCTCGTCCAGCTTGGCCTTGGCCACGTTGTTGAGCCGGCCGTTGACCTGGATGACGATATTCTCGCGGACCTTGAAGGAGGCCGTGGCCATACCCTTTCCGCCGCGATCGTCACTGGCCGTGACCGAAACCGCGTGAGAGCCGCCGCCCATTCCGCTGGTGTTGACCGTGTAGGTGCTGCCCGAACCGGACATGCTGCGGCCGTTCACCGCCCAGGCGTAGGTGATGGGATCGCCTTCGGCGTCGCTGGCCTTGGCCGTGGCCATGACCGCTTCACCCATCATGACCTCCGACTTGCTGAGGCTCAGGGTCACCTTGGGATCGGTGTTGGGCCGGCGGTTGAGGGCCACGTTGAAGGTGCAACTGGCGGTCATGTTGTCCGAGTCCTTGACCGTGACCGTGGCCCGGTGGGACCCGATCGAACGGCCGGCGGTCCCGAACTGGAGGCTCGCCATGTTGCCGCTCACCGCACTCCCGTCGACCGCCCAGGAGTAGGTCAGGGGATCGTTGTTGGCATCCGATGCACTGGCCTTCAGCGTGATGCTCTTGCCCTCGGTCACATTCACCATGCTGGGGTTGCAGGCGATCGTGGGCTTCTGCTTGTTCTTTTCGACCATGACGTCGATGGAGCAAGTTTCCTGCAGCTTGCGGTCGTCGAGCTCAGCCGTCACCTGGACCGTTCCCGGCTTCAAGCCGGTCGCGTCGAAGGTGGCGGACACCGAAACCGGTGTGTTGGCATCCTGGTCCAACCCGCCTCCCGACACCCTGCCCTGGCTGGCCGACCAGGTGAGCGTCAATTTGTCGCTGTCTCCACCGAAAGTGAATCGGTCGGGATCGGAGGCCTGAACCGTCAACTGTACGGAACTGCCCTCGACCACGGACGCTCGACCGGCACCGCAGTCGAGCTGGGGCGGACGATTCACACAACCCGTCGCTACCAGAACCGCAAGACCCAGCACTGATATCGCCAGGAACCGTTTTCTCCAAGCCATGACATTCCCCCCTGTGGATGAATTCGAAGAACTATGCTCAGTCGGCATTATACAGGCGCGGTTTCGAATGTAAATACCCCGACAGAACCAAAAAGACCGAAGACTTCAGGTCTCTTCGAATACCGCCGCGTGATCAGGTCCAGTTGATGCAGACACCGATCATTTCCGCCTCTCCCGAATCCATTCTGGAATAGACGTCTGGCAATTCCACCCATTCGAACTGGTGGGTGAGCATGGGAGCGACTTGCAGACGTCCTCGGGCGAGGTAATCCAGAGTCAAATCAAGGGAGCGCCGGCGGTCCCAGCGTTGCCCTGCCGGCGGGTAACCGTAGGAGGTCTTCAAGGAAAGGTTCTTGCGCAAGTAGGGATAGTTCACCGGACTGAAGTGGGGCTGGTCGGTGTGTCGCGCTACCACCACCACCCTGCCCCCGGACCGGGCCACGTCCAGACCGGTCTCAACGGCCTTCCAGGTGGAGGCCGCCTCGACCACCAGGTCGGCTCCCTGACCTCCGAAAAATTCCACGATGCGATTCGTGAAGCCGTCCTCGGCCGGGCTTCCGGTCCAGGCGGCTCCCATGGATCGGGCCACCTGCAGACGATTCCGGTCCAGGTCCACGACCGCCGTCCGGCATCCGAAGGCGCGGCAAAAGGCCAATGCCGAGAGACCGATGAGGCCCGATCCGACGATGGCCACGTTCTCCCCGGGCATGACGTCACCCCGGCGCAGGGCGATATGAGCCACTTCCATGATGCTCAGGAAAACACCCACGTGATCCGGTATGGCGTCCGGAAGCCGTGTGGCCACCTCCGCCGGCGACACCGCCATCTGCTGGTGCGGCTGCGGAACGAAAACCCGGTCGCCGGTCCGGAATTCGGAGACGCCGGACCCCGCTTCCGCGACTTCTCCCACCATGGAATACCCGTTCTCCACCGGGAACTGCAGCGGGAATCCGGGATACAGGTACTTCTGCTCCCGATCCACGGGAATCCCGCGGTAAACGCGAAGCTCGGTCCCCGTGCTGATGGCGGTCATTCGCGCCCGGACGACCAAGCCGTCGGCCGGACAATCAGGATCGGGAACCTCTTGGAACCGGACGCTTCGAGGGCCGGTAACGATGAGTCGTATGGACATTCGAGCTTGCGCCTTTCCCAACGCCGCACACTATAATGAATCGCCTTTTTGTCATACGAACTTGGCGGTTTCAAGGAGGGTCCATGAGTTATCAGGAATACAAGGCGGCCTACAAGCGGGATGGACATCTGGTTGTCCGGCAGTTCCTGACCCGGGACGAGTTCCAGGAACTCTCCGACAACGTCGACCGGTATATCCGGGACATCGTGCCGGGCCTGCCCCCCAGCAAGGCCTTTTATCAGGACCCTGAGAAGCCCGAGACCCTGAAACAGCTCCAGGACATGGAGGAAGATCCCTTCTTCCGGGATTTCCTCGAACACCCGAAACTGGTCTCACTCGCCGAAACCCTGGTGGGGGAGCCGGTCAGAGGGAATACGGAATGGTTCAATAAGCCGCCCAACACCCAACACCCCACGCCGCCTCACCAGGACAATTACTACTTCTGTCTGATTCCCTGCAACGTCGTGACCCTCTGGCTCCCGTTGCAGCCGGTCGACGAGGAAAACGGCTGCCTGCGCTACGTCACCGGCTCCCACATGGAGGGTTACCGTCCTCACAACCCGACGGAAGTCATCGGCTTTTCCCAGGGGATCACCGACTACGGACCTCGGGACCGGCTCCAGGAACACCGGGTGGTGCTGCAGCCGGGCGATCTGGCGGCCCACCACGGGATGATGATCCACAGCGCGGAACCCAACCGCTCCACCCATCGTCACCGGCCGGCATTCGCCGTCGTCTACAAAGGGGTCAGTTGCCGCCGGGACGAAGATGCGGCCCGCCGCTACCGGGAGAACCTCCGAAGGCAACACCAAGAGGCCGGAATGGCCTGAACCGGCGGCCGGCTTTCCGGCAAATGATATTCGCAGCTGTTCTGATCGGTTTCCTGCTCACCCTGCCGCTCGCGGGTCAGTCCGCTCCCATTTCCATCGGTTCCGAGAAACAACTGTTTCTGGACCAGCGGCTGATCCAGTCGAGCCAGGACCTGGAACTGGTCTTGAACCTTCCCGAACAGCCCCGGGAGAACCTCATCCTCAAAGACCGTCCCTGGGAACAGGGGAGGGCGGGCGGGTACGCCCATGTCGTTCGCGACGGCGCCCTCTACCGCATGTACTACAACAGCTTCGACCGCTCCTACCGGGTCCGGTATTTCTGTTTGGCCCTCTCTCACGACGGCGTCCACTGGACCAAACCGAACCTGGGCCTGATCCCCTACGCCGGGAACTACGACACCAACATCATCGCCCTGGACGTTTTCGGGAGCCCCTTCATCGACCTCTTCGACTCACCCGAGCGTCGCTACAAGCTCTATTCCCGTGTGGGACGGGCCCGGGGAGAGCGCGATCAGATCATGCAGGGGGACTCGTCCGACTCGGGTTCGTTCTCCTGGCCGCCGGCGCAGGACGCCGATTCCCAGAGCGTCTACCTCCTGTACTCCGGGGACGGTGTTTTCTGGCAGCGGGAACCGGAACCGGTGATGCCTTTCTACGTGGGAGCGCCCACCTCGGTCTTGTGGGACGAAGACGCCGGCGTCTGGGCCATCTATCCCCGGGCCTATCTTCCCGGCAGCCGGGTTCGGGTCTTCAGCCGAACCACCGCCGGCAAGCATGAGCTGGGAGAAGCCTTCGACCTGAATCTCATGTCGCCGGCCCGCCGCCGGCTTGAGCAACAGACCGGATCTCGGGTCACAGGTCTCCTGGACGAACTTCCGGTGGTGCTCAAGCCGGATCTCGAAGACCCCGATGGAATGCAGGTCTACACCATCTACGCCTACAACTACCCGGCTCAGGACGCGTATGTCGCGTTTCCCAGCATGTGGTATTCGCGGCGCCCCGACGATTTCGAAAGAGTGGACCCCGGGGCCAGCGACACGCTGGAGATTCAATTCACCTTCTCCCGGGACGGAATCCGATGGCAGCGGCCATTCCGTCAGCCGCTGGTCTCACTCGGTTCCCCAGGCTCGGCTTGGGAGCACCAGATCTACGGAGCCGGACTGGTCGAGAGCGGCGATCGGCTCTACTTCTATTACAACGGCCTGCCCAGCGAACACCTGACCAGGGACAAGGCCGCGGACTGGACGTGTGTGACCGCCCGGGCCATCTTCCGCCTCGACGGCTTCGTCTCGGCCGACGCCGCCTACCAGGGAGGAGAGCTCACCACGCCACTCCTCACCTTCACCGGTTCCAGGCTCCAATACAACGCCAAGACCGGCGGCGGCGGCTTCATCCGGACCGAGATCCTGGATTCCACCGGCGCTCCCGTGCCCGGATTTACCCTGGCGGACTCGCACCGGGTGAACGGCAACAGCGTCCGGCACCTGGCCTCCTGGAGAGGCTCCGCCGATGTCTCCTCGCTGGCCGGGCAGCCGGTGCGGCTGCGGCTGGTGATGCGGGACACGAAGCTCTTCGCTCTCCAGTTCGTCCGCTGATCCGGCGTTTGTCCGATTCAACCGGAATCAGCCAGCCGGGCTCAGGTAGGGAATGGTCTGCGGTCCCTGGGGCAGGACGCCGAGGCGGGCGTCGGGACCGTATTCGTCCAGCAATTCCAGGACGGTGGCTTCCAGATCCCCGACCGGTTCCAGGTGTGCGCTCCGGATCTGGTGTGGGGCCAACCCGTCCGATTTCAGCAGGACGCGGGCCTTGAGTTGGATCTGGCTCTGGATCTGGACCTGCCACTGGTCATGCGTGGTGGCGCCTTCCCGTTGGATCCGGTCCAGAAAACTGGCGGGATCAGCGGTCGAGGCCAGAAGTTTGCGGTACTCACCATGTTCCGGGATCCCGTCGGAGCACTCCGCGGCACAGACGATGGCGCCTCCCCGGCGGACGATGCGGGCCGCCGCCGACATCCCCTTCACCGACTGATAGAGGTTCAGGTCCAGGGGATAGCCGCTGTTGGTGGTCACGACCACATCGAAGGGCCGGGCCACCGGCTGCATGGCCGTTTTCTGGGCGAAGCGGCAGGCGGACCCGTGGGACTCGAAGATCTCACCCGCGTGCACGCTGCTGATCTCATGGTCCCGATTCAAGGTGACGTCCAGACTGAAGTCCACGCCCGAAAGCTCTGCGATTTCACGAATGGCGTCGTGAATGGGATTGCCGCGAGTGATCCCCCAAGTGGCTTTGGGATGGGCGATCAGAGGGGCGCTGTGAAGCTTCATGATGGTGTCGAACCCGGCCAGACCCGGAGCCACAAGCTTGGGTCCGCCACTGAACCCGGCAAAGAAATGGGGTTCCACGAACCCGGTGGTGATCCGCACGTCGGACTCGAGCCAGATCGAGTTGAGCCAAACCGGAATCCCGGAGGAAAGGGTGCCGCGGCAGCCCAGCGTTTCAGGCCGGAAGGACTGGTGATTGATGACCGGGTAGTTGCGGACCACTTCCGCTCCCAACATGTCCTCCAATTCTTCCACGGTGTTGGAGCGGTGGGTGCCGGTGGCCACCAGGATGGAGATCCGGTCGCTGGGCACGTGCTCCAACTCGGCCAGCAGCACGGGAAGAACCCGGGAACTGGGCATGGGGCGTGTGATATCGCAGACCGAGATGGCGACGGTCTGGCCGGGCCGCGCCAACTCTCTCAGGGGGAGAGTGCCCATGGGGCTTCGGAAGGCTTTCCGGAGCGCCTCCTCTTCGCATCGGACCCCCGGGAGATACGAGGGCTCCAGAACCGTCGTCCCCTCCCCGGGAAGCTCCACCTCGAGACCGTTCCTGCCGTATGCCAACTCAACCCGCACGGATATCCTCCGATGTCTCTCCCGGGATTGGACGTCCCGTCCTCCGGGAGGGGCTGCTCTCTCCGACGCCTCGATTCGTCCTCAGGCGGGAAAAAAAGCCTTGCAGAAGCTGGCGCGCCTCGGCTTCCCGGACGCCCGGCACCACCTCGGGAGCGTGATTGAACCGACCCGGCTTCAACAGCTCGACCCGGGAGGAAACGGCTCCCGACTTCAAATCCGGCGCGGCATAGACCAGACGTCCCACCCGAGCCCAGACCATGGCGCCGGCACACATGGCGCAGGGCTCCAACGTCACATAGAGGTGAGTGCCGGTCAATCGGTAGTTGGACAGGAGTTCGCCCGCTCTTCGTAGCACCAGGATTTCCGCGTGGGCCGTGGGGTCGGATCTCTGGATGCTCCGGTTGTGGTCCCGGGCCAGAAGCTCTCCCTCGTCCACCAGCACGGCTCCGACCGGCACTTCTCCCTCACGGGCGGCCTGCCGGGCCTCCTCCAAGGCGACCTCCATCCATCGATCCGCCGCACTTTGTCCCATCGGAGCCCCTCCTGACGATCGGATCCGACCTGAGCCAGCATAGCAGCCTGTGGTGAGCCACCGGAATGGGCGCCCTGGTGCCGGACTCGTCTCACGGTTGCGGCGGCGATCGCCGGCTGGCGGCTCAACACCGCGCGATTTGCAATGTTCCGGCGAGACTGGCATAAAATCGACGTCCGGAAGCTGCCGAGACGCCCCACAGTTCATGACAGTCCCCCGAATTGCAACGCTCATCCTGACCGCACTCCTGGCCTGGTGCCAAGGTTCGACCGAGACCATCACCTTTTTCCACACCGCGAGTCTGTCTCCCCTGGTCGAGACCGTCTCCAAGCGGTTCGAGAGCATGCACCCGGACGTCGTGGTGGTGGGCGAGTCCGGGGCCGGGCTGGACATCATCCGCAAGCTGTCGGGCCAGGCACCGGGCCCGGACCTGCTGGCGATTTCGGACCGGCGGCTGCTGGAGCGGCTCCTGGATTCCGGCCGCGTGAGCCGCGCCTTCGAGTTCCTGGGGAATGACGTGGTGCTTGCCACCCGGGATTCGAAATTCCTGAGTGCGACGCGGCTCTCGGGACGTTCCCACCGGCGCTGGTATGAAATCCTTTTGGAGCGGGACTATTCCTACGGTATCGCCGATCCCGACCGGGACCCACCCGGTTACTGCGCCCACCTGGTGTGGAAACTGGCCGAGATCCACTATCAACGTCCCGGTCTCTACCGGCGGCTCCTGAATGGGCTGGATTCGCGCTGGATCTGTCCTGAGTCCGGCGAGCTGGCGGCGCTGCTTCGGGCCGATGTCCTGGACCTGGCTTTTCTCTACCGGTCCACGGCGCTCCAGAACAATCTGCCCTTTCTGGACCTGCCGCCCCAGATCTCTCTCGGGGAAACGCCCTATCGGGAAGTCTACTCGCAGGCCACTCTCCGGGTCACCGCTGCGGCTCCCGATTCCATGGCCGAGATCAGCGGCGTGCCGATCCGGTACGGTGTGGTCCTGACGCGGGAGAGCAGCCCCTGGGCCGAACGCTATCTGAACTACCTTCTGAGTCCCGAGGTCCAGGCCCTCTACCGGGAGTTGGGCTACCGCAACGTGCCGGTGACCGAGATTCCTCCCTGGTAGCCCTGGTCGGAATTCGCGACGACCTGGGGTCGGCAGTCTCACTCATTCTGAGGAGAGAGAAAAAGAGGAAATAGAAAAGAGGGACGAGGGTGGGTTCGTCCAGTCGGCGAACTCTCCCTCCAGAAACCTTCTTACCGGCACCCCTTTGGGGTAAAGTGACGCCACCATGGGAAGAATACGCACGATGATCCCCCTGCTGCTGATTCTGACGGTCTGGGGTGCACTGGCGGGAGGGATCAGCCTCTACATCGACTATCTCTGGTTCGATGCCGTGGGCTACCTGGAAGTCTTCCAGACCACGCTCGCTTCCAAGTTCCTTTTCTGGCTGGCCGGATTCGCCGTCAGCTTTCTGATCCTGGGATCGAACCTTTACCTGGCCGCCCGGCGTCACCACGGCATCTACTGGATGAGTCGGGAGCTCCAGGCGACCGCCCGGAAAGGAACCCAATTCGTCTTCTGGGTCGCCATTCTGGTCCTGTCCGTTCTGATTGGGATGGTGGTTCAGAGCCAGTGGCTGACCTTCCTTCAGTACTGGAACCGGGTTCCGACGGGATTGCAGGATCCGATTTTCTCCGAGGACCTCTCGTTCTATATTTTCTCCCTTCCTGTCCTGAGCTTCCTGGTCCATCTGGGACTGGTTCTGGTCGTCCTCTCCGTCCTGGCGGCTGCCATCACCTACGTGACCCATGGTCATCTGGCCTACCTGCAGCGCCTGAAACTGAGCCACGAGGCCCGAGTGCACCTGACCCTGCTGGGCGTGGCGGGATTCCTGCTGCTGGCCGGGCGTTTCTGGCTCAATTGTTACGAGATTCTATACAGCCGGGAGGGGGTCATTTTCGGTGCCGGGTACACGGACGTTTACGCCCGTCTTCCCTGCACCATGATCCTGGCCGGCGTCTCCGTTCTGACCGCGGTCGCCTTCGCCGTCTCCATCTTCGGAAAGAACCTTCGAACAGCCGTCTATTCGGGAGTTTTCTTCGGGGCTGCGTATCTGGCCCTGAACTTCTACCCCATGGTGATTCAGACCTTCATCGTGGAACCCAACGAGCTGCAGATGGAGACTCCCTATCTGGCCCACAACATTGGAATGACCCGCAAGGCCTACAACCTGGACAAGATCGAGGTGCACGACTTCTCCGGGACCGGCGACCTCTCCCGGGAGGAGATGGCCGCCAACGAGACCACGATTCGGAACATCCGCCTCTGGGGATGGCGGCCCCTGATGGACTCCTACAACCAGCTTCAATCGATCCGCTCCTACTACGAGTTCCAAGGGGTCGACCTGGACCGCTACGTCATCGACGGGAAATACCGGCAGGTGATGCTGTCGGCCCGGGAACTGGACTTCAGCAAGATCTCGGAGCAGGCCCAGACCTGGATCAACGAGTACTTCGTCTACACCCACGGCTACGGCCTCTGCCTGAGCCCGGTCAACGAGGTCACGCCGGAGGGACTTCCCGAGTTCTTCATCAAGGACATCCCGCCCCAGAGCAACGGGAGCTTCGAGATCACCCGTCCCGAGATCTACTTCGGCGAGAAGACCGACAATCCGGTCTTCGTCAAGACCTCCCAGGAGGAGTTCGACTATCCCCTCGGCGACCAGAACGCCTTCACCACCTACCAGGCCGAGCGCGGACTCGGCATCGGCTCGTTGGTTCGAAAGCTTCTCTTCGCCTGGGAACTGAAAAACTACAAGATTCTTTTCGCCGACGACTTCAGGCCCGAGAGCCGCGTGCTGCTGCACCGGCGCATCCAGGACCGGGTGCCCAAGATCGCACCGCCGGGCCTGGATTTCGATCCGGATCCCTATCTGGTGATCCACGAGGGCCGCCTCTTCTGGATTCAGGACGGCTACACCTCCACCAGCCGCTATCCCTATTCGGAGCCGACCCGCCGCGGGTTCAACTACATGCGAAATTCCCTGAAGGTGGTGGTCGACGCCTATCTGGGAGACGTGACCTTCTACGTTTCAGACCCGGAGGACCCCCTGATTCAGGTCTACTCCGCCATCTTCCCGTCCACATTTCGCCCCCTGGAGGCGATGCCCGAGGGTCTGCGCCTGCACCTGAGGTATCCCGAGGTCCTTTTCAACGTTCAGCGGGAGATGTTCCGCACCTATCACATGCGGGACACCGGCGTCTTCTACAACAAGGAAGACATGTGGGACATCCCCACCGAGATCTACCGGGACCAGGAGCAGGTCATGGAGAGCTACTACGTGATCATGAACCTGCCCGATTCTCAGGAGGAGGAGTTCATCCTGCTGGTGCCCTACACCCCCCGCAACAAGAACAACATGATCTCCTGGTTGGCGGCCCGGTCGGACGGGGAACACTACGGGACCCTGGTTCTCTACCAGTTTCCCAAGCAGGAGCTGCGCTACGGACCTCTGCAAATCGAAGCCCGCATCGACCAGGACCCGACCATTTCCCCCCTCCTGACCCTGTGGAGTCAGCAGGGCTCGGAGGTGATTCGCGGCAACCTGCTGGTGATCCCCATCGAGGGGACCCTGCTCTACGTCGAGCCGCTCTACCTGCAGGCGGAAAAGAGCATGATCCCCGAGCTGACCCGGATCATCGTGGTGTTCGAGAACCGCGTGGCTCTCGGGGAGACACTGGACGAAGCCCTCGCGGCCGCCATCTGGCCCGACGAGAGACCCGGAGATTACCGGGCGTCAGCCGCGCAGGAGTTTTCCCTGGCTACAGACGTCGATCCGGGAAAAGACAGCCCTCTGATGGTCCGGGCTCTGCAGCACTTCAATCAGAGTCAGATATACTTGCGCGAGGGAAATTGGGCTGGTTACGGAGAGGAACAGGAGCGCCTGAAAAAGGTCCTGGAACAGTTGGTTCTGGAGTCCAGGAATTAGCAGCCGGTGGCAAAAGTCGTCACGGCATTCGACCGTCCCTGCATCCCGGCGGACTGCGTTGCGACTCGGTCACATACTCCCGGTATGCTCCCTCCGAAGCGCCTTGTCCGGCGGGCGCAGGAACGGTCTCGGTGCTCGCGCGACTTTCACCACGGACTGTTAGGCCCGGCCCGTGGGGCCGCCGGTGGCGGCGACCCGCTGAGAATCTCGGCCCAGTGTCGTTCCAGCTCTGAACCTCAAGCGGTTTGAAGTCGGCGGCTCCCCCGCGTAGAATCACAAAGCAGGAGATCAATTCTCATGATTAATCTGACGAACAAGGCAGTGAACCAGGTCCGGAAGGTCATCTCGGAACAGGCTCAGGCGTTTGCCGGTGTCCGGGTGGCGGTGGTGGGTGGGGGCTGCTCCGGCTTCCAATACGCCATGAACCTGGAGCGGCAGGGCCGCGAGGGCGATGACGTCGTGGAGGTCGACGGCTGCAAGGTCTTCGTGGATCCGCAGAGCATGCTCTACCTGGACGGGACCGAGATCGACTACATCGAGACGACTCAAGCCGCCGGGTTTCAATTCAAGAATCCCAACGTCTCCGGCTCCTGCGGCTGTGGCGAGTCTTTTCACGTCTGAACCCGTTTCCGCTCTAAGCTTTTCGATCTGCCGTCCGTATTCTGCGACGCCGGTTCGGGCCTTCCTTGAAACGCCTCCGTCCTGGATTTGACAATGAGCGGCATGGAGACGACCGACGTATTTCGCAGACCCATGAAGGATCTGCGAATTTCGGTGACGGACCGTTGCAACTACCGCTGCCGGTACTGCATGCCTCTGGACCGGTACGTCTGGATCGAGAAGCGGGAGTTGCTGACCTTCGAAGAGATCGTCCGCCTGGCCCGCCTCTTCGTCGACCTGGGCGTCAGGAGAATCCGGATCACGGGAGGTGAGCCCCTGGTCCGCCGCGACCTGGATCGGCTGCTTCGGGACCTGTCTGGAATTGGGGGCTTGGCGGACCTGAGCCTTACTACCAACGGCTCATCCTTGACCCAGTCCGCTTCCGCGTTGAAGCGGGCGGGGCTGCGTAGGATCAACGTCAGCCTGGACACGTTGAATCCGGAAAAGTTCCGGACCATCACCAAACGGGGACGGCTGGATGACGTTCTGGAAGGGATCCTGGCGGCCCGGGATACCGGAATGGCGCCGATCAAGATCAACACGGTCGTGATCCGCGGCGTCAACGAGGACGAGATCCTGGACTTGGTGGAGTATTCGCGCGAGCACGGTCTCCAGGCCAGGTTCATCGAATACATGGACGTGGGAAACGCCAACGACTGGAGTCTCGAAAGGACCGTCAGCAAACAGGAGATCCTGGATCGGATCCAATCCCGGTACCCCCTGGAGGCCGTGGGACGGGAGGAGAGCCGCGCACCCGCCGTCAACTACCGCTTCCTGGACGGCGCCGGACAGATCGGAATCATCGGGTCGGTGACCGAACCGTTCTGTTCCACCTGCAGCCGGGTCCGGCTGACGGCCGACGGGCAGATGGTCACCTGCCTGTTTGCTTCCCAGGGCCACGACCTGAAGCGCCTCCTGCGAGGCGGTTGCTCCGACGACGAGATCCGCTCCTTCCTGAAGCAGGTCTGGTCGGTCCGGGAGGACCGGTTCTCCGATCGCCGCTGGCAACAGATTCGCGCCGACGGCTACCATCGAGAAGATCATCGAAAGATCGAGATGATCACCCTCGGTGGCTAGCAAGCGATCCCGAGTCGTGAAGACTCGGTCAATTTGTCCCCGTTTCCTGGTCCCGACCGTGTGCCGGGGTTAAATTGGCGTCACCCCCCGGAGAGATACTGTTGCCGTCCGGGGCGTACCGCGAATCCATAGTTTCGAAAATTCAGACTTCACAGGACAGCCATGACATCAAATCCAGATTCTCCTGTAGTCACTCCTGACCGAATCCGATCCCTTCAGGCGATGGCCAACCGTTTGCGGCGCCACTCCCTGGTCTCCACCACTGAAGCCGGTTCGGGACATCCCACTTCCTGCTTTTCCTGTGCCGATCTGGTCTCCACCATCTTCTTCCAGTTCCTGCGCTTCGACCTCAACCGGCCGCATCATCCCGCGAACGACCGTTTCGTGCTTTCCAAGGGGCATGCCGCACCGGTCCTTTACGCGGCCTTGGCCGAGGGCGGGGCCTTCCCGGTCGACCGACTGCTCACTCTGAGACGGATCGACAGCGAGTTGGAGGGGCATCCCACTCCCCGTAGCCGCTGGGTCGACGTCGGCACCGGGTCTCTGGGCCAGGGACTGGCCATCGGCGTGGGCATGGCTCTGGCCCTCAGGAGCAGTCCGTCGGGAAACCGGGTCTATGTCCTCATGGGCGACGGAGAAACGGCCGAGGGAGCGGTGTGGGAAGCGGCCGCCCTGGCTGGATTCTACGGACTGGACAATCTCATCGGCGTGGTGGACGTGAACGGGTACGGCCAGAGCCAGAACACCATGTACGGCCACGATGTGAACGGCTACTGCGACCGTTTTCGAGCCTTCGGCTGGCATACGGCGGCCGTGGACGGCCACGACGTGGAGGAGATCGCCGGCGCACTCCAGGACGCGTGCAACCAGACCGGAAAGCCGTCGGTCATCGTCGCCCGCACCCTCAAAGGCAAGGGAGTCTCCTTCATGGAGAACCGGGACGGGTGGCACGGGAAACCGATTCCCCGGGGAGCAGATCTGGACCGGGCGCTGGAGGAGCTGGGTCCGGAGGTGCCGGCGGACTCGACTCTCCGTGTGGCCCTGCCGGCCTCAAATCGGGATTCCGGGCGCTCGGATGTCGACGGGACCTCGAAGATGGAGCCTCCCGGCTACACCGATCAGGATCAGGTGGCCACCCGCGTCGCATACGGAACCGGCCTGCAGAAGCTGGGAAACGCCAATCCCCGGGTGGTGGCTCTGGACGGCGATACCAAGAACTCCACCTACTCGCTACGGTTCATGGAGCGTCACCCGGACCGGTTCTTCGAGTGCTTCATCGCGGAGCAGGCCATGGTCGGGGCGGCAGTGGGAATGGGCGCCGTGGGCAAGATTCCATTCGCCTCAACCTTCGCCGCCTTCATGACCCGCGCCTACGACCTGATTCGGATGGCGGCCATCTCCCAGAGCAACCTCAAGCTCTGCGGCTCCCATGCCGGCGTCTCCATCGGCGAGGACGGACCGTCTCAAATGGGTCTGGAGGATCTGGCCATGATGCGGGCCATTCAGGGATCCACGGTCTTCTATCCCAGCGACGCCGTCGCCACCGAGCGTCTGGTCGAGGTGGCCTCCCAGACTCCGGGCATCGTCTACATCCGAACCACCCGTCCCAAGACCGCCTGCCTCTACGACTCGGCGGAGGCCTTCGTCCGGGGCGGGTCCAAGACGGTTCGCACCGGCCCTTCGGACCGGGCCACGGTGGTGGCTGCCGGAATCACCCTTCACGAAGCACTCAAGGCGCACCGGCAGTTGCAGGATGAGGGCATCGACATCCGGGTCATCGACCTCTACTCCGTCAAGCCGGTCGATGCCGAGACTCTGACGCGGGCGGCAGGGGAGACCGGAGCTATCGTCACCGTCGAGGACCACTACGCCGACGGAGGCCTGGGAGATGCCGTCGTGGACGCCTTGGCGGGACAGCAGTACCGCTACCGGAAGCTGGCCGTGACCGACCTGCCGCGGTCCGGCCCCTCAGCCGAGCTGATGGACAACCACGGCATCGGCGCCCGCGCCATCGTCGAGGCCGTGCGGGACCTGGTCTCGTAGCCCGGCCCGGGCTGGAATCAGTCCACTCTTAGTCCAGTCAGTCCACTCTTAGTCCAGGTTGTCCTCACCGACTCCTTTGGTGGGGTCTTTCTTGATGGCGACGATGGTCCGATCGTCGTACTGTCGATCGGCGCCGTCGAAGGCCACGACATCCGCCATGATGGTGTCGCAGATCTCCTTGGCGGAGCGGTCCCGGTTGGCCCAGGCCAGCTCTCGCAGGGCTTCGACCCCGTATTCCCTGCCCTCCCGGTTTCGAGTCTCGATGATGCCGTCGGTGTAACCAAGGAGCACGTCTCCCAGCTCCATCCGCGTCTCGCCGACCCGATACTCGATGGGTGGAGTCCACAAGGCCCCCAGGACCAAGCCGCCCACGTCCAGGGCCTCGATTCGATCCCGTTTCAGGATCAGGGGACTGAAATGGCCGGCGTTGATGTAGCGGACGACGCCGTCTATGTGAACTTCCCCGTAGAACGCGGAGATGAATTGATCGGGCCGGGACGACCGGAACATGCGGCGATTGATCTTGGAAAAGAGTAGAGAGGTCGTGTCCCGGGCGTAGACCGCCTCGAAGGCGATGGCCGTATAGAGGGCCGTGTTGAAGTCCCGGATCAGCATCGCCGCCACCAGACCGTGACCGGCGGCATCGGCAATGACGACGCCAAAACGGTTCTTCAGACCGAATCGCCCTTCCAGATTGATGAAATCGTAGAAATCACCGCCGATGACGGCGGTAGGAAGGGTTATGCCGAAGATGTCGTAGTCGGCATAGGCCGTCACCCGCCCCGGATCGGGCATGATGCGGCGTTGCATGTCGGCCAGGGAGACGAACTCCTCTTCGATCTCCCTCAGGTCCATGCGTGCGATTCGGGTGAGTTTGTCCGAATCGCGCGCCTCAGTCACGCTTCCTCACTCGCAAAGCGGTCCACAACCCGGGCCTGGATCTGATTTTCCGGACCCAGCTGCACGCCAAGAATCTGTCCCGGTCGGGCAAAGGCCCGCCTCACATACCCCAGGGCGATGGGTCCATTGAAACGCGGAGAGATAACGGCGCTGGTGACCGAACCGATA
>CATOST010000026.1:0-122500 GCA_951812665.1 uncultured Acidobacteriota bacterium
ACGTCCTGTATCCCGGAGCCGGTGTCGAGCTTCCGAGCGGCTCGCCTGAGGTGGGTGTTCAACCGGAGTGGGCTCAGCGACATCTGGCGGAAGTGTCTCCTGCCTGGCATAAGAACGCCAACGTCGGTCATGCCGTTGACGGCTGGCTGCTGAACCAGATGCCACGCCAGGAGCCGTTCGTCCACAACCGAGGAGGGTATCCGACCATCAACTTCATTCCCTCCCTGGCCACGATGCTTTTCGGCCTGATGGTGGGCGGGTTCCTGCGCTCGCGCCGCTCGGCCCAAACCAAGCTCAGAACACTTCTGGCAGCGGGGATTCTTGGTCTGACCGTAGGACTGATCCTCGATTGGACGGGTGTCTGTCCACTTGTCAAGCGGATCTGGACACCCTCCTGGGCAATCTTTTCGACGGGCTGGTGCTGCCTGATCCTGGGAGGACTCTACGTCCTGATTGACGTGGCCAGGATCCGTCGCTGGACCTTCCCTCTGGTGGTGGTGGGAACCAACTCCATAGCGATCTACTCGATGAGCATGCTTCTACCCGACTGGACCGCGGCAACCTTGCGGACGCACTTGGGGCAGAATATCTTTCAGCTCTGGGGAGCCGCCAATGAGCCTGCCCTCGAGTCGGTGATGGTGGGGCTCACGTTCTGGCTGGTCTGCTGGTGGATGTACCGGCGGAGGATCTTCCTGAGAGTGTGAATTGCGCAAGTTCCTAGACCAACGGCACGACACTGGTCATGAAGCGCTCGATCCGTTCCAGGCTCTCGGTCAGGTCATCGGTCAGTAGGCCCACTCCCATGTGGTCGACTCCCAGATCCTGATAGCGGCGGATGTCTCCGGCCACCTGCCGGACCGTGCCGCTCATGGGCAGTCTCTCTCCTCCCGGGCCCCGGCGCGGGGATTCGTTCCATCCTCCGCCGAACCGGACGTGGATCTGGTCCGGATCCCGGCCTTCGGCCTCCACCATTCGGCGCAGTCTTTCAATCGCCCGGACGAGTTGCCCGTCGTCGTCCAGCGGATGGCGCGGGTTTCCGGCGATGGGCATCCATCCGTCTCCGAAGCGGGCGACGCGCCGGAGGGCCGCAGTGCTCTCTCCGCCGAACCAGAAGGGCGGATGAGGCCGCTGCACCGGCTGGGGATGGAATTCGATCCCGGAGAAACGGACGTGGTTGCCTTTGAACTCAGGGTTTTCGCTACACCAGAGTTCCTGCATGCCCCTCAGGTACTCGTCCGAGGCGCGGCCCCGGTCCTCGAATCGGACCGGCAGGCCCAGGGCTTCGAACTCCTCCCGCATCCAGCCGACGCCGCAGCCCACGATGAGCCGGCCCTGGGAGAGGACGTCCAGGGTGGCCAGCATCTTGGCCGCCAGGATCGGATCCCGGTAGGGGAGAACCAGGACCGAGGTCAGGATGCGGACCCGGGAGGTCTGGCCGCAGAGGAAGGCCAGGGTCATCAGCATCTCCAGGCTCTTCTGGCTGCCGGTTCCGCCGGGAAACTTGCCCGTGGTGCCGTACGGGTAGCGGGTCTCGACGGAGCGGGGCAGGACCAGGCGCTCGCTGGAGGAGATGACGTCGACTCCGTGGCCTCGGCGGTTCGAGCCAGAGCCGAGAGACTGCGGGGAGCCGCCAAAGGACCGGCGATGGGCAGATTGACGACGTACTTCACGGGGTGGGGCTCTTCACTACCAGGTCATGCGAGAGCGGCGGCCGTGGTTTTCAAGCAGTTGCTCCAATGCGCCCTTGACGTTCCAGAAGACTTTCACCGACTCGATGTAGTCTCCCGCCATGTACTTTCCGGCGGCATGGACCTTCTGCTCCATCTCCTTGTAGATCCGGGTCACCCTCGGATCGTCGTGCCGGCCCGGAATTCCCATGGACTGGGCCATGTCTTCGGGGCCGCCTCCGAAATGGTCGATCCCCTCCACCTGAAGGATATCGTCCAAATTCCGGATTGAAGTCACGCTCTCCAGTTGGGGGACGATCATCAGGTTGGCGTTGACTTCCTGGAAGAGGGTGTTGCGATCCTTTCCCTCCTGGTTCATGACCATGCGGTAGCTGGTGGAGCTGCGCAGGCCCAGCGGTGCGAAATAGGTGTACTTGACCAGTTTTTCGGCTTCTTCCCGGGTCTGGATGTTGGGAACCGTGATACCGCGGATTCCCCAGTCCAGGTAGGACAGGAGCGTGCTCTCGTTCCCATCAGGCACCCGCATGGTGGGAGTGACGTCGAACCCATCCGCGATTGTGCAAAGGGTGCCGACGCGTTCGGGAGTGAGGGGAGAGTGTTGGCCGTCGAAGCCGACGAAATCCAGCCCCATGCGCCCGGCCATTTCCACCAGTTCTTCGGAAGGGTCCGACATGAACAGGCCCAGAGCCTACTGGCCTCTCATGATTCTCTCGAGGATTTTGTTTCGAAACATGTTTGCACTCCTAGTGTAGTGTCCCTCAAATTCGCGTATGATAATAGGCGGTTCCTCTTTCAGAAAGGAGACTGCCATGCCACGCGGACCCAAACTTCCTCCCTTGACTCTCAGTTGACGAGCAACGGGATCAGCTCCGGGGCGTCGCCCGCTCGACCAGCCTGCCCCATGGCTTGGTCCTGCGAGCCCGCATGATCCTGGCCAGTGCCGAGGGCCTCACCAATCGGGCCGTCGCCGAACGGGTCGGGGCCTCGCCCCAAGCGGTGGGCAAGTGGCGTCGACGCTTCCTCGAGCGCGGCGTCCAAGGCCTGCACGACGAGCTCCGCCCCGGTCGTCCCCGCAGCTACGACGACGAGAAGGTCGCCGAAGTGATCAACCGTGCCCTGCAAGAGACGCCGGCCAACGCCGAAAACTGGTCCGTGCGCCTGATGGCCGAAGCCGAGGGCGTCTCCAAGACCACCGTGCAGCGCTGGTTTTCGCTCTTTGGCATCAAGCCTCATCTGGCTCAGACGTTCAAGTTGTCCACCGACCCCTTCTTTATCGAGAAGGTCCGGGACATCGTGGGACTTTACCTGAATCCGCCCGACCACGCGATGGTGCTGTGCGTCGACGAGAAATCCCAGATCCAGGCTCTGAACCGAACCCAGCCGACGTTGCCTCTGGGTCTTGGATACGTCCAAGGGTACACTCACGACTACATTCGCCACGGCACGACGACGCTGTTCGCCGCCCTGGACATCGCCACCGGTCGGGTCCTCGCCCAATGCAAGAAGCGACACCGCCACCAGGACTTCCTGGCCTTCCTGAGGCTGATCGACCGGGAAGTGCCGGCCGCGCTGGACATCCATCTCGTGGTCGACAACTATGCGACCCACAGACACGCGAAGGTCAAGGCTTGGTTGGCGAGACGACCCCGGTACCATTTGCACTTCACCCCGACCTATGCCTCCTGGCTCAACCAGGTGGAGCGCTGGTTCGGTCTGATCAGCCAGCGAGCGATCAAGCGCGCATCGTTCCGGAACGTGACCCACTTGGTGCGGACGATCAAGGAGTTCACGGAGCGTTACAATGAGGAGGAGGCGAAGCCGTTCGTGTGGGCAGCGACCTCCCAGTCGATCATCAATAAGGTGGAGCGTCTATCTACTCGTATTTGCGGGACACCACACTAGTCTGCCGGATGCCGATTCTCCAATGTCGAAACGACAACCCATCATAGAGTCTGGATCTGGGAATTTGAACCGACGGGGAAACCCGGAAGGCGGATTCGGGATGCCCTGCGGTAGAATCGGGGCATGGGAAAAAAGAGAGTGTTGATCACGGGTATGAGTGGACTCATCGGGCAGGTCTGCGGGCGGGACCTGGGGGATTCGTACGAACTGAGCGCCTTGAACCGGCGCCCGGTGGAGGGATTCCGCTGCCTGCAGGCGGACATCGCCGATCTGGAGGCCATCCGGCCCGCCTTCGACGGAGTGGAAACCGTCGTCCACCTGGCCGCCATGGCCCAGGGGGATCCCACCTGGGAGGACGTGCTGCCGCACAACATCATCGGGACCTACAACGTGTTCGAGGCGGCCCGGACGGCGGGCGTCGAGAGGGTCATCTTCGCCAGCAGCGGGGCCGCCGTCAGCGAGTGGGAGCGCCATGCGCCCTACGATGCCCTGGTCGAGGGACGTTACGAGGAGGCGACCGGTTGGGACTTGCTGGACACCTCGCTGATTCGGCCCAATGGCCTCTACGGATGCAGCAAGGCGTTCGGTGAAACGTTGGCCCGCTTCTTCTCCGACGAGTGGGGCCTGTCCATGATCTGCCTCCGTATCGGCCGCGTCCACTTGAACGACCGGCCCAACGAGGTTCGGGATTTCTCGGTCTGGTGCAGCCACGCGGACATCGCCCAGATGGTCCGCCGGTGCATCGACGCGCCCGACGACCTGAAGTTCGGGATCTACTACGTGGTCTCCGACAACAAGTGGAACTATCGGTCTTTGGACAACGCTCGGCGGGACCTGGGATACAAGCCGCGGGACACGGCCGATCGTTTCCGGGACGACTAGGGGACACCGTTCGTCGGGGCGACCCTTGTGGTAGCCGTCGAGACAGAAAGGGACAGAAAGGGACAGTCTTGAGAAGAGATGCGCGGAAGCAGAGCAGTGAACCCATGGCAAATGGATGGAAGTCCGGAGGACTTTCCACACACTAAGAGGACAATTCAGTCTATTGGGTGGTTCCCGTGATCTGGGTCGTTCGGTGCCGAGGTGGCAGAATCGACGGTCGGCGATCAGGCGAGCCTACGAGACGAAGGCGTGCGAGCGCTGCTCCCGCAGGGAAAACAGCACTCCGCCCAGTTGGGGGATGGGGTGTCGGCGACGTCGGTAGCGACCTTGCTGCCGATACGTCGCCAGCAGCTGCGCCACCTTCTCTGCCGGCCCGACGGCCAATCCGTCCGTCAGAAATCGCAAACGACGGCGAAAGGCTCCGGCACGGGTAAATCCACGTCGCTGCTCCTGATGGAGGATCCACCGGGGGATTGCGGCTTGGTTCTCCCGGGTGGGGACGGCTCCTCGATAGTACAAGCGAGCCCGGTAACTCCTGTACACGTCGGTTCCGGGATCCGAGGGGAACAGTTCCTCCAATGGAATCAGGTCGTGATCCTTGCCGGTGAGTCTCCAGCGGGCTGAGCCCCACTTCCATTGCTCGGGCCGCTTGACCAGTCCGGCTCGGACGGCGTTGAGTTCCACGTAAAGAATGGCGTCTTGGACCGCTTCGGTTCCCAATAGTTCCGGGTTCTTGAAACGTTCACTCCAAAAATGGCCTCGCCGTCGAAACTGGTGGTTGAACCACACGGCATACAGCCCGTCCACGTTCTGCATCAGTTTCGACACGTCAAAGAGACGCTGGTTGAAAGCCTTCCATTGGGCGACGGTCCAATCGGCGGTTTTCTTCTCTGCATGTCGTCCATAAAGTTTGTGGGCGCTCTTCATCAACTCGTCGCGGGACAGGGGGCGGAGTTTCTCAAAATGGACGATGAAGTGGAAATGATTCCCCATGATCTGGAACGCGGCCAAACGACAGCGGTAGGCATTGACATAGAACAACATCATGTCCAGGAGTTTGCGACCGGCTTGGTGGTTTTTAAAGGGGAACCAATCGGCCCGGCCGGCGACTCGATTGGTGAGGTGATAGAAGGCGGCTTCTGTGCTTTTGTGTCGTGCGGTTCGGGCCATGGCCACGATCCTCGGTTAACGACTCGGACTCGGCGCGGCGCGGATAGGTTCGCACCTCTGATGACCACAACGATTCAGAACTGAGAAAGGCGAAGGAAACTCAAGAAAATCAGCAAATCTCGCGTTTCCGGAAGCATCCGAGGAAACTTGACCAAGTGACCACCTCAGTTGTCTTTGCAGGCGAAGGAGCCGACACCTTTGTGGTCTGCCCTGTGTCTTCCGTCCCTGTCTTCCGTCCCGGAAAAATAGACTGTCCCCTTTTTCCCCGCGTCCCTTTTTTCCCCCGTCATCATCACGCCCCCCGGTGAGAAATGCAGGTTAAGCCGAATCCGGGTGCAGATGGGAGTGGAGGGCGTCCATGTCGAAATCCACGCCCAGGCCGGGTTTTCCGCTCAGGCTGAACTCCCCGCCGTGGAAGTTCATGGGCTCGGTCGTCAGCCGGTTGTAGGCTTCGATGAAGGAGGTGCTGTGTTCCAGCCGGTAGAAGTTGGGCGTGTTCATCATCACGTGGGAGCCGGCCACGATCTGTAGCGGCCCCATGGCGTTGTGGGGGCTCATGGGGACGTAATAGGCTTCGGCCAGGCTGGAGATCTTGCGCAGCTCGGTGATGCCTCCAGTCCAGAGCACGTCGGGCATCAGATAGTCGGCCAGCCCCTGCTGCAGGATGGGCAGGAAGTCGAAACGGGTGAAGAGGCGTTCGCCCACGCAAATGGAAGGCGCCACCTGCTCTCGGACTGCCCGCAGGGCATCGATGCTTTCGGGAGGCACCGGCTCCTCGAACCAGGCGATCTGCGACTCCTCGTAGAGGCGGTTGGCCAAGCGGATGGCCGTCGGCACGTTGTAGTGGCCGTGGGCGTCGATCAGTATTTCCACTTTGTCTCCCACGGCTTCCCGAACTGCCTGCACGATGGCGCAGCCCAGGTCCTCCCCTTCGGCTGAAATCTGGCCGGAGAGATAGCCGGTGTGGAAGGGCAGCATCTCCAGGAAGGGATCCAGCTTGAGGGCTTGATGGCCGGCCTCGACGGTGGCTTTGGCGGCCGCGCCATATTGCCCGGGGGTGTGGCAGCCGAAGAACCAACCGTTGGCGTAGAGTCGGATGCTGTCGCGCAGCTTGCCGCCCAGCAGGTCGTAGACCGGGCGGCCCAGGGCCTTCCCCTTGATATCCCACAGGGCGATGTCCACACCGCTCAGGGCCACGGTCGGCAGGCCCTGCGCCCCCAGGTAGGTGAAGCGCCGGTAGTTCTGCTGCCACAACCTCTCGCTCTCAAAAGGGTCCTGCCCCACGAGGCTTTGGCGCAGCAGCTCGATGGTCCGGGCGCTCAGGAAGCCGCCGCCGCCAGGAGAGTTGCTGGCCTCGCCCCAGCCATGGATGCCTTCGTTGGTGTCGATGCGGACGAAGGTCCAGTCCCCCTCGAAGGTTCCGGCTTTGTCCGGATACCTGGGCTTGACCACGTAAGCCTTGACGTCGGTGATTTTCATGGTCCATGTCCTCCTGAAAGGGTCAAGCGGAAGCGTCCCGGAAAAACAGACTGTCCCCTTTTTTGTTTGAGTTTTGAGGGCCCCTTGACGGCTGAGCGCGGGCCGCGCCTCAGGGTTCTGAAGGCCCGGGAAGCTCTCCCGACATCCGGCGCAACTCGTCCCGGAAAAATAGACTGTCCCCTTTTTCCGGAAGATTGCCCTTTTTCCCCGGGAAGATTGGAAGTCCCCCCCGGTTGCCCCTCCCAAGACGGAAATCAGTCCCAATTGGAGCGGACCCATTCCAGTCCGTGCCGCGCCAGGTGCTCTTCTGACGGGAACATGCGGCGCCAGATGCAGGTGGCGGCGGCCAGTTCCGGCAACGCTTGTCCGAAGGCCTCGATGACCAGCCAGTCCGCATACCCGATGTCCTTGAGAGTGTCGAAGGTCTCCCTCCAACGGACCTGACCCTCGCCGGGGGTCGCCCGGTCGTTCTCGCTGATGTGGACGTGGCGAAGGGCGCCCGCACAGGTGCGAATCGCCGCGCGGACGTTTTTTTCCTCCAGATGGGCGTGGTAGGTGTCGTACAGAATCCCCAGATTGGGCCGATCGGCCTCTGCCGTGAACTCGACGGTGTCCTTGGCGCAGTTCAGGAAATAGGATTCGAACCGGTTCAGGAATTCCAGCGCCAGCGTGATCCGGGCGGACCGGGCCAGATCCGCCGTCTGTTGGAGGATCTCCAAAGCCCATCGCCATTCCTCCTGGGTGCGGCTCCGGCCCGTCAGGAGACCGACGGGGGAGTGAAACGGGCCAGCGAGGAGACGGATCCCGGCCAGATGGCAAGCCTCCACGACCGACTTCAAGTAGTCATGGGCCTTGGTCCGGACGGACGGATCCGGGTGAATGGGATTGGCCTCCGGCGGGACGACGGTGACGGCGGTGCGCTCCAGTCCCAGATCGTCCAGGAGCAGGCCGAGTTCCCGTGCGCGCTGTGGCTGCGGTGAAAAAATGGGGATCTCGACGCCGTCGAAGCCCCAGTCTCGAAGCTGCTTGAGCAGGTCCCGGTGGGACGGTCCGACTTCGGTGGTCCAGAGGAGCAGATTCATTCCCACACGCATGTTCGCGATACCTCCCATGCTGGTGACGGTCCCGATTATCCCACCCGTCGTAGCCGTGCCGCCACCCGCCGCGGGCTTGCGGCCCAGATCGGTGCGGGCGTACTCTCTCTACATGACAGATTGAGGACATCGGCTCGTCAAGTCGGTGGGATGAGCGAGCCGGCCTCGGAACGGATCCGGAGAGAGGTCATGGCAACAAAGACTCTGAACGTAGGAATGATCGGCTACGGCTTCATGGGTCGAGCCCACTCCAACGCTTACCGAAAGGTCAGCCAGTTTTTCGATCTGGACCATGCCCCAGTCCTCAAGGCGGTGGCAGCCCGGAACGCGCACAAGTTGGAGCCATTCGCCCGCAATTGGGGCTGGGAATCTACGGAGACGGACTGGCGGCGTCTGGTAGAGCGGGACGACATCGACGTCATCGACATCTGCAGTCCCAACAACACCCACCATGAGATCGCTCTGGCCGCCGCGAGCCGGGGAAAGATGGTGCTGTGCGAGAAACCTCTGGCCATCGATGTGGATGAGGCCGTGGAGATGGTGGAGGCCGTGGAGGCGGCGGGGGTCGCCAACATGGTCTGGTTCAACTATCGCAGGGTTCCGGCCATCAGCTTGGCCCGGCAGATGATCGACGAGGATCGCCTGGGACGGATCTTCCACTATCGTTCCACCTACCTGCAGGACTGGACCATATCGGAAGACGTGCCGCTGGGAGGCCCTACTCTCTGGCGCTTGGAAAAGGAAGTCGCCGGGGCCGGCGTCTCAGGAGATCTGGCGAGCCACAGCATCGACACCGCGATCTGGCTCAATGGCCCTGTCGAGTCGGTCTCTGGAATGACGGAGATCTTCGTCAAGGAGCGCCCGGTGCAGGGAAGCCCGACAGAGCGGAAGGCCGTCGAGATCGACGACGTCTGCACCTTCATGGCCCGCTTTTCCAATGGGTCCAACGGGACCTTCGAAGCCACCCGTTACGCTCGCGGACGCAAGAACAAGAACTCGTTCGAGATCAACGGGGAGAAGGGATCGCTCTACTTCGACCTGGAGAACATGCACCAGCTCCAGTACTTCAATCATGACGACCCGTCCCACCTCCAGGGTTGGCGCACCATCCTGGTGACGGCTTCTGAACACCCCTACATGAAGAACTGGTGGGTTCCGGGCTGCGTGATCGGCTACGAGCACACCTTCATCAACGCCTTGGCTGATTTCTTGAAGGGTTTGGAATCGGGCGAGGGGACCCACCCCAACTTCCGGGAGGCGCTGGCCACCCAGAAAACCCAGGAAGCGGTTCTTCTTTCCGCCCAGAACCTGGAGTGGGTGACGATCGATTGAGGGGCGGCGAGATCGGCGGGCTAGAAGACCTCCTGGCCGCCCAACCGGTCCAATTTGGCGGACAGGTCGTCCAGGCGGGCCCGGAAGTCGTTGAGGGCCAGACTGACCCGTTCCGACAAGGCCTGAAGGTTGGATTCCAAAGAGACGAGAGTACTCTTGCTGGATTCTTCTACGGACTGCAACTGGGCGGTCAGACCCTCCAGCGTCTTGCCCAGCCGGTTCAGCCGTTCGAGGTGGGTTCGCAACCGGCCCCGGATCTGTTCCACATTGGTCCTGACGGTCCCGACCGCCGCGCGGTTGGACTCCGTATTCTTCTCGGCTTCCGTGTGCCGAGTCTGGGACTGCGCCACGGCGTCCTGGTGGCTTTGGTTCAGTTGTTCCACCGTATCGGCCAGAGCCTCCAAGGCGGCACCCAGTTTCTCGATATCCCCGCGGCTTTCCTCGATTCTCTTCCGAGCCTGCTGAAAGCTGGACCTGACGGCGTTCCGAAGCTTCTGATCCTCCTGCTCCAGCTCCCCCTCCAATCGCTGGGAGTCGCCGCTGAGGCCCAGCAACCGTGAGCTGAGGCGTTTCAATTCCTCCCGCTCGGCGTGGAGGTACTCACGATTCACCGAGATCCGCTCCTCCAGTGTCTCGAAGCGGTCTTTGACGTAGAGGCCGGCGAGTGTCAGGGCGGTCAACCCGGCCAGGATTCCCAAGATCGGGAGGAGTCCGATCCCGGCTGACCGGCTGGCGGAGCGTGGCGGTTTCTGGTTGAAGATTCCCGGTGTCGTCATCTGAAGGGTGGGCTTCCGCGTCTCCACAGTTCCGCTATCGGGGAGTCTTTTGCAACGCTATCCGTTGTATTTTCCGGTTTAAGGTCCAAATATAGCAGATATCGCCCAATCTCTTGCACCCTGAGGCGCGGACTTCAATGGAGCAGGCGTCATCGGAGCGGATTCGATCCCATCAGACCAGGAGGAAGTGAAAATGAGCGAATTGAACGTCGGAATCGTGGGACTGGGATGGGTGGCGGGAGCCCACATCGAAACCTTCAAGACCGTGTCCGGGCGCGCGCGTCAGCGGCATCTCCTCCAGGCGCCGGCTGGATGAGTCGGAACTGGAGGCCACCTACGGTGTCCCGCTGAAGGTCTACGGCAGCTACGAGGAGATGCTGGCCGACCTGAAATCGACATCGTGGACATCTGCACGCCGCACCATCTGCATGCCGAGCAGTCCATCGCGGCGGCCGAGGCCGGCAAGCATCTCATCATCGAGAAACCCCTCTGTCTGACGGTCGAGGATCTTGCAGCCATGAAGCGGGCCATCGAAGACGCCGGCGTCGGGGTCTGTGTCTGCTTCGAATGCCGTTTCAGCGAGCATTTCACCATGATCCGGTCCTGTCTGTCGGAAGGTCTCCTGGGCCGGGTCCACTACGGGGAAGTGGACTACTATCACGGGATCGGACCCTGGTACGGCCAGTCGCGTGGACGTCAAGAAGAGGTACGCCGGCAGCAGCTTGCTCACGGCCGGTTGCCACGCCTGGGACGGGCTGCTATGTTCATGGGAGGCCGGGTCGAGGAGGTGGTGTCCCACGGACTCGTTCTTCCAACGCCATTTTTTCTCCCTACGAGTACGACACCACCAGTGTCACCCTCCTCAAGTTCGAGGACGGCGGTTGGGCAAGGTCGCCTCGGTAGTGGATTGTCTCCAGCCCTACTACTTCCATATCCACCTGGTGGGAAGTGAAGGAAGCCTTCTGGACAACCGGATCTACAGCGCGAAACTCAAGGGCTTGAGCAAGGAGGTCTGGAGTACTCTGGAGACTCAGCTGATCGATTCGGGAGATGTGAGCCACCATCCTTACGAGCCCCAGTTCCAGGCCTTCGTGGACAGCGTGCGGGAGGGCCGGGCCATGCCACTGACGGGGGTCCGGGAGGCGTGGGAGAGTCACAAGGTGGTGTTCGCGGCGGATCTGTCGGCCCGGGAAGGGCCGGCCGGTCAAGCTCTCCGAGCTCGATTCGATCTGACCCCCAGCCCTCTTCGGTCTGGGGCGCCCACTTCGGTCCGAACCAGAGCAGGCCGCTGATGGTGAGGCCGGTTTCCCGGAGACCTTCACGGGGACGGTCTGATATTGACGTCGCGCTGGGGAAACGGGAATCTCGATTCCGGCGTCGCCACAGGGCCTTGTAGGCTCCGGGTGTGGAGGGCGTCGATGGCCCTGCCCTGCAGCTCCGCTTCCGCAATCCAGCAGAGGAGCTCGAAGATCAATCCCGAGTCTCCGAACTCGCGGAACCGCACCCGAGGGGGTGGGTTCGGCGCGGACCATGGGTTCGTCCTGAGCCCACGGCCAGGAGCAGGTCGCGTACCTGGTCCACGTCCGATCCATAGGCCACGGAGACCCGCAGGCGAACTCGCTGGCGAATCGAGGGCCCACCCGCTCTCGTTGACAAGAGTCGAATTGGCGATGGCGGCGTTGGGAATCGTGATCTCGATGTCGTCACGCGTCAGGATGCGGGTGCTGCGAAGTCCGATCTGCGTCACCATGCCCCGTTTGTTCCCGTCGATGAGCACGATGTAGTCGCCGATCTTGTAGGGGGCGTCGGCAAGAATGGAGACGCCCGCGAAGAGATTGGCCAGGGTGTCGCGCGCGGCGAAGCCGACGGCCAGGCCCAGGATTCCAGCCGAAGCCACCCAGGCCGCGATGTCGATCTCCCAGGCCTGCATTCCCACATAGACGGCGGCGCTGACGAGCACGACCTGGCTTCCGATGGTAAACAGGGGAAGGCTTGCCGGTTGGATCGCCCGAAACCGGGTCTGATGTTGGCTCATCCATCGGAAGACGAGTCCGGCCAGCGGCATCGCCGCAAACAGCCAGATCAGGACGGCAATGGTCTGGATCAAGTGAGCCAGGAGATTCGCCACCTGGTCGTGCAGGCCGGATACCTTAAGCGCAATGTAGAAACCGAGGAGAACCGTGCTCCGCATCACGGGACGGTGGAGCTGCTCGACGATGAGGTCATCCAGCTCGGTCTTGGTGCGCTGGGTCAACCGGTAGAGCAGCTTGGTGACCACCTTGTCGACGAGACGGCCCGACACGAGTCCGAGCGACGCGATCAGCAGCGCCCACGAGATTCGCTCGACCGACAGTTCGGTCAAGCTCTGATCAGCGTGTCCAGAGGAGCCATCCAATCCTGATCGAACATCGCTTCAGCCCTTACCTGAATGGCCCTGGCCCAACTCGATTGGGCCAGCCGGAACCACCGCCGGGCGCCGACCCTCCGTTGCCAAGCCGTGGCGCCATCCGTTACTTTATCGTACCCCGCGCTCAAGCTGGTGTCCCGTTTCAAGGGGCCGCGGCTGGGGCATGGAACATTGATGAACTAATTCGCCGGATGAGCGAGGGAGGGGCGATTCCGTGTACAAGGTGATCATTCTGGGTTCGGGCTGCGCCGGTTCGACGGCCGCCATCTATGCTGCCAGAGCCAACTTGTCTCCGCTGGTGCTGGAAGGGCACGAACCGGGAGGGCAGCTCTCGCTGACCACTCTGGTCGAGAACTACCCTGGCTTTCCCGATGGGATCGACGGTCCGGAGTTGGTGCAGAGAATGAAGGAGCAGGCCCAGCGCTTCGGGGCCGAATACCGGATGGAGACGGTGGTCGAGGCGGATTTGAACCATCCCTTCACGGTTCGAACCGCAGCGGCCAGCTATCGGACCCTCTCCTTGATCATCGCCTCGGGCGCGTCGGCCCGGCTCCTGGGACTGGAGTCGGAAAAACGGCTCATCGGCTACGGCGTCTCGACCTGCGCGACCTGTGACGGCTTCTTCTTCCGGGGTCAGCGCGTGGCCGTGATCGGCGGGGGCGACAGCGCCATGGAGGAGTCTCTATTCCTCACCAAATTTGCCGACAGCGTCACCATCATCCACCGGCGGGACGAGCTGAGAGCGTCCAAGATCATGGCGGCCCGCGCCCTGAGCCATCCCAAGATCAATTTCCTCTGGGACACGGTCGTGACCGATATCCTGGATCCGGAAAAGAAACGGGTCGAGTCGATCCGGGTCCGAAACCTGAAGACCGGCGAGGAGAGTCAGGTCCCCATGGAAGGAGTGTTCGTCGCCATCGGTCACACTCCCAACTCCGAGGCCTTTCGAGACCAGGTGAAGACCCACGGCGGCTACATCTCCGTCCACGGCGGCTCCCGGACCAGCGTCGAGGGGGTCTTCGCGGCCGGGGACATCCACGACCATGTCTACCGGCAGGCGGTCACCGCCGCCGGGGCGGGTTGCCGGGCGGCCATCGACGCCGAGAAATATCTGGAGAATCTGGCCCATTCGGACTGAGAGGTCCGTCCGAGCGAACCTGCCGCGGCGCGGCTAAGGTGACTTCAGCCCCGTTTCCTGAGCTCCCTCTTCAGAATCTTGCCGGTTCCGCCCTTGGGCAGGTCGGACACGAGTTCGACGATCCGGGGCACCTTGAAGGAGGCCAGGCGGCGCCGGCAGTAGGAGACGAGTTCCTTCCCGGTGACGCAGCCCGGAGTTCTGGGCACGACCACCGCCTTGGGGATCTCTCCCCAGTGCGCGTCGGGAACCGGAATCACGGCGCACTCCAGGACGCCGGGATGGGTAAGAAGCGCCCTTTCCACCTCCAGACTGGAGATATTCTCGCCGCCGCTGACGATGATGTCCTTCTTGCGATCGATGATCTGAACGTAGCCGTCCGGGTCGATGGTGGCCAGATCGCCGGTCCGCAGCCAGTTCCCGGCCGTCGCTTCCTTCTCCGTCTGTCCCCAATAGCCCTTCATGACACCATCTCCCCGGATTGCGATCTCCCCCAGATCGCTGCCGTTCCAGGGAAGGGAACGACCCTGCTGGTCCAGCAGCGCCAGCTCCACGCCGGGGATGGGGTAGCCGGTCATGGACTGGAGGGCCAGGCGGCGCTCGCCCCGGACTGCAAGATGGCTCTTTGGAAATGAGAGCGTCACCACGGGCGAACATTCCGTGAGACCGTAGCCGGCGACACACCGGCAACCGAAGGCCGTCTCCAATTGCTCCACGAGTTCGGGATTGGCGGCGGCTCCGCCCAGATTGATCAAGCGGACCGAGGAGGTGTCGAATCGATCCCGTTCGGAATGGTTCAGGAGCGCATTGGCCATGGTCGGAACCAGAAAAAAGAAGGTGACTCCATGTTCCTGGATCAGCCGAAACGCGTCTCCGGGATGAAAGCGTTTCATGAGGACGTGGCGCCCTCCCAGACAGGTCAGGAACTGGGGCGTTCCCCAACCGTTGACGTGGAACAGGGGGATGGTGTGCAGTTGGGTGTCCTCTTCCCGGATCCCCAGCGCCAGGGACACCTCCAGGGCGTGAAGGTAGAGGTTGCGATGGGTGAGCATCACCCCCTTGGGAAGAGCCGTGGTGCCGGAGGTATAGAACAACTCGGCGACGTCCTCCTCGTCGACCTCGGCGATGTCCCGGTCCGGCGCGCTCTCGCCGGTCTCCATCAGGTCCGCGTAGGAAATCGGTTCGATCCAGTCGCGGGAGGGACCGGGCTCCAGAACCAGGAAACGCCGGACGCTGTGGAGATCTTGACGAATCTCCTCGACGATGGGGAGAAAGTCCGGATGGAATATGAGGACCCGAGCTTCCGCGTGGTTCAGGATCTGGCGGAAGTCGCCGGCCCGGAGCCGGGTATTCAGAGGAAGGAGGATACAGCCGGCCAGGGGGACTCCGTAGTAGGCCTCCAGGAGCGGGTGCTGGTTGTAGGAGAGCAGAGCCACCCGGGAGCCGGCGGGAAGCCGCCAGGGCGAGAGGATGGCGGCGAGTCGATGACAGCGCCGGGAAAAATCCCGGTAGGTCCAGCTTCGCCCGCCGTCGACGATGCCGACCTTGGCCCCGAATTGGTCCCTGGCCCGATACAGAAACCGCAGGGGAGTGAGCGGCACCCTCATGGCAGGCTGACGAAGATCTGGCGGGCCAGCTCCTCGCTGAGTCCGTGCTCGACTCCATTGACCCGGACATAGACGGGTCCGTTGAAGGGATCGCGCCTCACCAGATCCAGCTTGACGTCGGGGAAGATGCCGATGGAGGCCAGATGGCGCAGGACCTTGGGGTCTCTGTCGCTGACCCGCCGCACCTTGGTTTCCTGTCCGGCGACCATATCCCAGAGCCTTCCCAGGCGTTCCGGGTCGATCTCGCCTTTCTTGGTGGGAATGGGATCGCCGTGGGGGTCCTTACTGGGGTACCCCAGAGCCTGATCGATCTTTTCCTCGAACTCCTCGGAGATGACATGCTCCAGGACTTCCGCTTCCTCGTGCACCTTGTCCCAGGTGTAACCCAGAACTTCGGACAGGTACAGCTCCAGCAGCCGGTGATGCCGGATGATCTCGAGTGCGATCCGGATTCCGGCCGGGGTCAGACGGACTCCCTTGTAGCGCTGGTATTCCACCAGCTTGAGGTCGGAAAGCCGCTGGACCATGTTGGTCACGCTGGCCGGCCTGCAAGACATGGCGGCGGCGACTCTGGAGGTCGTGACCGGCGAGTCTCCGGCGGCCAACTGGTAGATGGCCTTGAGGTAATCTTCCATTGCGCGGCTGATCACCGGTGTCGTCTTGGCCGCCATGATTCTAGTCTGTTCAACCCCGCCTCAGTTGCCGATCGCTGCCGGCCGGAGCAGGAAATCCGGCCGAAGACGCCACAGTATAGCACCCGCCGGAAGGGAGTCGGCCTGCCGGGACGCTGGTGCAGGGGCCTATCAGTCCGTGGTGAAAGTCCCGCGAGCACCGAGACCGTTCCTGCGCCCGCCGGACAAGGCGCGATTCGGGTGCATACCGGGAGTATGTGCCCGAATCGCAACGCCGTCCGCCGGGATGCAGGGACGGTCGAATGCCGTGATGACTTTTGCCACGGGCTGCTATGGTAGTCTCCCTTCGTTCCGGGGGAGCCAGCGGGAGAAGAGGAACCATGACCCACGTGATCGTTGCGCTGCCGGGGGACGGTATCGGTCCGGAGGTGATCGCTGCGGCCGTCGAGGTGCTGAAGTGGTGCGGACGGCACCACGGACTCGAACTGGAGGTTCGGACCTTCCCGGCCGGAGGCACCGCCCTGGAGCGCTACGGCGACCCCCTGCCCGATTTCGTGCTCGCCGCCTGCAGAGAAGCGGACGCCATCCTGGTCGGGGCCGCAGGGGATTCCCGGTTCGACTCGAATCCCGCCCGCATGCGCCCGGAACAAGCCCTGCTTCGGCTGCGCAAGGAGTTGGGGTTGTACACCAATCTTCGGCCCGTAAAGACCCATCCGTCTCTGTTGGATACTTCGCCGTTCAAGAAATCCATCATCGAAAACGTCGACATAATGATCGTTCGAGAGCTCACGGGCGGGATCTATTTCGGCGAACCTCGGGGCACCGAGCGTCGTTCCGGCGTCAGGTGCGCCTATAACATGGAGATCTACCACGACTACGAGATCGAACGGATCGCCCGGGTCGCCTTCCAACTGGCCGGAGAACGGAGTCGCCTGGTCACCAGCGTGGACAAATCCAACGTCATGGAGAGCTCGCTGCTCTGGCGTACGGTGGTGGAGGAGGTCGCACTGGAATACCCCGGCGTGGAATTGGAGCACATGCTGGTGGACAACTGTTCCATGCAGTTGATCTCGCGGCCCCGGCATTTCGACGTGCTCCTGTCCACCAACCTGTTCGGGGACATCCTCAGTGATGAGGCGGCCGTGCTGGCCGGGTCCATCGGTCTGTTGCCGTCCGCCAGTCTGGGAGCTCCGGCCGAGGGTGTCCGGAAGGGGCTCTACGAACCGGTCCATGGAACGGCGCCGGACATCGCCGGACGGGGGCAGGCGAACCCCCTCGCCGCCATTTCCAGCGTGGCGCTGATGTTTCGTTATTCGCTGGGAAGGGAGGACATCGCCCGCCGGATCGATGCGGCGGTGGAGACCTGCCTGCTGCAGGGCCACCGGACGGCCGATCTGGTGTCGGCTGGCGAGGGTGCCATGGGGACACGGGCCATGGCCGCTAGAGTTCTGGAAGCGCTGGAGGTGGGTCTCTGATTCAGTCCGTGGTGAAAGCCTCACGCAGCACCGGTCGAATGCCGTGACGACTTTTTTCACGGGCTGATATGGATTCTATCCGGTGAGATTGCCCAAAAACCAAGGTCCGCGGGCGCGCCGAGCCCGGAAAACTAGGCATAAGTCAGAAATTATGGTATTATTGCAAGTACTTTATGCGTAATAATCCAAGAGAACTTCTATTGAATATGCATCGGCAGCATGTCAGTGGCTGGCAGCAGAAGGACATGCTGACGTTGAGGGGCGTTTATGCCGAACAGGCGGTGGTATTCGAGAAGGTGCCGCCTCCCCGCTTCTCCGATTTCAAGACCTTCGAAAATACGCTCCATCAGTACTTCAGTCGGGTCCACGAAATCACGTTGCTTACCGACAATATCCAGATCGAGTTCAGCGGTGACGTCGGATGGATCACTTCCCAGTACTTGATGGCCTATCAGGCCAAGGGACGGCTCCAGCGGGAGACGGGCCGTTGGACCGAGATCTATCAGCGGGAGAACGGAGAATGGAAACTCACTCACTTCCATTCCTCTCCTGACCCCTTCAATTAGGAGTCAGTGGCGAACCCGGTCTCCGCCTGGTTCCGGTATCTTCCCTCTCAGTTCCCACTCTTCTTGAATCGCGCAGTTTCCTCGTAGAGGTCTGCCAGACGTTCAGCCATTGGTTCCCAATCGTAGTGTTCGGTCACGGTGCGGCGGCCTGATTCCGCCAAATGAGCCGTGAACGCCGGGTTCCTCATCAGAGCCGGGATCCAAAGGGCGAACTCCTTGGGGTTGTCGGCAACGAGGGCGTTCCGCCCGTGGACGGCGCGAATTCCCTGGAAGGCGAGGGGAGTCCCCACGACCGGCTTGCCGCAGGCCCAGGCTTCGAGGACCTTGCCTCGTATCCCGACCCCGGTACGAACGGGAACCACCACGACCTGGGCGCGGGCATAATATTCCCTCAGGTCGGGCACGAATCCGGTGACGGTGATGGCCGGGTGGTCGTCCATGGCCAGGATCTCCGGTGTGGGAGAGGACCCTGCGATATAGAGGTGTGTCTCCCGAATTTCCTCCAGCAGCAGTGGCAGAACCTGGTTGACGAAAAACAGCATGGCGTCCACGTTCGGTTCATGTCGAAAGGCGCCGACGTAGAGAACGCTGTTGGGCTCGACTTTGCCATTCCCGGGAATGAAGTAGGAGGTATCGACGCCCGTGGGCAAGATCTTCAGTCTCGCTCCCGGCAAGAATCCTTCCAGGTAGGTGCGGTCGACGGAAGTGACGCAAACCACTTGGTCCATGCGGCGGCACAGCCCCACCTCCCGGAAAAGGGTCTGCAGCGTATCGTAGTGTCTCTTGACTCTGGAAAAGAAATTGGCGGCCAGGCGAACGCGGCTGTAGTGGGCGGCATAGTTGACTTCCATCTCCGTGAGGATCCTGGGCACCCGGACCGGAACCAGATCGTCGTACTGGGCCATCTGGGGCCATTCGTAGTGAACCAGGTCGAATTCCTCCTCTTCCAGAACCATTTCGAATCGGCGGCGGAAATCGGGGCAGTTGAATTCCTCGAAGGGTTCATAGGGATAGGGGGAGACCGGATCGAAATCTCTCCGGGGAACCAACTCCAACCTCGTGCAATAGGGGCGCAACTGATCGACGCCCTCGGACTCGTCATCACTCTCCACGAACGAGATCAGATGAATCTGGTGCCGTGCCGAGACGCGGCTGAGGAACTGGAAGACGCGGCCGGCTCCTCCGTGGCGTCCCAGAACCGGGAGATAGGCGCTGACCACCAGTACCTTGAGAAAGTCCGGAGGCGAGTCGGACCGGGCGGAGCGTTCGACCCTCCGATGCAGGTAGGTCAAGGGTCTTCGGCAAGCGTCCATGAGGGCGCGGTCCGATTGCCGCCGGCGCGGTTCGCGCCAACGGAGCCTCAGGATTTCCGGAAGCCGTCTGAAAGCCCGGAGATACTCTCCCGGGCTCAACTCTTTTCCCAGATGCCAGGGATAGAGCAGGATCTGGGGCAGGAGGGTCCGGAGCTGGAAGTTCTTCCACAGGTACCACAGTTTCCGCTCGCCCAGGAGTCGCGTCAGAAACGCGGGTGAGTAGAGCCGGGAACTGGTGCTCCGGTGGCGGTGGAGGACCCGGCTCTCGGCCGCCAGGAGGACGGTCCAGCCCCGCCGCCAGGCCCGATAGCTCAGGTCCGTGTCTTCCAGATAGGCGGGAGAGAAGATTCGGGAGAATCCGCCCAGTTCCAGAAACCGGGAGCGGCGGAACGCCGAGGAGCCCCCGCCCGCCCAGAAGACCGGAAGGGTTTTCCGGGTCCGGTGGGATTTTCTCAGCGGCTCATGGGACAGATGGAGGAATCCCCGGTGCATCCGGGCCTGGGTGTTTCCCGTTTCTTCCCGTCGTTTTTCCGGCGGGAAGTGGATCTGGCTGGAAACGGCGAATACCTGCTCGTCGGAAAAAGGATCCAGCAGAGGCTGAAGGAAATCCTCTTCGACCACCATGTCGTTGTTCAGGAGAACCACGATTTCGTGCCGCGCCAGGGACACCCCGTGGTTGTTGCCTTCACCGAACCCCAAATTGGAGTCCAGCTCCAGGATGCGGATTCGGGGCAGATGATTCCTGACCCAGGAGACGCTGCCATCCGAACTTCCGTTGTCCACCAGGATCACCTCATGAGGTTTCTCCGTGTAGGCCACGGCTCGTTCCAGCGCGGGAAGACTCTCCTGCAGCAATGCCTTTCCGTTGTGGTTGAGCACGACGATGGAGCAGTCTCCGGAGTCCGGTGGCGAGTCCGTCTGTCCCGGGCGCCGGACCGATCTCAGCCCCAGATGCCGCGCCAGCTCCGTGAGGATCAGCAGCAGTCCCAATCCCAACTGCACGGGCAACAGGCCCAGCCACAAGAGGAAGTTGACGATCATGGCAACAGTTCCAGGGACGAGACGACGGCTCCCAGGTCCCTCCGGTCGTCTGATTGTTCCAGGCGATAGGTCCGGTCACAGCTGAGAAGAACCCTTACCATTCTGTCCTCAGGTGGTTTGAAAGGAAGGAAAAAAGTGAGATCGAAGCTGCTTTTCGGGCGCATCGGATGTTCGCCCACACAAATCTCGTCGACCCGGAACCGGATGCGATTCCCCTGAGGACTGAAGCCTCGAATCCGGAGGCGCGAGACGGGTCCGCCGAGCTGGAGATAGCAGACGGCTTCCCCCGCGATCCACCGATAACCCGGGGGGCCCGGCTCGTGGGCGTACCAGCCCCGGTCCAACTGATGGGAAAAGGATTTCCGCGCGAAGTCGATCCTCGATTCGAAGTCCTGCCACACGACCTGGGAAGAGTCCCCGTCCAACTGAACCAGCCGGGTCTTGAGCTTCAGACGCAGTCCGGAACGGGCCCCGGGACGGCAGAGGATGCCCCAGAACTCGGCATGGGGGTACCATCCCAAGCCCAGATAGGCGGGGATGGATTTCAGCGGTGAGAGCTGGGACAGCTGGTCGCGATCCAGGCAGCAGGGCAGCTCGTGCAACAGGGCGAGACCGCTGGCGTCGATGCACTTCCGGAGACGGCGAGGAGTGAGCAGGGGAATGTCGGCGGTCGATCCGTGCTCCTTCAGGAAAGCAGGATGGCGGCGCCGATGGATCCAGTCGGCCAGCCGCACCGGAAGATAATGCGCGAAGTAGCTGCGGGAATGGGCGTCGTAGGGATACCAGAAGTTGGGAGTCGTGAAGAGAATGGTCCCCATGGGTCTGAGGACGCGCCGCAACTCGGTCAGGAAACGAACCTGGTCCGGGAGTCCTCCTGGGAGGTGCTCCAGGACGTCGAAAGCAAAGATGCAATCGAATGAACGCTCCACGAAGGGGAGCGACAGACCGCTGGCTTGAAGGTACGATCTCCGGGCCGCCGGGGCCGAGAAGCGAAGGACGTGGTGATTCACATCCACGCCGACGTAATGGCTGCAGCGTTCCCGGAGGACTTCCCCCATGCTGCCCACACCGCAGCCGGCATCCAGAACCCGACGCTTGCCGAGGTCCAGAAGAAACACCTCCTCGAAGGCTGTGAGCAGCTCGGTGTTGCGCTCCCGCCCCTGATTCCAGTATTCGACCCAATGGGCGACTGCGGACGGATCTTCGGTTCCAAAGATCCTCTGGGCCGTCTCTTCCAGAGTAGGTTCGGTCATGGGAATTTGAAACCGGCTCCGGCGGAATGCATCAGTAATAGAATCTACAGGTATGGAATTGGGCGAAGCAGAACGGAATCAGGACTAGCGACATGGTCAGCATAGGAAATGGAAACGTCCGAGACAAGATACCGGCGGCAGGTCCGATGCGGGAGTCGGTTCGCGCAAAGCGGGCTCGAACCCTGGCTCTGTCGGTCTGCTGGATCGCCGTCATACTCCTGCTTTGGTTTTCCCGGCTGGGGGCTGTAAGCGTCGATCGCATCAATCTTTTCGAAATGGTCCATGCTGCAGACCGCATCTTCTGGGGAAGATGCCTGCAGGCGGAATCGGGTCGGGAACCGTCCACCGGTCTACCCGTCACGGCCTACACCTTCGAGGTCCTTCGTGGAATCAAGGGCACGCAGGTTGGGGATTCCATCCGGTTTCGGCAATTGAGCGGCGGCACGGCCGGCGCCATCCGGGGCCTGCCCGAGTTTTCCCGCGGCCAGGAAATCCTCCTGTTCCTCTATCCCGACAGCCGGTTGGGCCTCACCAGTCCCGTGGGTCTGGACCAGGGGATGTTCCGGGTCGGAAAGGGTGGCCGGAAGGGCCGGACGGTATTGAACCGGATGGGAAACACCAATCTCCTGCATCGCGCGAGTTCCCTGCAGATTCAGGGTTCGACTCTCAACTCCCAAGAACAGGCGGCCCTGCGGCCTGGAGCGTCGATCTCACTGGATCGGTTCGAGTCGGTGGTTCGGAGAATCGACCGCTATTGGGCACAGCAGGAGCCCACCTCAAGATGAAAACCCGCGACCTTGGCCTGCGTCCGGGTCGGATTTCCAACGCCGCCCTGGTCATAGGCCTGATCCTCGCACTGGGATCATCCCTCTTCGGCGGCGGCCCTCGAGACGTTCTCCGGGGAGGCCGTGTTTTCAAGTGGAACGCCGACAGGCCGGTGCTGTACCTGGTCGATCAGGAGTTCTCCGAGACTCGATATGCCCATTTGGGGAGGCGGGTCCACGAGGCGTTTCAGGTGTGGGAGGACGTTGATACCTCATTGCTCCAGGTCCAAAATCCTGAGCCCAGGTATCTGGACGAGAACGTCGATGGTTCCAACTTCTCCGAATATATCGGAACTCAGCGACGGGAGAATCTCATTATCTTCGATCAGGACGGCGAGATCTCCGACAGCGTTTTTGGAGAGGGGGCCGGCAACAACGTTCTGGGGTTCGCCGCCCTCCGGTTTGTCGACGAAGAAGCCTTGGAATACTCGTTCGGGTACACCGTGATCGGCAGCAGGCCGGCCGCCAATCCGAACGAATTCTACCGTGTGACTCTGCACGAGATCGGCCACCTCCTGGGATTGGATCATACTCAGGCGGGCCGGGAATGGTTCGAAAGCGATGATTTTGGAGATGTCGTTTTTGTTCCGGTCATGTACCCCGTGAGCACGTTGTTTGGATCCGATGTGCCGCTGCTGGACGACACGATCTGGTTCTCCTGGCTGTATCCGGAGGCATCATTTCCTGCGGAGACCGGAACCATAAGGGGCCGGGTGCTGAGGCGGACCGGAGCTCCCATTCTCGGCGCCAACGTGGTGGTTGCGGCGGTCGAACGCGACGCGGACGGCAACCTGATGGAAATCCCGGGTGAGCAGGTGGGGGTGGTCTCCGATTTCCTGATCACCGACGACGGTTCCTACCAGGTGCCGGGTTTGCCGCCGGGAAGCTACGTCGTCTTCATCGAACCGCTGAAGCCGGACTTCACGGAGGGCAGCTCGGTCGGACCCTATGAAATCCGTTTCACCGGATTCCCCAAGGATTACTACAACGGCGCCGGAGAAACCGGATCAGCGGAGGACGATCCCACGGAGAAGGTTGTCATTGAGGTCAGTGCGGGCGAGGTAGTCTCCGGAATCGATCTGCGGACCAACGAAGAGGTCAATCAGCTCTCGCTCCTCGAGGACGACGGCGAGATGATCTACGAGTTTCCGGAAGGATTCTCCTTCCCGTTTTTCGGCGCCACCTACACCGAGGTCGTCGTCAACAGCGACGGGAACCTGACGTTCGGGATCGGGGACGGCCAGCCCGGAGTCCCCCGAAGCCGAAGGCGCTTCCTCTCCGGGCCTCCCCGGATCGCCCTATTCTTCAGCGATCTCGACCCCGAGGCCGGCGGGGAGGTCCGGGCCGAAGCCGGCGAAGGATCCTTGACCTTCATCTGGGACGGGGTACCAGAGTTCACCTTGGCGGGCACCCGGCCCGCAAACGATTTTTCGGTGACCCTGTACTCGAACGGCGACATCCTGATGGATTACGGGACGGTGGACGTCACGCCGGACCCGGAAGACATTCAGGCCATCGTGGGCATCACTCCCGGTTCCGGTGCCTCGGCACGGGCTGTCGACTTCAGCGAGGACCCCGTAGCGTATGAGTTCGGGCCTTCAGGCCTTTTCCAGGTTTTCTCGGAATTCGATTTTGATCTGTCGGGGCGGCAGGTTCTCTTCACCGCACCCGGCCGGGAACTGCTCTTTCCTTTCTATCGAGGAGACACGAACGATTTCAGCGGATTCGCCGTCACCAACGATTCCAAGACCGACGCCACTATGGCGCTGGAGGTGTTCTCGGACCAGGGTGATCTACTCTTTCCCCTGAGTCCCGGCGTCCGCCGGGTCGGGGCCGGACAACAATTGGCCGAGTTGGGCCGCGAGTTTTTCGAGGCCCGGCTGAACACACGTCGTGAAGGCTGGATGCGGATACGGTCATCGACGCCCGAGCTGGCCGGGTTCTTCCTCTACGGCAACGGCCTCACAGGTCCATCCACCAAGATGGATGGAGCGGTGGCGTTTACTTCCGGGTCGCGTCTGCTCTATTTCACCCGGATCTTCGAAGGCCGGGGGACGTTTCCATCCGAAAACAGCGATCAGACCGCGCGGACGACGTTGGCCCTGGCGAATCCCTCGGAGCGACCAAGCACCGTGCGCCTGACCCTGTATGGATCGGACGGAGCGTCGCTGGGAGGACCGGAGAGCTTCAACGTCGCCGGTCACAGCCGGTTGGCAGGGTCGATTAGGGACCTGTTCGGTCCCCTGGGGGGCGTTACCCACGGTCACGTCCAAGTTGAGGTCACACAGGGTTCCGGCGTGGTCGGGTTCCAGTTGATCGAGCTGGGAGATACGGTCCTGGGACTCAACGCCACCGAAACCGGCGAGGCTCGACAACTCTACTCGGCCCAGTTGGCCAGCGGGGAAGGGACCGGAGACGCCGGAGGGTACTTCACCGGCATCAAGCTGATCAATTCGGGGGAGGGGGAGACGGAGGTCCAACTGTCTGCCTATCTCTCGGACGGGAACAGGCTGGGCGGGTCTTATCAGCTTCGGCTTGGACCCCAGGAGAGCTTCCAGGGGAACGCTGCCGAGATCTTTGGCCTCGAAGCTCCGGCGGAATCCATTCTCGTCGGTTCCGTCGGTATCGACAGCGCGCAATCCGGATTGATCGGCGACGTCATTTTTGGAGACCCCGTCGGCGGGGAATACGCGGCCGCCCTAACTCTGGATACCGAGCCCCTCAGACGGGCCGTATTCAGCCAGGTGGCCAATGGCGAACGCCAGCCGGGCGACACGGTGCCACCGATCTTCACGGGAATCGCGGTCTTCAATCCGGGCGACGTCTCCACCGAAGTGAGCATCAAGGTGTTCGACTCCGCGGGAAAACTCCAGGGTGAAGCAGCCAGGCGAAATTTGGAGCCGAAAGCCAGGTTCTCCGACCTGATCCAGAATTTGGTGCCCCAATCCCGGGGCCTCTTGGGAGGATTCGTGGTCCTGGAGTCGACTCCCGGCCGAGTGGTCGCCCAGGAGCTCTTCGGAAACGGCCGGACGTTTCTTTCGTCGGTTCCGCCCTCTTCCGGACACTGAGATCCCAAGACCCGTCAGAGCATTCTGGTAAAAACGAGCGGCCAGCATGGTCAAGGCAGGCCGCCCCGCACCACAGCTTCACTTTGCTCACGAGAGTGAGGTCAACTTCGCCCGTTTTCTGGACTTCTACCGGATCGAGTGGCGCTACGAACCGGTCAGTTTCCCTTTGGACCGCGATGCCGAGGGCAGGGTCCTCCGGAGCTTTACGCCGGATTTTTACCTCCCGCAGTTCGAGCTCTATGTGGAACTGACCACCATGAAACAGAGTCTGGTCACACCGAAGAACCGAAAAATACGCCAGATGCGCGCGCTGTATCCCGACGTGAAGTTGAAGATTCTCTACGGCCGGGACTATCGGAAGCTTCTCTTCAAGTTCGGAGTCCTGGCATGAGCAAGGCTCTCGTGCCCACGGTAAAGGAGTCGTTCCTGTCCGTCGTGAGGGAGGTCGTCTATGACCAGGCTACGATTCTCGGACGGGTGGGCGAACTGGGGCGCCGAATCGATTCGGACTACCGGGGAAGGGACCTGCTGGTCGTCGGAATACTGAAGGGCGCCTTCGTCTTTACCTGCGACTTGATCCGGAGCATCCCCTCGCCCGTCGGTCTCGATTTCATTTCCGTGAGCCGTTACCACCCCGGGCGGGATCAGGGCCGGGTCAGAATTCTCAAGGACCTCCAGGGAGAGATCGCCGGACGGCACTTGCTGCTGGTCGAAGACATCATCGACACGGGGTTGACGGTCCACTCCCTTCTCGGGCTGCTCTCCCGGCGGAAACCGGCCTCCATCACGGTTTGCACTCTGCTGGACCGCCGCGATCTTCGACTGGTGGAGGTTCCCATCCGCTACGCCGGGTTTCAGGCCAGTGCGGAATTCCTGATCGGATACGGTCTGGACTACCGGGACCGATACCGCAATCTTCCGTATATCGCCAGCATGGACCTGGACGCCGAGCGGGTCAGGATTTCGCAGCCGGACGAACCGGTACGGGACTCCCTCCTCGTCTATCAGGCTGGCTGAACTCACGAAGAAGAGTCCCGCCGCCAGCGGTCGATGCGCCTTCGATCTCGCTTGGTGGGACGGCCCTTGACGACTGGTTCGGGAGGCGGCATTCCCGAGAACGGGTCGAAAGCGGGGCGGGGCGGCTCAACGCTCAGATCTTCGTAGAGGGTGCGTGCCTGGGCTTTGGGAACCGGCTTGTTCCGGAGTACCTTGACCAGGAGGATCCGGGTCCGGCCTTGGTGCCGGACCTCGATGCGATCGTCCACCGACACCTTTCGGTGGGCCTTGGCCTTGACCCCTCCTACTCGGACCCTTCCCAGAACACAGGCCCGGGTGGCTTGGCTCCGAGTCTTGAAGACGCGGGCCACTTGGAGCCACTTGTCCAGGCGCACCACCATCCGCTGAGTCTATCAGCCCGTGGCAAAAGTCATCACGGCATTCGACCGTCCCTGCATCCCGGCGGACGGCGTTGCGATTCGGGCACATACTCCCGGTATGCACCCGAATCGCGCCTTGTCCGGCGGGAGCAGGAACGGTCTCGGTGCTCGCGGGACTTTCACCACGGACTGCTATCAGTCTGATGGGAACTCGAGTTTGGAGCGGGCCGGACGGCCGAACGCAGCCGATCCTGCGGCGTTCGGCCAGTCTATGAAGCCGAGGGTTGTTATGATAATCGCCATTGCGTGACAGGCGCATTGCGCTGGTGGGCGAAATATGCATCCGGATGACCCGAACCGAGCCCCCGACTTACAACCTGCGGACAGCCCCATAGCCATTCCTGCCCGAGTCCGATTCGTTCAGGTCCAAAAGGTGGTGAAGGGATCGGCCCGGCTCGAGTCGGACCTGCTGGCGGTCGAGGAGCCCCTGGAGATTCTCCTGGGATACCACTCGCAGGGAAGGCGCTTGGAGAAGACCCTTTCCATCACCATGCGCACGCCGGGGCACGACCGGGAGTTGGCGGCCGGATTCCTCTATTCCGAGGGAATCGTCCTCAGACCGCAGGACATCGAGGGCGTCTTTCCTTCCAGGAATTCGGAGGGCGATCTTCACAACGGGGTCCGGGTCGACTTGCGGCCTGGAGTCGAATTCGACGACACGCAGCTCGACCGGCACTTCTACACCACCTCCAGTTGCGGTGTTTGCGGAAAGGCTTCGCTCCAGACCCTGAGGGTCCACCCATCCCGGAAGATCCTGGCGGATCGTCCCCGAGTGGACAGCCGGGTGATCGAAGGACTGGGTCCGGCGTTGAGGGCCGGGCAGAAGGTGTTCCGGCAGACGGGAGGGCTGCACGCGGCCGGGTTGTTCGATGGCGATGGGAATCTTCTCTCCCTGCGGGAGGACGTGGGCCGGCACAACGCCGTCGACAAGCTGATCGGCCGGGAGGTTCTGGAAGGCCGGCTGCCGCTGGAAGACCGCCTGATGATGGTCAGCGGCCGGACCAGCTTCGAGATCCTGCAGAAGGCGGTGATGGCCGGAATTGCCATGGTGGTGGCGGTGAGTGCTCCCTCGAGCCTGGCCGTGGCGCTCGCCCGCGACTTCGGGATGACGCTGGTGGGCTTCGTGCGCCCCGGCCGATATAACGTCTATGCACACGGCGAGCGGATTGATTGGGAATCCGGTCGAGTAGTTGCGGAGGGGTAATGGGGGTTCAAGACAGTTCGGCGCCGAGGAAACGAAACCAGTTGTGGAAATTGCTGCCGGCTGCGCTGGTCGTTGTCATACTTCTGGTGATCCGGAACGATATCGGACCGTTTCTCAGGCAGGTTCTGCACACCGTTTCCGAACTGGGTCCCTGGGGACCGGTGGCCTTTTTTCTGGTCTACGTGGCGGCGACGGTCCTTTTTCTGCCGGGTTTCATACTCACTCTTGGGGCCGGTTTCGTCTTCGGGCTCGGCTGGGGGACGGTTCTGGTCTCCGCTTCGTCGACTTTGGGAGCGACGGCGTCCTTCCTGATCGGCCGCCATCTGGCCCGCGATTGGGTGGCCGAAAAGATGCGGGCCTACCCCCGTTTCGCCGCGGTCGACGAAGCGGTCGCCGGCGAAGGCTGGAAGATCGTGGGATTGACCCGGCTCTCGCCCGTGTTTCCCTTCAATCTGCTCAACTACGCGTTTGGAATCACTCAGGTCAAGGTTCGGCATTACGTGTTGGCGTCCTGGCTGGGCATGCTTCCCGGGACGATACTTTATGTATATATCGGGTCCCTGGCGGGTGACCTCGCGACGCTGGGAGAGGAGGGACGAGCCCGGACGCCGGAGGAATTCGCTTTCTATATCGTTGGTTTTCTGGCGGCGGTGGCAGTGACCGTCTACGTGACCCGCTTGGCCCGCCGGGCCCTGGACAAGAGAGTATCGTAGCCGTTCGCGGTGAACCTTAAGCAATCCGTATCCGAACAATGGAACCGTGTCATGCCTGAATCGAAATCGGTTGAAGTTCTACCCATGGATTCTCATAACCGGCTCCTGGTCTCCCGGGTCCATCCGGGGGATTGGACCAACCCCGAGCCGGCTGGCCGCTACAACCTGGTGGCCATCGGAGGCGGAACCGCGGGGCTGGTTTCGGCGGCTGGAGCCACCGGGCTCGGAGCCCGCTGTGCCCTGATCGAGAAGCACCTGTTGGGAGGCGACTGCCTCAACGTGGGGTGCGTTCCCTCCAAGGCTCTGATCCGGTCCTCGCGGGCCGTCGCCGATGCCCGCGATGCGGGCGCTTTCGGCGTCGACGTTTCCGTTGCCAAGGAAGTGGACTTCGCATCGGTCATGGAGCGCATGCGCCGGCTGCGCACCGGGATCGCCGAACACGACTCGGCCGAGCGTTTCCGGAAGCTCGGCGTGGACATTTTTTTGGGAGAAGCTCGTTTCGTGAGCCGAGACGCAGTTCAGGTGGGAGGGCACACATTGCGCTTCGCGCGGGCGGTGATCGCGACCGGCGGACGGGCGGCAGCGCCACCCATCGAGGGTCTGGAGGAAGTCGGCTATCTCACCAACGAGACGTTGTTCTCCTTGACTGAGCTGCCCCCGCGGTTGGGAGTCATCGGCGGCGGTCCTATCGGGTGCGAGATGGCCCAGGCGTTTGGGCGCTTCGGTTCCCGGGTTTCCCTTTTTCAGTACCATCCGCAGATCCTGGACCGGGAAGACGCGGAAGCCGGCCGCAGGGTCCAGGACGCGTTTCGCCGGAAGGGATCGAACTCTTCCTCGATTCGGGGGTGTTTCGAGTGGAGAGGCGGGCGGGCGAGAAACGGGTACATCTCGAGTGCAACGGGCAGACTCGGCAGGTCTCCGTCGACGAGGTGCTGGTGGCCGCCGGAAGGGCCCCCAACGTGGAGGGACTGGGCCTGGAGGCGGCCGGCGTCGAATACGACGGGCGCCGCGGCGTCCTGGTGAACGATCAACTCCGGACCAGCAACAAACGGATCTACGCTGCCGGGGACGTCTGCTCCCAGTACAAGTTCACCCACGCCGCCGACGCCCTGGCTCGAATCGTCATCCAGAACGCTCTCTTCATGGACGGAAGAAGGCCAGCACCCTGACCATTCCCTGGTGCACCTACACCGACCCGGAAGTGGCCCATGTGGGCCTGAACTCCCGAGAGGCTTCTCGCCAGGGAATCGAATACGACCTCTTCGTCCGGGAATTCGCGGAAGTGGACCGGGCGATCACCGATGGTGAGGAAGAGGGTATGGTCAGTGTCCTGGTGGCGAAGGGGACCGACAAGATTCTCGGCGCCACCGTGGTCGCCCGGCACGCCGGTGAGATGATCAACGAGATCACCCTGGCCATGGTCGCCGGGCTGGGCCTGGGGACCCTCTCCCAGGTGATCCACCCGTATCCGACGCAGGCCGAGGCCATCAAACAGGTCGGCGATGCCTACAACCGAACCCGGCTCACTCCCCGGACGCGGCGAATTCTGTCCCGCTGGTTCGCCTGGAGACGCTAGCTCGAATCGGGATAAAGGATGCAGAAGAAGAGCGTCGGCTCCGACCCGCCCGGATACCGGGTGGGAGTGGATATCGGGGGGACCTTCACCGATGTCGTCTTCCTTTCGGAGCGGGGAGATGTCCACGTCAAGAAGATCGTGAGCACGCCCGACGACTACAGTCGAGCCGTGCTGGAATCTCTCGACGCGGGCCTGCGGGAGCTGGAACTGACGGCCGGCCGTCTCTCGGAGGTCAGCCACGCCTTTACCTTGGCCACCAACGCCATCCTTGAGGGTCGAGGGGTGAAGACGGCGTTGATCACGACCGAGGGATTCCGGGACGTTCTGGAGATCTCGCGTCTCCGAATGCCGCGACTCTACGATCTTTACTATCGCAAGCCTCCGCCACTGGTGGAACGCCGTCTGCGGCTGGAAGTCCGGGAGCGCGTGGACTACCGGGGCCAGGTCCTGGCGCCTCTGGTGGAATCGGACGTGGAGAAGGCGGCCGAAGTGCTGCTGGATGAGGGGATTCGCTCGGTGGCGGTCTGCCTCCTTCACTCTTACGCCAATCCTCGTCACGAGACCCGGATTGGAGAAATCCTGGAAGAGCGAATTCCCGGCCTGAGCCTGTCTCTCTCCAGCCGGCTGCTGGCCGAGACCGGAGAGTATGAGCGAACCAGCACCACGGTGATCAACTCCTATATCCGTCCCATCGTGGCTCGCTACCTGGGACGCCTCGATCAGGGGCTTCGAGACCTGGGAGTGGGTGTCCCCCTGACGGTGATGCAATCCAACGGGGGCAGGGCATCCGTCCGGCTGGCTGCCGAGGAGCCGATCCATTGTGTCGAGTCGGGGCCCGCCGCCGGCGTGGTTGGAGCCCATCATCTGGCGGCGAGACTGAACCTGCCCAACGTCTTGACCCTGGACATGGGGGGCACCACCGCAAAATCCTCCATCATCGAGGAGGGGGACCTCCTGCTTACCCGTGAATACGAGGTCGGTGGGGGAATGAGCTCGGGACATCGATTGCTGAAAGGCTCCGGCTATATCCTGAGGGTTCCCTCCATCGATCTGGCGGAAGTGAGTGCCGGCGGTGGCAGTGTGGCCCGATTGGACAAGGGAGGGGCATTGGCCTGCGGGCCCGACAGCGCGGGGGCGGTTCCCGGTCCCGCCTGTTATGGCCAGGGAGGCGACCCTCCCCACGGTCACCGATGCCAACCTGGTCTTGGGGTTTCTCAACAACCGGTACCTGCTGGGCGGAGATTTTCCAGTCTTCGCGGACAAGGCGCGGGCGGTCATCGAGCGCCGGCTCGCGGCCCCGCTCGGTGTCTCCGCCGTCGAAGCGGCCTGGGGCGTTCATCAGTTGGCCAATTCCAACATGGCCCGGGCCGTCGCCGCCGTCTCCAGCGAACGAGGTCGCGACCCGCGCCGTTTCACCCTCATGGCCTTCGGCGGCGGCGGTCCCATCCACGCTGCGGGTCTCGCCCGGTTGTTGCATGTGACCCAGATCATCATCCCTCCGTCACCCGGGGTGTTCAGCTGTTTCGGCCTCCTCTTCTCGGACGTGGAGCACCACCTGGTGCAGGCTCAGGTGAAGTCCCTCTCCCAATTGGGGCTCGCGTCCATGAACCGGACGCTGGACCGCCTGAGGGAACAGGCCCGCGGCCTCTTGGAGCAGGAAGGGTTTGCGGCCGGCTACCAGCAATTGGTCACCGAAGCGGACTTGAAGTACCAGGGGCAGACCTCACATCTGAGAGTGAGATTCGAGGGCCCGAACCTGGACCGGGACGGACTGGAGGCGCTGCAGGCTGCGTTCCACCGGGAGCATGAGGCCAACTACGGATATCGTCTGGATTCCGAGCTGGAACTCGTCAATCTCCGGGTCCGGGCGCGTGGCCTGGATCAGGTGGCTCGAGTTCCCGAGACCCTCTCGCTGTCCAGCGACGGTTTTCGGCCCCAGGTGCGGTCCCGGCGAATTTATCAGGGGCCGTCGCAAACGGATTGGATCGAAGCTCCCGTCCGGGGCCGATTGGAGTTGGAAGGGAAGGACCTCCACGGTCCCGCACTGATCGAAGAATACGACTCCACGACCCTGATCCCGAGCGGCTGGAGCGCCCGCCTCGACCGGCGGCTGAACATCATCCTGGAACGGGAGGCTTGATCCGTGGTCATGAATAGCAGGGGCGTGAAGGCTGAGCGGAAGTCGTCCCGGGACCCGTGGACCCGGGAGATCGTCAAGAATTACCTCTACAGCGCCGCCGATACCATGGCCGTCACGGTGGTGCGAACGGCGTCGTCGTCCCGTGGTCAAGGACGGGATGGACTTCTCCACCGCCATCTTCGACCCGGAGGGGCAACAGGTGGCCCAGGGATTGACGCTCCCCTTCCAATATGGGCGCCATGCAACCGGCCCTGGATGCGGTTCGCCGCCAATTCGGGAACGACGTTCAACCCGCAGACATCTTCGCCAACAACGATCCCTACGACGGAGCCAGCCATCTCCCCGACATCTTTCTGTTCAAGCCGGTCTTTGAGGAGAGCCGACTCCTGGCCTGGACCTGTGTGATCGCTCACCACACCGACATCGGGGGGCGGGTGGCCGGAGGGAATGCCTGCGACAACACCGAGATCTATCAGGAGGGATTGAGGCTTCCTCCCCTCAAGCTCTTCGAGGCCGGTTCTCTGAACACGTCTGTCTGGCGCATCGTGGAACGCAACGTGCGGGTGCCGGACAAAGTCTTGGGGGATCTCCGTTCTCAGGTCTCCGCCCTGGCTCAGGGGGAAAAGGAACTGCTCCGGTTGGCGCGAGAGTACGGCTTCGATCGGCTCCAGGAGCACATGCGCGGCATTGTCGATCACACGGAGCGTCTGACCCGAGCCGAGATCCGGGAGCTGCCCGACGGTTCCTGGGAATTTCAGGACTACATCGACACCGACGGCCTGGACCCCGATCCCATCGCCATCCGAGTTCGAATCACCGTCGACGGCGATGAGATGGTGGTGGATTTCACCGGCACCTCGCCACAGGCTCGCGGCTCCATCAACCCCAATTTCGCCTTCACCCGGTCCACGGTCTACGCGGTTTTCAAGTGCTTGACCGACCCTGGCATCAACGCCAACGCGGGTTTCTTCCGGCCCATTCAGGTGGTGGCGCCGGAGGGCTGTTTCGTCAATCCGCGGCATCCCGGGGCGGTGGCGGCTCGAGGTCTGGGCGGGTTCCGGGTCGGCCACGCCGTTTTCGGCGCCTTCGCCAAGGCGCTGCCCCATCGGGTGCCGGCGGCCTGGGGTGGAGGAGACGTCGGCATCAGTGTCGGAGGCTACTATCCGGACGGGAAGCCCTTCGTCTATCTGGAGTTCAACAATGACGGACCTCGAGGCGGCGGTCCTGCGGCCGACGGCGCCGATGGGGTCACCGCCCCCATCACCAACATGGCCAACACTCCGGTGGAGACCATCGAGGCCGATCAGCCGCTCCTGATCCGGCGCTATGGATTCGAGACCGATTCCGGGGGGGCTGGCCGCTATCGAGGCGGCCTGGGGATGGTCCGGGAGTTTCAGCTGCTGGCTCCGGAGGCGACGCTGCAAGTCCGGTCGGACCGGACCCGTTTCCTTCCCTGGGGCAACCAGGGAGGGAGCCCGGGGACTCCCACCCGCAACACCCTCAATCCCGCCACCGAAGCCAGAGCACTTCCTTCCAAATTCCTGCTTCGCATGAGGGAGGGGGATGTCTACCACCTGGTCCAGGCCGGAGGCGGAGGCTACGGCGATCCCCTCTGCCGGGACCCCGAGGCCGTCCGGGAGGACGTCCGGCAAGGAAAGGTGAGTGTCGAAAAGGCGCGTTCCGAGTATGGGGTGGTGCTCCGATCCGCTGGTGAGGATCTGGATCTCGAAGCCAGCAGCGAACTACGGGACCGTTTGAGCCGTTCCCGGACCGCATTGTCTCTGGAGCCTCGAGCCGTGGAGGCCTCTCCGGTTCCGGATTTTTCCGAACTCGATCCGTGACCCGGCGATCACCTCGGGGTGGCGTCGGGCAATCCCCCGTCCACCGGAAGGGTCGCCCCGGTGGTGGGCGTCTGGCGGGAAGCGAAGAAGAGGACCGCGCGGGCCACGTGATCCGCGGTGACCCGGGCCTGGAGGAGGTTTCGCTTCCGGTAGTATTCCTCCAAGCCTTCCTGGTCCAGTCCCCGGGCGCGCATGCGGTCGGGACCCACCTGCTCCCAGAGGCCCGATCTCCGGGCTCCATCGGAGAAAACGGCGTCCGGAGCCACCATGTTGACTCGGACACCGAATTCGGCCAACTCCAGGCTGGCGATGCGAGCCAACTGGTGGGAGGCCGCCTTGGTGGCGCTGTAGGCGCCGAAGCCGGCGCCGGGAGCGAAGACGTTCTTGGTGGAGACCAGGACCACGTCTCCTCCGGTACCCTGGAGGCGAAAGTGGCGAGCGGCCCCTGACAGCAGGTGAAGCGTCCCCTCGACGTTGACTCTCTCCGATTTCCGAAACTCCCCGCTGTCCATCTCGGCGAGCGAACCGGTCAGGGCGATGCCGGCATTGATGACGACGAGATCGACGCCTCCCCATTCGAGAATGATCGAATCGAAGGCTGCGGCCACGGATCGGGTGCTGGTGACGTCCAGGGGCACGGCCGTCACCCGGTTGGGGAACCTGCCGTTCAACTCCGCGGCCAGACTCTCCAGCCGATCGCCGGGGAGATCGGTCACGGCCACGTGGCAGCCCTCCTCCAGCAGACCCCGGCTGATGCCCGAACCGATGGCTCCCGCCGCGCCCGTCACCACGGCGACATGGCTGCGCAATGGTTTCTCACCGCCGGCCAGCTTGGCCTGTTGGATGCCGCGGTGCTCCATCAGATACAGGTGAGACTCGTCAAGTCCCTGGTAAGTTCCTCCCATGCGGGCTATTCGCGCTTTGACCATGAAGGTCTGCCGGGCAATGTCCCGTGCGATTCCGGCCGCCTTGACGTCACGTCCGGCACAGGCGGCTCCGATTCCGGGAATCAGGATCAGGCGAGGCGAGAGGTCGGCGGCGGACCCGGTCTCCGGGCCCGGCCTTCGGTGGCGCTGCGCGAATGCCTCGTACTCCTCGGAGTAGTCGCTCAGGGCCTTCCGAATACGCTCTTTCCAGGCGTGGGAATCGTCATTTTCGGGCGGTTCGATCCAGAGCGGAAGGTTTCGGATTCGGATCAAGTGGTCCGCGGTCAGGGGCGGAGTGACGGCGAGAGACCTGCCTTCATGAGAGTCCAGCAGGTCCAACGTTCCCTGGGAAAGGAGAGGAATCAGGACCACGCGCTCCCAGGGCCGGTCCGGGTGACCCGTCGGCCGGGCCAGAAGTCCTCTCAGGATCGGCGCCACCCGATTCCATCCGGACCGCGCCGCCTCCGGGGAGGTCCGCACCTCCAACGAGAGCGATCGCGTTGCCTTCCGGGCCAGGAAGGCTTCGGCACGACTCACCAGATCGATGGTGGCTTCGTACGACTCCCGGGCTGTTTGTCCCCAGGTGACCAGACCGTGCCGCATCCAGACCATGCCCGTCCGGCCTGGATCATGGCGAAATGCCGCGGCCGACGCCTTGGCCAGGGAGAATCCCGGTTCGAAGTAGTCCAGGACCAGAACCCCGTCACCCAGAGCCTCCTGGACCAGTGCAGCTCCGTGGGGTTGATTGGTCAGAGCCAGAATGGAATCGGCGTGACAGTGATCGATGAACTTGGCAGGAAGGAAGGCATGCACCAGGGTTTCGATGGAAGGGACCTGGGACCGGGGATCCAGCCGGTGGGTCATGAACTCGTCCACCATCTGCCGGTCGTCGAGCTGCTCCAGATTCTGGAGGCGGACCAGGTGGCTCAGGTCCAATCCCGTATGGCCCTCGGGCTCGATCCGGGCGAGGTCGTGCCCGGAGGCCTTCACCATGAGCGCGGAGATCCGGTCTTGCAGCAGATTCGTGATTTGGGTCTTGACCGAGGTGTTGCCGCCGCCGTGAAGCACGAGGGAGGGCTCCCGTCCCAGCAGGCGCGAAGCATACGTTCTCAGCGCCAGGTCCCGTCCCCAGCGGCGAGCATACCGGGCAACGAACCGCTCGGCCTCCTGGTCGGACCAACGGCTTTTCATGTTCCGTGTTCCGTGGTTTCCGGACCCGCCCCGGCCACGTCGTTTGCCGGGCGGAATCGGATCGTCGAAGCCAAGGCCAGGAGCCTGCGCGGCAGAAATTGATCTACTGCGAAAGCGGTAGAATCGGTCCATATTTCCCCGATTTCTCGGCGAATAGAACAACTATGCACCTCAAAATCGAGAAAATCCGGCCTCGATTCCCCGCTTTCTCGCTACGATCATTCCTACCGCGCAGACTCCTAGGGGGAGAACAGGTCCACGTCCCGCCGCCGGCAGAACGTCAGGTCGAGGCCAGACTCTCCGCTCTCATATCCTGGTAGAGCTCGTAGGCGTGGCTGGGTTTCAGTTGGTTGTGGACCACTTGGCGGATCGCCTGGATCATGGCTCGTGGAGTGTCGCTCTGGAAGATGTTTCGGCCCATGTCCACGCCGGAAGCTCCCTGTTGCACCGCGTTGTACGCCATGGTGAGGGCATCCAGCTCGGGGAGCTTCTTGCCGCCGGCCATGACCATGGGGACAGGGCAGCAGGCGGTCACGGTCTCGAAGCCGTCGGGAATGTAATAACTCTTGACGATATGGGCCCCCAGCTCGGCGCACATCCTGCAAGCGAGGCGAAAGTACTTGGCGTTCCGCTCCATCTCCCTGCCCACCGCCGTCACCGCCAGAACCGGCATTCCGTAGCGGTTGCCCAGATCCACCAGCCGGGTCATGTTCAGGACCGATTGGCTCTCGTACTCGCCTCCGATGAAGACCTGGACCGCCAGGGCCGCGGCGTTGGCTCTGAGACCGTCCTCGATGCCCAGGGCGAGTTGCTCGTCTGAAAGCTCCTTGAGGATGCTGGGACCGCCGCTGGCACGGAGCACCGTGCCCCGTCCGAAACTGGAGGGGATGGTGGTGCGGAGGATCCCCCGGGTCAGCATCAGGGCGTCGCAATAGTCCAGGAGGGGGACGATGCGAACGTCGATCCGCTCCAGGCCGGTGGTCGGTCCCATGAAGTAGCCATGGTCGACGGCCAGCATGACGGTGCGCCCCGAGGCCGGATTGAAGATCCGCGAGAGGCGGTTCTGCATTCCCCAATCCAGAGAGTTGGATCCCTTCAGAAAGAAGGGTTCACTGGTTGCGGGGATGTCTGTATAGAATTTCTTGGCTTCGCCTGGCCGGTCTGCGTCGGGCATGACTCGTTGCTCCTTTCACTGGCATTGGACGGATCTTGGGCGGCGGTTGCCGCCGGCCGTTCCGCCAGAAGAATATCGGCCACCGAGGGGCATTTCAAGGAAGAGCAGAGTAGGGGCGACCTTGTGGGTGCCCGCTGTCGCACCTGCCTGATCGGTCCGGGGAGGGCGACCACGCACAAGGGTCGCCGCTACGAGGGCTCCTCCCATTTTTTGGGGGAACGCCTTCCCCCTGTGGTAGCCTGAAACCGTAATTCTCACCCTGAAAGGAGGCCCACCGTGAAACCGGCCCTGGCGTTGATCGTCCTCTCTGCATCGTTTCCGTCATTCCTCCCGGGACAAGCGCTTCCTCTGGTTCAGGACGTCGAGCCCCAGCCTCTGGTGGCGCAGGTCGTCCGCTTGGGGGAAGCCCTTTCGTTCCTGGGCAGCCGTTTGGACAGCCGGGACTGGGAGCGGATCCAAGCCTTGAGGGAACAGGCTCCTTCCGACTCGGTGGTTCGTGAAATTCAGACTCTCTTGGATCCGTATTGTCTCGCCATGGTGTCCATCAATCCGGAGGCCCGGGTCAAAGTGTTGCGCGGCCCGGCGGCTCCGCTTCTGGTCCAGGGCGGGTGGACCAGCTTTCTGGTCAAGATAGAAAACGACGCCGCCGTCAACGCCCAGCTCCATGCCGAAAGCCCCAACGCGCTGCCGCTGTTTCACAAGTCGACTGGGGCCAAGCGGGTCAAGCCGGAGAATGTGCTTTCGGACGGAGACGTGGCCAACCGTTTCCTGGAGCTGGCCATTTATGGCCGGCGTCCTCTGCGGGGGCACCTTTCGGGTTTGAAGCTGGAGTACGCCATCATCCAGATCTACGCCCGGGAACAAGGGCCGCGCGAGGCCAAAATTGGATTCCACGTGGGGCAGGGGACCCAGGATCTGGGCTTTCGCAACAGTGTGGACATCCTCTTCGACTGCCGTCCGGCGGTCAAAGTCCGGCTCCGGGTCAAGGATCACGACGGTTCTCCGACGATGGCCTCGTTCGTCATCACCGACGGCATCGAGCGGGTGATCGAAGATCCGGAACTGAATCGTTTGCCGTCCGACTACCGGTTGGCGCTGGCGCTGAGGCGTCCCTGGGACCGGACCCGGGGCATCGGCAATACTCCGGCCCCGGTCGGCCGTCTGGTGGGCGTCTATCCGCTGCCGTCGCGGCGGCTCTCCCGCGGAGAATATCCCGATTTCTATTTCCATCCGCAGGTCTACCGTGCCGACGGCGAGCATGTCTTCCTGCCGGCGGGCGATTACGATATTCGCGTCAGCCGCGGTCCGGAATACCTGGTTCAGAACCAGAGAGTCCGCGTTCGTCCCGGTGTCGAGAAGCAGGAGCTCGAATTTCGGCTGGAGCGCTGGACCCATTTGGCGGCTCTGGGCTGGTACAGCGCCGACCACCATGTCCACGCCGCCGGATGCAGCCATTACGAGAGTCCCGACGAGGGCGTCCAGCCGTCTCACATGTGGCGCCAGGCTCTGGGTGAAGACTTGAACATCGCCTGCGTCCTGACCTGGGGACCGTGCTGGTATCACCAGAAACAGAACTTCGAGGGTCGGGTGCACTCCCTATCCACCCGGAACAACCTGATGCGTTATGACGTGGAGGTCTCCGGCTTTCCCTCCTCGCACGCGGGCCATCTCTGTCTTCTGCGGCTCCGGGAAGACGACTACCCCGGGACGACCCGGGTCCAGCAATGGCCCAGTTGGACCCTTCCCGTCCTCCAGTGGGGCCAGGGTCAGGGCGCCGTCGTCGGCTACTCTCACTCGGGATGGGGCTTGGAGCCGATGGAGTTCACCACCGAGCTGCCCAACTACGTGATGGCCAAATTCGACGGGATCGGCGCCAATGAATACATCGTGTCGGTGACCCACGACGCGGTGGACTTCATCTCCGCCGGCGACACGCCGCTGCCCTGGGAGCTCAACATCTGGTACCACACCCTGAATTCCGGGTTCCGGACCCGCATCAGTGGAGAGACGGATTTCCCGTGCATCTACGATGACCGCATCGGGATGGCTCGCAGCTACGCAAAGCTGGAAGGGGAGTTGGACTTCGACCGCTACATGGAGCAGATCCGCGCCGGGAGGAGCTACGTCGCCGACGGCAGATCCCACCTTGTCGGGTTTCAGGTGCAGGACCGGGAGCTGGGTGCCGAGGGAAGCGAGCTCAGGCTGGCCGCTCCCGGCAAGGTGAAGGTCCGAGCCCGAGTCGCCGCCTACCTTCCGGAACGGCAGGATGACGTGGGCGCGCTGATCGCCTCCCGCGGCATGACTCAGCCTCCCTATTGGCATCTGGAGCGGGCCCGAAAGGGAACCAGCCGAAACGTTCCCGTGGACCTGGTGGTCAATGGCCAGTCCGTGGCAACCCGGGTCGTGACGGCCGACGGCGACTGGAACCAGATCGAGTTCGATCATGAGCTCACCCGGTCCAGTTGGGTCGCCCTGCGGGTTCTTGGCAGTTCCCACACCAATCCCATCTTCGTCCTGGTGGGAGGCAAGCCGGTCCGGGCTTCACGCAGAAGCGCCGAATGGTGTCGCCAGGCCGTGGATCAATGCTGGAAGATGAAGCACGCCAGGATCCGCGACTCGGAGCAAGACGCGGCACGCAAGGCTTACGATCATGCCCGCCGGGTCTACGATCAGATCGTTTCCGAAACCGAACCCGGCACCTGACGGCGTACCAGGGCATAATTTCCGTCCCTCTTGAGACCGAGGGCTTTGTCTGCCTCTCGGGTCCGAAATCGGCGCCCTGCGCGTTGACCTTGGTTTTAGACTCGACTAAACTTAAACTTAGTTCCATGAAATACTTTCCCGCCGCCGCCACGGCGGCGCGCCTTGGCCCTAACTTCCCGATGCTGCTCCTGGCGATCGGCCTGATTGGGATCGGGACCGTGCCGGCGACCGCCAAACCCCCGGAGGAGTCCCTTGAAGACCGTCTCGACCGGGTGGAGTCCAACCTGGAGCGGTTGATCGGACTCTTGGCCGACGCGCTGGGGGGCACTCTCGGCGAGGATGTGAAAGGTCAGCTGCAGTCTCTGGCCGCTGAATTGAAGACGATTCGCCGGCAAGCGTCCCGGGTCGAGGAGCCGGCTCCGAAACCCGAGGCGGTCCCGGAGGTGGAAGCGTTTCCGCAGGAGGAAGCGATGGTGGTCGCCGAGGTAGTCGCGGCGCCTGACGCTGCCGACGCGACGGCGGGAATGTTCGGCGGCAGCATGCCCATGTCCGGGTACATGGAGATGCATGTCAACCACGACGGCTTGAACCCGACGACTCTCGACTTCCACCGCTTCGTTCTGAACCTGGGCCACATGTTCGGAGATCGAGTCCGGTTCTGGTCGGAGCTGGAATTGGAGCACGGCCTGATCGAGGGGGGCGCTCCCACCGGTGAGTTGGAGTTGGAACAGGCCTACCTGGACTTTCTCATCGACCCGCGATTCAACTTTAGGGCCGGGATCTTGCTGACCCCGGTTGGAATCATCAACGAAAGGCATGAGCCGACTGCGTTTCACGGGGTGGAACGTCCCTTCGTGGATGAGGTGATCCTTCCCACGACCTGGTTCGCCGGCGGCGGAGGCTTGGTGGGAGACTTGGGCGGCGGTTTCTCCTACAAGACCTATGTCATGAGTTCGGTGGACGGCTCCCTCTTTTCGGCGGAGGAGGGTTTCCGGGAGGGAAGACAGAAATCGTTTCTGGAGAACGCGCGCAACTTGGCCTGGGTCGGGCGCGTCGAATATGGACCGCTTCCGGGACTGAATCTGGGCACCAGTTTCTGGACCGGAGAGACCGGATTTTCTTTCAGGGATCTGGACGCCCGATTGCGGATCTTCGAGTTCGACGGCCGGTATCGGTTCGATCGTTTCGAGGCACGGGGACAGTTTGCCCTGACCCATCTGGACCAGGCGGCTGAGGTCAACGCTTCGATTCGCCGCAGCGCTGGAATCAACCCCAACATTGCCCGAGGAATGCGAGGGTTCTACCTGGAAGGTTCCAGTAGCCTGATGCCGTCCGGTTCCAGCCATGACCTGGTCGGCTTTTATCGCTACGAGAACTTCGACACCCAGCACAGAATGGCTGCAGGGTTCTTCCCCCTGAGCCAGTTCGACCGTTCGGCCCACGTTCTGGGTCTTTCCTACTTTCCCCACCCGGACGTGGTCCTGAAGCTGGACTACAACTTCATGAAGAACGCCAGCCGGATCGTCCGGGCCCGCAACCGGTGGAACCTGGGCATCGGCTGGTGGTTTTAGGAGGCGCGCCGTGAATTACCGGATGATCCCATGGGGTCTCGCATTGCTCCTGATCGGGCTGGGAGCGGCTCTGGTTCCGGCCCTTCCCAAAGCGAAGAAAAATAGTGAGTCGAAGGTTCAGAGGGTCCGAATCTCCGCGGAGAGATTTCATTTCATTCCCTCCAGGATTCGGGTCAAGAGGGGCACGCTGCTGGAGATTGAGTTGAGCAGCCAGGACACGTTCCACGGTTTTCGCATACCCAAGGCCGAGGTCGACGTCACGATTCCGGCGCGGGGTCAGGGAAAGGTCAAGATCCGATTCCGATCTCGGAAGGCGGGGAGCTATCCGTTCGAATGCTCCCGTCCTTGCGGCGCCGGCCACACCATGATGCGGGGAACCATCATTGTGGAATAAGGCCTGCGGAAGGAATGCCATGTGGAAACGACCCGGGGTGGTGAAATGGGGAACCATCCTGGCGATGATGCTGGTCCTTGCGGCCATGGCCGGTCCGGGGGCCGGACAGGGAACCGACGTGCAGGGGACCGAGTTCGGCGAACCTATCCAGGGAATAGGAGGCGTGGAGTTCGAACTCTTCCGCCTGGGACTCGAGGACTTCCTGGAAGTGGAGGACGCGGACGAAGGACTGGGGCCCCTGTACAACGGCCGCTCCTGCGCCGAATGCCACGTCATTCCCGCCATCGGGGGGACCAGCACCATCACCGAGGTCCGGGCCGGAACTCTGCACGCTGACGGAACCTTTCAGGACCCGCCGGGAGGGTCCCTGATCCATCTCTTCTCCATCCCCGACCATGCGATCCAGGCCGCGGTCCCCGCGGGCGCCAACGTGGTGGCCAAGCGGCAGCCGATCCCCCTGTTCGGAGACGGTCTGGTGGAATCGGTTCCGGATGAGGTGCTGGCGGCTTTGGAGGATCCGGAAGACCAGGACGGGGACGGGGTCAGCGGGCGTGTCCATTGGGTCGTGGATCGGGACTCCGGGGAGGTCCGCGCCGGACGCTTCGGTTGGAAGGCGCAGCAATCATCCCTGTTCACCTTCGGAGCAGAGGCCTACCGCAACGAAATGGGGATCACCAGCGACCTGTTCCCCAACGAGATGTGTCCTGCCGGAGACTGCGAGCCGTTGGAACTCATCGACGCCGTCGCCGATCCTGAGGATGGGCCTGAACCGTCCACGGGCCTGCGGGGGATCGACAACTTCGCCAATTTCATGCGCCTGCTGGGACCGCCGCCGAGAGGTGCGGAAAACGAGCGGACGCGAAGGGGGGAAGAACTGTTCGAGGAGGTTCAATGTTCCGCCTGTCACGTACCGGCTCTAGAGACGGGGTCCAGTCCGTTCGAAGCCCTCAGCCACAAGACCTTCAGACCGTTTGGAGACTTTCTGCTCCATGACATCGGAACCGGAGACGGGATCCAGGATGGAGACGCCGGCCCGACCGAGATCCGGACGGCTCCCCTGTGGGGCGTCGCGGCTCGGGCCCCGTATTTGCACGACGGCTCCGCAGCAACCATCGAGGCGGCGATTCTGAGACACCGCGTCGAGGCCGAAGGCAGCCGAACCCGGTTCGAAGCCCTGACCGCGGAGGAACGCGAGGCTCTGCTGGATTTCCTCAGGTCTCTGTGAAGACGTGGTCCGGGTGCTGGGCCGGACGGTCTTCCAGCTCCAATAGGCCTGCGTTGGCACCTACCCAAACGCGGACGGCAACGTTCCCATTTAGAGCCGGCCCGCCTTGAGCTCTTGGTACGCCGCCACCGCCAGTTGGTCGCAACGCTCGTTCATGGGGTGTCCGGCATGGCCGCGAACGCGCTCGAAGCTCACCTCATGCCGGTTCCGAATCCGGTCCAGTCGCTCCCAGAGATCCTGGTTCTTGACCGGCTTCTTTCCGGAGGAGGTTTTCCTCTTCCATCCTCGGGCCTTCCATTTGTAGATCCAATCCGTGGCTCCCTGCTGGACGTAGGAACTGTCCGTCACCACGTGGACACGAGCGGGGCGGCTCACCCGGGAGAGACCCTGAATGACCGCTTGAAGCTCCATTCGATTGTTGGTCGTCTGCCCTTCCGCACCGCTGTCCTCCAGCGTCCTGCCCGACGACCGGTGCTCCAGGACGAAGGCCCAGCCGCCTGGACCGGGATTGCCGCTGCAGGCGCCGTCAGTATACAGGACGACCTCCACATCGCCGGAAACAGCCTGGGATGCTGCACCCTTTGTCATTGATCTGCTCCCCGCGCTCGACCTCCGGTTTACCTTCCGGGCGACGTCCCGACTGCGTCGTCGCAGCTATGCGGATCGACGTGGCATCGGAGAAGGTGGTAGGAGAGTTCATCATAGCAGACGTATGGAGATCCCCTCCCGGATGGAACCGGCAGCGTTCCCAAAAATCCCTTGGGGTGGGAACAGTCTGGAATCCGTTCGAATGGTCCGAGTTGTGGAGAAACGCCGTCATCTGCTATTATTGGGATCTTAGATACCATTATGGGTAGCGTACTCAAGAAAAAGAAGAAACGGCGCGGCAAGCTTCGCCGGAAGCGCCGTCACCAGATCCGCAAGAACTCCCACTCCAAGTAGGCGCGGTCAACGACTTCCGCCTTGGCGTTTCGGGAAACTTGACTCCTCGCGGCAACAGGCTTCGTCCGCCCGCTGACGAAGCGTTCTGTCCTGCTCTGACCTGTCTCCGCTTCGCAGCGCGAGCCGTAGTGCGCCTCGGACCGGAAATGCCCCAAAATTGACGTTGCAAGGGCTTGCATGGGGGCGGAATCAGGCTCTATAGTGAAGGTGAAGTTCCTGCCGACAGCGACAAAGTGGTGAAGGAGGCTACATGAGCAAAGAGAGGAAAGAAGAACACGTGACCGCGAACGTTTCGCGGCGTGCCTTCTTGAGAGGAGGCGCCGCCGGCGCCGTAACCACGGGACTGCTGCAGCGTATCAGCGGCGCTCCGTCCGCGATGTCCGGCCATGGGGTCGAAGGTCCGGGAGCCTCGAGCATGAAGCTCCAGGTGAACGGACGCAAACATCGAGTGGAATTGGAACCGAGAACGACCCTGCTGGATGCGCTCCGGAACCATCTGGACCTGACCGGAGCAAAAAAGGTCTGCGATCGGGGAACCTGCGGTTCCTGTACGGTCCTGGTGGATGGAAAGCCGGTCTACTCCTGTTCGACCCTGGCCATCGAGGCCCAAGGCAAGGACATCACCACCGTGGAGGGACTGGGGACTCCGGAGCGAATGCATCCGGTTCAGGAAGCGTTCGTCGACCACGATGCCCAGCAGTGCGGCTTCTGTACGCCAGGGTTCGTCGTTGCCTGCAAGGCATTCCTCGACCGCCATCCCAATCCCACGCTGGAACAGATCAATACGGGTCTGGGGGGCAATCTCTGTCGCTGTGGAACCTACGCCGGAATTCGCCCGGCCGTAATGCAGGCGGCAGGGGTCCTGAAAGGAGGGACCAATGGCTGATTACTCATGGCCGGAAGCTTCCAAGAGGAAATACATCGGCAAGCGTGTCTCTCGTCTGGATGGGCCTCTCAAGGTTACGGGAGTCGCCAAGTACTCCTACGACGTCAACCGCTCCGGGATGCTGGTCGCCAAGATCCTTCGCTGTCCTCATGCCCACGCTCGGATCACGGCCCTGGACACCTCGGCCGCGGAAAGCCTACCCGGTGTCAAGGCAGTCCGTGTGATTCAGGGAGTCGGCTCCGAGATCAAGTGGGAGCTGGACGAGGTGGCGACCGTCGCCGCCGAGACCGAAGAGGCGGCTGAGGATGGGGTCCGGGCAATCCGGATCGATTACGAGGTGCTTTCCCATTTCGTCACTGAAGAGGATCGGGCCAACGCTCCGGACCAGGAGATTGCAAGGGAGGAGACCGAAGGAGACCCGGCGGCGGCCATGGCCTCGGCGGACATCCGGAGCAAGGGCTATTATGGCATTGCCGCCATCACCCATTGCTGCATGGAGTCTCACGGTCAGGTCTGCGAGTGGGAAGGCGAGGACAAGCTGAATGCCTGGTGCTCCACCCAGGCGGTTTCGGGTCTGCCCGGCCAGTTCGCCGACAAGCTGGGCCTGCCGACCGCCAACGTGCGGGTCATCACGCCCTACATGGGCGGTGGATTCGGAAGCAAGTTCAGCGCCGATCGCTGGGGCATCGAGTGTGCCGAGCTGGCCCGTCAGGAAAATGCCGCCGTCAAACTGTTCCTGGAGCGGGACGCGGAGTTGGCCGTTGCGGGAGATCGCCCCTCGGCTTACGCCAAAATCGAGGTCGGCGCCAAATCCGACGGAACCATCGTGGCCTGGTCTTCGGAAACGTGGGGCTCCGGCGGGATTTCAGGTTCGCGCGGAAGTCCGCCCGTCCCCTACGTTTTCCAGGTTCCCAACCGGAACCAGACACACCATTCCATCGTCATCAACAAGGCCACGGCACGAGCTTGGCGGGCACCCAACCATCCTCAGGCCTGCTTCCTGACCATGAGCGCTCTGGAAGATCTGGCGGCCGAGTTGAAGATGGATCCCCTGGATCTGTTTCTCAAGAACGTCTCCATTACCGGACCTCGAGCCGACACCTATGCCGAGGAATTGGAGGTGGGGGCCGGCCTCATGGATTGGAGGCGAAACTGGCACGCCCGGGGAGACAGTGGACGCGGCCCCGTCAAGCGGGGTCTCGGACTGGGTCTTCACACCTGGGGCGGAAGAGCTCATCAGAGCAACTGTGAAGTCGTGATCTTTCCCGACGGAAACGTGGAAGCACGATTGGGGAGCCAGGATCTGGGCACGGGCACCATTACGGTCGTCGCCATGATCCTGGGCGAGACCTTGGATCTCCCCCTCGACGCCGTGAACGTGCGCATCGGCGACAGCCGTTTTCCCCGCCTCGGGAGGGTCCGGAGGGAGCACCACCGTCGGAGGCGTGACCTCATCGACACGCCGGGCGGCGGTCAACGCGCTGGAGCAGTTGCTGGAACGGGTGGCTCCGTCCCTGGGCGTTTCCGCCGATCAACTGGAAGCCGTCGGCGGACGGGTTCAGGTCAAAGGGAACCCGGCCCGCAGTCTCTCCTGGCGGCAGGCGGCGGCCCGTATCGGTCCCAGCCCCATGAGCGCGACGGGAAAGAATCCCGGACCCGGCAAGCTCAGTGACAGCGGTGTGGGCGGTATTCAGATGGCGGACGTCTCCGTCGACGTGGAGACGGGGATCGTCAAGATCAACAAGGTGGTGGCGGTTCAAGACTGCGGACTGATCATCGACATGAAGCTTTCCGAGAGCCAGGTCTATGGTTCCTTGATCATGGGCATCGCCTACGCCTTGTGCGAGGAGAAGGTGTTGGATCCGGTGAGCGGCAAGATGCTGAATCCCGACATGGAGTTTTATAAGCTGCCCGGGATCGGGGACATCGGCGAGTTGGTCGTGCACATGATGACGGGCCCCGAGTACGACAAGCGGGGCGTGATCGGATTGGGTGAGCCGCCGGTGATCTCCACCGGCGCGGCGATTGCGAATGCCGTGGCCAACGCCATCGGTGTACGGGTTCCATACATGCCCGTTACCCCCAATCGCGTGTTGGAAGCCCTTGAGAAGGGAGGAGCTGCCTGATGCGAGCCTTCGAATATGCCAACCCAACCTCGATCCAGGAGGCTGTACAGCTCCTGGGAAGTAACGATGGAGAGTCAGCGGTGCTGGCCGGCGGAACCGATCTCCTGAGTCTGATGAAGGACTATGTCGTGACTCCCGGCCGCCTGGTGAACATCAAGTCCATCGACGAGCTTCAGGGGGTGAGTTACGACTCCGCCACCGGGCTCAGCATCGGAGCCGTCGCGACCCTGGACGAATTGGCCGCCCAGACTTTCGTGCAGACCCACTATCCGGCGCTGGTGCAGGCGCTTGACGGCATTCGCAGTCCGCAGATCCAGGCTGCCGGAACCGTCGGGGGTGATCTCTGTCAACGTCCCCGCTGCTGGTATTTCCGACGCGGCTTCGGACTGTTGGCGCAAATGGACGGCAAGTCCATGGTCGCGGCTGGAGACAACCGCTACCACGCCATTTTGGGCAATGACGGCGCGGCGCAATTCGTCAATGCCTCGAGTCTGGCCCCCGCTCTGATTGCACTCGGCGCCAAGGTCACGATCCAAGGAGTCTCCGGTTCCCGGGAAGTCGACCTTAAGAATTTTTTCCAAACCCCCGGGTCCCAAGGTGAGCGGGAAAACGTCCTGGCTCCCAACGAGATTCTGACCCGGATCATGGTTCCGGCGGCTTCAGGGGCCCAGAGCGCAACCTACGAAGTTCGGGAGAAGGAGGCACTGGACTGGCCGCTGGCGGCGGCGTCCGTCTCTCTCACCCGGAATGGAGGGGGTGTCGGTCAAGCCCGCGTCGTCTTGGGACACGTGGCTCCGGTGCCCTGGGTTTCCGAGAAGGCCGGCATGGCTCTGCAAGGCAAAGCCGTCAGCCGGGAATCGGCGGAGCGTGCCGGTGATGCGGCCGTCGAAGGGGCCCGGGCTCTGAGCCGGAACAAATACAAGATCCAGTTGGCTCGAGTGGCCGTCAAGCGGGCCGTGCTCCGGGCAGCCGGGATGGAGGGGAGTTGATCATGTTGGACGTGGAGCAGATCAAGTTTCAACTTTGCCGACGTTTGCGGTGGAAGGGAATGTACGTCGAGGCGGAGCCGGATCTCACGGTGCCTCCAAGCAATGACGCTTTCTTCTGGTGCAACGAGACCATGACCTGCCTGGGACCCGACGGGGACTTGGCGAACGAGGAGAGGTGCCAGTCGGACCGGGGCTGCCACGAGCCCTTGTAGTAGTTGCTCAGGGCGAAAGATCCCGGCTGCGCTCGATCCGGAATCGGTGGGTTGCACACCGACCGTGGCTCCTGGTTCGGATTGGCGCGGTCAAGTTGGTCCGACGGATACATCTGATAGGATAAGGACTCAATCACATAGGGGGTCAGTTATGAGAACAGGAATCGTTGCTTGCTTGACCTTGGCCGTGGTCATGATGCCTCTGGTTGCCGCCGACGCCACCATCGCCGGCGATTATCTGGAGGTGAGGACGACGGACGTTTACACCGGGCCCTGTTTCGCCAACGCGGAAGTCAATCTGACGGGGAAAGAGGCCATGCTCGCCTGGCGGGTCCGCCAGGGGAGTTGGAACGGCGTTTCGCTGCATGGACTCAGCGTGATTGCCATCGTAAAGTCCGCGTCCACCTTGGGTGATCCTCATGCCGTGGACCGTTCCGCCCGGTCTCTGATCGTGGTGGACGAGCGGGCGGACCAAGATCAGGAGGAGGCCCTGTTGGCTTTCGTCCGGGCGGAAGCTCCCCATCTGATGGAGGATCTGGTCCAGGTCCAACGCGCGCCCATCGCTCTTGAATTCGGCGCGTCCAAGGCGTTTGCGCGCCTGCAGGCTGGAGACATCGCCTCCCTCCGGACCCGGGCCCTGAATCACCACGACCATATCTGCGGCAACGAAACGGTCTACTATCCGCCGTTGACCGAGGTGGCCGATGCCCGTCCCGCCTTCACTCTCTCCCATAGATTCCAGGGAGAGGGGCTGGGAAGCAACTGGGGAACCTACGGAACCCGCGGGGCCTTCGTCGGGAGCTTCACGCGCTGAGGAGATCGGTGCGGATCGGACGGCGAGTTCGCGAAAGAACTTGGTTCGTGTCCCGTCGGCTGCTGGGGATCGTCCTGTTCGGTGTCGGTTTGACGCCGGCCCTCGGTGCGGACGGGCCCTTGACCGTGGAGGCGGCCAAGGTCGACCCACCGCCGGAACTTTCCCAGGAGGTGCGGAACACTCTCCAGCCGGACGCTCTGCGCGTTTTGCAGAGCGGACAACCTTTTGCGGAATTCTGGCTGAGAGCGGAGGTGCCGGAGGCATCGTCGCCGTCCACCGAGTTGGGAGTCAGTTTCGGCCAGTGGAAGGTTGGAACCCTGGTCGGCGCCGTCCGCTTTCCGGCGAAGTGGTCCGACTACAAGGATCTGCCGATTGTACCTGGCGTCTATACCCTCCGCTATGCCATCCAGCCGCAGGACGGCGCCCACATGGGCGTGGCCATGTACCGGGATTTCCTCCTACTGATCCCTGCCAAGATGGATGGAGACCCGGATCTGGAATACCGACCGGAGGAGTTGGTGAAAGCCAGCGCCGAAGCCGCCGTCGGCAGGCATCCCGCCACTCTCAGCCTCTTCCCGATCTACGACGAGGTCACCGGCCCCAAGCTCATGAAGAACGATATGGACCAGTGGACTCTGGTCGTCCAGTCCGGTTCTCTGACGCTGGGCCTGGTGATGCTCGGCCACGGTGAGATCGAATAACCTGGAAGACCCGGTTTCTCAGTGACCCGCGGCCGGGTTGCCGCCAGCCATTTGTGAGACGATCCGCCCCGTCGTAAAGGTCACGGTGGTACCCACCAGAACGTACCAGGGCCACGCCACTCCTCCCGTCCAGTGGATCACGAGCATGGTGGCGAGGCCCGCCGCCATTCCCGTCAGCGCCCCTCTCTGGGTGATGCCGCGACGGCGCAGAGCCAGCAGAAAGACACCCAGGACGCTTCCCATGGTCAGGCTGGGTATGGTCAGGCCCGCTTCCAGGACGGATCCCCAGTTCCTGGCCAAAAGAGCGATGACCACCAGAATCCCGCACCATCCCAGGGTCAACAGCCGGGACACCCTCAAGTAGTGGGCTTCGGTTCCACTCCGCCACCGGCGGTAGAAGTCGTGGATGGAGGAGGCGGACAGGGAGTTCAGAGAACTGCTGAGAGTCGACATGGCAGCGGCGAAGATGGCTGCAATGATCAGCCCCGAGATTCCCGAGGGCAACTCCTGGACGATGAAGATGGGAAATATCCGGTCGGTCTGGACCAGTTCCTGCTCCAGAGGGAAATTCCTGTAGAAGACGAAGAGCAGAGCTCCCAGCAGCAGGAAGAGTCCGAACTGTGCCAGGATCACCACGCCGCTGGCGATCAGAGCGATCTGGCTGCGTCTGGGACTGCCGCTCGAAAGATAGCGCTGGACCATCATCTGGTCCGTGCCGTGGGTCGCCAGGGTCAGAAAGGCGCCGCCCAACAGGCCCGCCCAGAAGGTGTAGGGGGTGGCCAGAGCCAGATCGAAGTCGAAGACCTGCAGCTTGCCGTGGAGCTGCGCCTCACTGATGGCCTGGGACCATCCTCCGGGGATCTTTTCCAGCAGGACGTAGAGAGCGATGGCGGCTCCCGACAGATAGACGACGAGTTGAACCACGTCATTGAAGATGACCGAGAGCATGCCTCCGTAGAACGTATAGGCGACGGTGACGGCGCCGATCAGGAGGACGGCCCAGAAGTCGGAGAGTCCCGTGACCACCGAAAGGACGAGCCCGGTGGAAAACAGACGGACCCCGTCCGCCAGCGAACGGGTGCCGAGAAAAAGGAGGGCAGAGAAGTTTCTCACCCCTTTCCCCAGCCGGTAGGCCAAGAGCTCGTAGGCGGTCTGCAGCCGCTGTTTGAAGTAGGCGGGGACCAGCAGAAAACTGACCAGTACACGGCCCACCACGTATCCCAGGACCAACTGGAGGAAAGTGAAATTTCCGGTGTAGGAGAGGGCCGGGACCCCGATGAAGGTGAGGGTGCTGGTCTCGGTAGCGACGATGGAGAGGCAGACGACCCACCAGGAAAGGTTGCGGCCGGCCAGGAAGTATTGTCCCAGATCCTTACGGCCTCGGCCCAGCAGGATGCCCAGGAGGGCCGTAGCCAGGAGGTAAAGCACCAGGATGGTGTAGTCCAGGAGCGAAAAACCCACGGCGGCTTATGGTCCTACGTTCCCGGACCGGGGTCAATCGAGATTATTCCGAATTCAGGATCCGAGGCAGGGGTGAGCGATCCAGCAGGTAGGCGCTCCGTCCATCCATGAAGAAGAAATCCGAAGCGCAATAGCTCCGGTTCAGGTAGTGGACGAAGATCTCGCGGATCTTCCGCTGCCACTCTCGAGCCAGCTTCGGCTCCGTTCTCCGAAGCGTGCTGAAGTCGCCGGGCACCTCGACCAGGAGCCGTTTCGAATCCAGGTCGAGCCGGAACTCGGTCAGACGTGCAAGACCGCTGATCGGATCAGGTTTCACCCGGGTGGCCCAGGGCAGGCCGGCAACCGTCGATGTGGATGAGGACGACCGGTCGATCCTTCGCCGGACGCGTTGCGATTTGACGGACCAGGAAACCCACACCCGGTCGGAAGCGATCCCGCGGGTGAAGTGGCTCTGGAGGTTCCCATAGTAGTTGGGGAGGTACGACCGAATCACGGATCCCAGCTTCTTCAGATTCAAGTGGGCGTTCGCCGCAAGGAGCGGATCAAAGGTCCACTTGATCAGATCCAGTCCCGAACCCAGAGCGTAGTCCCTCTGGAACAGCTTCAAGTGGTACCCGATGCCGTAGGAACGGTAAGCCGGGAGGACGCCCATGAGTTGGCTGTGGAGGTAGGGGACTCGCGTCCCGTTTTCCGACCCCAGCCAAGCGAGAGCGAACCCCACCAGATCGCCGCCGGCAAAGGCTCCGGCCACCAGCCCGCCACTCTCGGCCACGGCGAACAGGGCTCGAGCCGGGTAGGGGGAATCGGAGCCGGGTGTGCCGTACCCCCAGATCTGTTCCTCCAGGTCGACGACCTGATCCATTTCTCCGATTGCGGTGAGGGCTCCGAGGCGAATGGTTTGAATGCCGGTCCGAACCGTCCGTTCAGGTAGGAGATCAGCCATGGTCGGCTCCCGTCCGGGTGCGCCGCCGGATTATAGCAGTTCCGGTTCGAAGACCCGCTCCACCGTTGAATACTTGACGGAACGAGGTTCGCACCCCGAGAATGACCGGAATGCGGCTGGCGAATCGAATGTCCAATTTGGGCACCGAAACGGCATTTGAGGTGCTGGCCCGGGCCAAGGGCCTGGAAGCACAAGGCCGGGACATCGTCCACCTGGAGATCGGAGAGCCCGACTTCAATACCCATAAAGACATTGTCGAGGCGGCGGTCGAGGCCTTGAGAGACGGCCATCACCACTACACTCCGTCGGCGGGCATCCTTCCATTGCGTCAGGCCATCGCCCGAGAGATCTCGCAGACCAGGCAGATCGCGGTCGATCCGGATGAGGTCGTGGTGACGCCCGGCGCCAAGCCGATCATATTCTTTTCCCTGCTGGCTCTGGCCCAGAAGGGGGACGAGGTGATCTATCCCGATCCGGGGTTCCCCATCTACGAGTCGATGATCCGGTATGTGGGGGCGCGTCCGGTGCCCGTTCCCTTGCGCGAGGAGTTGGATTTTCGGATCGATATCCAGGAACTGGTCGACTTGTCCAGTCCGCGCACCCGTCTCATCATTCTCAACTCGCCCAACAACCCCACCGGTTCGGTGCTGAACCGGGGAGACCTCGCCGCCATCGTCGACGCGTTCGCGGAATCGGACGTTCTCTTTCTCTCCGACGAGGTCTACAACCGCATCATTTACGACGAACCCCATGTGAGTATCGCTTCGTTCCCCGGAATGAAGGAGCGGACCATTCTGCTCGACGGGTTCTCCAAGACCTACGCCATGACCGGCTGGCGGATGGGTTACGGCATCATGCCCAAGGAGCTGGCCGGACACCTGACCAAGCTCATGGTCAACTCCAATTCCTGTACGGCCGCCTTCACCCAGATGGCCGGAATCCAGGCGCTCCAGCAGGATCCGAAGCCGGTCCACGAGATGGTGAAGATCTTCCAGACTCGGAGAGATCGAATCGTCGATCTTCTGAACAGCGTCGAGGGGGTCTCCTGCCGGCTGCCGAAAGGCGCCTTTTACGTTTTTCCCAACACCAGAGCGCTATCCGGCGATTCTCCCAAGCTGGCTGATTTCCTGCTGCAGGAAGGGGGTGTCGCGCTCCTTTCCGGCACCTCCTTTGGAACCATGGGTCAGGGCTACCTGCGTCTTTCCTATGCCACCTCCCTGGAAATGCTGGAGAAGGGTGTCCGGAGGATGAAGGCAGCTTTGGCGAAGTGGCCGGCTATGGCCTGATATCAGATCTCGATTCGGAGAAAAGCGGGAAACGGGGGTCGAATACCAGATGAAGAGTTATCGCATCTACGCAACCTGTGACATTGGAGAGGAGGGACTCAAGCGCCTGACCGATCGGGGATACCAGGTCGAAGTCTATCCCGAAGTCGAGCCTCCGCCGAAGGCGCTGATCGTGGAAAAGGTCGCGTCGGGAATCGACGGGCTCATCACCACGCTACGCGACCCCATCGATGAAGAGGTCTTCGAGGCGGGTCAGGGGACCTTGAAGGTAGTTTCCCAAATTGCCGTGGGCGTCGACAATATCGACGAAGAGGCGGCACGCAAGTACCGGGTGCCCTACACCCATACGGCCGTGGTTCTGACCGATGCAACGGCCGAATTCGCTTTCTTCATCATGGGTTGCGTTTCGCGAAAGTTGTACCCGAGTGAGCGGTTGGTTCGGGAAGGCCGGTGGGAGACCTGGCATCCCTATCTTCCTTTCCTGGGTGACGAGGTCACGGGCAAAACGGTCGCAGTGATCGGCACCGGGCGCATTGGGCGGGCCTTTCTGCTCAAATGCACCGGATTGGACGCCGACATCCTTTGTTGTGACCTGATGCCGGAGGATCGGTCATTCGTGGAGTCGGTGCAGGCGCTCTACGACTTCAAGTACGAACAGGGCCTGTCCATTCGGCGCGCCACCATCCGTTGGACCTCATTCGAGGAGGCTTTCGGCCAGGCGGACTACATCAGCCTGCACGTCCCTCTCACGCCCGAAACACACCATCTTATCGATGACGAGGCGTTGGAAATGATGAAACCGACGGCTTATCTCATCAACACCTCCCGGGGTCCTGTCGTGGACCCCGATGCGTTGGTCCGGGCCCTCCGCCAGGGCCAGATCGCCGGCGCCGCCTTGGATGTCTTCGAGCAGGAGCCGCTTCCCATCGACTCGCCGATGCAGGCGCCGGACCTGGAAGACCGTTTGCGCATCTTTCACCACTTCGCCAGCGCCGGACGGCGAACTCGGCTCTCGGGTGATCCGGACCTGGGCATGGCGGGTCGAACCGCCCAAGGCATCATCGACGTCCTGGAAGGGAATTACGGAGGGGACCCGTCCAAGATGCCCTACGTGTTCAACAAGTCGGCGTTTGCTTGACTCGCACGTCTCTCCCTCGATCCAAACCGGACCCGATTCAGGTTCCGGCCACTCACTTCAACTTGATCTCCTGCCTGGAGAACAGGACGCAGCCTGCCAAGAGGAACGTCATCGAATAGAGGACGTTCTCGACGATGACACGAACATAGAGGGAGTAGTCAGGTTGAAGGAGTTCCCGCTCGAAGCTGTCGGCGAGGAGATCGGTCGGCATCTGCGCGGGACTCACGTAGTAGACCGCAGCCGACAAGCCCTTGAGCGCCCAGTGGGGATGGCGGAACAGAAACTCGATCAGGTTCGGAACGATGGACACCAGGAACGTCACTCCTCCGGCCAGAATCGGATTAAGCACGACGCTCAAGCCCAGGCTCATCCCCGTGAACAGAGTGGCATAAGCGAACATCTCCAACATGCTCAACCAGAGCAGGGGGCGCGTCTCGAGTTCCATCGCCTGCAATATGGCAAGGCCGAGTCCAAGGCCGAATCCGAGCACGAGGCACACGAACAATTGGGTGCCCAGCCACTTGCCCACCAGGTACGCCCATCGTGAAATCGGTCTGACGAGGACCGGAACAATGGTCTGATTCTTGATGTCCGTGTGGATGGCGACTGCTCCCAGGAACAAGCCCAGGAGGGCGGTACAGAAACTCCAAATGGAAAAGAAGGCTTTCGTCTGCGAAGTCTTCATCTGCAGCAGCAGCTCGGGCTCGCCGGCTTCGTAGGCCATGTCCATCAAGGGCAATCGCCTCAGCCAAAAGATCGTCATGAGAACCCCGAGCAGCACCAGGACGTAGATCACCCTACGGCGAAGAATTTCTCGGAGGGTGTTGGCGGCGATGATCCAGACCTCAGACACTGCGCTGGCCTTTGACGTGTTCCATGTAGATATCCTCCAGCGAACGGCTGGGGCGCCGGACGACATCGACCTCGAGAGACAGATCCAACACTTGGCGGAGCAGGTCTTGCTTCTCCCCTTCTGAACATTCGAAATAGGCTGCCGTGCCGTCAACCCGGCTGGGCCGATAACCCGCCCGAGCCAGATCGGCGCCCGCTCCGGCGCGCCAACCCATCACCTCGATCTCCCATTTCTCCTGGTGGCAAAGATCTCCCATCTCCTGCTTGAGAACGACCTCGCCATTTCGAATCATGATGAAGCGATCACAGGTCCGCTCGACGTCGGAGAGTATGTGGCTGCTCAGGAAAACGGTCGTGCCGCTCGCCTGTTCCTCCTGGATGATGTCGGCCACCAGCTTGCGTCCCTGCGGGTCCAGCCCCGTGGTCGGCTCGTCCAACAGGAGCAGCTCGGGCCGGTGGAGCAGGGCCTGTGCCAGTCCCAGACGCTGGATCATTCCCTTGGAGAAGGTCCCGACTCTGCGGTCCATGGAATCCCCCAGCCCCAATCGTTCGAGTTGATGCGCGACAGTTTCCCTAAGGGTTTTACGAGGCTGACCGGAGAGTCGGCCGTAAAACTCCATGGCGGCTCTGGCGGTGTGGAACGGGTAGGGGTGAAAGATCTCCGACTGGAACCCGAGTCTCCGCCGAGCCTCCCTGGAACCGGCATTGAGGCCGAAGACGGAGACTCTGCCCTGGTCCGGTTTCAGGAAACCCAGAACGGTATTGATGGTGGTCGTCTTGCCTGCCCCGTTGGGACCGACGAACGCCGTGACCGTGCCCCGCGCCACCGTAACGTCCACGTCCCTGAGGGCGCGGACCGGCTCCCGCCGCAGCCCGGAACGGAAGGTCTTCGAGACTCCCCGGATCTCGATTACCGAGTCGTTCACGGTTCTGCACCTTCCTTCGGAGCGATCGGGCTGGTCAGACGAACTTCGATATCGTACTTCAGGTAGGCATCCAGGCCCTCGATCACTTTCTCGACCGCGCCGTCGGGATTCACCAGGAAGGTCGTGGGAAAGACGCGAACACCATATTGCTCGGCCACTGTCCCGTCGGGATCGAGAAGGACGGGAAAAGACACGGGCCGCTTGTCGAGATAGTCCTGCACGACCTTCGTTTCCTCTTTGACACTGATGGCAAGAAGTTCGAATCCTTCCTCCTTCCATTCGAGGTACATCTTTTCGAAGACGGGCATTTCCAGGCGACAAGGACCGCACCAGGTGGCCCAGAAATTGACGAGCACCACCTTGTTTTCCTTCGCGGTCCGGTGCAGCCCGATCTGGGTGCCCTGGAGGCTGCTCAGAATAAACTCGGGTGCGGATTGGCCAATCTTTACCTTGGTTGTCGCGTCTGGACGCCGGAGATCGAGCTTGACGCTGAGACTGAACGCGGCGAAGCCGACAAAGAATACGCCGATCCAGATCGATCTCGCTGATGCCAGGCGTTTCCCCCGGCTTCCCGTCATGGAGCCGCCCGCCGGGAGAAGACGGCGAAGAAGCGGTCCTCGAAGACGGAGTATTCTTCGGTCATCCGGAAGCCGATGGTTTCCATCCAATCCTTGACCTGATCCACGGTCATCTTCATTTCGGGCTCTTTGTGTCCCTCGATCAAGTCGATGATGACGATACGTGCACTCGGCTTCAGATACTCGGAGAGCGTTTCAAGATAAGCTTGGCGCCCCTCGATGTGGTGCAACACGTTGTGAAAGAAGGCCAGGTCCAGGTTCCGAACCGGTAACTTGGGATCGGTGAACTCTCCCAACACGGGGAAGACGTTGTGCAGGCCTCTTTGTTGCGCGCCCTCTCGGATGAAATCGAGGAAACCTGGGTCCACCTCGACGGCATACACGGCCCCTCCGGGAGCCACGGCTTGAGCGAGTGGCCAGCTGAAGACGCCGCTGCCGGCGCCGACGTCCGCCACCAGATCACCCGGTTTCAGTTCCAGCCGGGCCATGACCTCCTCGGCCTTGAGTTTGGCGAGGCGTTCGGGCCGTTCCATCGACTTGATCCATTCCTTGGCCGGCTTGCTTCCCAACTGCGGGGCGCTGGGGGCTGGGGAAGCACACAAGATCAGCGCCGTGAGAACGGAAATACTTTTAAACATGGCGTAATCCTTCCTGCGTCTCGGGTTCGGCGTCCGTCAGTCTACTACGTTGCGAGGATGGAGGAGAGTGAACAGAGGGCGCCACAAGGGGCGCCTCTACGCCGATCCATCGCGCGCCGTGGTCTTAACAGCCCGTGGCAAAAGTCGTCACGGCATTCGACCGTCCCTGCATCCCGGCGGACGGCGTTGCGATTCGCTCACATACTCCCGGTATGCTCCCGAATCGCGCCTTGTCCGGCGGGCGCAGGACCGGTCTCGGTGCTCGCGCGACTTTCACCACGGACTGTTAAGGACTGACTTGGTGACCTTTCCCATGGCGTTTCGAGGCAGGGAATCGACGACGACGAACAGTCGGGGACATTTGAAGAGAGCCAGGGCGGATCGGCAATGAGCCGCCAAGTCCTCCTCGCTGGCCGTCCCATCGGTCACCACAAACGCTGCCACCTTTTCTCCCAGATCCGGGTCGGGAAGTCCGACCACCGCCACTTCGCGGATTCCCGGATGACGCTCCAGGACGTCCTCCACCTCCCGGGACCCGATGCGATAACCACCCGATTTGATCAGGTCCACGCTCAGCCGGCCCACCAGGTGGTAGTAACCGTTTTCGTCACGGAACCCGGCGTCTCCCGTGCGCAGCCAATCCCCCAGAAAAGCCTTGGATGTCGCCTCCGGATCTTTCCAGTAGCCGCCAAACACGTTGGGGCCGCGCACGCAGACTTCCCCGATCCGCTTGTCTTCCCGGATCTCCCTCATCTGGTCGTCGATCAGGCGGAGTTGGACCGAGGGCAGGGGAAATCCGACCGATCCGGGGAGACGCCCATGGAAGGGGTTGGACGTGTTCATGATGGTCTCCGTCATTCCGTACCGTTCCAAAATGGTCTGTCCGGTCATTTCGCGGCACTTCCGGTGCAGTTCCACCGACATGGGAGCGGATCCGCTGATGGCCAGGCGTAGAGTGTCGAAGTTGTGGACCCGCGGATCGAAGGCGGACACCATTCGGTGGTACATGGTGGGCACACCCATGAACAGCGTGCAGCGCCTTTGGGTCAGCAAATCCAGGACGTGAGTGGGATCGAACTTCCGGGTGAGGATCGCTTGGCACCCTGTCATGGCCCACCCATGAAGCGCCACGACCAGTCCGTGCACGTGGAACAGCGGTAGCGTCAAAAGGAGTCGGTCCGCCCGGGACCATTGCCAGACCTGAATCAGATCCTCCAGGTTGCTCCGGATGTTTCGGTGAGTCAGGAGAACTCCCTTGGGGCGCGCGGTGGTCCCCGAGGTGAAGCAGAGCAGGGCCGGGGCCTCCGGATCCTCCGCTTCCGGGAAGCCGCCCTCTTGTTGCTGCAGAGTGTCCCAGAACTCTTCCTTCAAGAGTTGCATTCCCACCCGACCGGGGTAGGGTTTGGAACCAACGAGCCCTGAAATCTCGGCCCGGCCCGCCACGTATTCCAATTCCTGCGACGTGGCCGCGGAAGTCACCGGGACCGTCACCACGCCCAGCAGGTGGTTGCCCAGGAGCGCCACGACCAGCTCCGGAGAGTTCGGCAGATGCAGGGCGATCCGGTCGCCGGCCCGAATTCCTCTCCGGTGGAGGGTGGCGGCATAACGCTCGGTCCACTGTGCCAATTGGAGGCCGGAATAGGTCCAGGGGGAGACCTCGGGAGAGGGGATGAACTCCAATCGCGTTTCGGAGGTCTCGTCCACCGACAAATATCGCATTGATTCATTCCGTCAGAGTCTGTGCCCGATGGGTTTCGATAATAGACTCCGAAGCCTCTGAGGATAAGTTTTTTTCGCCGGATGGCCGCCGATTCGGACGAAAAAATGCGGGCCAGGGGCAGGGAACCGGCAGACTGCCGCGGGTTGCCACGAAGACTGTGACGGACGTACTCTCTGCCCTGTGCCCAAGGACCGGTTTATCATCCTGGTGCGCACGCTCTGTGGATTGCTCTTCCTCAGCTGTCCGCAGGCCTATGGCGGCGCGGCTTCGGGCTCGCAGATCGGTTCTCCCGCCACTGAAGGATCTGAGAATCCGCGCCTGGAGGATCGACTTGGACAGGTTCTGTCGGCTCCCGTCCTGGTTCGGTCCTCCTGGGGAATCCAGGTTCAGTCCCTGGACACGGGGAAGATTCTGTTTGCCGAGAATCCCCACAAGCGTCTGATACCCGCCTCGAATCTGAAGCTGCTGACCGCGGTCGCGGCCATCGAAGACCTGGGGCTGGACTTCCGGTTCACAACTCGGGTCCTGACCGATGGCCGTATCGAGGACGGGACCTTGGAGGGAAACCTCATCATTGAGGGAGGCGGAGACCCGACCCTTGGCGCACGCTTCAATAGCCCCGATCTCGAGAAGCTGGAGGAGGGGGATCCTCTCGCCGTGTTCCGGCAGTGGCGGGCGAGCCTACGGCATCTGGGAATTCAACGAATCCGGGGAAGGCTGTTGGCGGACGACAGCCTGCTGGAGACGGAAGGCCCCGGCCGGGGGTGGTCGTGGGACGATCTGGTTTACGGCTACGGAGCCTCCCCCAGCGGCCTTCAGTTCAACGAGGGCGTCGCCCTGGTCCAAGTTTCGCCAACTCACCTGGGGGCCCTTGCCCACCTCCTGTGGCGACCGGGAACACCACTGATCCGCTGGAGAAACCAGATCCGGACCGGTCCGTATCAAGAACTGGAGCTGAAGTGGACCAGTCTGGAAGCGGAGGTCATTTTGGAGGGTGGGGTGGAACCCTCTCAGGAGCCGGTCTGGCTCAGCGTCGCGGTCCGGGATCCGGGCGCTTACTTGATCAACACCTTTGCCGAGTTGCTGAGCTCCAGCGACCTGGAAGTGATGGGTGTCCGGGAGGGCGGGAATGGCCACGCGGTTCCGGGTGAATCCAGGACGGAGCTCTTTTCTCATGACTCTCCGCCCCTTGCCCAAGTTCTGCGTGTCTTCCTGAAAATCAGCCAAAATCTCTATGGAGAAACGCTCCTGCGGATGTTGGACCCGGCCCCGAGAGGAAAGCGAGTCCAAGAGGGCCTCACCCGGATGGAGTCGGTCCTCACCCATCGCGTCGGTCTGGAGGCGGACAGCTTCCTGCTGGCGGACGGTTCCGGCCTCTCTCGTCACAACTTGATCTCAGCCGGCGCCCTGATGAAACTCCTGGAACATGTGCACAGGCAATCCTATGGGCCGGCCTTTCGGCAATGGCTGCCGGCGGCGGGAGTCGACGGCACTCTCCGCCGGCGTCTGAAGGCCCCCGGTCTGAAGGGCCGGGTCCAGGCCAAGTCCGGGTCCATGGAGGGAGTCCGGGGGCTATCCGGGTTTCTCGAGACGGTTCATGGCGAAACCCTGGCCTTTGTCATGTTGGCCAATCATCTCAGGGGTGACGAGGCGGAACTGGAATCACTCCAGGAAGAGTTCCTCCAGGTGTTGGCCGACGCGCCCAGGACCGGTCCGTCTCCTTCGTCTTCCCAGTGATTCAGCCGAAAGAAGCCGTGACGGTCGATCGAAATCGGCAGCCGGGAAATCGGACATTCAGAGCGGCATATTCGCTATTTGCGACTGCGTTTCTTCACCTGCTTGAGGAAATCCAACCGGTCCTGAATCTCGCGTTCGAAGCCCTCGGCACTCGGTTCATAGTAGCGGCGCCCTGCCAGATTGGACGGCAAGCAGTCCATGTCGGCCACTCGGTCCGGTTCGCTATGGGCGTAACGATAGTTTCGTCCGTAACCGAGTTCCTTCATCAGGCTGGTGGGAGCGTTCCTCAGGTGCAGAGGGACGGGTTGGTTGCGGGTGCTTTTGACGTCCTTCTCGACCCGCGAGTAGGCCGCGTAGATCCGGTTCGACTTGGGCGCCTGCGCCAGGTAGACGGCCAACTGAGCCAACGCCAGCTTTCCCTCGGGAAGGCCGATGAAACGAACGGCCTGCATGGCGTCGATGGCACGCCCGAGCGCGTCCGGATCGGCCACACCGATGTCCTCGGAGGCAAAACGGACCATCCGTCGGGCAATGTAGAGGGGATCTTCCCCCGCTTCCAACATCCTTCCCATCCAGTACAGGGACGCGTCGGGGTCGCTGTTGCGCAGGGACTTGTGAAGAGCCGAAATCAGATTGTAGTGCTCCTCGCCGGACTTGTCGTAACGGAGAGTTCGAGTCTGCAGCGCTTCCCGCACAATGTTACGTGTGATGACCGCATCGCCGGTTTGGGACCGGCGAACCAATTGAGCCGCGAGTTCCAGCGAATTCAGCGCGATCCGTGCATCCCCATCGGCGAACCCGGCGATCGTCTCAAGGCAACCCTCCTCCACCCGCAGCTTCCAGCGACCCAACCCCCTTTCCTCCTGGAGCGCCCGCAGCATCAAGGTCAGCAGGTGCGATTCTTCCAGAGCCTCGAGCACCAGGACCCGGCTGCGGGAGAGCAGGGGAGGGATGACCTCGAAGGAAGGATTCTCAGTGGTGGCGCCCACCAGAATCAGAGTTCCGTTCTCGACATGGGGAAGGAAAGCATCCTGTTGTGCCTTGTTGAAGCGATGAATCTCGTCTACGAACAGCACGGTCCGGCGTTGTCGGAGGCGCCACTCGGTGCGTGCTTCCTGCACTATCCGTTTGACTTCCTTGACCCCCGCCAGCACCGCGCTGATGGCGATGAAATGACAGTTCCCCTTATGAGCCATCAGGTGCGCCAAGGTCGTCTTGCCCACTCCCGGCGGGCCCCAGAGCAGCAGAGATGGAATCTCACCGGAAGCCGCTATTTCCCGAAGGATTCTTCCAGGACCCAGAAGATGTTCCTGACCGACGACCTGATCCAAGGCGAGGGGACGCATTCTATCGGCGAGGGGCGCCTGCGGACCCTGCTCTTCCGCCATGGAGCCGATGCCGGGGAACAGGCTCCTATTCATGCCCTTGCTCCCGCCGAAAGACCTCGTACAGGGCGAGCGACCCGGCAACGGCCGCGTTGAGGCTCCCCTCGGCGAATCCCATGGGAATACGCAATCGATGGTCCGCTTCTTCCAGGATTCGGCTCGGAAGCCCGTTGCCTTCGTTCCCGACGAGCACCGCCAACGGAGGACGGAATCTGGCCTGGAAGAGGGAGGTTCCGCCCAGATGCGTGGTGGCCCACAACCGGTAACCTCTCGATCTCAGAGACGTCCACGGAATCCTCTCCAGCAACGGTAGGCGCAGGGCCGCTCCCACCGACGCCCGAACCGTCTTGGAACCGTAGCAGGAGGCGCAACCCGGAGAAGTCACCAGTGTGAACTGGCCCGTCGATTCGGCCGTTCTGAGCAGCGTTCCAAGATTTCCCGGGTCCTGGATCTCGTGGGCGTAGAGGATATGAGGACCCAGATCGAACCAATTCCATTTCCGCTTCGGAAAGAATGCGGCAACTCCCTGGGGATTCTGCACACTGGAGAGCGATTTGAACAAAGGCTTGGAAAGCTGGAGACTCTGGCGGCTCCGTCGCCGCAACTGGGAGAGTCGGGCATCGCCGTCCTGAGAGTAGAGAAGAATCTCTATTTCGAGTGTCCTGGAGAGATCAGACACCTGTTTCCACCCCTCCACCATGACCCAGGGGCAATCGGAAGAGGCGCAACCGGCCGCCAGCAGACGCAGTCGTTGAAAGCGTTTGTTCGACCGGCTTCGGATCACCTCCGGAGAAGCGGACACCTAATGGTATTCTACCAGCCCGCGATGAAGGCCGTCCCCGCCCCAACCAGCCGGAATGGAACGGGAGCAGATGGAGAACGCTGAGAGAGGTTGGAGACGAAGGCTGGCTGTCGATCTGCATCGGCCCGACCCGGGCGTCCTCGAGGCGGCGTCCCGGGCGCTCGATCGAGGGGAAGTCCTGCTCTATCCCACGGATACCGTATACGGATTCGGGTGCCATGGCTTTTGCGAGCCCGCCCTCGTGAGGATTCTGCAACTGAAGCGGCGGGCTGCGGACAAGGGTCTGTTGCTCCTGATTCCGGATCTGAAATCAGCCGGAAAACTGTCCCCGCGGTTACCTCGGCAGTTCCACCGGCTGGCGGCCCGGCTTTGGCCTGGGCCTGTCACCTTCCTGGTTCCGGCGGCGCCTTCGCTCCCGGCGGCCATCACCGGAAACCAGGGCAAGGTCGGGTTGCGGTGCCCCAGCCTGCCTTTTCTCCGACTCTGGCTGGAACGCTTCGCCGCTCCCATCGTCTCCACCAGCGCCAATCTGGCGGGGCAGCCGGCTCCGGAATCCAGGTCACGGATGGAAGACCTCTTCGGCCGGAAAGTCGACCTTTTTTTGGACGCGGGACCGCTTCCCGGATCGGTGCCTTCCACAGTCTTGGATCTATGCGGGAAGCCGCCCCGGATCGTCAGGAAGGGCGCGATGGACGAAGAGATCCTCCGCTTGCTGGCAGGGGGACTCGATTCCGCGTAACCGGTACCTTCGATCCGTATGCGGCGTGGGGAGCGGCCGGATGTTTCCGGTTAGCCGGCGGCAACCTGGGCTGGAGCTTGCTTTTTTCTTGCCCGCTCCAGGATCTTCCGAACGAAACGTTGTTTGCGGTTTCGCTCATGCACGCCCTTGCGGATGGCGATCAGTTCACCGACGACGCTGATTGCGATCTCTTCCGGAGTCTCGGATCCGATGGCCAGTCCAATGGGAGCATAGAGGTTCTCGAACAGATCGGGCGGATATCCTTGTTGTAGAAGGTAATCGACGATCAGTTGGATCTTGCGGCGACTGCCCACCAGTCCCACGTATCGGGCCTCGGTCTGAATCGCCTGTTCCAGTGCGGCGTGGTCATGGCTGTGACCCCGGGTGATGACCAGGATGAAGGTGTTGACCGTCACCGATGTCTGGGAGAGACCCGTCCGGAAGGAGTCTACGATCACTTCCCGGGCGCGGGGAAATCGCTGGCGATTGGCGAAGGCCTCCCGGTCATCCAGGACGACGACCTGAAAATCGACCTTGTCGGCAGCCGCGGCGATGGCCTGTCCCAGGTGTCCGGCTCCCATCAGAATCAACGTGGGCTCGGGAATCACGGGCTCGATGAAGATCTCCACGGTACCGCCGCAGACCAGGCCCTCGTTTTCCGTATCTTCCTGGGTCAATTTGTATTTGACCAGTGCGGCCCGGCCCGACTCCATGACTTGGTTCGCATGGCGCCAGACTTCGGCTTCGACACAGCCGCCGCCGACGGTGCCCACAAAGCTTCCATCCTGGCGGACCAGCATCTTGGCGTGGTCTTTCCGGGGAGTGCTCCCAATTCGCCGGACGATGGTGGCCACTGCGCCCGAACGTCCTTCGCGCCGGAGCCGGACAATCTCCTCGTAGACATCCATGACCACATTTTGCGGAAGTGGCTCTGACCAAGTCAAGAAAGGTGTATCGGAGCCGGTGAAAGGGCCGGCCAGCGCCAGCTACATGGCCGGGGGTACCCGGCGCCGGCGGGCTTTACAGGGTGTCCGCGCTGGTGTAGCCTGACTTGTCCGTGGGACGGAGAAGGTCACCTCCGCCCCCGACGAAATGGCCGCCGAGACCGACGTGGCAGGGGGAGACGTCCCGTAGATCCGGTTCCGACGGTAGTTCAGGCTGGATCGCCTCTCGTGGGAGCCCAAATCGTGGCCAATATCAGAGTCCTCTACTGGAAAGAGATCCCCGTCCAGGTCCAGGTTGAATCGGGTGGCGATCGTTTTTCGGAACCGCTGGACCACCGGTTCCAGGAAGCGGTGGACGCCGTCGCCATGTTCGAAGGGAGCATGGGGAGCGATGCCTATTTGGAGGGTTGGGAGTGGGTGGATCAGGGTCAGGACTCGGGAGATCCACGCCGGCTCGCCCAGGCTTGGGCGGGTCGATTCAATCATGGACTTCCTGAAGACTTGGCGGCCCGGATTTGCCGGCTCCACCGTGCCGGTCAGCGGGATCAGCGGCCCGGCGCGCTTGAGCGCTGGATCGGTGACGATCCGGCCCCTTCAACATCCGGGAGCAATTCGCCATGAAGGGTAGGGAAGGTCAGCTTTCCCAGGTGGAGGAGATGATCGAGCGCTACGGGCGCTGCATCGAACTGGTTTCCATGGACCCGCATTTCCACGACATCACTATCGGTCTCTACGAGAAAGACGGCCTTTTGACCGTCTGGACCTACAGCCAGAAGGCGGGGGTCGAGGACCGGATCGAGAGAATTCGAGACCAACTCTGCAATTTGGGCGGCTTGGTTGCGGTGGAGGGTAGCAGGAACCAGGTTCGATTTCCCTGTGGAGTACTTCATTCGAGACCGCTCAAGTTTCTGATGCCGCAGGCGGTGGAAAAGGATCCGAAGTTTTCTCATCCCACGGGAGAGATGGTGCTTCGGGATACCCGCAGTCCCTTGACTTTGAAGCTCACGCCTCACCATTCCGAGAATCGTTGGGTCTACCAGGTTTCGGCTCTAGGCGAGGCGCGGACCGCTCCTTTTCGCCTGCGTGCCATTACCATGGGCTTTCGAAAGTACGGCGAGATGGAGCAGGCGGGAAACTTCGGTGTCTCCTTCAATTGTGGACACCGTCATGAGCCGTTGGTCCGGCTCCTGTTCCCCTTCTCCCGCAACATCAGCGCCGTGGAGAACATGTTGGAGAGTTCGGCCCAAAGAGGTCAGCTTACCACCGGAACCGCGGGCTTCAGCCCTCTCTGATCCCAAGGAGCAGATGCGATGCCTTTCGTGGAGACCATGACCCCCAGAGAGCGAGTGATGAACGCGCTGGCCGGCAAGCCGGTGGATCGTCCGCCGGTCTGCAATCCGACCAACGTCGCCACCGTGGAACTCATGGACATGGTGGATGCTCCGTTTCCGGACGCCTGCCGCGACGGCGAGCTCAACGCACGCTTGGCGGCGACGGGATACACCGAGTTGGGCTTCGACTGCATCATGCCGGTCTTCACCATCATCCAGGAGTCTTCCGCCCTGGGATGTGACATGCAGTGGGAGGTCAAGGACAACTGGCCCACGGTACGGATGAACAACCCGATCTGGTCGGGGCCGGACGACATCCATATGCCGAAGGATTTTCTGACTCATCCGGACAACGTCTGCGTCCTGGACGCACTCCGGATCCTGAAAAAGGAATATGGAGACGAGGTCGCCGTCATCGGCAAGGCCATGGGGCCTTGGACGCTGGCCTATCACGTCTTCGGCGTGGAGAAGTTTCTGCTCATGAGCATCGATGATCCGGGGATGACCATGCTCTGTCTGGATCGGCTCAAGGAAATTTCGGTCGCTTTCTCACTTGCCCAGATCGAAGCCGGCGCCGATGCGCTCACCTTTCCGGATCACGCCACGGGCGATCTGGTGAGCGGTGAGTACTACCGCAGGTTCCTGTTGGAGATCCACAAGGAGATGCGGGAGCGAATCCCGTGTCCCCTCATTCTCCATATCTGCGGCCAGACGCTGGACCGCCTCGACTACATCGCGCAGTCCGGGATGGCCTGCTTCCACTTCGATTCCAAGAACAACCCTGCCGAAGCCATGAAGATCGCTTCCGGGCGGATCCGCCTGGTGGGGAATCTGAACAACCCGGAACTCCTCTATAGCCGAGGGCCGGAGGAGGTCCGAGCGGCCGTCAACGAATGCATGGCGGCGGGCGTCGATATGATTTCCCCCGAGTGTGCCATTCCCCTGGCGACCAAACTGGAAAACCTCATCGAGATTCCACGGGCGGTCAAGGACTGGTGCCGGGATCATTACGCCTGAAGCGGTCAACCGGGTATTCCATGTCAAAGCTCGTCCAGGACCCCGGCGGTCTGATCATCATCGGGGAGAACATTCATACGACTCGCATCGTCTTGCGCAATGGCAAGCGGACTGCGACGGCGCCCGACGGATCCGAAGCCGTCTTCTTCGATCCCAGTGCGGGTGAGCGCCGCTACCTCCGGGTGCCGGAGAGTTACAAGAAAACGCAGCCTTACGAGCAAGGTCAGATCAAGCATTTCATGATTGCGGTCCGGAAGGGGATCAGCGGCGATCCCATGGAGGAGGCGGAGGGGACCGCCTACATCGAATTCGAGGTCCGCCGCCAGGAAGCCGCCGGCGCCCATTTCCTCGATCTGAACGTTGACGAGATCTCCTATGACATCAAGATTCAGAAGCGAGCCATGGGATGGCTGGTGGAAAGAGTCCAGGAAATGACGGTGCTGCCTCTCAGCATCGATTCTTCCAATGCGGAGATCATCGCCGCGGGGTTGGGTGCCCACACCCGCAGGTCGAACCGTCCTCTGGTCAATTCCGTCGCTCTGGAGCGGCTGGAAACCCTGGATCTGGTCCAGGAAAACGATGCCCGCATGATTGTGACGGCCGCCGGGAAGGAGGGGATGCCGGAGAGCTCGGATGACCGCGTCTCCAACGTGGAACAGGTCATGGAGGCGGCCCTGAGACGGGGATTTCCTCTGGACGACGTGTACATTGACTGTCTCGTCTTCCCGATATCGGTCTCACCCGAATTTGGGCGTCATTTTCTGGATGCGGTCGAGGAGGTCCGGCGAATCTTCGGCAATGACGTGCACGTCACCGGCGGGTTGAGCAACGTCTCCTTCGGCCTTCCCAATCGGAAGCTCATCAACGCGACCTTCATTCACCTGAGTCTGGAATCCGGCATCGACGCCGCCATCATGGATCCCGTCCAGAATCGCGTGCAGGACGTATTCGCCCTGGACTTGGATTCGAAAAGAGTCGGCTTGGCCCGGGACATGCTTTTGGGCCGGGACGATTTCTGCATGAACTACATTCAGGCTTGGCGGGAGGGTCGGTTGACCGCGGCTTGAGACCTCCGAAGAGCCCTGTACCAGACGCCGGCTGGTTTGACAAACCTCGACCCGAAAAGGTTTAATTTCCCTCTTGGTTCACCTACGCGTCCTTAAAGATCGGTGATCCGGGTGGTCTTTCCAGTATGTCGAATATCAATGAGGGCCTGACCAGGGAACTCCGCCACGTGGCGCGGCGGCACGAGCGAGAGCACATCAAGTCGCTCTTCCGGAACGCCGATCCTTTGATGCAAGAGATCAGCTATGCCCTGATCATAGGCAACCAGCACGAGGTCGACCGCCTCACGAGGGAGGCCCTGGACTCCGATTACGCCGCCAACACGGTGTTGGACGACGGACTGATTGCCGGCATGGCCCTGGTCGGGATCAAGTTCCGGGACAACATTATCTTCGTTCCCGAGGTTCTGATTTCAGCCCGTGCCATGAAAGCCGGGATGGCGCACATCGAACCCATACTATCCGCTTCCGATATTCCACCCATGGGTACCGTGGTTATGGGAACGGTCAAGGGTGACCTCCACGATATCGGGAAAAACCTGTGCATCATGATGCTCCGGGGAGCCGGTTTCATCGTGCACGATCTGGGTGTCGATACCAAGCCGGACGAGTTTGTCGATTCGGTGTTTGAATATGAACCCCAGATCATCGGAATGTCGGCCCTGCTGACGACGACCATGCCCAACATGGGACGAACCATCCAGGCTCTGGAGGATGCGGGTCTGAGAGATGTGATCAACACCATGGTGGGTGGAGCTCCGGTGACTCAGGAATTTGCGGACGACATGGGGGCCGACCGCTATGGCAAGGACGCCATTGACTGTGTGGACAAGGCCAAGGAACTCCTGGGGATCGGGCAGGAAACACCTCGGGAGGCTGTCTCCGAATCTTCCTAGGACCGATCCTCGACGGACTTGCAGTGCCACGAACAGACGTCCCTGGGAACTTCCAACCTGTCGACAAGGCGAAACTCAAGGCCAGCATGGATCGCCTCTGGGAGATCTACCAACAGATCGGCGAGACTGCCAATCTCGTATCCAAATGGCGGTGTCCCTACAAGAATGCCCGGGATTGCTGCACCGCGCGATTCGGGTGCCGAAACCAGTCCAGGCGTTCCGGATCCGAAGGGTTGCCTCTCTGTACCGGAAGTGACGATCTGAATTATCGGGATGCCTGGGAAGTCTAGCCTTCCGTGGCGGCTCTTACCACAGGCTGTCGGCTGACCGGATCCTGCGACCACTTTCGTTAGACGAACCGGCAATCGCGCCCGCGGAGCGCTGGAACAGGGTGTTGCGCTGTCATGTCCCCCCTCCACTACGGAAATCGCAAACTGGATCTGGTTCCCGGCAGGACCATTTTCGACTATGCGGACGACCTTCAGGTGCGGGTTCCGACCTCCTGTCGCCGCAGCGGGGAATGTCACGAGTGCATCGTCCAGATCGTCCGGGGTGGGGAAGCCTTGACCTCCGCCTCGGAAGCCGAGGAGTTTCTCCGTGACGACTATCGGCTTGCCTGTCAAGCCCGGGTCCTGGACTCCGACGCAACCATCGAATTTGCCCTGCTGCGCCGCCGTCCCAGGATCCTGACCCAAGCCGTTCGGCGCCAGGCTCCCATCGAGCCCATGACGCGGCTTCAGGGAGCCAATGTCGTCTATGACGGCAATATCATCGACTCTCATCGGGGCGGGATCTACGGCCTTGCCGTAGACCTGGGGACGACGACCGTTGCCCTGAATCTGGTGGATCTCGGCAGCGGAGCGGTCCTGCACACCGGTTCGTTCGAAAATCCGCAGAGATTCGGCGGCAGCGACATCATGCGCCGGATTTCCTATGACGGTGGGTCCTATCGGGGAGAGCTTCAGAACTCGGTGATTGCCGGACTCAACTACGAGATCCGTGAGTTGAGCCGGATGACAGGGGTGCCGCGGCGCCAGATCTACGAGGTCGTCCTCGTGGGCAACGCCGCCATGAGAGACCTGTTTTTCGGCCTCGACATCCAGACCATCGGCGAAAGACCGTACCAGTCCATCACCCAACTGGAAATGGAACGAGGCGAAAGAGCCGACACCGTCCTGAATTTCCCGGCCCGGGATCTGGGACTGAGAGTCCATCCCGACGCCAACGTCTACGGCGGGCCGTTGATCGGTTGTCACGTCGGCGCCGACGTGGCCGCCGACCTGCTGGCCGTCGGCATGGATGAGGAAGAAGATGCGGTCATGTTGGTCGATGTGGGAACCAACACGGAAGTGGTGGTCGGCAACCGCCATGGCATGATGGCCGCCTCCTGCCCGGCAGGACCCGCATTCGAGGGGGGTGAGATCACCTTCGGCATGCCCGGTTACGACGGCGCCATCGAGTCGGTCGAACTCCGGAACGGAGAGGTGATCTGGAGGACCATCGGTGGAGCCGCACCGGAGGGGATCTGCGGTTCGGGCCTGATCGACCTCCTGGCAGAGTTGCGCCGGGTAGACGACATGAACTATCTCGGCGTTCTTGCGGGAGGGCTGGACCGGTTCACCATTCCGGGCGAACGCGGGATTTTCTTGTCCCGAGCCGACATCAGCGCCCTGGCACAGGCGAAGGCGGCCAATTACTCGGGTCAGTGGATCGTTCTCAGGAAGTACGGGATCTCGCCGGTCAAGCTCAAGCGGCTCTATCTGGCGGGAGGCTTTGCCAACTACGTCAACGTGGACAACGCCATGTCCATCGGGTTTATCCCACCGCTTCCCCAAGGCCGCGTCGCCAAGGTGGGAAACAGCGCGCTTGAGGGAGCCACGCTCATGTTGACCAGCCGGACCCTCAGGCGCCGCCTGGAAGAGATGGTCAGGCGTATTGAACACGTCGAGTTGGAGACGACCGAAGATTTCTTCGATATTTTTGTGGAAGGATGTCTGTTCAAGGCCATGCCGGCGGTGTTGGATTCGGGTCCGACAGCTTGAACGAGCGCAGGAGAAAACCGTGAGATTCCTTCAGAACCATCCTCAAGTATTAGAGTCGATCTATCTGATCAGTCTCAAAATTCTTGGTTGGTTCCGGTCGTCGCTCAAACCCGGGAGCCGGATCGAACGGTTCCTGATTCCGGCGGAGCGATTGACCAAAGGCGCCGTGTTCGACTGCCGCATGTGCGGACAGTGCGTCCTGCACAGCACCGGGATGACCTGTCCCATGACCTGCCCCAAGAATCTCCGCAACGGACCCTGCGGCGGGGTGCGGCCGAACGGACATTGCGAAGTGGTTCCCGAGATGCCGTGCGTCTGGGTGCAGGCTTGGGAACGATCCCGAAAGATGCCCCACTTCGGATCCGAGATCCTGCACGTGCTTCCGCCGCTGAGTCACGACCTCCAGGGATCGTCCGCCTGGGTCAACCACTTCTCGGATGCCGGAAAGGCGAAGTCCCGTTGGCAGCAGTGAACCCCATGAAGTCCGGCTCCAGGCTGGAGCGGGTGCTTCGCACGGGCGGATTCGCCGTCACCGCCGAGATCAATTCCCCCGACACCGCGGACCCCGATACGGTCGCCGAAAGGGCGCTGGTCCTGGCCCCGGTATGCGATGCCATCAACGCCACCGACGCTTCCGGGGCCCATGTCCACATGTCCAGCGTGGCCGTCTGTTCCCTGCTGGTGAAGGCGGGCTACGAGCCGGTGCTGCAGGTCGCCTGCCGGGACCGGAACCGGATCGCGATTCAGGGAGACCTGCTGGGAGCCGCGGCCCTGGGGGTCCGGAACGTGTTGTGCCTGACGGGCGACGGCGTGGGCGTGGGAGACCATCCGGACGCCAAGCCGGTCTTCGATCTGGATTGCATGACTCTGTTGAGAACGGCCCGCCTGCTCCGGGACGGGGGCCGCTTCCTGAGTGGCAGGAAGCTGGAATCCAGCCCCCGGATTTTTCTGGGGGCCGCCAGCAATCCCTTCGCCCCCCCCTTCGATTACCGTCCGTTCCGGCTGCTGAAAAAGATCGAAGCGGGGGCGGACTTCATCCAGAGCCAGTACTGTTTCGACATGCCCAGGCTCCGTCGCTTCATGACGTCCGTCCGGGAGTTGGGTTTGCACGAGAAGGTCTTCTTCCTACTGGGGGTCGGCCCCCTCCGCTCGGCCAAGGCGGCTCAATGGATCCGAAACAACATTCCCGGCGTGGTGATCCCGGATGAGGTGGTCCGCCGTCTCAAGGGAGTTCCCGGCAACCGTCAGCGCCGCGAGGGCATGCAGATTTGCGTCGAGATCATCCGCGAAGCGCGGGAGATTCCCGGGATCAGCGGAGTCCACATCATGGCCTATCGGCAGGAGGAGTTGGTGGCCGAAATCGTAGAGGCGGCTGGACTCCCGCCCCGAGCGTCCGACCGGTCCGTTTCCCCGTGACGTCGCTCGAATCCGGATACTCCCCGTGTATCCACCCTCCGGACCCTAACAGCCCGTGGCAAAAGTCATCACGGCATTCGACCGTCCCTGCATCCCGGCGGACGGCGTTGCGATTCGGGCACATACTCCCGGTATGCACCCGAATCGCGCCTTGTCCGGCGGGCGCAGGAACGGTCTCGGTGCTCGCGGGACTTTCACCACGGACTGCTAACCGATAGGATCGGGCAGCCGAGGCACGCGAGCCGCGTAAGTGTCTCCCGCCTCGTAGGTCTTCCGGGTGACGTCCGCGACGCGGCGGCTCAGGAAGATCAGCGCGAGGAGATTGGGAAACGCCATGGCGGCGTTACAGATGTCTCCCACGTTGGTGATGATCGAGGAATAGCGCCCCGTGAGCAGCGCTCCCGCGAACAGGAGCACCACGAAGAGGATCCGGTACGGCTTGACGACTTTCAGGCCGAAGAGGTACTCGCAGCAGATCTGACCGTAGTAGCTCCAACCGATCAGCGTGGTGAAACCGAAGACCAGGGAAGCGAAGGCGACGACCAGGCCGCCCCACCCTCCGGTCCAATCGGGCATGCCCATGCTGAACGCGTGCACCGTGAGATCGGCCCCCCGGAGACCGTCCTCCACGAGGAAGGAGGCGCCGCGGTAGGCGCCGGAGACGGTAATGGCCAGAGCCGTCAACGTGCAGACGATGATGGTGTCGATGAAGGTGCCCATCATGGCGATGCCACCCTGGACCACGGGGTATCGAGTTCGGGCAGCCCCATGGGCGATGGCCGCACTTCCCAGGCCCGACTCGTTGGAGAGGACGCCGCGAGCTACTCCGAATCGCATCGCCTGCTGAACGCCGATGCCCACGCCCCCCCCAAACACGGCCTCAGGACTGAAGGCGGACACGACGATCAGCCGGAAGGCGTCCGGAACCAGCGAGATGTTGCTGATGATCACCAGCAACGCGCCGGAAAAGTAGAAAATGATCATCACCGGGACCAGACGCTCGGCCACGGCTCCGATCCGGCGTATGCCGCCGATGATCACCAGTCCCACCAGCAGGCTCATGATCAGGCCGGTCACCCATTGGGGAGTTCCAAACTGCTCCCGGACCGCCATGGCCATGGACTGGGACTGGAACATGTTTCCGGTTCCAAAAAGGGCGGTCGCCGCACCGCACACGGCAAAGATGCCCCCCAAGACGAATCCCAGTTGCCCCCTGACGCCGTCTCGACAGTAGTACATGGGCCCGCCGGCCATGGTTCCGTCCCGCATGCGCCGGCGAAAGAGAATGGCCAGAACCGCTTCCGAGTACTTGGTGGCCATTCCGAAGACGGCGGTGATCCACATCCAGAAGGCGGCTCCCGGACCGCCGGCTGCAATGGCCGTCGCGACGCCGGCGATGTTTCCGTTGCCCACAGTCGCCGACAACGCGGTCATCAGGGCCTGAAACGGAGTGATGTCCCCCTGGGAACGCTTGTGGTCGCGGGTCTCCGCCTTGGGCCCCTTCAAGATCTGCCGGACAGAGCTGGCCAGATGACGAATCTGAACGAAACGGGTCATTCCGGTCAGGAGGATCCCGGTGCCGAAGAGCAGCACGATCATGGGGAGACCCCAGATCCAACCCGAGACCGTCGTCGTGTTCGTCAACAGCCAATCCAGAACCTGCATGGGATTACTCCGGGACCGAGCCGCCCGAGTGCGACCGGGACTCCTGTTCCTTTCGGATCGTCCGACTGAGAATGTAGGTCGGCTTACCTTGCGACTCATGATACGTCCGGATGATGAGCTCCGCCACCAGGCCGAACAGAATGAATTGGATTCCGACGATGCAGAGGAACACCGCAAGCAGGAGGAGGGGATTGCGGTGGACCTTCACACCCTGGAGAAACTTCTGGTAGAGGGCGAGCGCGCTGAGCAACCATCCCAAGAGGATCGAGACCAAGCCCAATCCGCCAAAGAGATACATGGGCTTGGTGGAAAAGCTGACCAGAAACTTGACGGTCATCAGATCCAGAGGAACCTTGAGGGTCCGCAGCAGGCCGTACTTGGATCGTCCGTGCTTGCGGGGGTGATGGCGGACCGGGATCTCGGTCACTCTGGCTCCCGTCCAGCTCGCATAGACGGGAATGAACCGGTGCATTTCTCCATAGAGACGAATATGTTGCAGGATTTCGCTCCGGTAACCCTTGAGGGTGCATCCGTAGTCGCGGAGACGCACGCCGCTGATCCAGCTGATGATTCGATTGGCGGCCCGAGAGGGGAGAATCCGGGTCAGCCACGGGTCCTGCCGATCCTTTCTCCAGCAACTGACCACATCGTACCCCTCGTCGAGTTTGTCCAGGATCTGCGGAATGTCGGCGGGATCGTTCTGCAAATCGGCATCCATGGGAATGATGATCTCGCCCCGGGCATGGTCGAAACCGGCCGACAGGGCTGCAGTCTGTCCGAAGTTGCGAGCGAATTGCAGCACCAGGACATGATGGTCCCGTGCGGCGATATCGGCCAGGATTCGACTTCCTCCGTCGCTGCTTCCGTCGTCGATGAAGAGAATCTCGTATTCGGGCTCGAGTCCCTGGAGAACCCGCGTCAAATCCTGGTGCAGGATCTCCAGATTGGGTCTCTCGTTGTAGACGGGAACGATGATGGACAGTCGAGGGGGCTCATCCACCCTGGTTGCTGACCAGGTAGACGGGGCGGGTCCAAGCCTCGGGGCGAGTGTCGAGTCGGCCAAGTTTCCATCCTTCGACCAGCGTGGAGGCGGTAGTATACAGTTTGGGTCGGACTCCCTCAATTTTCAGGGTTGGACCCATTTCCCTCTTCAGCTCAGTGTAGTCCTCCGCGGCCATGATCAAGTAGACGGGCCGAGGGGCTCGCAGCGCCTCCAGGGCCTGTTGTGGCGTTCCGAGCTCCAGAACCGGCGAATTCAAATAGTAGGCAAGGCTTGGAGTCGACAATCGATAGTAGCCGGCGGTCACAGGATCTGCGGACGGGGTTCTGGAGCGGATGATCTCCGCCAGCTGACGGACCGGACGGTACTCTTCCAGAGGTTGAAGGTAGACGTGAAAAGCCACCGCGTAGAAGAGGCTCAAGGTCCAGGCCGCCAGGCGAATTCGTGATCCCGCCACGGCCATTGCAACTCCCGCCAGGAAGAGAAGGGGAAGCCACCACCCCGCCACGTCCCGGAACAGGGAATAGGCCAGAAGGGTCAGGGACGCGGTGGCGGCGATCAGGATTCCGCAAATCAGCCACCGGCTCCAGCCGGGCAAAGTCTCCCGGTCCAGATAGGCGGCCAGCCACAGGGAAGCCACCGGATAGACGGGGAGGATGTAGTACTCCTGCTTGTTGTGAGAAAGGGAGAAGAAGACGAGAAAGATCCCCAGCCAGAGCGCGAGGAGGATGGAGAGGTTGCGGTCGGGGTAGTGACGAGCGGACCACCCGCCGGCCAGAGCGCCGAGAAGGAGGATCGACCAGGGAAGATAATCAGCCAGGAAAACCAGGGGATAGTATTGAAGCCCCCGCTGGGGGCCGAAGTCCACGTGGGTGAACCGGCCCAGATTCTCTTTCCAGAGGAAGTCGAACACCGACTCCCAGCCTTGGGTGAACCCCAGCAGCAGATACCAGGAACTCGAGACCAGGCAGAACACCAGGAGAGAACGGGCCCAGGGAGCTTGGCGCCACTGTTCGGACGACACCGAAAGGAACGTGAAGACGGCGAGTATCAGCGCAGGCAAGAGAATGACCGGTCCCTTGGCCAACACTCCCAGACCCAGAAAAAGGGCCGCCAGGATCAGGCCTGAGTCACGACGCCTTTTCCACCAGTAGAGGAAGGCAGTCAGCGCCGCAAGGATACAGAACAGGAGCAGGATGTCGATGAGCAGCCGGCGAGCCAGGATCTGGAAGCGGAAGGTGGTGGCGAACAGGACGGCCGCCAGCAAGGCCGCCCTTTCCGAGACCAGAATCCGTCCCGAGAGAAAAACGGCCCACACGGAGGCGTAGGCCAGGAGGGCCAGAAGCAGCCGTTCCCAGAAGACGGAGACGCCGAATGCCGAGTAGGCTGCGGCGACCAGCCAATAGCTGAGTGGGGGTTTGTTCAACCGCGGTTGGCCGTTGAAGCGGGGAACGATCCAATCCCCGTGCTCCACCATTTCGCGAGGGGTCTGAACGTAGAAGGCTTCGTTCGAGTCCCAGATTGAGGAGGTTCCGAGAGACACGAACAGCGGGAGCGCCAGCAATGCCATTCCGGAGAGCGTGGATCGCTTCAACTTGCGGTCTCCACCAAAGCTGCCGGGGGTGCCTCAGTCGAATAGCGATAAACCTGGGGTATCGAGGCCGGAATCAGAAGAGATTCCCCTGAAGCTGCTCGCATGGCTTGGAAACGTCAGGCTGCGGGGAGTTGCCCGAAAGGTTGAGTTCCTTGCGTTCCAATCGAGAGAGGATTTCCCGTGCCCGTCCGACCACGCGTCTCGGCAGCCCCGCCAGGCGAGCCACTTCAATCCCATAGCTCTTGTTGGCCACGCCGGGCAGAACTCGGTGGAACAGTAAAATTCTGTCTCCCGACTCCTTGACTGCGACTCGATAGTTCTTGACGCCCTCGTAGATATTCTCCAACTGGGTCAGTTCCTGGTAATGGGTCGCGAACAGGGTCCGGGCCCGGCGGTCCGGTTCGGTCAGGAGAAATTCGGCGACGGCCCAGGCAATGGAGAGACCGTCGAATGTGGCCGTGCCGCGTCCGACTTCATCCAGCAGAATGAAGCTTCTTGGGGTCGCGCTGTTGAGGATGTTGGCCGTCTCGATCATCTCCACCATGAAGGTGGAGCGGCCGCGGGACAGATCGTCGCTGGCCCCGACACGAGTGAAAATCTGATCCACCAGGCCAATGCGCGCCTGCTGAGCCGGCACGAACGATCCCATCTGCGCCAGGATGACAATGAGGGCATTCTGGCGCAGATAGGTGGACTTGCCCCCCATATTGGGACCGGTCAGGATTAGCATCTGATCGGATTCGTCGTTCGTGAACAACGGGTTGGGAACGAATGGCTCACCTCCGTCCTGAACCTCCAGCACGGGATGTCTTCCCTCCTGGATGTCCAGTTCGCAAGAGTCGTCGACCTCTGGTCTGCAGTAGCCGTACTTTCTGGAGGCCTGTCCCAGGGAGAGCAACAGGTCGAGTTCCGCCACCCGCCGGGCCGCCGTCTGAATCCGCGCGGCTTCGGCGGCGACCTCTCGGCGGATCTGCAGAAAGAGGTCCCGTTCCAGCTCGAAGATCCGCTCTTCGGCTTGGAGAACCTTTTCCTCGTGGACTTTGAGTTCGGGAGTGATGAACCGCTCCGAACCCACCAGGGTCTGACGCCGGACATAAGTCTCGGGAACGGAAGAGGAATGGGTCTTGGTGACCTCGATGAAGTAACCGAAGACCTTGTTGTACCGGACCTTGAGACTCGGGATCCCCGTCCGCTTGCGCTCCTGAGATTCCAGACTCGCCAGGAAGGACTTGCCCGAATGGGAAATCTCGCGAAGCTGGTCCAACTCGGCATGGAATCCGGGCGCGATGATCCCTCCGTCGGTCAAGCTGACGGGTGGATTCTGGGCCAGGGAGGTCTCCAAGGCCTCGGACACGTCCGGCAGCGTGTCCTGGAGTGGTTCCAGCAACCGGCTGTCATATCGTTCCAGCAAGGGCGCCAACCGGGGCAGTATCCGGATTGACGTCTTGAGCGCCGCCAGATCTCTCGGGTTGGCAGTGCCCAGAGTGATCCGGCTCAGCAGCCGCTCCATATCCTGGATCGAATCCAGGAGCTTGCCCAGCCGCTCCATCCGGAGAAGAGAAGATTGGAGTTCTGCCACCGCGTCCTGTCTGGCTCGGATCTGCCCCAGGTCCAGGGAAGGCCGCAGGATCCGATGCCGCAAGAGGCGGGCGCCCATGGCGGTTCGGGTGAAATCCAGAGTCGAGAGGAGCGTCCACCGCCGACCCCCGTTCAGCTCCCGGACCAGTTCCAGATTTCGGACGCTGGTTTCGTCGATCTTGAGGTGGTCTCGCGTCTCCAGGAGACGCAGCCCGGTAATGTGGTCCAGGGGAGCTTTCTGGGTCTGCCGGACGTAATGGAGCAGGGAACCGCCGGCCGATACCGCGGCGCCCTGGCCATTGATGCCGAAGCCCTCCAAGGTGGACACCTGAAAATGCTCCAGGAGCAGACGCCGGGCGTAGTCGGAATCGAAAGTCCAATCTTCCTGAAAGGTGCGGGAGATCTGCCGGTGATCGTCAGCGGACAGCTGTTCCCGGATCCGGGAAACATCCCTCTCCGGCAACACCAGTTCCCGGGGGCGAAAGAGCGCCAACTCTTCCCGGGCTCGCTGCCACGACTCCCGGCCGCTGAACTCGGTGATCCAGAATTCTCCCGTCGAGAGATCCAGAAAGGAGAGGCCGACCCGATCATCGTGCTGCAGGAGGCTACCCAGGTAGTTGTTCTCCTTGGAGTCGAGAACGCCCTCCTCGATCACGGTCCCGGGAGTGACGATGCGGACCACCTCGCGCCGCACGAGTCCCTTGGCCCGGCGAGGATTCTCGACCTGCTCGCACAATGCGACCTTGTGCCCTTTTCGGATCAGCCGTCCCAGATAGGTTTGGATGGCATGGTGGGGGACGCCGCACATGGGAATGGGTTGACCCTTGGCGTTGTGGTTCCGGGCGGTGAGGGTGATCTCCAGGTCGCGGCTGGCGACGACGGCATCCTCGTAGAACATCTCGTAGAAATCGCCCAAGCGGAAAAAAAGGAGAATCCCCGGGTGCCGGAGCTTGATCTCATGGTACTGTTTCATCATCGGGGTGAGACGTTCCACAACCATTTACTTTAGCAGCAACGTGTGAAATAAACTCCGGGATTTTTTCCAGGTCCGGGGCTTCGGAACGCGGGCCGGCAGCCCGGTTCCGGGAGTGTTTGCCATGTACATCCTGGCCCTCGATACGGCCACCAACAGCGGCGGGATTGCCTTGAGCCGAAACGCCGAAGTGATCGGTCAGGTCATGTTGAAGGCGCCACTGCGCTATTCGGAAGAAGTGCTCTCGTGCGCGGAGTTTCTGCTTGATGGTCTCCGGGTGAAACGCACCCAATTGGGGTGTTTTGCCGTGGCCGCGGGTCCGGGCTCATTCACCGGACTGCGAATCGGGCTGGCCACGGTCAAGGCCTTTGCCCAGAGTCTGGATCGGCCCGCGGTGGGGCTGTCCACCCTGGAAGCTCTTGCTTTCAGGTTCCGCTGGACCCGGAACCGGATCGTTCCCATGATCGACGCCCGCAGGCAACAAATCTATGGAGCCGCCTATCGGACCGACTCGGAATCGGGCGTCCGCCTTGAGGTCGAGGAACAGGTGGCACCCCCGGCGGAGTTCTTGAGGCAAGTCCCCCCTGGAGATCATCTCTTCGTCGGTGACGGCGCCCAGCAGTATCGCACCACCATCCAGGCTCTTCACCCCCGGTCCCGAGTCGCCAGTTCAAACAATTGCATCTTGCCGGAGCTCTGCCTTCTGGCCCACCGGAGGCACATGGCGGGTGAGACCGGTGGCGAACGGCACTTGAAGGCGAACTATCTGCGCCCTTCGGATGCCAGGATCACTGCTCACACCCGGCATTTGCGCCATCCATGAGCCGGCTTCGTGACCGCTGGACCATTGCCGCTCTGTTTGGAGCGCTGTTGCTGGCCGCCGTCGACGCCCAGATGCTGATCCCCCTTCTGGGGCGTCTGGAAGCGGACTATGGGACTTCGGTGGAGGGGATGGGGAGGCTCTTCAGTGTCTATGCACTGACGGCCGGCGGTTTCAACCTGGTGGTGGGTCCCTTCACGGATCGCTGGGGACGGCTCCCGTTTCTGCGGGCGGGTCTCGCGGTTTTCGCTCTGCTGGCTCTGGTCACCCACTTCTCCCACGGATATCTGCAATTGCTCTGGCTGCGCGCCGGTACCGGAGCGGCATCCGGACTCATCTCGACCTGCACGGCCGGCCTGGTGGGGGACGTCTTTCCCTACCGTCGCCGGGGCAGGGTCATGGGCATCGTCCTGAGCGCCTACTTCGTGGCTTTGATCGTGGGAGTTCCGGCCGGCACCTGGATCGCCGATCGCTGGCAGTGGAGAAGTGTGTTTCTGGCTTCGTGCCTCTTGGCCTCGGCAGTCCTGGCCTCCCTCTGGGGCCCGCTGGCGGACTTTCGCGCCGGAGCTTCGACAGGTACAAGAATTCAGTTCGCCTACCGGCGTTTCTTCTCGGTTCGTCCCCTGAGAAGCGCCCTGCTGGTCTCCTTCGCCGTCGCCGGCGGCACCATGGCGCTGATGGTGTATCTCTCCGGTTATCTCATCGACCGTTTCGGCGTGGCTCCCATCCAGATCTCCTGGTTGTTTGTGGTGGCGGGGATCGCCGCCGTCACGGGGAGTCTGATCTCGGGTTGGGTGGTGGATCGTTGGACCAAGCGAAAGGTCTTTCTATGGGCCAACCTGGCCTTCGTCCTCACCATTTCGGGTCTGACGTCGTTTCCGTGGGGGGCAGGGCTCATCGGTCTCTTCTTCGCCGTGAGTCTGTGCGTGAGTTTCCGCCAGACCGCTCTGCAGACTCTGCAGACGCAACTGGTGGGGATCGATGAGCGCGGTTCGTACCTCGCCCTTCGAAACTGCTTTTCGCAACTGGGAATCGCCGTGGTGGTCCTGGTCTCAGGCTGGTGCTATTCCTGGTCCGGTTACGGAGCCGTCGTTTTCCTGGTGGCGCTGCTCTCGGTCGCTGCCGGCGTCCTCTTCTTCCTGAGTATCCAGGAACCTCGGGGATCTGCCGAATAGTATAATCGGGCCATGAACCGGACGGAATTCTGGAAGCTGGTTCTGGCCAGCAGTCTGCTTTCCACTGCGATGGTGGTCTTCCTGACGCGGTGGCCGGTTCCCGATCCGACCCATGCCGAATTCACGGAGCCCGAAACCCAGGCCTTCGACACTGCCCGAACCCGGGACGAAGACATCAATATCCGCATTTATGACGAGCTGGGACCCGGCGTGGTGAATGTGACCAGCACCACGCTGGAGCGGAATTTCTGGTTCGACGTCATTCCCAGGCGGGGCGTCGGCAGCGGAGTCGTCATCGACCGCAAGGGCCGGATCGTGACCAATTTCCATGTCGTCCAGGAGGCCAGCCGGATCGAGGTCACGCTCTACGACAAGAGCAGTTACGAAGCCAAGGTTCTGGGGACCGATCGTTTCAACGATCTGGCGATCCTGGAGATTGCATGTCCGGCCGAGAAACTCCACCCCCTCAAGCTGGGTTCGAGCGACAATCTGAAAGTCGGGCAGAAAGTCCTGGCCATCGGCAATCCCTTCGGCTTCGAGCATACGCTGACGACGGGAATCATCTCTTCGCTGGGCCGGAGCCTCCGGACCGAATCCGGAGTCATCGAGAACGTCATCCAGAGTGATGCCGCCATCAATCCCGGGAACAGCGGCGGTCCACTGTTGAACACGCGGGGGGAGCTCATCGGAATCAATACCGCCATCTACTCTCGATCCGGCGAAAGCGCCGGGATCGGGTTCGCCGTCCCGGTGAACATATTGCGGCGTATCGTTCCCGATCTGGTGTCCTACGGGTTCGTGCGCCGCCCCTGGTTCGGAGTCCAGGGACGCAGGTTGACGCCGCGGCTGGCGTCTGCCCTGAAGCTCCCGGTCCAGGAAGGATTCCTGATCGAGGGGGTAGAGGAGGGAAGTTCTTCGGATCTGGCCGGCCTGAGAGGCGGCCGCCGGAGGGTCCTGCTGGGAAACTTCTTCCTCATCATCGGGGGCGACGTCTTGATCTCCCTGGAGGGCGAGCCGGTTCGGACCCACGACGACATTGTCCGTTTGCTGGGAGACAAGCGGCCCGGAGACCGGGTCAGCGCAAGCTTCTATCGAGGGGATCGCAGGGTCGAGACGATTATCGAACTGGTGGGATACGAACAGTTCGGTGCGCGTCGGATCTGAACGGACTCACCGCCCGCCGAGCCCTGAGAAATCGGTCGAACTTCAAGCGGGGCAATGCCGTTCCAGGCCGAGATCCGTTTTTTTCGGGGTCGAACGTTATAGTGAGTGAGGACAAGTAACGAAGGAGGTTGGAGATGTTCAACAAGGCTATCTTGATCGGAAGACTGGGGCGCGATCCTGAGGTTCGATACACGACATCAGGTACTGCGGTGGCGGATTTCTCGGTGGCGACCAACGAAGTCTGGACCGATCAGAGTGGGGAACGCCAGGAGCGAACTGAGTGGCACAGGATCGTCGTCTGGAGCAGGTTGGCGGAGATTTGCGAGAAGTATCTGCGCAAGGGAAGTCTCGTCATGATTGAGGGACGAATCCAGACTCGGGAGTGGGACGATCGGGACGGGAACCGAAGGCGAACCACTGAAATCAGAGCCTTCGGGATGAAGATGCTGGATTCTCGGGCAGACCGGATGGGAGGGGGCCCGACACCCGACAGATCCCCTTCCCGTACTCAAACACCGTCTCAACCTTCACAGGAAGTGGAAATCACCGACGACGACATTCCATTCTGATGCCTCGTCCCGGGCTAATCGTCAGGTAGGACGCCTATTGCCCGGTACGATCTACACCCCCATGCGCTCCAGCTCCTGCTGAGCTTGGACCGATTCCTGAGAATCGGGATAAATTTCGATCAGTTGCCTGAGGGTGTCGATGGCATCTGTATTCTTCTGCAGGTGCTGGTAGACCTGGGCCTTCTTGAAATAGGCCGCGGCGGTCTTGTCGCCCTTGGGATAAAGATTGATGACCTGGTCGAAGGCCTCGATGGCCTGTTCGTAACGCTGCTGCTGCTGGGAGCAGATGCCGCTGTAGAAGAGGGCGTTGTCGCTGTACTCGCTGTCCGGGTGGCTTTCCAACAGGTCCTGAAAGCCGGCGATGGCCAAGTCGTAGTTTCCGATCAGGAAGTCGTTGTAGGCCGCCGCATAGGCTTGATCGGGCTGGATCCTACCTTCCGCTGCCGCCGGCGCCGTTCTCAGAGATGTCATTCTGACTTGTTGCTCTTCCTGTTTTTTCTGCAGGGCCGCAAGCCGGTTGTTGGTGTCGTCCAGCTTCACGCTCAGATTCTGGACTTCGGATCGGATCGAAGTGACCAGGTTGAAGACATCCGTCTTCTGTTCCTGCATGGTCCGGTGCAACTCGTCCGTCGCCAGATTCATCCGGGCCACCTGATCATTCAACTGTTCCAGGAGAGACTTGAACACGGAACCGGTCTCGTCGGTGCCCTTCTGGAGCAACCGGATCTGGTTCGAGAGCTGGAGTACGTCGCTCTGAAGACGAACGATCTCCTCTTTGGTGCCTCCCATCGAGAAGACGAACAATCCCAGCGATACCGGCGCGAGAACAGATGCTGACAGTTTCATGGCCTGCTCCTAGGTTGAGTTCCAACGGTAAGGACCGGATGTCTCGGACAATCCACCGCCGGAATCCGTGAAACCGGGGAGACAATTGCCCCGGTCTCACAGTCGAGCGGCAGGTTCACCGCTAGCCCCTATCTTTTGACGGCGAAATGGGCTCGGCGGTTCTTGCTCCAACAGGTCTCGTCGTGACAGCTCTCGAAGGGACGCTCCTCGCCAAACGAAAGAGCTTCCAACTGAGTCGCACTCACGCCGGCGTCCAGCAGGTAGTCGCGAGTGGCCTGGGCTCGGCGGTCGCCCAGAGCCAGGTTGTACTCTTCGCTGCCCCGTTCGTCGCAGTGTCCCTCGACGATGACCGTCGCCGTCGGGAACCTCTTGATCCAGCGGGCGTTCTCCTCCAGGATCTGCTTCGTCTTGGGGCTCAGCAGAGCCCTGTCATAGTCGAAGAAGACCGGCCGGACCCGCCCATCGTCGATCGCCCGCTGAAGTCCTTCGATATCCGTGACCGACAGTTTCGCGGCCCTCTTGGGCACCACGGTCACACGGGTACTGTCGCGGGCGTTGCCGCCGCTGCCGCGGGCGATGGCCGTATAGGTGGTGGACTCCGTTGGCGAGAGGACCAGGGAACCGGTCTCGGCGACGTTTCCGACACCCCCGTCGATGAGGACGGAAGTGGCGTCGGTGCTCTTCCAACTCAACGTCGTCTGGCTGCCACGCTCGATGGTGCCGGGCTCCGCCGTGATTTCAATGGTCGGCATGACGGCGGCCGGTTTGGAGGGGGCCGCCACCGCAGGAGCGTCAGGGACCGCAATCGCCGGGGGGGGCTTTTTCTTACAGCTTCCCACCGCCAGCACCAACAACACACAGGGAACGAACCCCACAGTGACCAGAAAGCCTCTGTTCATTGAACCTCCTTGGAAGGAAAAAATTAAACTCAGGGACGGGTCAGATACCCTGACCAAGCTGGACTCTCGTTTATACCATAGGCCGTAATTTGCCTCTTACTCTTGCCGTCGGCATTCATGATGAACAGCTGTTTGGAACCGGTTCGCGTGCTCTGGAAGACGATGTGCCTGCCGTCCGGAGACCAGTCGGGATGTTCGTTGCTTCCGGTTCCCGAAGTCAGCTGAAAGATCTTCCCGCTGGCCACTTCCACTATATAAATATCGTGTTTCCAACGTTTTGGGGCCTGCCAGGAGTAGATGACGTGCCTTCCGTCCGGCGCCCAACTGGGACTGTCGCAGTGGCCTCCTTCCGATACCAGTTCCCGGAGATCGGAACCGTCGGCATCCATGAGCCAGAGCTGGGGCCGCCCGGTCCGGTCCGAGACAAAGGCGACCTGCCGCGACGAGGGACTCCACGTCGGCGAGGTGTCGATGGCAGGATGATTGGAGATGTTGATCTCGCCGGATCCGTCGGCGTTCGCCACGAAGATGTCCGCGCTGGAATGACCCCTGCCCCGGGAGGAGTAAGCGATCTGCCGGCCATCCGGAGAGAAAGCCGGAGACGACACGTACGAGGTAGGCGTTGGAATCACATCCCGGCCTCCTTGGAGGCTCTGGATCCAGAACTGCCAGCGGGCGCTGCCCGGAAGAATGGTGACGAAAGCCAGTCTTGAATTATCGCCGGACCAGTCGGGAAACTTGTTGATGCCCTGGTTGGCGGTGACGGTCCGAACGTTGGAACCGTCATAGTCCATGGTGTAGATTTCCTTGCTCCCGGATTTCAGCGAGCTGTAGGTGATCTGCGTGCTGGCCACACCCTGGCTGGTGCCGGCCGACAATTGATAGACGATCTGGTCGGCGAACTCGTGAGCGACCCTTCGAATCAGCGTCGCGTCGGATACGGAGTAGCGTTTCCCCAAGACCTGCTGGCGTGTCTTCACGTCGTAGAGGTAGCCTTCGATCATGGCTCCTGCGGCATCCACGTGCACGTTGCCGAAGGCCAGAAAGTCGACGTCCAGCGTCGGCGCCTGCCAGTGATCGAAACTCACGTCCTGCGGCGACCGCAGCGGTTTCAAGGGGTAGAAACTCTTGGACGGCATCTCGAAGAATGCCGAGAATTTGAGGTCCTGCCAGAGGACGCCATTGAAGACCTTCCCGGCGGTCTGAGTCTGGGGCGTGGCCGCTGTCCGAGCCACGAAATCGGCCACGGCCAAGCGCGTGCTCTCTCGCGACTTGGGATAGATCTTGACGTCGGACGGCTGCGCCATTCCCATTGGCGCAACCAGCATCAGGATGAGGACCGTGGCCAGTAACAGTCCGTGGTGAAAGTCTCGCGAGCACCGAGACCGTTCCTGCGCCCGCCGGACAAGGCGCGATGAGGGAGCATACCGGGAGTATGTGACCGAGTCGCAACACAGTCCGCCGGGATGCAGGGACGGTCGAATGCCGTGACGACTTTTGCCACGGGCTGTTAGCGTCGAAATGGCTGGAAGCATGGTGCAATCCCTTTTTCAGCGAGGGGGATATTGGAAGTAGGTCACAAATCGCACTCTTCGGTTTCGCAGTTCCGGCGGAAGAGCGGGCAAGGGGCTGCTGGCGCGGATGGCGCGTTGGGCGGCCAGATCTACGGCCCGGACGCCGCTGGGCTGCTCCAGTTTGATCCGATGGATCTGCCCGTTACGCAGCACTTCGAAACTGACGACCGTCTCCACCGGTCTCGCCAGCGCACCCAAGGAGGCCCGGAGCCAGTTCTGCCCCACGCGCTGCTCGACCTGGCGAGCATACCAGGAGTGCAATCCCTCCTGCCCCGTGCCGCCGCCGACGCGGACTCCCTGTCCGCCGCCGAATCCACCCCCGGAACCCGAGGGGGCTCCACCGGCACCGCCGCTGCCGGCATCCGCTTTCCGGGGGATCTGGGCCTTGGCGTCGGATTTCGAGTCCTTGGAACCGGTGCGAGCAGAGACGGCAGCTTTTTTCTTCTGGCGGGGCCGGCGCTTGCGCGAAGACTTTTGCTGAAACTCGGTCCTGTCGGGTGCGGCCTCCGGGGCCACTTCCCGCTTCCTCTTGGTTTCGGGAGGGGGCGAGGCCTGGACTCTGGGGGTCACTGCCGGCTTGTACATGCCGGCGCCGCCTCCCAGATCGGCCGCCAAGCCGACAGAGACCAGATTTCCTCCCTGGCCGCCTCCCACGCCGGTGCTTCCGCTGACGATTTCCACGGGTGGGAAAAGGTCGGTCACGAAGGTGGCGCCCAGAAAAAGAACCATGTGCGCCACCGCCGAAAACACGAACGGACGTGAAAGGCGCTCGCTCTTGACGTGGGTGATCAGGATTCGGCTTTGCGGCATCGATTTCCTCGACGGCCTACGGGGCCTTCTCCTTGAAGGGCCGGGTCACGACCTGGATATTGGCGTATCCCGAGACCCGGATCTCGTCCATGACCGCGACGATCGTCTTCCAGCGGACGTCCTCGTCGGCCTGGAGGAACACGGGCAGGTTCCCGGTCCCGATATCGGTCTTCAACCGGTTTCCCAATTCATTGAAATTCAACGGTGAGGACCCATAGTACAAGGTTTCCTCCCGTCCGATGGTCACCACGGCGCGCTGCTCCGGATCGACGTTGGAGACGGTGCGTGTCCGGGGCAGATTGACTTCGATTCCGGTCTGGAGGATCGGCGCCGTGACCATGAAGATGATCAGGAGGACCAATACGACGTCCACCAGGGGAGTGACGTTGATCTCGGACATTGAAGGCCGAGTCGGATTCACGCCGGAAAAGGCCAAGAAGTCCTCCTTTTGCATAGACCGTTCCGCTGCCGGACGGAATCTGCGGGATACGGATCCGGCCGAAAACGTGAAGGCCGGACAACAGAACCGCCGTGGCTCCGGATCGGTTTCATCAAGCGAAACTCCGCTCGATCAGATTCAGGAGCTCAGTGGTGAAATCGTCCATTTCGATGCCGATGACCTTGAGCCGGTTCAGAAAATGGTTATAGGCAATCACCGCAGGAATTGCGGCGAATAGGCCCGCCGCCGTCGCGACCAAGGCCTCGCTGATTCCGGGAGCAACGGCCTGGATGGTGGTGCCCGAACCCTCTCCCAATCCCTGAAACGCGTTGATGATCCCGATGACCGTTCCGAAGAGTCCGATGAACGGGGTGACCGATCCGGTCGTCGCCAGCCAACTCAAGGAGCTTTCCAGGGTGGTCATCTCGGCGCTTGCTGCCTTGCGCAACGCCCGTTCCAGGCCCCCAATGCTGCGTATGGCCACGTGCTGTTCCATGGGGTTGGTCCGACTCCTGTCTCCCTTGGCCTGAATCCAATGATCCAACTCCCGATAGCCGGCCTTGAATACGCCGGCCAGCGGAGAAAGCGGGTAGTCATCGCAGGCGCGGTGGATTTCGGAGAGGCTGGAACTGCGCCGGAAGAATTCGGTGAACTCGAACGACTGCTCTTCAACCCGCTTGTAGGCCCTTACCTTGGAGACGATGATAGTCCAAGATAGAACGGAGAAGAAGAGCAGGACCAGAAGCACCAGCAGGGCCACCGGTCCGCTCTGGGCGAGTAGAGACCAGAAGCTTCCGAAGGAACCCTGAGCAATCAGACAACAACCTTGCATCATTCCCCCGGCGCCACGGTCGAGTCCCTCCAAAGTCAACCCAGGAAATTGTAAACCAGGCCTATGTCACATATCGGGCGCCCGGCCTCTCCCGGAATCGGCTGGGTTTTCCTATAATGATTCCTGGTTCTCGTCCCGGAGCGGAACCGGACCTCGTCTCCTCCCGACGCATAATGCTCAAGTACCTTCGTATCAGTAACTTCGCGCTCATTGACCGGATCGATCTGGAGTTTGCGCCGGGGTTCAATCTGATCACCGGCGAGACCGGGTCGGGAAAATCGATCCTGGTCGATTCGGTCTCCCTCCTGGCGGGGGAACGGGCCTCGCAGGAGATGATACGGGAGGGCTTCGAAAAGGCCCGGGTCGAAGGTGTTTTTGCCCTGGATCCCGGGCATCCCGCCTGGTCCTTGCTCGAGAAAACGGGTCTGGAAACCGAGGGCGACGAAATCCTGATCCGGAGGGATATTTCCCGGACCGGATCCAATCGGATTTTCATCAATGGGAAGCTTTCGACACTGGGGGTCCTGACCCGGTTGGGAAGCCTGATGGCGGACATCCATGGACAGCATGATCAGCAGAGCCTGTTGCAGCCTCGGACCCACCTCCGACACTTGGACGGTTTTGGCGAGAACGGGGAACTCGCGGACCGGGTCCGGCAAGTCTACGTCGATCTGATGGCGGTTCGCCGGCGTCTCGAACGCCTCCGGGATGGCGCGAGCCGGCGCCTCGAGAGAATGGACACTCTGCGTTACCAGTTGTCGGAGCTGGAACAGCTCGCCCTGGAACCGGGGATGGATCGGAAGTTGGAACGGGAGCGGGACCTGCTGGCGACGGCGGAAAGCCGGCAGCAGGCCGCATACGAGAGTTTTCGGCTGCTTTACGATCGGGAGGAAAGTGTTCTCTCTCTCCTGGATCACGCTCAAAAGCGGCTCTACGAACTCGGCCGTCTCGACCCGGATATGGAGACCGTGGCCGAGCGCAGCCTCGACCTCCGATATCAGGTGGAGGAAGTGGGTCTGGAAATGCGGGACTACGCCGCATCGATCCAGTGGGACGCGGCACGGCTGGACGAGGTCGGGGAACGACTCTCGGCCTTGGAGGGTGTCAAGAGGAGGTACGGGCCGTCGTTGGAGGAGGTCCTGGACCACCAAGCCAAGATCCAGGAGGAATTGGAGTCGGTGGACGTCTCCCGGAGGCAGGAGGAGGAGTGGATCCGGGAGGAGCAGGATCTTGAATCCCGGTATCTCACGCTGTCCGGGAAGCTCTCCCGGAAACGCCGCGCAGATGCCGAGGATTTCTGCCGGCGGGTTGAGGGGGAGCTCTCCCAACTGGCCATGGGCAGCTCTGTATTCCGGGTCCGGATCGAAACCGACGAGTCGGTGCAGACGGGGCAGGGAACGGATACGGCGGAATTCCTCATCAGTCCCAATCCCGGGGAATCGCCCCGGCCATTGGGGCGCACCGCGTCGGGAGGGGAACTCTCGCGGATCACGTTGGCCCTGAATTCGGTGGTCGCATTCACACCCTTTTCCAAGACCTTGGTCTTCGATGAGGTGGATGCCGGAATCGGGGGACGGGTGGCATCGACCGTAGGTCTGAAATTGGCCCGGTTGGCGCGCCGCGACCAGGTGTTCTGCGTCTCCCACTGGCCTCAGCTGGCCTGCCACGCAACGCGCCATTTGCACGTGGACAAGGGAATCCACGAGGGGAGAACCGTGATTCAGGTCCGGATCCTGGATGCAGACGAGCGGGTCAGGGAATTGGCCCGCATGACGGCCGGCGATTCGTTGACGGAGACGACCCTCCGGCAGGCCCGGGAACTGCTTCGACGGGCCGCGGCCGACACCAGCGCGGGATCCCGGGCCGATCCTCAGCTACCGGTATCGCAGCCCACCTGATGCCGTTTTGACCGTCTCAATTGTTTCGCCTTTCGGGCTTCGGCTAGAATGAACTCCGCTGCGGGGGCCGAAGGTCTCGAGCCCGGTCGGGTCGGGGAATCGTGGCCTCCGCGCACACGGGGTCTGATCAATGCGGTCTGAACACTTTTTCATCGAAACCTTCGGATGCCAGATGAACGTGCATGACTCGGAGAAGATCTCCGGGCTCCTGGTTCATCGCGGAATGATTCCGGTCTCGACTCCCGAGGAAGCGGACCTCGTCCTCCTCAACACCTGCAGCGTCCGCGAGAAGGCTGCCCAGAAGGTCTACAGCCGTCTGGGACAGATGAAGGCACGAAAGCGGAGGGAGGACAACTTCAGAATCGGAGTGGTGGGCTGTGTGGCCCAGCAAGAGGGCGAGCGGATGCTGCAGAAGGCTCCGTTTCTGGACTTGGTCGTGGGCACCCACCTCTACCACTCGTTGCCCGACCTCCTGGACGAATTGGATTCCAAGGATTTGGACCAGGACCCGTCACGGCGCGTACGCACTCAGTTCCTGGCGGACTCCGAACCGGTCGAGATCGAACCGGTGCTGCGCTCCAGCCGGTTCAGAGCCCAGATCACCATCATGGAGGGTTGCAACAAGCGCTGTACCTTCTGCATCGTGCCTTTTACCCGGGGCAAAGAACGGAATCGGCCCTCGGAAGCCATATTGGAAGAAGTTCGGCGTGCGGCCGATCTGGGATTCGTGGAGATCGTCCTGCTGGGACAGACCGTCAACAGCTATCGAGACCCCCAGCGGCCCCGGTTCCGCTTCGCCCAGCTCCTGGCCCAGGTGGCCCGGGTGGATGGAATCCGGCGAATCCGGTTCACGTCTCCGCATCCGCGCGAGTTCAACGACGACGCCATCGCACTGGTGGCGCAGGAACCGCGAATCTGTTCCCAGGTCCACCTGCCGGTCCAGAGCGGGTCCAATCCGATTTTGAAGCGAATGCGCCGGCAGTACACCCGGGAGAAGTACCTGGCGATCGTCGAGAAGTTTCGTCGCTGGAATCCTGATTTTGCGATTTCCACCGACGTGATTGTCGGATTTCCGGGGGAGACGGAAGACGATTTTCAGCAGACCATGAGCCTCTTGGAAAGGGTCCGCTACGAGTCCATGTTCTCCTTCAAATACTCCCCCCGGCCCTACACGGACGCCGAGCACTGGACGGACGATCAAACCGGCCTGGACCGGACCCGCCGTCTCATGCAGTTGCAACGCCGCCAGAAAGAGATCCAGCTCGAAATCCACCGGGACCGGTATCTGGGAAGGGAATTCGAGGTCCTGGTGGAAGGGACCTCGCGAGACGGCGAGAAGATCTTCGGAAGGACGGCGACCAACAAGGTGGTCAATTTCCCAGGTCAGGACCCTCCCGGCTCCTTCGTCCAGGTGCAGGTCACAGGTATCGGAGCCAACAGTCTTCTGGGTACCAGAATCGGTGCCAAGACAAGCCACTAGGAGTCCACATGGAGCGAGAATTCAAGATTCGCGGACTGATGATGGATCCCATCACCAATTCTCCGATCATCATCCTTCAGGACGTGAAGAAGAACACGCTCCTGCCGATCTGGGTCGGGATCTTCGAGGCCAACGCCATCGCGCTCCAGGTGGAGCGGATCGACACGCCCCGTCCCATGACCCACGACCTGATCAAGAACATCCTTCTGCAGCTGGATGCCGAGATCTACAAGGTCGTCGTCACGGAACTCAAGGACAACACCTTCTACGCCTTGATTCATCTCAAGCTCAACGGGGAACCCATCGCCATCGACAGCCGTCCCAGCGACGCCATCGCCTTGGCCCTCCGAACCGACTCCCCCATCTACGTCACGGAAGACGTCATCAACAACAGCCGCAACATCACTCTGGACAAGGAAAACCTGGATCCGGAAGAGGTGCGCAAGTGGCTGGAGAATCTCAACCCGGAAGAAATGGGCAAATACAAGATGTAGCGTCCGTGCGTGGACCCCAGGGCTTCGGATCCTCCTTAGATAAATCTACATAACTCCCTTTAAAATAAACTTATTTCCATAATCGTCAGATCTCCGTCCCGGGCCGGACCCAACCCTCATTAGTTTACATAATATTCATTATGCGACGTTCTGGAAATGGGAACGGATGAGGTTCGAGCCAGGATCTCGCGGGGTCAGGTTGGGCTGGGACCGCCTTTTTCCCCGTCCGGCAGCGACCGCTCGGCTCACAGCCCGTGGCAAAAGTCGTCACGGCATTCGACCGTCCCTGCATCCCGGCGGACTGCGTTGCGATTCGGGCACATACTCCCGGTATGCACCCGAATCGCGCCTTGTCCGGCGGGCGCAGGAACGGTCTCGGTGCTCGCGAGACTTTCACCACGGACTGCTCAGGTCGTCGCTGCCCGGGTCGAGCTTGCGGGAGAGTCGATCCGGAAGTTACGCTTCTGAGCGCAGCCGAATTGTCGGCCCCGGGATCGAGGAGATTCTCCGGCATGGACATCAAGAGCTACGTCGCGGCCTACAAGCAGACCTCGCTGGATGTGCTGAAAACGGTTTCGGAGAATCTGGTGGCCGAGCTGGCAATTCGATTGGAAACGGCCCGGAAGAACGAGCGACAGATATTCGTCTGTGGGAACGGCGGCAGCGCGGCCTCTGCATCCCATTTGGCCAACGATCTGGGCAAGGGGGCTTCCCACGGCCGCAGTCCCCGGTTCCGGGTCCTTTCCCTCACCGACAATATTCCCTGGATATCGGCCGTCGCCAACGACTACGACTACGACCGGATCTTCGTGGAGCAGTTGAGGAACCTCGGCCGCAGCGGAGACCTGCTCTTGGCCTTCAGTGGCAGCGGAAACTCTCCGAACGTGATCAATGCCGTCCGCTGGGCCAACCGGAACGGAATCGACACCGTCGGCATCACGGGGAGGTCCGGAGGGGAGCTCTCCCAATGCGCCCGGCGTGTCATTCACGTCGATTCGTCCCACATGGGCCACATCGAGGAAGCCCACTTCCTGATCCTCCACCTGGTCTCCTACTACTTCATGGAGACCGAAGGGCAATAGTCAGTCGCTCCTCGCCTACGGAAATGGCTCTTCCCCGGGGACAAGACCGCTTCCCGAAGCAAGAAACAAGAGGGGTCTTTCGAGAAGGAGCGAGTCGTTGTACCCTGCCTGCGGACGGAAGTATGGCAACGCTCGTTGCCTTTACACGAACAGTCTGAAAGCCGGCATAAGGAGGGACCTCGCTTATGGATGCCAGAGAAGTCGTTAATCTGATTCGTGACCAGCAGATCAAGGTCGTGGATCTGCGGTTCTGCGACCTTCCGGGACTGTGGCAGCATTTTTCCATCGCCGCCGGCGATCTGGACGAGGACAGCTTCAGCGATGGGTTCGGTTTTGACGGGTCCAGCATTCGGGGCTTTCAGCAGATTCAGGAAAGCGACATGATCCTGATCCCCGATCCCAGCACCTGCTTCGAGGATCCGTTTTCCAAGGTCAGAACCCTGATTCTAATCTGCAACATCGCCGATCCCATCACCCAGGAACCTTACAGCCGGGACCCCCGCTACATCACTCAGAAAGCTGAGAAATACCTGGTGTCGACCGGTATCGCCGATACTGCCTATTTCGGACCCGAGCCGGAGTTCTTCGTCCTGGACGACGTCCGGTTCGACCAGTCCTACAATCACGGCTACTACTACATCGATTCGGTGGAGGGTTTCTGGAACAGCGGGCGCGAAGAAAATCCCAACCTGGGCTACAAGCCTCGATACAAGGAAGGCTACTTCCCCGTTCCTCCCATGGACACGCTGCAGGATCTGAGGACGGAGATGATGCTGGTTCTCCAGGACGCCGATATCCAGGTGGAAGTCCATCACCACGAAGTGGCCACGGCCGGCCAATGCGAGATCGACATGCGCTTCGATTCCCCGGTCAACATGGGAGATAAGCTGCTGAAGTTCAAGTACATCATCAAGAACGTGGCGCGCCGTTACGAGAAGACGGTCACCCTGATGCCCAAGCCCATATTCATGGACAACGGCTCCGGTATGCATTGCCATCAGAGCCTCTGGAAGCAGGGCCGGAACGTCTTCTACGGCCCCGGGACCTATGCCGATCTGAGTCAGGAGGCGGTCTACTACATCGGCGGACTCCTCAAGCACGCCGCCGCCGTCCTGGCTTTCGGTGCTCCGACCACGAATTCCTACCGGCGGCTGGTGCCCGGTTACGAGGCGCCGGTCAATCTCATCTATTCGATGCGCAACCGAAGCGCCTGCGTCCGAATCCCCACTTACTCCAGCAGCGAAAACGCCAAGCGGGTCGAGTTCCGGCCTCCAGATCCGTCCTGTAACGGTTACCTGGCGTTTTCAGCCATGCTCATGGCCGGTCTGGATGGGATTCAGAACAAGATCATGCCGCCTGATCCCATGGACAAGGACCTCTACGACCTGCCGCCGGAAGAGATGGCTCAGGTAGAGTCGGTTCCGGGGACTCTGGAGCAGGCCCTCGACGCCTTGGAGGCCGACCATGACTTCCTGCTCAAGGGCGACGTCTTCACTCCGGACGTGATCGAGAACTGGTTGGCCTACAAGCGGGAGCGTGAGGTGGATGCCATGCGCCTGAGACCGCATCCCTACGAATTCGCTCTCTACTTCGACATCTGATCTCGCCTGCCCTGCGGCGCCACAGCCGCAGCGTTCGTGGACGGGTGGTTCCAGTTACCGAACGACCCGTCCACACAGGGATTACTTCCTTGCGCGGGCCCGGGCGGCGGGTCCGCCCGAGGGTTCGGAGGCGGCTCTCGAGTCGCTTCGCCGGTTTCGCCGGCAGGAGACTCTCCGGATCGCCGCGCAGGACATCCTGGGCTTCTGCACGCCGGACCAGGCGGCTCGCCAAGTGTCCCACCTCGCCGACGCCGTGCTGGAACGGACCTTCGACCTGCTGGCCCCGTCGGGGCTGGAATCGAAATCCGATTTTTCGGTATTGGCCCTGGGGAAGCTCGGAGGAGAAGAGCTGAATTTCAGCTCCGACGTCGATCTCCTGTACGTCCGTGCCGACGGGACCGATTTTGGACGCACGGCGCGCTTTGCCCGCGATCTGACGCGGGCCCTGTCCGCCATTACGGCCGAGGGAAGGCTTTACCGAGTCGACCTCCGTTTGCGGCCCCTGGGCAGGTCCGGGGAGATCGTATATTCGCTGGATGCCTACCGCTCCTACTACCAGACCTGGGGGGACACACCGGACCGCTTGGCGCTGATCAAGTGCCGGCAGGTGGCGGGAAGCGCTGCATTGGGCGGGAAATTGGTGGCAATCGTTCAGGAAGAATTCGTTTACAAGCGATATCTGGATTTTGCCGCCATCGAGGAGGTTCGGTGGCTCAAGCGGCGGGCGGAGCGCCAATCGGAACAGGGGGGAAGCGAAACCTGGGACGTCAAGTTGGGCCGGGGCGGGATTCGGGAAATCGAGTTCTTTGCCCAAGTCTTCCAGCTCCTTTACGGCGGGTCCCGGCCGGGGCTCAGAACTCCCAACACCCTGGATGCCCTGGACCGCTTGCTGGACGGCGGACTCATCTCCTCCGACGATCATCGGACGCTTCGCAACAATTACCTGATTCTCCGGGACCCGGGTGTCTTGGAGGGCATCGCCGTTCTGGAGAAGGCCCCGTCTTTTCCCCATTCGCCCAGCCGGATGCGGAATCTCCTGGCCAACCTGGTGCCTCGCCTGATCGACTACCTCGACCTGGCATCGAAAGCCTCCCACCTGTTCACCCGACTGGACCGGTTCAGCGAGGCGCTCCAGTCCCGCGCCGATCTCTATTCCGAACTGATCGAGAACCGTCTCTTCCGGAAGACCCTCTTGACCGTGTTGGCGACCAGTGAGTTTTTGTCCGAGACCCTGATCCACAATCCCGAGTTGCTGGATTCGGTCTCGCGGCTTCCGCCGATGGAGGACGATGCGCTCGGGATGCGGCAATCGCTGGAACAGTTGGCTAAAGCGGCCAAAGACCGGAGGAACGCGTTGCGGGTCTTCAAGCGCCGGGAGGAGTTCAAGGTGGCACTCCACGATCTGTTGGAACCGGGGACCGCCGGGACCAGGCTCCGCCTCAGTCATCTGGCCGACTGCTGTCTCCGTCACGTCATGCGAGAGCTGCTCCAGGACTTCCCTGCCCTTCGGGACGAGACCTTCTGCCTCCTGGCTCTGGGAAAGCTGGGAGAGCAGCAGATGACCTATCACTCCGATCTGGATCTGCTGCTGGTTTACGGACTCCGTCCGGACAAGGATCTGTCCCTACTTTTCGTGCGCCTGGTTCGAAGACTGATTCAGGAGCTGGAAACCTATACCGATCAGGGGCGGGCGTACCTGATGGATTTCCAGTTCGTGGTAAAGTATCTGCAGCTGCAACACGGGATCGAGGGAAGAGGGACTCGGTTCGGCATCTCCAGACTTGTCGACGCGGGTCAGCTCGATCCTGACGAGGGGAGGGTCCTGAGCCAGGGCGCGGGGTTTCTCTTCCACCTTGAGGCCTTGCAGCGACTACTGGCAGAAAGTCCGGTGACCAGACTACCCCGCGATCCGTCCCGGTGTGCAGTCACGGCTCGGCTCATGAGTTTGGACTCGGGGGACTCGCTTCTGGATCGCTATCGGATCGAAACCGCCGCCATTCGACAAATCTATCGTCGTATCTTCTCTTGCTAATGGCCTCACCTCAGTCACGAATCAAACGCCTGCTGGCCGCCAATCGAAGTGAAATCGCGATTCGAGTTTTTCGATCGGCACATGAATTGGGTATCCGGACGATCGCCCTCTATTCGGAAGAAGATCGATTCTCCCTCCATCGGTACAAAGCGGATGAAGCCTATCTGATCGGCTCCGGCATGGATCCCATCCAGGCCTACCTCAATGTCGACAACGTGATCGCGCTGGCGGTGGAAAAGCGAGTCGACGCCATTCATCCCGGCTACGGTTTTCTCTCGGAAAACCCGGAGCTGGCCCGGGCCTGTGAGGATGCCGGAATCCTGTTCGTCGGTCCCCGGCCTGAGATTTTGGAGCAGTTGGGCGACAAGACGGCGGCCCGCGCGTTGGCAGCCCAATTGGGGGTTCCGATATTGCAGGGCAGCGAGGCGCCCCTCTCGGATCTGGACGAGGCCAGGAGTCTGGCTGCCGCCATGGGTTACCCGGTCATACTCAAGGCGGCTCACGGCGGCGGCGGCCGCGGGATGCGCGTCGTGTCCCGAGAGGCGGAGTTGGAAGCGCAGTTTCAGGAGGCACGGCGTGAGTCGGTGTCCGCATTTGGAAGAGAAGAGATCTTTCTGGAGCGATTCGTGTCCCGGGCGCGACACGTGGAGGTGCAGATCCTGGGCGACCGGCATGGCAACCTCGTTCATCTCTACGAGCGCGACTGTTCCCTCCAGCGGCGTCATCAAAAGATAGTGGAGATGGCTCCGGCCCTTAATCTGGCGCCGGAGTTGAGACGGAAGATCTGCGATGCCGCGGTGACACTGGGCCGGGCCATCGGGTATGACAACGCGGGGACGGTGGAATTCCTGCTGGATCAGGACACCGACCAGTTCTACTTCATCGAGATCAACCCCAGGATCCAGGTCGAACACACGGTGACGGAAGCGGTGACCGGCGTCGATCTGGTTCACCATCAGATTCTGATCGCCGAGGGACTTGCTCTGGAACACCCTGAGATCGGATTGGCGAGTCAGTCCGAGGTGCAGGTCCGGGGTTATGCCTGCCAGTGCCGGGTGACGACGGAGGATCCGGAGAACTCGTTCATCCCCGACTACGGACGCATTCTCCACTATCGGTCGGCGTCCGGGGCGGGAATCCGGCTGGATGCCGGGACCGCCTTCTCCGGGGCCACGGTGACCCCTTTCTACGACTCCCTCCTGGTAAAGGTCACGGCCTGGGGCCTTCGGTTTCCCGAGACGGTCCGGCGGATGGAGCGCTGTCTGCAAGAGTTCCGAATCCGCGGCGTGAAGACCAATATCCCTTTTCTGATCAATCTGGTAGACCATCCCGAGTTTCGGAACGGCCATTGCACCACTCGTTTCATCGACGAGAATCCGGACCTCTTTCGTTTCCCGGCTCGCCGGGACCGGGCGACTCGCCTGCTTCGCTTTCTGGGAAATCAGGTCGTCAATGAAACCCCGGTGGTCCGGGAATTTCATGCCAAGGTCAACCGGCGGCCGGCGCCCGTTCCGTGGCGCCCGACCGGTCGAGCCGTGCCGGAGGGCCATCGTTTTCGGCTGCTCAGGGACGGGCCTCGGAAGTTCGCCGATTGGGTTCGAGATCAGTCTGAGCTGCTGATTACGGACACGACGCTCCGGGATGCTCACCAGTCCCTTCTGGCCACCCGCATGCGCACCTACGACATGAGACGGATCGCCGACGTCTACGCCCATTGTCACAGCGATCTTTTTTCGCTCGAGCTCTGGGGTGGAGCCACGTTCGACACGGCAATGCGTTTCTTGCGGGAGTCCCCTTGGGACCGCCTGGACTGCATGCGCCAGGCGATCCCCAACATTCCCTTTCAGATGTTGCTGCGAGCTTCGGCCGCCGTCGGCTACACGAGTTATCCCGACAACGTGGTCCAGGAGTTCGTGCGGCTCGCCGCCGAGTCCGGAATCGACATCTTTCGCATCTTCGATTCACTCAACGATTCCCGCAACATGCAGGTCGCCATTGAAGCCGTGGGCCGGAGTGGGGGCGTGGCCGAGGCCGCCATCTGCTACACCGGCGACATTCTGGATCCGGATCGGAGCAAGTATTCCCTGGACTACTACCTGGAACTGGCGCGGGAGTTGGAGCGAATGGGCGCCCATATGCTGGCCATCAAGGATATGGCGGGCCTGTGCAAGCCTTACGGCGCCTACCAGTTGATTCGGGCCCTGAAGAACGAAGTGGGCATACCCATCCATTTTCACACCCACGACACGAGCGGCGGCCAGATGGCGGCGATGTTGAAAGCGGTGGAAGCGGGAGCCGATATCGTGGACGCCGCCATGGCTCCGTTGGCCGGTCTGACCTCCCAGCCCAGCCTCAACACGTTGGTGGAAATGTTGCGGTTTTCTCCCCGGGATCCTGGTCTCGATACCGAAGGACTGGAGGAAACGGCTCATTACTGGGAGGTCGTGCGGCAATACTACTGCGCCTTCGAGTCGACGTTGCGGACGGGAACCGCGGATGTCTACAAGCATGAGATGCCAGGCGGGCAATACACCAACCTGTATCAGCAGGCGGCGGCCTTGGGCCTGGAGGAGAATTGGTCGGAGGTGTGGCAAACCTACGCTCGAGTGAACGAGCTGTTTGGAGACATCGTCAAGGTCACTCCCTCTTCCAAGGTCGTCGGCGATCTGGCGCTCTTCATGTTGACCAACGATCTCTCCCCGCAGGACCTGACCGACTCTTCCAAGAAGATCGATTTTCCCGAATCGGTGATCGATTTCTTCCAGGGCCGCCTGGGGACGCCGAAGGGTGGGTTCCCTGCCCGGTTGAGAGAACGGATTCTGGGAGACCTGCGTCCGATTCAGGGCCGGCCCGGCGAGTCCCTGCCTCCCGCCGACCTGCCAGGCGTGCGCAAGGACCTCGAGGGGCGGCTTCGCCGCAAGTTCGATGAGCGAGACACGATTTCGTACCTCCTGTACCCGCAGGTGTTTCAAGAGTTCATCGGGCACCAGACTCGGTTCGGCGACGTTTCCGTACTTCCCACGCCCGTTTTCTTCTACGGAATGGAACGGGAAGCCGAAGTCCTGGTGGAGCTGGAGCCCGGTAAGACGCTCATCATCAAGCTGATGGCCGTGGGGGAGCCGGACACCCGGGGAAACTGTACCGTCTTTTTCGAGCTCAACGGCGTTCCCAGGGAGGTCCAGGTTCCCAACCAGTCCGTGATTCCCCAGGTATCAAAACGGGCCAAGGCGGACCCGGGCGACCCGCTTCACGTCGGCGCGCCCATGCCCGGCATGGTCATCTCGGTCTCGGTGAGTAGCGGGGCCAAAGTCGCCCCGGGAGAGAAGCTGCTGACGCTTCAGGCCATGAAGATGGAACTCACGCTCTACGCCGACCGGGAAGCCGAGATCAAGGAACTCCTGGTGGAGCCGGGAGATCGAGTGAATACCAAGGAGCTGCTGTTGACCTATCGGCGGGAGACGACCGAAGTCGGTTGAGGGTTGGAAAGGAAGCGGACGCTTGCGCGACCTCCGGTCAGTCGACGGTACGCTTCATGGCGCCGTTGGGTGAAGCTTCCGAAGCGGAGCCGCGGGGTGCCGGATCAGTCGTTATCTCCGGTACGGATGTTGTACTGGGTTTCCACGGGAAGCACGAAAACGCGGCCGTCGCCGATTTCGCCCGTGCGAGCCGTCTCCATGATGGTTTCGATGGTCTCTTCCACCAGATCGTCTGGCAGAACGATTTCCATCTTCATTTTGGGCAGGAGGGTGACACTGTATTCTTTGCCCCGGTAGATGGCCGTGTGTCCTTTCTGGCGGCCGTGACCGCGTACTTCCGAAATGGTCATGCCTGAAACGTTCAGCTTGCCCAGCGCATCCTTGACCTCTTCCACCTTGCTGGGCCGTACGATCGCCATGATCAATTTCATTGATTCACCCTATCGCCTGAAGAATCTGAGCTTCCAGTTCTTGCTGTAGACCAAGGCCAAGTCTACACCCATCACGCGACAAGTAAAAGACATCCACGGCTCTCTCACCTTCGGTGTTGATCAAGACCAGATCGATGTTGCAGCGAAGGGACGAGATCCGATCGGCGATGGTGTAGAGGAGACCGACAGCGTCCGGAGCCACGAGTTCCATGATGGTGTAGCGTTCGGTGAGTTCATCCTCGAAGTAGACGGAGGGACGAAACCGTGCGGACGAAAAACGCGTCTTCACCAGTCTGCCCTTGCCCTTGAGATACGTCTCCACGGACCGTTCATCCCGAATCACCCGGCTGACCGAATCCTGAAACCGCTGTTTCTCGCTGGGATTCAGGGCGAAGAGTCGGCGGGCGTCGGTGAAATGGAACAGGTCCAGAGTCGTCCCCGCCCGGTTGGACATGGCATAGCCACGGAATATGTTCATCCCAAACGAGGCGAGGACACCGGCGACCCGCGCAAAGAGGTAGAAGCGATCGGGCGTGGCCACACAGAGCTTGTAGCCGTCGAGATCCCGGGTCAGCCGCAACCGCACCGGCCGGTCGGTTCTCAGTCCCCGGGCCAGACGATAGTGCTCATAGATTTCGGAATGCGGTGTGATCTTGACGTATCTGAGAGGGAGTCCTTCGAGGAACTTCCCGAAATCCCGGGCCTCGAGGTCGCCGGGCAGGTCTCTGAACAGCAGGGTCGGGGTCTCTTCTTCCACCGAGTCCACCCCAAAGCCCAGGGTGAGTTTCCGGTAAGCGGAGACATAAAGTTGCCACAGCAGATCCTTGGTCCAATCCTTGAGTACGCCGGGTCCGACGGCTTGGATGTCCGCGTAGGTCAGAAGACACAGCAGCCGGAGCCGATCGGGATCGCCGACGCGGTCGGCAAAACGGTCGATCACCCGGGGGTCCTCCAAATCCCTCCGGGAAATGACTCTGGTCATGGACAGATGTTGTTGGATCAGAAACGAGATGGCCTCGATGCATTCCGCGGGAAAGCAGAGGCGCCTGAGCGCCGCGGCCGCCATCCGCGCGCTGCGGTCGGCATGACGCCCTTCCCGGCTCTTTCCCACGTCGTGGAGAAGGAGGGCCAGTGTCAACAGCTCCGGATGGGTCGCCTCTTCCAACAGGGCCGCGAACCGTGCGTCCACGCCGGAATTCCCCTCGCTCAACTTCTCAATATTGCGGATGGCCATGAGGCTGTGCTCATCGACGGTATATTGATGGTAGAAATCGCGCGTGACCTTGGCCTTGATGCTTCCAAATTCCGGAAAAAGAGCCTCCAGGACCCCCAGTTCATACATTTCGGTCAGGGTTCGGTAGAGGCCGAGCCGGGGAGAAAAGAGGTCCAATAACGATCCTGGTTGCGGAAAACGGCGCATGCTTGCAGCCAGATGGGGACAGCCGCGGGAAATCAACATGCGGGCCCTGTCACTCAATGGCTTGGCCTGAGTCAGGGAGTCCCGAAAAGCCTTGATGACGATGGGGCCGGCCCGGTCCGGAGAGACTTCCTCCAACTGGATCTCCGCGGACGGGTCCACTATGGTCCTTGGGATCAGGGCTTGGCGGCAATACCCGTGGAGAACCCGGGCATTGAGATAGTATTCCTGCATCATCGACTCGACGCCCGTCTCATCGCCGTCGCTTGCATAGCCGGCCAGAGGTGCAATCTTTTCCTGGAGCCGATAGGTGAGACGATTCAGATTGCGCCCACGCACGAAATGGACCAACATGCGCATCCGCTGCATGAAACTGGAAGCCTCGTCGATTCGCTCACGGCTGTACGGGCTGAAGGGTGCCTCGCCCCGCATCCTCGACAGCCACCCGGCCGTCAGGACGTCCCTGAGTCCGCCCGGGCCTTCCTTCAGGTCGGGTTCCAGATGGAAGATGGTGTTCTGGAAACTCTGGTGGCGTTTCCGGGTCAGACCCACGATCCCGAGGCCGAGTTGCGCGGCTTGCGCTTGATGCCGGTTGGGAAGGAAGTCGCGGATCAGGAGATCCCCGAGTTCGACATCTCCGGTGACGATTCGGGCATCCGAGAGGGAGAGGGCCGACTCCAGATCCGGGCGCTGGGACCTGAGATCCTCCAGGGCCCAGACCTGGTGTCCCAGGTCCAGCCGGAGATCCCACAGATCGTGGAGCAGACGTTTGATGGCGTCCTCGGCCTCTTCCCTGTGCTTCCCCCGATACAACAGCAGGAGATCCAGATCCGAGTGGGGGAACATCTCCGAGCGTCCGTATCCGCCCAAGGCCAGAACGCAAAACGGACAGGATCGAAGGTGCTGCTGAGCGACTTGAGAGACCAGATCGTCCATGGCCCGGGTCAGGTCCGCCAAAGCCGACTTGGGACAAAGGTCTGACCGAAACGATCGCTCGATGCGGCGACGCTGAGCCGAGTAGGTCTTCCAGGGCTCCGCACCGATCATCGTGGCCATTTCGGGCCATTCTGCCATATCCGTTGGAGCGGACGCTCTGGAAGCCGAAAGTTCGCCGGGCCGGTCCCGGTCTGTATTATTGCGGTTGCCGTGACGAATGATTGCGGGGGTCGGTTCCAGATCGCACCCTATGCGCCCCTGTCTTGACTCCGGGGCCCAAAGTGCTTATACGGGGACACGCCATGGTTCAGTTGCTTTCCTTACTGGTCGAAAACAGATCGGGTGTCCTGGCCCGGGTGGTGGGGCTGTTCAGCCAACGGGGTTACAATATCGAGACCCTGAACGTCGCTCCAACCTCCGACCCCACCATGTCGCTCATCACCCTTTCCACGAAGACGGACGTGCCGGGCACCGAGCAGGTGATCAAGCAGTTGAACAAGCTGATCGATGTCATCAAGGTCATTCCGTACAATCCGGGCGTCCACATGGCTCGCGAGATGGCCCTGATCCGGGTGCGCGTCACGGAATCCAGCCGCTCGGAGATTTTGGAGCTCTCCAAGGTGTTTCGGGCTCGCGTGGTCGACGCCAGTCCGCAGAGCTGTGTTTTCGAGGTGACGGGACAGCCGGAGAAAATCAACGGCTTTCTCCAGAATATGCGCGTCTACGGTGTCCGAGACGTGCACCGGACCGGATGCCTTTCACTCAGTCGTGGCAGTGCCGAAAAAAGAAGAGGCTAGGAGCCTGCGCCGCACCGGGCCGGGAACCCGAATTTCTAACCGGGTCGCGGAGTAGAGCCCGGCAGAGACCTGCTCTTCAGGCTATGGCAATGGTTTCGCGGGAGACTCCCGGGCGCAGACTGCGCGAGGGCGTTCAGTACCAGTCCAGAACCCTGACTTCGACGCCCTCGGCGGTCACCATCCGCTCGAAGACCTTTACGTCGGATCCCCTGAAGTGGTAGGGGTACACGGCCTTGGGACGGAAGCTGTTGACGCACTCGGCGGCTTCTTCGGGAGTCATGGTGTAAGGAAGATTCATGCATACGAACGCCAGATCGATATCCTTCAACGCCTTCATCTCCGGAACGCACTCGGTGTCTCCGGAAATATAGACACGCTCTTTCCCGAACGTGAGAATGTAACCGTTTCCCCGGCCTCGGGTGTGGTAGAGCTGCCCCGCCTTGGGACCCCGTTTCAGGTTGTACATGGCGACGCCTTCCACCTGGATTCCGAGTGGGCGAATGGTTTCTCCGTTACTCAGGACCCTGGCTTCCGAGACCGTCTTCTGCACCGCTGCGGGAGCGACGATGATCGTCCCCTCCTTCCGGACTCGAGAGATCTGCTCCGGATCCATGTGGTCCCCATGGATATCGGTGATCAGGATGAGGTCCGCCGGCGGTTGTCCCGTGTAGTCTCCCCGGCTCCAAGGATCGACGTAGACGACTTTCTCCTGCCATTTGAGAATGAGGGATCCATGGTGAATCGGGATCACCTCCACTCCACCGGCCAGCCCGGTCAGGTTGAAAACACCGAACAACAACCACTGCGTGAGGTTTCGCATCAGTCACTCCTTCCGGTCTCGCCGATTCCCGGTCCCACCAGGTTCCGGCAGGGCCTGATGGTCACGACTCCTGATCCCTGCCCAGACGCTAGCGGTCCACCGCTTTCCGGAGTCTCTTGGCCATCTCCTGGACGTGGTAAAGATGCACCAGCATGGTCTTCCTGTCCCGAAGGTCTTCGAAACTCACGGTATTCGTGGGCTTGTAGAAGAAATCCTCGATTCGCCGTTCGGCCAGTATCAGTTCCCTCCTCAGGTACGCCACCTCTGGGCCGTAGCCGTCCCTTCCGCCCAAGGAGCGGACCCGGGGCCGTTTGGAGTCCTTCCGAGCCAGTCCCAGCAGGATGCTCCCGATGAGGTTCTTGAGGCCTCTGGCATCGCGGGACAGATCCCCCAGCGCCTTCCTCCACTTCTTCCGGAATTCGGGCGTCATCTGCAGGCGCTTGTCGACCATTGAATTCGCCCGGATCTCCTGGACCTCTTCGCAGTGCACCTTGAGCATGACGAGAGTGGAGCGGATTCGGCCCAGGTAGTAGCCGATCTGGCGATCCACGTATTGCATGACGAAAGGATCGTTGGTTCTGGGACCGACGGAGGTGACACTCTTGTAATACTGAGATCGGAAATGCGACCTCAGAATCTGGTTCTGGTAGGCGGGAATGGACTCGGTGTTCTTGATGACGTCTTCCGTAGTCCCGGTCAGAGGGACAAGCAGAAAATGACAACAGCCAACAAGAATCGATAGACGACAAACGGCAGCAGCGTACGCTGCTCGAGAAAGCGAAGAAAAAACCGGATACATAGGATGCCGCTAACGAAAGACGATGATACACCAAGGAGCAGCGTGGAGTCAGCCACGCCGGCGGCCGCCTCCGCGGTTCGGGCAGAGAGCAGGTCGTAGACGGCAGACGCCCCTGCCAGCGCCATGATGGGTGCTGAAAGGAGGAAGGCAAACCGGGCGGCATCCGATCGATTGAGGCCCAGAGCCAGACCCGCGCTCAGAGTGATGCCCGCCCGGCTCACCCCCGGCATCAGAGCCAGGACCTGGGCCAATCCGATCAGAACTCCGTCTTTCCGGGTCAGGCTCCGGAGCGAACGATTCTTGGATCCGTGACGGTCCGTCCACCAGAGGAGAAGGCCGAATAGGCCCAGGCAGGATGCGGTTACCATGGGGGTCCGGAGATAGTCCTCGATCACATGCTTCAGCAATCCGCCCGCCACCACCGCCGGAATCGTCCCCAGAAGGATGGCGTCCATCAGAAAAGAGTTCCGGCTCCGGGACCGGCCCAACACCCGCTCGAACGCCGTCACCAGGAACTGCTTCCACTCGCGCCGGAAATAGACCAGTACGGCCAGGAGAGTCCCGATGTGGACCACGATGTCGAAAATCAGACCCAGAGGCTGCCAGCCCAGGATCCAGGGAACCAGAATCAGGTGACCCGAACTGCTCACCGGCAGGAATTCGGTGAGCCCCTGCAAGATCCCAAGGAGGAATCCCTGAAGCGTCTCCTCGCTGATCATTCCGGAGATGGTCCCGCCTGGCCGAACCCGAGTCAAGCGGGGGCGCAGCGCGGGCGGCCAAGGGCACTTGGGGGTCAGAATGGCGTGCTATACTCCGCTCCCGTCACTCGGCAAGGGGCCGATTCCGCTTCGAACAAAGAGGTTCCGGTGAGCAGGCGAGAAGTCATCGTTATTCTCGACTTCGGGTCTCAGTATACGCAGCTGATTGCCCGCCGGATTCGAGAGGCTCACGTCTTCTCGGAGGTGCTGCCCTATCACACCCCGTTTCAGGAGATCGCGAGGCGTCAGCCCAGCGGAATCGTTCTTTCCGGCGGCCCTCGATCCGTGTACGAGCAGGGGGCGCCGTATCCCGATCCCCGAGTCTATTCCTGCGATGTCCCGCTTTTGGGAATCTGCTACGGCATGGGCCTTCTGGCCCGCGAGTTCGGCGGCCAGGTTCACCCCTCACGCCGGGAGTATGGAAAAGCCCAGTTGGAACGGTCCCGGTCCTCCGCTCTGCTCGACGGTCTTCCCCGGACCATGCAGGTCTGGATGAGCCACGGCGACCGGATTGAGGCCCTGCCTTCCGGCTTCCGGCAGGTGGCATCCACTCACAGCGTCCTGGCCGTCATGGAAAACACCGAGCGGCGGATCTTCGGGGTCCAGTTCCACCCGGAGGTGGCGCACACACCTCGGGGACGAGAGGTCTTCTCCAATTTTGTGGACCTCTGCGGCTGCAAGCGGAATTGGACCGCGACGTCCTTTATCGAGAGCACGATCGATCGGATTCGCGACCGGGTGGGATCGGGACGAGCCGTATGCGGACTCTCCGGAGGTGTCGACTCCACGGTGGCCGCCATCCTGATGCACAAGAGCATTCGCCATCGCCTCACCTGTGTCTTCGTGGACAATGGCTTGTTGCGAGAGGGAGAGTTCCGGCAGGTCCTCAATACGGTACGCGACGAATTGCAACTGAACGTGGTGGGGGTGGAGGCGAGATCCCGGTTTCTGGATCTTTTGGCGGGCGTGGAGGAACCGGAAAGAAAGCGGAAGATCATCGGAGAAACCTTCATCCGGGTTTTCGAAGAGGAATGCCGCAAGCTGGGGGACGTCCGCTTCCTGGTCCAGGGGACCCTCTATCCGGACGTCATCGAATCGGTCTCCGTGAAGGGTCCGTCGGCCGTGATCAAGAGTCATCACAACGTCGGGGGACTGCCGGAGGAGATGGATCTGGAGCTGGTGGAACCACTGCGGGATCTTTTCAAGGACGAGGTCCGCGAGGTCGGCCGGGAATTGGGCCTGCCTCGGGAGATCCTGTGGAGACAACCCTTCCCGGGTCCCGGCCTGTCGGTCCGCATCCTCGGTCCGGTCACTCACGGGAGGCTGGCGTTGCTGCGGCAGGCGGATCGAATCGTGGATGAGGAAGTTCGCCGGGCAGGCCTCTACGAGCAGATCTGGCAGTCCTTCGCGGTGCTGCTTCCGGTCAAGAGCGTTGGGGTGATGGGAGACGGGAGAACCTACGAGCACGTGGTCGCGATTCGCGCCGTTGACAGCGTCGACGGCATGACCGCGGATTGGGTTTCCCTGCCCCGGGAGGTTCTGGCCCGGATCTCGGTCCGGGTCGTCAACGAAGTCAGGGGCGTCAACCGGGTGGTCTACGACGTGACCTCAAAGCCACCGGGAACCATCGAGTGGGAATGATCAGACCCTGCCTTGGATACGGAGCGGGACCCGGACCTCTCCAGGGATCGGTTTTGCCGCCAACGCACAGGAATTAAGCGATATGGGTCAAGCTGAATTTGTCCATCTTCACGTTCATAGCCACTACAGCCTGTTGGATGGAGCCAACAAGATCGACGCCCTCTTCAAGAGAGCGTCCGAACTGAAGATGCCGGCGATCGCCTTGACGGATCACGGCAATCTGTTTGGAGCCATCCAGTTCCACGATGCGGGAGTCAAAACCGGGGTCAATCCCATTATCGGTTGTGAGGTCTACGTTGCCCGGGAAGGACGAACGGTCAAGTCGGGCCGGTCGGATGGAAGCAACCATCTGGTGCTCCTGGCTCGGAATCAAAAGGGCTATCAGAACCTGGTCAAACTCGTGTCGCTGGGTTATCTGGAGGGATTCTACTATCGGCCGCGCATCGACCGTGAGTTGCTGGAGCAGCACAGCGAAGGATTGATCGGACTCTCGGCCTGTCTCAAGGGGATCGTGGCCTGGAATCTACACCAGGATCGCTACCAGAAAGCGCGCAAAGAGGCGGGGGAACTCTCGGAGATCTTCGGCAAAGATCATTTCTACCTGGAGCTGCAGGACCACGGCATAGAAGCGCAGAAGTCGGTGAATACCGGGATCGTAAGCCTGGCCAAGGAACTGGATCTTCCGCTGGTCGCGACCAACGACTGCCATTACCTCTCCCAGGAGGACTCCTTTCCCCACGATGTCCTGCTTTGCATCCAGACCGGAAAGACGGTCCAGGACACCAACCGGCTGAGCTACCGGACCGATCAGTTTTTCTTGAAGACCCCGGAGCAGATGGCCCAACTCTTCGGCCATGTCCCGGGCGCGCTTTCCAACACCCTGGCCGTTGCCGAGCAGTGTGAGTTCCGGTTGCAAGACACCGGATCGGTGTTTCCGGAGTTTGAAGTTCCCGCTGAAAATACGTTGGATTCCTACTTCGAGTCCGTGGTTCGAGAGGGGTTCTCACGGCGGATGGAGACCTTGAAGAAGCAGCAGGGCTCGGACGGGCCGGCCCCTTCATTCGAGCAGTATTCCCAGCGTCTGGATCAGGAAATCGCCATGATTCAGAAAATGAAATTTTCCGGATATTTCCTGATCGTCTGGGATTTCATGAGATACGCACGGGAACAGGGGATCGCCGTAGGTCCCGGGCGGGGATCGGCGGCCGGCAGTCTGGTCTCCTATGCCATGCAGATCACCGATGTGGACCCGCTTCAGTATGGTCTGCTCTTCGAACGATTCTTGAATCCGGAGCGGGTCACTCCACCCGACATCGATATCGACTTCTGCATGCATCGCCGGAACCAGGTCATCGACTATGTGACCCAAAAGTACGGACGCGACAACGTCAGTCAGATCATCACCTTCGGGACCATGGCCGCCCGGGGAGCCATTCGGGACGTGGGGCGCGGCCTCAACATTCCCTACGGCGAGGTTGACCGCATCGCCCGCCTGGTCCCCTCGGGTCCTGACGTCACCTTGAAAAAGTCTCTGAAAAAGGTCAAGGAGCTCCGGGACCTGACAGCCGGCGATGAGCGTTACCAGCAGCTTCTGACCGTGGCTCAGCGCCTGGAAGGACTGGCCCGGCACGCGTCCACCCACGCCGCCGGTATCGTCATTGCCCCCAGACCGCTGACCGAGCTCATCCCCTTGTACAAGTCGAGCAAGGATGAAATCACGACCCAATACACGATGAACGACCTGGAGCGGCTGGGGCTGCTCAAGATGGATTTCCTGGCGCTGACCACGCTGACGCTGATCGAACAGACCTTGGAGCAGATTCGAGAGCAGTCGAAGCTGGAAATCAATCTGGATGAGATCAATCTCCAGGATAAGGATACTTTCCGGCTCTTTTGCGAAGGCCGCACCACCGGCATCTTCCAGTTCGAGTCCCGGGGGATGAGAGAAATCTTGAAACAGCTCCAGCCCAGCCGTTTCGAGGACCTCATCGCCATGAATGCCCTCTATCGCCCCGGACCCATCCAGGGAGGAATGATCGACGACTTTGTGGCGCGCCGGCATGGCAAGGTCAAGATCCGGTACGAGGTTCCCGAGTTGGAGGAGATCCTGCGAGAGACCTATGGGGTCATCGTGTACCAGGAACAGGTCATGCAGATTGCCAGTAAATTGGCCGGCTTTTCCCTGGGTGAAGCCGACTTGCTCCGTAGGGCCATGGGAAAGAAGAAAAAGAAGGTCATGCAGGGCCAGAAGAAGCAGTTCCTGGAGGGCTGTCGGGAACGGGGTGTCGACCTGAAGAAGGCCCAAAAGATCTATGACCTTATCGAGCAGTTTGCAGGGTACGGTTTCAATAAGAGCCACTCCACCGCATATGCGATCCTGGCCTACCAGACCGCCTATCTGAAGAGCCACCATCCGGTGCAGTTCATGGCGGCCCTGCTCACCAGCGAGACCTCCAACACCGACAAGATGGTCCAGTACCTGAATGAGTGCCGCGACGTGGGCATACGGGTTCTGCCACCGACCATCAATAGTGGAACTCTCCACTTCTCGGCCCGCGGGGAGAGTATCCAGTTCGGTCTCGCCGCCATCCGGAACGTGGGAGAGGCCGCCATTCGTTCGCTACTCTCATGCCGAGAGGAAGTGAAGACCTTCACCAGCTTTTCCCATTTCCTGGAACATGTGGACTTGCGGACCCTCAACAAACGGGTCTTGGAGGCGTTGATCAAGTCCGGAGCATTCGATTCCTTGAACCGGTCTCGAAGAGGCTTGTTGGAGAACCTGGATCGGGCCATCGAAAGGGCGCAAAAGGCGCAAAAGGACCGGCTCAGCGGGCAGTTGAACCTCTTTCAGCAGGGGGGGATGGGACCGGTGGCGGCTCCACCGCAGGAGAGCGAACCGGAAGCGGAATGGCCGGACCACCTGAAATGGCGCTATGAGAAGGAAGCACTGGGCCACTATGTCACGGGGCACCCTCTCAAGGGCTACCAAGCTGAGCTGGCGCGTTTCTCGGACATCAAGGCGCGGGAGGTTTCCGAGGAAACGGGGGGCCGGGAGCTCTCGATTGGCGGGTTGATCACAGAGGTCAAGCAGCTCACGACCCGCAAGGGCGACGCCATGGCGACCTTCGTGCTGGAGGACCTCTCGGGGAGCGTGGAAGTCCTGGTCTGGCCCAAGACCTACCGCAGGTGCCAATCCCTGTTGGAGTCGGCTCCGCCGGTGTTGCTGCGCGGCCGCTGCGAGTCGGACGTCCGCGGCAAGATGCGCATGCTGTGTTCCGACCTGATCCCCCTGGACAGTCTCTGGAACGGAGCCGTCCAGTCTGCGCGGATCACCATCCCGTTGCCCTCCCTCGACGACGACAAGGTCACTGGCCTCCATGAACTGGTGAGCCGCCACCCTGGTAAGTGCCCCCTGCAATTCGAGCTGGTCGAGCAGGAGTCGTATCGAATTCGACTGATCCCGGGCCAGGAGCTTGCCGTCAATCCGATTCCTTCCTTCGTCACCGCGGTGGAAGATCTTTTTGGGAAAAGCTCCGTCACACTGTATACTTAGCAGCCCGTGGTAAAACACGTCACGGCATTCGGCCGTCCCTGCATCGTGCGCGGACTGCGTTGCTATCGGCTCACATACTCCCGGTATGCTCCCTCCGAAGCACCTGGCCCGGCGGGCGCAGGAACGGTCTCGGTGCTCGCGGGACTTTCACCACGGACTGTCAGGGCTGACGTCCGATCCGGAACAGGAGTCGAATTCCCTAAGCCGCACGACTGGTGCCGCCCGATCGGCTGGCAACCAACTTCCTAAGTGACCTTCGAAGTGAGCCTATGACCATCGAGAAGGCACGAAAAATCGTTTCACTCCAAGAACAGATGGAAGAGCATTCGCAATTCCGGGTTCAGGAACAGGCACGTCAGCCGGAGGAGCAGCGAACCGGTCCATCGTCCCCTGGCGAAGCGTGGGCCAGAGTGCTGATCTCACGCCACCAGGATCGACCCTACACGCTGGATTGCTTTGAACGTCTCTTTGATTCATTTCGGGAGATCCACGGCGACCGCAAGTATGCGGACGACCGGGCGATCGTCGGTGGGATGGCCAGTTTCAAGGGTGCGGCCGTCATGGTCTTGGGCCACCAGAAGGGGCGCAACACGAAAGAGCGCTTGGAGCGAAATTACGGGATGCCGAAGCCTGAGGGGTACCGTAAGGCGTTGCGGTTGATGAAGTTGGCCGAGAAGTTTGAACGCCCCGTCCTGACCTTTATCGACACCCCCGGCGCCTATCCTGGACTGGGAGCCGAAAAGCGGGGTCAGGCTGAAGCCATTGCCTACAACCTTCGTTCCATGGCCGGACTTCGAGTTCCCATCATCGCGACCGTTCTGGGAGAGGGTGGCAGCGGAGGCGCCCTGGCGGTGGGTTTGGCGGATCGGATCCTGATGCTGGAGAATTCCATTTACTCTGTCATTTCTCCGGAAAGCTGCTCCGCCATCTTGTGGAAAGATCAGAATCATGTTCGCGAGGCCGCCCGGAGTTTGAAGCTCACCGCTCAGGATCTGAAGCGGTTCGGAATCGTCGATGAGATTGTTGCGGAGCCTTCGGGAGGCGCCCATAACGATTGGGACCAGACGGCGGCCGAACTGTCCCGGGCGCTTTCCCGCCACTTGGAGGAGGTTTCCGCTCTGGACCCCGAAGATCGAATCGATTCTCGCCATGAAAAGTTCCGGAAAATTGGAGAGTACGCGAATCAGGTATGAGTTGACCCGGACTTTTCAGAAGTCTTCGGCAAGAGTCGCCGCGGCGTTCGGCCGGCCTTGACCCCCGGCACAAGATCCACGAGACGTTCATATTTCAGGCCATTCTGAATGCGGCACCCCAGCCCAGGTGGAGCGGCCCTCTCTCCCCCTCCCCGAGGGGATCTCTTCCCTGACCTGGTTCATGCCCGGCTTTCGATTCCAGGGGGTAGGGTATAATCGGGCCCCATCATGAACGTTCGCTCAGTTCGGGGAACCCACGACATTCTCCCCGGTAGCGTGGAACTGTGGCAGGAGATCGAAGAGAAGACCCGTCTGCTCTTCCGGCGCTACGGCTACGGCGAGATCCGGACCCCAGTACTGGAGGAAACCAATCTATTCTGCCGTAGTCTCGGACAGGAGACGGACATCGTGCAGAAGGAAATGTACACGATACCGGCTCGACGGGGCCGTGACATCAGCCTCCGACCCGAGGGAACCGCACCCGTCGTTCGATCTTACCTGCAGAATCACCTGAATCGGCGGAGCGGTCTTGCAAAGCTCTATTACGTCGGACCCATGTTTCGCAGGGAAAGACCTCAGAAAGGCCGCTATCGCCAGTTCCATCAGATCGGAGCCGAAGTTCTGGGCTCGGATCATCCGGGCATCGAGGCGGAAGTGATGGAGATGCTTCATGTCTTGCTGGACGATCTGGGAGTTCGGGGGGTCCGGCTTCTGGTGAATTCCGTGGGCTGCCTGTCCTGCCGGCCGGCCTACGTTCGCCTCCTCCAAGAGAGTTTGCTGGCCGAGTCGGATCTTTGCGCAGAGTGTCAGAGGCGGTCCCAGCGGAATCCCCTTCGCGTCCTGGACTGCAAGAAACCGTCCTGTTCTCCGGTCATTGACAATCTCCCATCGATCCTGGACCACTTGTGCCACGAATGCCGGGATCACTTCGGCCGCTTTCGGGAGTTCCTGGATCTGATTGGGATTCCCTACTCGGTGACGCCTCGATTGGTTCGAGGTCTGGACTACTATGTGCGGACCACGTTTGAGATGGTGACGGATCGCTTGGGACCAACCCAGAACGCGTTGCTGGGAGGCGGACGCTACGATGGACTGTCGGAGCTCTTGGAGGGTCCACCGGCAAAGGGATTCGGTTTTGGCCTGGGTCTGGAGCGTCTGGTGCTGCTCCTGTCCCAAAACCACGAGTTGGCTGCAAGCTATCGTTCCCCCCGGCCTGAGATCTTTCTCGCCTATCTGGATGAGGAGGCACTGGAAAAAGCGTTCACTCTGGCTCGAGACCTTCGTCGAGAGGGGATTTTTGCTTACGTGGACTTTGGCCGACGCAAGCTCCGGAGCCAGATGCGCTTGGCCAATCGGCTCGGCGCTCAGTTCGTATGCGTCATCGGAGACGACGAGATTCGCACCGGGCTTTACTCCATCAAGAGAATGGCCGATGGAACCCAGACTCGATTGCAGCAGGGAAGCATCTCCCAACACGTAAAATCGGCGTGAGGGAGGAGGATCAGAGAAGTGGCAACCGCTGGCAAGCAAGCGTTGAATCGACCTGCCTACAGCATCGACAGCATGGACAGTCTCCACCGCAGCCACCGCTGTGGGGCGATTCGGCCGAGAGATGTGGGCAACCGTGTGACCGTCATGGGTTGGGTGGACCGGACCCGGGACCTGGGCAACCTGATTTTCATAGATCTCAGAGATCGTGAAGGGACGGTGCAAGTCGTCGCCAGTGCCAAAGACAAGGCAATCCTCGACAAGGCAAAAGAGCTTCGGTCCGAGGATGTCGCCGCCGTCGTGGGTAACGTGGTCGAACGCGACGAGGATACCGTCAATGTCCAGATTCCGACAGGTACGGTAGAAGTCCGGGCTGAGGAAATTCGGCTCCTGAGTGCCTCCCAGACCCCCCCCTTTCCCATCTCCGAGGAACAGGTGATTTCGGAGGAGACGCGGCTTCGTTACCGCTATCTGGATTTGCGACGGCCACGGATGCAGGCCAATGTACGGCTGCGTCACGAAATCTGCCTGGAGACCCGCAAACTGATGGACCGCCGCGGATTCCTGGAAATCGAGACTCCCTTCCTGACCAAGTCCACCCCGGAGGGGGCGCGGGACTACCTGGTTCCCAGCCGAGTCCAGCGGGGACAATTCTATGCCCTGCCCCAGTCTCCGCAGTTGTTCAAGCAGCTGCTGATGGTTTCCGGCTTCGATCGATACTTCCAGATCGTTCGCTGCTTTCGTGACGAGGACCTCCGAGCCGATCGACAGCCCGAGTTCACCCAGATAGACATCGAGATGTCCTTCGTCAGACCTGAAGATGTCTTTAAACTCGTGGAGTCCCTGCTCCAACGAATCTTCAAGGTTGCGGGATACGATCTGGCGGTGCCCTTTCCCAGACTCAGTTATGCGGAAGCCATGTCCCGGTACGGGACGGATCGACCCGATACCCGGTTCGGATTGGAATTGCGGGACGTGGGGACCGCCTTTGAGGAGAGCGGATTCCAGATTTTCCGCCGCATCCTGGAAGAAGGAGGACGTATCCGCGGGATTCGGGTTCCGGGAAAGGCAGCTTACACCCGCCGGGAGACCGACGAATTGACCCGGTTTGTCATGGAGCTCGGAACCGGCGGTCTGGCCTGGATCAAGTCCACGGCAGCTGGCTTCAGAAGTTCATTGCCCAAGAGCGTCGGAGCCTCGGTGCTCGGGCGCGCGGCGGAATTTGGTGAACTTGAAGTCGGCGACATCCTGCTGATGGTGGCTGGAGCCGAATCTCAGGTCAACAATACCCTGTCCCTACTGAGACTCCATCTGGCCAAGCAGCAGAATCTGATCTCGAATGATCGGCAGGACTGTCTCTGGGTCTACGATTTCCCGCTCTTGGAGTGGAGCGAAGAGGACTCCCGTTTTCTGGCTTGTCATCATCCGTTCACCTCCCCGAAAGAGGAGGATCTGCACCTGCTGGATACCGCGCCGGAACGAGTCCGTGCCAAGGCGTACGACGTGGTTCTGAATGGAACGGAGATCGGTGGAGGATCGATTCGTATCCACAGTCAGGAGCTGCAGGCACGGGTCTTCGAGGCATTGCGGATCGGCCCGGAGGAAATGCAAACCAAGTTCGGCTTCTTCCTCGACGCGCTCCGGTTCGGTGTGCCTCCCCATGGTGGCATTGCTCTGGGTCTGGACAGAATCGCCATGATCCTGGCGGGCGAACTATCCATTCGGGACGTGATCTGCTTTCCCAAGACCGCCAGAGCGATGGACCTCATGTCGGGCTCGCCATCTGGCGTCAGCTTGCGGCAGCAACGGGAGCTCCATTTGCGGCTGACCTGAAACACTGGGGTTCCCACCTGCACGATACTGCTCGGAGGAGATACGTCTCCATCTCGTGATCGGCCGCAATAAGCTGACCGTACCCCGTTTCTCTTGCTTCAAAGCGTGTATAGCCGGCGGCTCCGCAGCAAAAGACCTCGTCCTGAACGGGAGTTGCTATACTCTTCGCAATGGGCAAGGTTCAACTCTTACCAGAGGTTCTGACCCATCAGATCGCCGCCGGCGAGATCGTCGAGCGTCCTGCTTCCGTGCTCAAGGAATTGCTGGAAAACTCGCTGGACGCGGGGGCGACGTCGATCTCGGTTCGGGCAGAGGTTGGTGGCCAGCGTCTGATCTGCGTCCGGGACAACGGCGTGGGAATGAGTCCCGAGGACGCCCGACTCGCCTTTGAGCGCCATGCCACCAGCAAGATCAGGACCCTTGAAGACCTGACGCGAATTCTGACACTGGGTTTTCGGGGAGAAGCGCTTCCCTCGATCGCGTCGGTCTCGCGTCTCAGGCTCAGGACCTGCGCCAGTTCCAACCCGGTTCTGAGGAACCGGGAACCGAAGTGCAGATTCAGGGAGGCCAACTCGTCGAAGTCCGAGAAATATCGGTGCCAGTGGAACTGAAGTTCTTGTAGAGGATTTGTTCTATAACGTTCCGGCAAGAAAGAAATTTCTGAAGTCTTACTCTACAGATCTTGGGCATTTGACACGACAGCTGACCCACTATTGTCTCGCTTACCCGTCGGTCCGGTTCCATTTTAGCCACCATAGCCGATTGCTATTGGAGGCAGATGTTTCCACGGGGCTCGAGGATCGTGTTTTCCAGGTATTGGGTGAGTCCTTTCTGGAGAACCTGGTTCCCGTGGACTACCGGAAAAACAACCTTCGAGTGAATGGATTCGTTTCTCTGCCCCACGACCACAGAAGCAGCACGGCGTCGCAATTCCTGTTCGTCAATCGGCGAATGGTCCGCGACCGGGTTATGGCCCATGCCGTTCGAGAAGCCTACCGGGATGCCATGCCGGCCCGATCTCATGCCCGGGTTCTGCTCTTTCTCGACATCGATCCCAAGGATGTGGACGTCAATGTTCATCCGGCGAAAACGGAGGTTCGTTTTCGTCACAGCGGGAGCGTGCATTCCGCCGTTTTGCACGCGGTCGAGGAGGCGTTGCAGCAACGCAGGGTCGATCTATCGAGCTTGGCGAGAGACCTGCCGCCGTCATTCTCTCGTAATGCGCCCGGCCCCACGGTTCAGCCCCGATTCCATACTGGCCATCCTGCGGCGGCCCTCTTTTCCCCACCCTCTCATGGAGGTGGCGCCGACCTCAGCCGAGACTCCGTTGCTCCGGCGCCGACGCCGGTTGTTCGGGAAGGTGGAGCAGACCCGCATCTGGACAACATCCCGGAGACCAGCGGCGTCAGCTCGGTCCCGGTCGTCTTGGGGCAGTTCGTAGAGAGCTTCATCGTGGCGGCGGACAGAGAGGGTGTCTTACTGATCGACCAACATGTCGCCCATGAAAGGATCCTCTTCGATCGCGCCCTGAAGGAGATGGACGAGGCAGAAGAAACGCCGACTCAGTATCTGTTGGAACCGCTGAAGCTGGAGTTGACGCCGGAGCAGAAGGCTACGCTGGATGAGATTCTGGATGATCTTAACCACAATGGCTTCGCCGTGGAATGGTTCGGGGACCGGACGGTCCTGGTGCGCGGTGTGCCCGCGCTGGCCCGATCATGCGACATGCTGGAACTCTTTCAGGAGATTATAAGCAGCTTTCAGGGGGAGGAGACAAACCTGGTCGCGGAGGGCTCATTGCTTCGGCGCCGGCGGGAGAAGATCGCCATCAGCCTGGCCTGTCGAAGTGCCATCAAGATCAACACTCCTCTGTCTCGAGAGAAAATCCAGTGGCTCCTGGACCGACTGATGGTCTGTGAGACGCCATATACGTGCCCTCACGGGCGTCCTATCGTCCTGCGCGTAGGAATCGAAGAGATTCTACGCGGCTTCAAACGAACCTGAACGAATTGGATGGGGGAGCCCCGGGTCGAGCGGATTGGAACCCGGTGGGCAGGTACGAAAAAGGGCCTCCAAAAGAGGCCCTTTTTTTGAAAATCCCGGCAACGACCTACTTTCCCACACAGTTACCCATGCAGTATCATCGGCGCTGGAGGGCTTAACTTCTGTGTTCGGGATGGGAACAGGTGTATCCCCTCCGCCATAGTCACCGGAAAACCCTTTTCATCTGGAAAAAGCGGCAACCCTTGCCTGTATAAGGCAACATCTGAGATTCGCGGCAGCGAAAAATTCTAGGTCAAGCCGCACGGCTGATTAGTACAGGTCAGCTTCGCACGTTGCCGCACTTCCACTTCCTGCCTATCTACCTCGTCGTCTCCGAGGAGCCTTCAGTCCCCTAAAAAGGGGAGGGAGATCTCATCTTGGGGCGAGCTTCACGCTTAGATGCATTCAGCGTTTATCCCTAATGCACTTGACTACCCGGCGGTGCCCCTGGCGGGACAACCGGTACATCAGAGGTGCATCCAGCCCGGTCCTCTCGTACTAGGGCCAGCCCCCCTCAAATCTCCTACGCCCACAGCAGATAGGGACCGAACTGTCTCACGACGTTCTAAACCCAGCTCACGTACCGCTTTAATCGGCGAACAGCCGAACCCTTGGAACCTTCTTCAGCTCCAGGATGCGATGAGCCGACATCGAGGTGCCAAACCTTGGCGTCGATGTGAACTCTTGGCCAAGATAAGCCTGTTATCCCCGGCGTACCTTTTATCCGTTGAGCGATGGCCCTTCCATGCGGAACCACCGGATCACTAAGGCCGACTTTCGTCCCTGCTCGACATGTATGTCTCGCAGTCAGGCGGGCTTCTGCCTTTACACTCTACGGCTGATTTCCAAACAGCCTGAGCCCACCATCGCGCGCCTCCGTTACATTTTGGGAGGCGACCGCCCCAGTCAAACTACCCGCCAAACCCTGTCTCTCTCCCTGATTCAAGGTAAGAGGTTAGATGCTCAGTACAAAAAGGGTGGTATCTCACGATTGGCTCCACCGAACCTGACGGTCCGGTTTCACAGCCTCCCACCTATCCTGCACATCCTGCACCGGACACCAAGGCTAAGTTGTAGTAAAGGTGCACGGGGTCTTTCCGTCTTGCTGCGGGCAACCGGCATCTTCACCGGTGCTACAAATTCGCTGAGTCTCTCGTCAAGACAGCGCCCAGATCGTTACGCCATTCGTGCAGGTCGGAACTTACCCGACAAGGAATTTCGCTACCTTAGGACCGTTATAGTTACGGCCGCCGTTCACCGGGGCTTCGGTTCAAAGCTTCGTCCTTGCGGACTAACCTCTCCCCTTAACCTTCCGGCACCGGGCAGGCGTCAGACCCTATACGTCGTATTGTTGACTTTGCAGAGTCCTGTGTTTTTAGTAAACAGTCGCCTGGGCCTGGTCTCTGCAACCCCCTTCGGCTCGACTCGCGAGGAGCGTTACCTGATGAGGGCCAACCTTCTCCCGAAGTTACGGTTGCAATTTGCCGAGTTCCTTAACGAGAGTTCTCTCACGCGCCTTGGGATGCTCTCCCAGTCTACCTGTGTCGGTTTGCGGTACGGTCACCTTCGCCCTGGCTAGAGGATTTTCTCGGCAGTGTGGATTCAACGGGTTTGCGTTCCTTACGGAACTCCCCATAACGCCTCAGCATATGGCCCCGTGGATTTGCCTGCGGAACCTGCCTACACGCTTGGACCGGGACTTCCAACACCCGGACCGCCTATCCTTCTGCGTCTCCCCATCGCTCGTAACGGACTACGGTGGTACAGGAATATTGACCTGTTTCCCATCGACTACGCCTTTCGACCTCGCCTTAGGGACCGACTAACCCTGGGCGGACGAACCTTCCCCAGGAAACCTTAGACTTACGGCGAACTTGATTCCCACAAGTTTTATCGCTACTTATGCCGGCAGAGTCTCTTGTCTGCGCTCCACGAACCCTTACAGGTTTGCTTCAGCGCCCAGACAATGCTCCCCTACCAATGTTCCAAAACGGACATTCCGCAGCTTCGGCGGTGTGCTTGAGCCCCGTTAAATTGTCGGCGCAGACCCGCTGGACCAGTGAGCTGTTACGCTTTCTTCAAAGGATGGCTGCTTCTAAGCCAACCTCCTGGCTGTCGCGGCAGTTCCACTTCCTTTCCCACTTAGCACACACTTCGGGACCTTAGCTGGCGGTCTGGGTTGTTTCCCTCTCGACTATGAAGCTTAGCCCCCATAGTCTGACTCCCGGGCTGACGTTTCCGGCATTCGGAGTTTGATTGGAGTCGGTAGCCGGTGAAGGCCCCTAGTCCATTCAGTGCTCTACCACCGGAACGAATCACCCGAGGCTAGCCCTAAAGCTATTTCGGGGAGAACGAGCTATCACTGAGTTTGATTAGCCTTTCACCCCTACCCTCGGCTCATCCAAGCCGTTTTCAACCGACATAGGTTCGGGCCTCCAACAGGTGTTACCCTGCCTTCACCCTGGCCAAGGGTAGATCACTCAGCTTCGCGTCTATTCCAGACAACTGAACGCCCTGTTCAGACTCGGTTTCCCTTCGGCTTCCCCTTATTTTCGGGTTAACCTTGCTGCCCAGAATAACTAGCCGGCTCATTATGCAAAAGGCACGCCGTCACCCAACCGAGGTCGGGCTCCGACTGCTTGTAGGTAAACGGTTTCAGGTACTATTTCACTCTCCTCGCAGGAGTACTTTTCACCTTTCCCTTACGGTACTAGTTCACTATCGGTCGCGGAGGAGTATTTAGCCTTACGAGATGGTCCTCGCAGATTCCCACAAGATTTCTCGTGTCCCGTGGTACTCGGGATACCCAGCATCTCTCTTCACCTTTCGCCTACAGGCTTTTCACCTTCTTTGAGTCGGCTTTCCAGCTCGATTCGACTAGGATCCAAGAGACTGATGCCGGGTCCCACAACCCCCGACTCGCCTTCAGAAGAAGGTTACGCCGGGTTTAGGCTGTTTCCCTTTCGCTCGCCGCTACTCAGGAAATCGAAGTTTCTTTCTCTTCCTCCAGGTACTGAGATGGTTCACTTCCCTGGGTTCGCTTCCGCACCCTATGGATTCAGATACGGATGATCCCGGTTTCCCGGGACCAGGTTCCCCCATTCGGAGATCCCCGGGTCTTAGCTAGCTAGCAGCTCACCGAGGCTTTTCGCAGCTTGCCACGTCCTTCATCGCCTCTCCGCGCCAAGGCATCCACCGTTCACCCTTAGTAGCTTGACCTAGAATTTTTCGTTGCCGAAAAATCCCAGCTGTCTATTGTGGGTTGCCCTTGCTTTTTCCAGATTGTCAAAGAACACGCCGCCCCGTAGGGCGACAAGCACGGATTCTACGCAAAGGGTCCGGTGTTTGTCAAGAAAACTGCGGGTCCAGTACGGGCAAAGAACACAAGTAGCGGCTGGGAGATTGGCAAGAAACAGCGGACGGCCAGAGTTCGGCAGTGTCGGGTGTGGCCCCCGCCGTCGTTCGCG
>CATOST010000026.1:127500-205529 GCA_951812665.1 uncultured Acidobacteriota bacterium
ATGACCAGAGCCTGATAGATCTCGTCTTCCCTGCTGAAGGGTGGATCCGGCACCGGGGTGGATACTCCGTTTTCGAAGACGACTTCTTCCTGTGACTCCGTGAACTGAGGGAGAGCCCCCACCAGCTGTCCGTGCCGGTCGTAGGCGACGCTGAACCCATCGAAGGGAATGATGTTCTTCCCGTTGTCTCCGACTCCAACCGTGTTGACGTAGACCAGGGGCAAACCGTGACGCCGGATCTGGCCTCGGATCACCGAATCTCGAATGAAACGTTTGCCGTCCCGGCTTCCCGGATTGCTGCCCACGAAGGGGCTGGCGTTAATGCAGAAGAGATAACGGGCCCCCTTCTCCCGATACAGGGAACACGGCTTGAGAGGATAGGACTCGTCCCACAGGTCCTCGCAGATCAGTACGCCGATGGGAACGCTTCCCTGCCCTATGGGAATGGATACCGGCTCCACTTCCTCGCCAGGGACGAAGTAGCGTTTGTCGTCGAAATAGCGATAGGCGGGAAGCAGTCTCTTCCGGACGACCTGTAGAAGTCGCCCGTGGCTCAGGACGGCTGCCGCGTTGTGGCGCACGACCCTCCCGTCGGGACCCAGGCGGGCCTCGTCGAAATCGATGAAACCGACGATGGCGGAAATTCCGTGGCACGCGGGCAGAATCTCGTCCATCAAACACGTTCTGTTGGCCCGCAGGAACTCCAGGTTGATCAGAAGTTTCTCGTCGAGGCAGTAACCTGTCAGGCACATCTCCGGCAGAACAACCAGATCCGCTCCCCGCTCCCGGGCAGTCCGGATGGTCTCCACGATCTTCCTGCTGTTGCCCCGGATGTCACCCGTCTTCGGGTTGATTTGGGCCAGAGAAACCTTGAACCTCATGATCCTTGTCCTTCAACAGCAGCCGAACGTCCTTCCGAGGCATCTCCCATATCAAGCTGAAGGCGCCTACAGGATATCGCCCTTTTCTATCGATGTGGATCGGACACCGGCTTGGGCGCTGCTGTGATATTCTCGATCCGGTCAATGGGCGATCCGGCCTCCCTTGAACACCCCAATCGAGAAACGCGGAATGTCGATTAGGCATTCCGGGTCGTTTCTCGCCTGCCTTTTGCTGATCATACTGCTCACTTCGCAAGCCCTGGCCGTCGTCGTCCTCAAGGTGGGCGAATCAGGTCGGACCGACCCTTTTCCGGGGAGTAGCGCCCGTCAGATCGCAAGAAATCGTGCCGGCCAATGGTTCCTGGCGTACCAGGGGAAGGGGGCGGATAACGTCGGAACCTACTTGTCCCTGTCCAGGATTCCCGACCCCTCGTTTCAAGGTGACTTCCACTCCCCCGTCCTTCTGATCTCGGGGGACGACCGGGGAATCCTCGATTCGGGAGGAGGTGAGGTCCGGCTGGCCAGTCTTGTCATCGATGACTCGGACACCCTTCACGTGGTCTGGGAAAGCAGTCACCCCCCCGCGGTCTGGTACGCTCGTTGCCGGGTCTTCGCTCAGGACGCGTCCGACCTGATCGGAAACAGGAAGAATTGGACCGGACCCAGCGGAGAAGCCGGTCCCGTTCGAGTCGGCGATCCCAACCGTGACTCCTACCTGGGAGATTTGACTCTGGATCCAAACGGGGCCGTCTGGGTCGCCTATGGTGAAGCGGTTCCTGTCGGTCCCGGGTATACCTATCCCATTCGGGATCGGCTCAAGACCCGCAGGTTCGTCCTCTCCGGCCCGGAAGGCTACGAGATCTGGATGGCGCGGCTGTCCCGCGCCGGTTGGCGGCGAAAAAGGCTAACGCGCGCTGGTCCTGCCCGCCGCCCGGTGATGGATCTGGATCGCCAGGGCAGCCTTCATCTCCTCTTTGCCGGGGAGAGAGCCCATCTCTACTATCTTCGGTTTGCCAATTTTTTCTCTTCTTTCGAAGACCACACCGATCTGACGGCGACTCCTCCCCAGCCGCTCTGGTCCGGTACCGGTTACTTGGCCCTCAGTGTCGTGGGATGGGGCGAACGGGCTCTGGTGGTTTTCGAAAGAACCGGACATATTCCTGTCTGCGGCTACCACGACGGGGACCGTTGGAGCTTCCACGCTGTCAATCCCACTCAGGAGATCTGGCGGAACCCGATTCTGGTCCGGGACCACCACGGAACGGCTTGGCTCTTCTGGTCCAACGTCACGCGCGGCCACACGTTTTACGCACGCTGGCTCGGCCGTCGCTTCAGTGCGCCCTATGCTTCCCGTACGGTCATCGACGACATGAAGCCCGATTCCCGGGCCAGGACGACGGGTCCCACCTTGAGTCCTTTTCATACGGTCCAGAGGCCGGTCCGGGAAGGCTCCCGGCTCGGCATGGCGTTTTCGGGCAGCAATCCGTCCGGCGCTGTGTACTTCGACCAGATGCCGATACCCGATCTTTCCGCTGAGGAGGGACGAAAGGTCCTGTTCCTGGACTTGGCCGAGGTAGCGGAGCTGGACGGCCTGATCGGGACCTTCCATCCCATGAGGAAGCATCCCTCCAATCCCGTCTTGCCCACCGGGCCCCCCGGAGCTCCCGATTCACGCCGGGCCCACGCTTACGGCGAGGTTCACTACGATGGGAACTTTTTTCGCATGTGGTATTCGGCATGGTCTCGCGAGGATACTCAAGCCCTTTTTGCCGGCACGGCCGGGCATCACGTGGGCTATGCGGAGAGCCTGGACGGCATCCATTGGACCAAGCCTTCACTGGGTCAGTATGAGTTCGGTGGGTCGACGGACAACAACATCGTGGATTTGGGAGAGCGGGACCACGGCGGACACGCGTACATGCCAATGGTGGTTTTGGACCACCGGGAAAGCGACCCCAACCGGCGCTACAAGATGATCGTGGAGCAGCGGGGGCGCAACCTCCTGCTGGAGTCGCCGGACGGAATTCGGTGGACCCCCGTGGCGCCCGTGGCGCAGAAGGGATGGTCCGATCAGCGGAGCCTCTTCTATGACACTATGGAGGGCGATCCGGAAAAGAAGTGGAAGGTCTACAGTCACTGCGGCTCCAGGGCCCCCATCGGATTGAGGAAGATCTGCCGAGATTGGAGCCGGGACCTTATCCACTGGACATCCGATCCCCGGAATCCGGTGGCCCATCCCCGAGCCAGCCAGGCAGTCGAGTACCACATGATTTCGGTCTGGATCGATTCAGAAATATACTTGGGCCTGGTGGACGGTTGGACCAAGACCCAGACGCAACCCCAGTACCTGATGGCCAGCCGCGACGGCGTCAACTTCGTCCACGTCTTCGACGGGCGTCCCGTCATCGGGTTGGGGAATCCAGGGACCTGGGATTCGGGATGGATCTCTCCCGTGAACGTCCCCACTATGGTCGGCGATGAGGTCTGGGTCTACTACTCAGGGAGTCCCAATTCCATAGGACCTCACATGGAGGATTGGATCACCCGGCCCATGCAGACCGGTCTGGCCACGATTCGAAAGGACGGTTTCGTGAGTCTTCGAGTCGAAGAGGGCCGCCGGAAGGGGTCGCTGCTCACCATTCCCCTTTCGGGCGTCGACCGCAGATTGGAACTGGTGGTCAATGCTGACGGCCTTGCCCAGGGAAAGGGACGCATCTGGGTGGATTCGGTCGTCGACGATCAGGTCATGGGCACGAGTGCGGCCCTCAAACAGGACGGTGTGCGGATTCCCGTCCGCTGGAAGGGTGACCGCCCTCTCCTCCTGCCCGACGGGGAGGTTCGGCTCCGTTTTCGGTTGGAGGGGGAGGCAGCCCTCTACAGCTTTACATTACGATGAGTTCGGTGCTCCCGGCGTCTGGGACGAGGGAGGCCGTGGACGCAATTTCGAAAGGACCGGCAGGCCGGAGAAAAGGAGAGACGATTGAAGCGCGAAATGAACAGGAGGCGATTTGTCGTCTCCACCGCTGCCGGAGTGACCGCCGGTAAGGCCATTGCCGGATCTGCGGGTGCTGCGGCCTCTTCCAGTTCGCATTGGAAACACTATTCTCCCAGGGGTTCTCGACGGATCCTATATGTGAGCGACCCGTCCAGCATCGCCACTCATTATCTTCCCGATCCGGCGACCGAAGATTCGATTCGGGCTTGGGTCGATCAACTTTCGGCAGCCCGAGTCGATGTCTTTGTCCAAGAGGCCTACACGCAGGGCTGGACCACCTATTGGCGGGTGGACGGCCTGGAATATGACGCCCGGCCTCAGCACCGTCGGTTCCTTCCCCTACTGGAACGGGGAGTGCAGCCCTTGGAGGTTCTACTGGATCAGAGTCACAAGCGCGGAATGGAGTTCCTGGCGGGAATCCGAATCAACGACAACCACGGCCACATTTCTGTCGAGCAGGGCGTCGGGGCGGGAGCCCGATTTCTCCTCGACCACCCTGAATGGCAGATCCGGGAGCTGCCGCCGGGACCCTACTACAAGCTCAGCACTCCGTTGGACTTCACGTTTTCCCAGGTTCGCGACTACGTCGTCGGCGTCATGGGGCGCTTGGTCGATCGCTTTCCAGTCGACGGCTTGGAGCTCTGTTTCCGGGACCATCGTTATTTCCCTCCAGGGAAAGGGCCCGAGCGCAAGCATCTGATGACTGATCTGGTGGCGCGGAGCCGAGCCATTCTGGACGAAACGGGACGGCTGCGGAGGAAGAAGCTGCGCTTGGGTGCGCGTGTCTTCCAGACCCTGGACGAATGCCGGTCCCTGGGATTGGATGTGGAGACCTGGATTTCCCGAGGGCTGATCGACTTCGTCGCCCCCAACGACACCATGCACACCGAACCCAACGTCCGTTACGAGGAATTTCGCCGTCTGACTCACAACGGCAACTGTCTCCTCTATCCGGGACTGCTTCCCTGGACCAGCCAGCGCATGCGGAGACGTCTTGGCAATCGCCACATGTCCTTGGATCAGCAGCGGGCGGCGGCCGCCAACATGTACGGGGCGGGAGCCGACGGGATCAGCTTCTACAATCATTTCGTCACCCTGTCCTGGGCCCCCTTCTATCCGCATCTGCTCCGGGAGCTGGCCGCGGTGCGGCATCCGGAGTTGGTGATGGCGGGTGATCGGCACTACGTCTTCGAGCCTTCATGGGGGGGTAGCCTCGGGTTCGGAAAGGACCGGGCCTCCACCGGAGCGGTCAAGGCGGATCGTCTTCTTCTCGAAAGGAGACCGGGGTCGACGGGCGCTTTTCGTTTTCGGGTCTGCGAACACCTCGGCCAGTCGCGAGGTGCGATGCTCCTTTTTCGGGCCTATGGAGCCGGCGAGGAGGACCGAATGGAGGTCCGAATCAACGGCGCCCAAGTGGACGACCGGGCGATCCGTGCTCGCTCGGATGAATCACGAACCGACTTGCGAGCCGTGGTGGACCCATCCTCCACGAAATCTTCCGGACTGCCGCCGGTCCCCGAACTGCCGGGTGAGTACCGGACCTTCTGGTTTGACCTGACGGAACCGCCCGCCCGATTCGGGGATAATCAGTTGGAAGTGACTTTGGTGGAGGCGTCTCCATCCTCCGGTGAAGATATCCTCATCGATGAGTTGGAGGTGTTCGTCAAGGCATAGATTTCCCCTTCCCTGAAAGAGAGGTTCCCATGAGAAATCGCCGGGAAGCGCCGTATTGGATCGAAACGCTCGGTTTGCTTGCACTATGTTCTCTGGCCGCTTGCGGCTCCCATCCGCCGCCGGCAGAGACACCGTCGACGCCGCTTCCCGATAGCGGGATCATCGACGTGACGCGGAGTTCCCCAGACCTGCGTTTTCCCGAAAACACCCCGGAAGGTGCGACCTGGGTCTACCAATTGGGATTGCCTCTCCAGTTGGGCCCGAACACCGGCGGGTATCTGTGCAACATCCGGGTTGCGGGCGCGAAGGGCACCGACTTCGAGAACGGCTCCGACCTGATCCCCTTCGACGATATCACCGGTCTGAAACCGGACCGCGCCGTCCCCATCACCCGCAACCACAACGAGCCAAACCCCAATTCCAAGCCGCCCAATCAGGAAGCCATCATGGTGAAGTATCCGGTCATGGGAGGTTTCGTTCCTTTCGGCGCGAAACGGGCGGACGGCTCCCCTCACCCTCGCGCCGGCACCGGCTTCGGCCTCAACCAGTCCATCGCCTGGAGGACCACTATCGAAGGGCCCCCGCCCTACGGGGTGAACATGTTCGGCCGGAATCCCAAAACCTCGGTGTTCGAAGACATGAGCCAGATGTACTCCTACCTGGAACTTCATCAACTGGCCTACGACGGCGAGACCTTCAGCGTGGCGAGTAGCGAGCGGGTCTCGCAGGAATCCCTGCATCCGGGCTGGCGGCTGACCGCGAGCCTGATGACGGCGATTCCCGACGGCGACGATCTTCTCTTTGCCATGAAGGGCAACCAGCCAGGCGAGACCGGTGGCTCGGGGTTGGCGCGCTGGAGGCGTACGCAGGGTGCATGGAGAATCGTCTCCTACGTTCCTGTCACGGGTCAGGACGGCTCCTTCGAGGCCAGCGCCGTGCGCGACCAGGACGGTTCCATCCTCTTTTCTGCCCGGGGCAACGGGAGTCCCGGGGTTTTTGAGGCCTCCGAGACCCGAACGGCCCCTCACGACATCCGAGTCTGGCGCTCGAAAGACAACGGTGAGACCTGGGAGAAAGTCGTCCACGTCAGGGGCCTGATCTCGGCGACTCCCATCGTCCTGAACAGTGCGGCCGACGGGACACCCTATATCGCTTCCAATCTCTATGAAGTCTTCATGGAGGGTCTGGACCGGATCAAACTGGTGAAGGATTCGCGAGGGAGCCCCTTATGGGGGGGACGCAGCCGAAATACCCTCTGCCTCTGGCCCTTGAACCAGGAACGGACCGGGTTGCTCGAGCCCCTGGTTGCCCGGGACCTGAGAAAGGAATTCGGACCTGCCCCAGGCGGCACGGCTTGGCGGGTGGATCACCCCGTTGCCGTCACGCTGCGCTTGGCCGACGGCAAATGGCGAAACGTGATCGCGCTCCGGATCCTGGAGTACGGAGAGTTGACCCATATGCAAGACCCGACGTCCCACACGGGTGCCTATCTGGAAGAGGTGATCTCGGCCGGAGAACCGATTCCCGTGTGGAACTTCTGAAGCAGTTGGACGGGGAGAAGCGAGGAAAGAGAGATTGTAGGAGGTCACATGTGGAGATCTGAGAAAAAAAGGAGAGGTTTCTTGAAGTCTTCGGCCGCCGGAGTCCCGGCGCTGGCCCTGATCCTGAAGGAAGCGGTGCTGGGAGTGCCGGCTGTGAGGCCCGTCGAGGGGCACAAACAGCGATCCCGGCGGGTTCGATGGGACTGGCTCCCACCGGCGGGAACTCCGGGAAGTCCCATCAAGGACCAGGATCACCCGTGGCCCAAGGCCGAGAATGGGGATTTGCGGGCTTATGATCCCCACTTGGAATGCGAGCACGTCGCCTTCTCCATCGGTCACCTGAAGCCGGGCCAATCGGTGGGCCACCACACCCACGAGAAGGCGGAAGAGACTTATATCCTGATGCAGGGCCGGAGCCGGATCCGAGTCGGTGATACCGTGGTGGAGGCCAAGGCCTTCGATGCCTTCCGTTTTCCCGCCGACGTGCCCCGGTCCGTCTACAATCACACCCAAGAGGACTGCTGGTGGGTCTTCATCGGTACTCCTCCCGACGAGTACTACCGGGAGGGCTCGCTAAGAGACCGGGCTCGAAAGAACAAGTTGGGAGAGTCGTTGTAGAGCGTAGCCTTGGCTGCGACGCGGCGTGGGACCCCTGAGCCGTGTTGCTCCGAACGCGGCTTCCGGCACGTCATGCGGGATTGGGAACTTCCGGTTCAGACCTTGTCGGGGACGACGTAGGGCTCCCGATAGGATCGGGTCAGTAGGCGATTGGCCTCTTCATCCCCCGCGAACCGGTGAGTCGCGGCATCGTATCTCAGTTCCCTTCCCAACCTGAGGGAAAGGTTGGCCATGATGCAGTGGCCCGCGGAAAGCACTCCGTCCTCCAGTCCCGCCGTCAGGATCTCCGGGCGCCCCGATCGGACCGCATCAATGAAGTTACCGAAGTGATCCAGGTGCTCCAAGATTCCCTGATCCGGTTCGGGTTCGGGGTTGCGGCCCAGAAAAAGCTGATACTCACAACCGTAGTGTTTAGCCAACTGGCGGGGCGCCTCTTCGCGTCCGCCGTCCTGACTCGGTTTAAGATGGAGATACCCCTGGCTCCCATAGAAACTCCATGATAATTCGTCGAGCCACCTGTGTCTGGGATCCGGGCCGCCGGGCCGCCGGGGCTTCACTCTTCCCTGCGCCGAGTAGAGGTTGCGTACCTCGCCGGTGAGCAGCGTCCCATCGTCGTACCGGAAGGTGGCCTTCTGAGCGTTCGGGGTCTCTCCCTGGTCAGGCGGACCATAGCGCCCACCCACCGAATGGATCCGCGCCGGCAGATCCTTGCCCAGGCACCAGCGGGCGATGTCCAACAGATGGACGCCGTTGGTCGCCAGCTCGCCGTTGCCGAAATCCCAAAACCACTGCCAGTTGTAGTGCACGAGATTGGCGTGGTAGGGCCTCTTTTCGGCCGGACCCAACCACAGGTCCCAATCTAGCCAGGAAGGGACTGGCTCCGGCTCCTTGAAACCGATGGACTCTCGGGGATTGGGAAGGTCGAAGCTGGCCCAATAGACCTCGCCGATGGCCCCCTCCCGGATCAACTGGGCCGCCTTCCGAAAGGAGCCGTTGGAGCGCCGTTGAGTTCCCGTCTGGACGATGCGGCCGTATTTCCGGGCCGCCTCCAACATCTTTCTCCCCTCGAAGAGGTTGTGACAGACCGGCTTTTCGACGTAGACGTGCTTTCCCGCCTGGCAGGCCCAGATGGTGGCCAGGGCGTGCCAATAGTCGCAACTGGCGATGACGACGGCATCGATCTCCGGGTCGTCCAGGATCCGGCGCAGGTCCACTTCGGTCCGGGCTCGCTTGCCGGTCTTCTTCTCCAGTTCGACTGCCGTTCCCTCCATCCGCCGCCGGTCGGGATCGGAGATGACCGACACCTCCACGCCCGGCAGGTCGCTGGCCTCGTACATCAAGCCGCGGCCTCGGATGCCGGCCCCAATGAGTCCCACCCGGATTCGATCGCCCGCTCCGATCCACGCTGAAGACAGACGGGTAGTGGAGCTTCCGATGAGAAGCGTCGAGGAACCCTTGAGGAAATTGCGCCGTCCGATTTCAGTCATCCCAATGCTTTGCGGAACAATCGGTGACCGTTCGGATACTTGGCCAAAGTGCTTTTCGGTTTCCGAATGGACCGTCTCCGATGTTGATCATGAAGTTGGTGCCGGCGACCAGTCTGCCCCCTAAAAACGGCAACTGCAACGATGGAGGAATCTTCCGGACCGAGTTCAATTCTGCTAAACTCCCGGCACCCGAAGCGCCCGTAGCTCAGTTGGATAGAGCGTTGGTCTACGAAACCAAAGGCCGCAGGTTCGAGCCCTGCCGGGCGCGTTTCATCCCCCTGTTCCGCTTCCTGGGAACGATCTTTCTCTGGTTCTTCGGGGCGGTTCCGGTGGCTGCATCCGTGACCCCGCTGATCCCCGTGGGACCCGAAGTCCGGATCCAACTGGGAGAGGTCCAGGTCATCGCCACCTCGGAGCCCGGCGAGACGCGGTGGGGATACTATCAGTACCCTGCCCTGTTCCGACTGCCCCAGGGACGGATCGGTCTCGGTTTTTCACACAACGCCGACGCCACCGAAGCCGTGGGGCATGCCAGCCCCATGTACGTCTCGGCGGACGAGGGTAGGAGCTGGAAGCGGGTCTACAATCACGTGGCCGGCTACAAACCGCACCCGGCCGTGGCCGAGATTTCTCCGGGTGAGTTCCTCTCCTTTTCTCCCGTAGTGGCCTTCAACCTGAAGGCGACGGGCCTGAGTCTGCCGCCTCCGGTGGGGTACCTGGGGGACGAAAAGGGGATTTCGCTGCACCGGTATGAGGAATCCCCGAAAGAAATTCAGGAGTACATGCGTGAACTCCCCGCCTATCGCTGGACCCCCGATCTACCGGCCTGGAAGCCGGAGACGGTGATCTACGACACTCGAGGACGTCTGATCTGGAAGCATACCAAGTCCCACTTGGTGGGACGCACCCGGATCGAACACGCTCCCGCCAGGTTGGGGAAGGAGCTGTTTTACGGCGACTATCAGGGGACTTACACCGCCGGGGACGATACGATCCCCCGCCACTGGCCGGCCACCTGCATGGGTTCGCGCGACAACGGCAGGACCTGGACCCGGAGAGGCACCATTGCGGTCGACCCGACCGGAGACTCCTACATGACGGAACCCATGATCGCCGTCGCGTCGGACGGACGGTTGGCCTGCGCCATCCGGGGATCGGCCCATGACACGGACTACACGAAGGGTCACCGACTGGTCATCACCTTCAGCTCGGACCGGGGACGGACCTGGGAGCCGGTCCGCCCGCTTCACAAGTTCGGCGTGTTCCCCTGTCTGCTGCTGTTGGAAAACGGGATCATGGTCTGCTCTTTCGGCCGCCACGGCGTGCACATGAAGTTCTCCGCCGACGGAACCGGCAAGTCGTGGTCCACGCCCACCACCTTGATTCCGATGGGAACCTCGGGCGACCGGAACACCTGCGGTTATACGAGCGTGCTGGCGGTGGGACCGGACGAATTCCTCATCGCCTACTCCCACTTCAAGCACCAGGACAGGCAGGGACGCCAGCGGAAGGCCATCCTGTTGCGGTGGGTGCGGGTCTCGCGGTAGAGGTCTCAACTCACCGGGTCATTCCTGATCCACCCAGAACGAGAAGAGTTTGGCCTTGTCCAGGTGGAACCGCAGGCGAACGGCTTTTCCCTGCAGGCCACTCAGATCCGTCTTTCCCTTCCAACTTGCCGTGTACCCGATCTCGTCCCCCCCGAAGGCATCCGAGTCCTCTCTTCCCAACCCGGCCACCGCCTCGCCGGTAGCGGCGTCCAAAACCTCGACTCGCACGGTCCCGTAGCCGGGACCCACGAACCTGTCCACTCCGGTGGCGTTGATCTTGAGCCGGTTACCCTTGAGCAGCAGGGGACGCGTGGTCAACGCTCCCTTCCCGGTCACGCTCACGAACCCGTCGAGCCTGAGGATGGCCAGTCCGATCTGTCCCAGTTGGGGCTCCTGGCGATGGTAGAACCAGTGGTGCCCGCGGAAGCCTTGGTAGTAAATCCAGACCTCACCCAGATCCTCCCGGATGATCCCATTGTGAACCGAATAGACCATATGCTCGTCCCAGCTGCCCGGCGGGCCGTTGGGAATGAAGACCCGCCGGTCTCCGACGCGCTGGAACCTCTCCGCGTCCCGGCTCCAGAGCAGTTGCACGTCCATCCGCTCCATCCAGGGGGATTGGGCAGTGTCCGTATCCATGGCGGCCGGCGCGGTCCCGAACATGGTGTGGTAGACGGAGGTGAACCCGACGTATCCTCCCTCGTAGGGGAGTACTTCCAGAGTGTAGAAATCTCGATCGCCCACCCGGTCCTTCTCGTCGGCGTGAAAGGCGATGAAACGGTCCGGGGCGTCCCGGAGCGTGGGCTGGGCGTCCCAGTTGAGAAAGTCGACGCTGGTGGCGAAGGAAGCGGTTCGGACCCGCGCATCCGCAGGATAGACCGGCTCCGGAGTCGTCCACCGGCTCAGCTTGTTGAAGCTCCTCAGGTAGAGGATGTACCGCTTCTTCTTGGGGTCCCAAAGCAGGTTGTTGTTGGTGTCCGACCAGAAGTTGACGACGGGCCGCTCCACCTTATAGGCCTTCCAGTCGAAGCCGTCCCGGGAGTAGCCGGGCATCATCACGACCTTGTCTCCCCGTTTCTGGAAGTAGATCATCTTGAACCGCTCGTCTTCGCTCTTGGCGACCGGGTCGCGGAAGACGGTGTTGCTTGTCGCCTCCTTGTCGAAAGGCAGGGAGATGAAATTCGTGTCGTACCCGAGATACTCGACCTGTCCCAGGCGAGGTTTGACCCAATGGATGCCGTCCTTGGACTCGGCGTAGAAGATCCATCGTTCCGACCAGTCCCAATTGACCATCAACCCGTAGAACCGGTACAGCTTCCGGTCCGGATCGTAGAAGATCTGCCCGCAGTCGCCCGCGTGGGAAAGGCCCCCTTTGTGCTCCCAGTCCTGGTCCATACGGATCACCGGATTGTCCCGGTATTTCAGGGGCTGGTTCAGGTGCCGGTAGACCCGCGGATCCATCGACTCGACGACATGGTCGTCGATGAAGAGTTGCCGTTGCGAGCCGATCTTCAGAGGTTCGTGGGAGGAAGCTTCCGCGACCGCCCCAACGAGAAAAATGGACAGAACGAGAACTCCCACCCGGTACCTCATGATTTCTTCACTCCATCAGTTGCCAACACAAATTTCGCCACGAGTCGCACGCCGCCTTATACTGACGCCCATGTCCGTAGAATCCAACACGGGGTTTCCTCCGCCTCCGCCTTCGTTGCTTTCCCGAAGTCCCCTCCGCTGGATGGCCTTTTTCGGTCCCGGCGCCATCATCGCCTCGGTCAACATCGGCAGCGGAGAAATCTTCTTCCCTTCCCGGACCGGTTCCGTCTTCGGCTACCGGATTCTCTGGGTCCTGCTGCTCATCGCCCTCCTCAAGTGGATCCTGGTCTACACCAGCATGCGTCACATGATCCTGAGCGGAGGCCACCCATGTCAGCGCTGGAGTTCCATCCCCGGTCCTCCCGGCTGGATGAACCTGTTCATGGTCGCGGTGGCGGTGATCTGCGCTCCACTCTGGCTGTGTTTCCTGGAAGGCGTATTGGGAACCATCTGCACTTGGATCTTCGGCGTAGGAAGCCTCCACGCCTGGGCGAGTCTCTGGGTAGCGGTTGCCCTTCTGCTCCTGGCCGTCGGCGGTTACCAGTTCCTGGAGAAGGCCCAGATGTTCATTCTGGGTGTGACGGTAAGCTGCATCCTGGTGGCCGTCTTCCACGTTCGGCCCGACTGGTGGCAGGTGATGCAAGGTTTCCTGGTGCCTGTCGCCCTGACCTATCCCGAGTGGCTGGCCCGGGAGCTTCCGGAGATGGCGGCCCGCTCCCCCTGGTTGGAGATCATGGTCTATGCTGCCGCCCTTGGAGGCCAGAGCTACGACTACCTGGCGTACGTCTCCTTCTTGCGGGAGAAGAAATGGGGTCACAGCGACGGCGGCCCGGTGACACCCAACCGGTTGGCGCGTGCCGCGGCTCACGCCGATGATCCGGCGCGCCTCTGGGTTCGGGCGGCGGTGATCGATACGGTGGTCAGCTTCGCCATGATTGTGCTGGTCGCCGCCTGTTTCTCGATTCTGGGCACGGTCCTCCTGCAGCCCCATTACCTGGTCCCGGACGGCGTCAACCTGCTCAACTACCAGGCCACCTTCCTCACCACGTTGAGCCCCTTGCTGCTGCCTCTCTACAAGATCGGAGTCTTCTTCGCCTTCTTCGGCATCCTCTACGGCGGTCCGGAGGTGACGTATCGGCTCCTCTACGAATTCGGATTGACCCTGGGGAAGACGCGTTCGGAGCTGGAGAATTCGAGACTGCGATGGGCCACTATTCTCTGGATTCTGCTGGGCGGTCTGGGCATCCTTTGGTTGACGCGGCTCTTCCCCCAGGTGGACCTGCTGGACATCGTGACGCCCGCGGGCATCTACACTGGAGTCCTGCTCTGCGGCTTCTACTGCCTGGCCAATATCTGGTCGGATTGGAAGTTCCTACCCAAGGAACTGAGGATGCCCCGCTTCCTGATGGCCGCCAACCTGGTGGCCGGGCTGGCCTTCACGGGCATGGGGCTCAAGGCCATCTGGGACTACGATCAGATTCGGGGATTCGTGATCCTGGCGGTGTTGCTCTTGGGATCCATGTTGGTGGCGTCCCGCTGGAAGCGAATCCGTCCGGTTTCCGAAGCTCAGTAGTGGAACCGCTGGAGTCGGCGTTCTTCGTCATATCGCTGGCGCAGTTCCCGCGTCAGCGGATCCTGGCTGACCTCAGCCACCATAAAGTCCCAGAAGAGCTCTGAAGGGGGCGAGGTCGCGTCCCGGGCGGTCCGGACCACGATCACACAGGTCCGGCTATCCTGCCGAGCTTGGCGAAGGGCTTGGCACAGCTCCTCCTTCGTCGCCACATTGAAGGTCCTGGCCCCCATGGACGCCGCGTTCCCGGCGTAGTCGATCTTCAAGTAGTCCCCGTCGAGCCGTCCGGTTTCGGAATTGCGCCGGCGAAACTCGTTGCCGAAGGCCTGCCCGGACCGTAGCTCCTGCAACCCGCGGATGCACTGAAAGCCTCGGTTCTCGCTGATGACGACCGTCAGCTTCAGGCCTTCCTGGACCGCCGTGACCAGCTCGGTGGGGTTCATCAGGTAGGTGCCGTCGCCGATGAAGACGACGACCTCACCCTGGGAATGGGCCATCCGGACGCCGAGTCCGGCCGGCAGCTCGTAGCCCATGCAGGAGTAGCCGAATTCCAGGTGACAGTGGCGTGCCCCGGTGGCGTCCCAGAACTTGAGGATGTCGCCGGGCGGGCTGCCGGCGGCGGCGATGACCGTATCGCCAGGCTGCGACTCCTCCTGCAGAGTTCGGACCAACTGAGTCTGGAGCATCACCTCGGCTTCCTGCTCGTCGATCTCCCGCCGGCAGACGTCATTCCACTCGCGGCAGATCTCGACCACCTCCCGTCGATAGGACGGCTCGGTCTCGATCCCGGCCTCCTCCGCGGCGCCGGCCAGCGCCTCGAGCGCCTCGCGCGCGTCGGCCAGGAGGGGCAAGGCCCCCTGCTTGTAGGCGTCGCGGCCACAGACGTTGATGTTTATGAAGCGAACATCGGGGTGCTGAAAGCCCGATTGGGAGCCGGTGTCGAAATCGGACAGGCGAGTCCCCACGCACAGAATCAGATCGGCGGTAGCAGCCAGCCGCGTCGCCGCCGGGTTCCCGGTGGTGCCCAAACCTCCTGCCAGAAGGTCCGAAGGCTGACCATGGGCTCCCTTGCCGGCGTGCGTCTCCACTACTGGAACACCGCAGAGGCGGGAGAAGTGCTCCAGCTGGCGTGAGGCCTCGGAATAGATGACGCCACCGCCGGCGATGATCAGAGGCCTTCGAGCCCCCCTCAGCAACTCCACTGTCTCCCGAATCCGCTTGGGGTCGGGCAGGCGCCGTTCGATCCGCCACTCTCTCTCCTCGAAGAAATGGACGGGAAAATCGAAGGCCTCCGGCTGAACGTCCTGGCAGAGACAGAGGGTAACCGACCCCGTTTCCGCCGGGTCGGTCAATACGCGCATGGCTTCCGGAAGGGCCGTGAGAATCTGCTCGGGGCGGGTGATGCGATCGAAAAAGCGGCTGACGGGCCGAAAGCAGTCGTTCACGCTCACGTCGCCGGCGGACGGATGCTCCAGTTGCTGGAGCACCGGTCCCTGCTTCCGATTGGCATAGATGTCCGAGGGAAAGAGGAGCACGGGCAACCGGTTGATGGTGGCCGCCGCGGCGCCCGTGATCATGTTGGTGGCGCCGGGTCCGATGGAGGTGGTGCAGGCCAGTGTGGCCAGGCGGCGTTTGGCCCGGGCGAAACCGGCCGCGGTATGCACCATGGACTGTTCGTTGCAGGGCTGATAATAGGGCAGCTCCGAACCGTATTCTTCCAGGGCCTGCCCCATTCCGGTGACGTTGCCGTGACCGAAGATGCCGAACATGGCCGGCACCAACCGTTGCCGGAAGCCATCCCGCTCGCTGTACTGCCTTTGCAGATATTTGACGATGGCCTGTGCGGCCGTGAGCCGAATGGTTGGTTCCTTTCCGGGCGTATGCATTGATTCGTTTCCTTTCCGGCCGGTCAGCAGCAGGGTCATCCTGCGACCGGGTCCATCCTATGATAGATTCCGATTTTCCACCAAAATGGGCCGACAGCCGGAGGCCGTTCACATGATTCGTAAGCTGGGTACCGGACTAGGGTTCGCCCTGGTTCTCCTATTTCTCGTGGAGGGTGCGGCGTGGCTGCTGCTTTCGTTGGGCTCCGGTCCGGCCTCGGGTTTCCTGGTGTCTCGCGGCGGCGAGTTTCACCGGCGATTGGCCAAGGGTTTCGTCGGGACGTCCCGGGGACCGCTGGCCGTGGACCCCCACCTGGGCTACGCTCTCGAGCCGGCCTTCCAGGTCTTCGGAGACGGAGAGGGCGAAGATGCGCTCCGCATCGTGGCTCTGGGCGGCTCCACCACCGATCCCTTCAATCAGGGACACTGGTCCGGCACCCTCTCTAAGATCCTGGTGAGTGAAGGGATCCCGGCACGCATCTACAACGGGGGCGTGGGCAGCTACTCCACCAACCAGGAGGTGATCAAGCTGATCCGGGACGCCCTGGCTCTGAATCCCCAGGTGGTGATCTCGGTGGACGGCGTCAACGACCTGGGACTGGTCAAGTCCATCTCTGCCTCCACTCCCATGGTGAACCATCCCCAGCAGGCGATCATGGACTACGTGGTGGGCGCTTCGTCTCAGAGCTTGTTTCTGCCCAATCTGGCCCGGCTCCTGAGGTTCGGCGAAGGCATCCTGCAGAAGCCGCACTGGGGTCATCCGGACGAAATGAAGGCCGAGGAGGTTTGGGAGAAGAACGTGCGCATCATGAACGCCGTCTCAGCGGAGTTCGGCATCCGGTACGTGGCAGTGCTTCAGCCCATCATGGGATTCGGGAGCTACGACCCGTCCCCTCGCGAGAAAGAAATGTGGGAGGAGCGGCAGCAGCGGCTCCGTCCCGGCGAAACGCCGTACCATGAGGCGCTGACCCGCTACTACGAGGCGGCCCAGGTCCGCTGCGCGCAGATTCCCTACTGTGCCGATCTGACCGAGATCTATGCCGGGAAATCGGACCTTTACGGAGATCCCCGGCATCCCAACCCCGAGGGATACCGTCTGTTGGGAGAGGCCATTTTCAGGGAACTGCGGGACCGCGGCTTGTTGGCAGTGCCGCAGAACCCTGAATCCGATCCGCAAGGAGCCGCCGGCGAGGTCAGGCGAGAGCCGTGGGGGGCTGGGTGAAGCGGATGCGCAGCAGGCGCGGCGCCAAACCCGAACCCGAGCCGGAAAGCCGGAGCGTCGGCCGGAGGCGATTCCTTTCGGCGGGCGCCGGCGTCCTGGCGGCCACCCGGTTGAAGCGGACGGCTTCCGCCCGTCCCCAAGACGAATTGTCGGTTCGAAATCCATCCATCCGGACACGAGAAGGAGAAAGCATTCCTCGGAAGATGGAGACTCTGGACCGGCAGATCTGGGAAGAGGAACTTTCCGAATTCGTTCCCACCCGGATCTTCGACGCTCATTGCCACATCTACCAGGCCGACTTCGACCTGAACTACCGGGCGGCGCTTGCCCGGCAAGAGGACTTCAAGACCGAGACCGTCTGGACCGATTGCGATATCGACACGGTACGCCAAGTCGAAAGCGTCCTGATGCCGGGCCGTCAGATCACGCGGCTGGCGTTTCCCTTCCCCTTCTACCGGTGTGATTTCCGGAAGTCGAACCAATTCGCCGGCAGAGAGATCCGGAAGGAGCCCGGGTCCGCCGCCCTGATGCTGGTGGAGCCGTCCATCTCGGCGCATGAGGTGGAAGAGACGATCCTGAAGCACGGTCTCCTGGGTCTGAAACCCTACGCCAGGTATTGCCCAACCCGGGAATCTGAATGCCGGATCACCGATTTCCTTCCTGAGCACCAGATTGCCGTGGCCGACCGCTACGGACTGCTCATCATGCTCCACGTAGGCATGAAGAAATCTTTCGCGGACCCGAGAAACGTGAGCGACATGCTCCGTTTGTCCGACCGTTATCCCCGGGCCCAGTGGATTCTGGCTCACGGAGCGCGCAGCTTCTCTCCGTATCCCATCGAAAAGGCCGCCCCCGCTTTCCGCGGGCTTCCCAACCTCTGGTACGAAGTCTCCGCCGTCTGTTCCATGGAATCCTTCGACGTACTCTTCTCGCAGGTGGACACGGACCGGATCCTGTACGGGGCCGACTCGGGCGACGTGGCCTTCTCCCGAGGGAAGATCGTGTTCTACGGTTCCCGCTGGGGAGACCTGACTCCCACCACCAATCAATTGGGGGGCGAACTGACCTTCTATCTCTACGAGCAGTTGCGGGCCATGCGGCGGGCGGCGATTCGGCTGGGACTGACGAGCAAACAGATCCAGGACATCTTCTTCACCACAGGAGACCGTCTGGTACGGTCCGTTGCCAAGTCGATGCGGGACAAGTTCCTCTGAAGGGAGACATCAATTGCGAATGAACTGTGTGCCTTGTAACCGGCCAGGGACGGTCGGCGCGATCCTTCTCGTCTGTTTCCTGAACCTGTCCGCGTCGCAGCACGAACACCAGTGGACCATTCAGGGCTCCTACTCCATTCTCCCCACCGAGCCGCTGGAGATCGGCCATGAACGCCAGCTCCTGATGGACAATCATGTTGTCGAGGATGTGCGGGCCCTTCGCCGGAAGGTTCAGCAGCCGGAAAAACACCCCTCGAACCCGCTCTTCTCGACCGGAACCAAGGACCTCAATCCGGACACGACGGTCACCTACGTGAGCGTTCTCCGAGACCCGGACGGCGGTCTCTACCGCTTGTGGGATTCCAGCAGCGTGTTGGTCGAGATCCCCACTCCGCCCGGCTTCTATTGGTTGAGCCGTGCGCGTTATTACGAGTCCAGGGACGGCCTTCGTTGGACCGCCCCCAAGCTCGGACTGGTGGAGGTCGACGGCAGCAAGGCCAACAACGTCTTCAAAGGGGCCGACAAGATCAGCTTCGACAGCGTCGGCGTGATCCGAACCCCTCCCAAATGGCGGGATCAGGGCCAGTTCCTGATGATCTACAACCAGGGTCCCGCCGGGCGCGATCCCCATCCCGAACTGATCGCCGGCGGTCAGGAGCTCCGGGTGGCCTTCAGTGACGATGGCTTCCACTGGACCGACCAGAAGGAGAACCCCATCTTCCGGGGCCAGAGCGACACCGCCAACAACCTGACCTACAACGCCGAGCGCGGCGTCGTCATGTACTACCGGAGACCACCCATCAACGCCGGCGAGATCCGGCGCATCGCCTATTCCGAAAGCACAGATCTACTCACCTGGAGCCAGCCCGAGCACGTGGTGGTCCCCGATGAGCTGGACCCCTACTCCCTCTATTGCATGCCCGTGGTTCGGTACCAGGGGATTTACCTCGGGTTTCTCCACATGTTCTACCTGCGGCCCCCCTTTCAGCGGGAGGGAGAGGTCGAGAAGAAGCTGAAGATCGACGTTCAGCTCGCCTGGAGCCGGGACGGCCGGACTTGGGAACGCCATCCGGAACGTCCCATCTTCCTGGAGACGGGGCCTGCCGGCTCTTACGATGAGGGTAGAGTCTACGTCGCCAAGGGCCTCGTCGAACACGAGGACCGGGTCGACCTCTACTACACTGGACATGAGAGCCTGCACATTTCCCGCGACGTCCGGGCCGGCGACGGCCACATTTGCCTGGCGTCCCTGCGCCGGGACGGATTCGTTTCGCTGGAGGCTGCCGACCAGGGCAGCATGCTGACGCGGCCGATTCGGCACCCGGGGGGCCGGCTGCGCATCAACGCCCGGACGGAGCCGGGGGGCTCCGTCCGAGTGGCGGTTCGCCGCGGCGACGGAGAGCATGACGGGCTGCGGCTCAAGGAATGGTCGGGCGACCGGTGCCGGCCCTTCAGCGGAGACTCCACGAACCACACAGTCGCCTGGGAGGGTTCCGCCGATCCCACCTCCCTCAAGGACCAGGCGATCCGGCTGGAATTCCACTTGGAGAAAGCGGAACTTTTTTCCTTTTGGTTCGAGTAGCCGATCTCGAAGATCCCGTCAGGCGCGGTCTTCGGACCGGAATCGCACCCAGAACTGGGCATTGACCAGTTGGAGCGGCCCCCCGGTCTTGAATGGATCGCTGCTGGTCGCAACCAGCAGCTCCAACTCATTGTCCCCCAGATTCAGTGGAAGGGCATCCAGGAGATAGGTCACCTGGTGAGCCTGGAAGTGATAGTGGCTGTGGGGAGACACATTTCCGTCCGCTTCGTGGCGATGCTCGTGGGTATGGGCGTAGCCGATCCGGACCGCGTCTCCTGTTCCCGCGGATTCCCCGTTGACGGTCAGCTCCAACCCGCCTTCCTGCAGGTGTCCGTGCACCGTCAGTTCCAGTCGGAGTTCCTGGAGAGTGTCGTCTTTCGCGGCGGCCCGAACGTCGTCTCCCAGCGGCAGCGGAAAACCTGCTCTGCGGCCGGGTGTCAGGTGCAGCGGGAGAGGGGGCTCGACCGTAACGTGCCTGTAGTGGATGAACACCGAGCTGTCTACACAGTAGAGCTTGTCCTTGCCTTCCAGCGTCCCGGCCTCGCCCACATCATTCAGACAGGCATAGACACGATTACGGGTCGCGGCGAGCTCCTCCGGGGTGTCCACGGAATAGGGATCGAACGGCGTGGCCAGATTCCAGAAATGGATGCCGTCGGCGCCGGCCCGGTGCCAGCGGGCCGCTAGCGCCCGGTTCCCTTCCCGGCACCAGGCCGGGTCGCAGCTCCATGGTTTCTGGTTGATGCAGGGGTAGACCCGGACGTCATGTTTACGGGCCGTTTGGACGAAGTGTTCGACATCCAAAGTGCTCGAGGCGTATCCGCCACCGGCGATGATCAGGTCCACCAAGTCGTTAGCCATCCAAGCTTCCACGTCCATGCCCAGGTGGACCGCCTGCTCGAGGGTGTCGGGGACGCGAGCCGACAGCAGCAGGGGTTTCCCGCGCCGAGCGGCGGCGGCATCGGCCATCTTGCGGATCCGGGCCATGAAACCGGTCATGATCGCCGTCTCTTCCGGAGTCGCCGGTTCGCCGCGCATGCAGCGGCTGAAGAACATGGGATGCCGGAAGTAGTCCATCTCGAAGCCGTCCACGCCGAACCCCTCGCAGACCTCCCGGACGATGGTGAACTGGCGGTCGCGCGCGGCTTCATGGGAGAAGTCGTACGCCGTCACGTACAACTGCAGGTGGGAGAGAGTCCCCTTCGTGTCCACCAGCAACTCGGGGTGCTGGCTCTTGAAGGGGTGCATGAGGTTTCTCATGATGCTGTCGTGGCAGTCGTTCATGCTCATGTGGGCGAAGGCTTCCATCCCATTCTCGTGGGCGAAGTCGATGACCAACTGCAGCGGGTCGTGTCCCGCATCCACCAGCGCCTTGTGGTTTCGGGCCCAGGCCTGGTCGGTGACCGAAGTCCCCCCGGCCGCGGCGTAGAGCCTTTTCCGAGCCTTGCTGATGTAGGCCGGGCTGTGGGCGTAGACGGCGTAGGTGATGGCGTCGACCTGGGTTCCGACCAGAGGCTTGAGCCGGGGTGCCAGAAATCCCTCGGGCGTGTCGCTTCCCTCGTGGGAGAGACCATAGTTGTCATCCACGAAGATGATTCGACGCCGCCGGCGAACAGCTTCCAGCCGATCCAGCTTCGCTTGGGACCGAACGGGGGTCTCGCCGGCTCCGCAACCGGCGGCCCACCCGGCCGCTCCGCCGATCATGGCGGCAAGGGCTTCCCTTCGCGTGAGACTCATCTCATCCTCCTTGAGCCTGAAGATGGCTGGAGCACATCTGCCAAGACTCGATTCAGTTCATACACAGTATTTTCCCTACTACTCGGGATTGGAGAGTCGATACCACAACTCCTCCATCGCTTGATGGAATACGGTCGCGTCCAGTTCTCCAATCGAACCTACTTTTTCCGTCATATTGAAGAGCGAAGCAAAAGTCTCTTCCCGGAGCCGGTCCCGGCGAGTCTGAAGGACGTGCAACACCTCTTCCTTCCTGGTCGAGTCCAAATCCAGGTCTTCGACTCGCTTCAACTCCTCTTTCAGATGGGTCAGCTTTCGCTGTCGACAATAGGCATTGTTCATGAAGTTGAACAAGATGTCTCGTCCGGGCTGGGATTGGTTGATGACTCCCAGTTGATAGTACGCATCGCACAACTCGGTGCCGCCTTCCACGACTTTGAGAAATTCGGAACGAGCCGAGGCGAGATCCCCTTTCTCCAGGTGGAGCAGACCAGACAGATACAGGACCGGTTCGGAGCGCGGCAAGTCGGACAAAGCACGGTCGACCCATTCCCGTGCCCATTCCCAAGACCCGGTCGCGTAATGATTCATGGCCTTCCAGTAGCAGGTCCGGGCCCGAAAACTTTTTCGTGATTCCTGGGGAATGGCGTTCCACACCTCCAGCTCCAGCAGGCGGTCCAGGGAGTGCTGGGATGGTTCGTACCGTCCCATAAGATGAAGGGCTACTCCCTGGCCGAACAAGGCGGAAATGTTCTGGGGATCCCAGTTCAGCGTGTCCTCGAAATAGTGGAGAGCCCGTTCGTATAGATACAGAGATTTCAGGTGAAACTCCCCCAGTGCAACCATGGCCAGCGTGTACTCTGGGACGAGGCGAATAGCTTCCGTCATCGAGTCGATGGCTTCGGCATATCTGGTCGCCTCCAGCAGCCGGCTTCCCCGATAGAACAACAGCTCGGCGAAACCGGGATGTCGTTCGACATGATTCGTGGTCTTCTCAATCCGCCCCTTCTTCCAGGCCAGGTATAGCGTCAGTGGAGAGGTCCTGTCCGGATCCAAGACCTCGAGAGGATTCTTACCGGGCTGTTCGGACTCTTGGTTCTCGTCCATGAGGAGTAATCGGAGGTAGGCTGCGAGCAAAGGGTTCTCTATTGGTAGATCCCCATTCCAATTTGGACTTGGGATCTGGGCTTTGTCGGTGGGCGTCGAACGGCGTTGCCGCAACCACTCTTGCGCCGATCGGCAAAGAACTTCATGAAAGGAGGTGGTTCCTCGCGAGCAGAGCGAAGAGAGCATGTCGACCTGGAAGGGTCCGTAAATCGCCTCCTGGGCTTGACGCGTCAGGATGAGGAATTGGGTCGTGAGCAGCTTGTGCAGGATCATCGGGTCGGCCGTGTTTTCGTAGGCCTCCTCGTAGTCCGCTTCGACCTCTCGCCAGCCGCGAAGATGCTGCCCGGTGTGTGGATCCAAGTCGGTAGCTACCTGCTTTGCCCCGTCCTCCGAGGGACCGGGCGGATCCGATCGGGTCAGAATCGGCCGCTTGGAACTGCAGGCGGTAAGCAGGATCGGCAAGAGAACGGCGCCAAAGAGTACAGTTCGGAAGCGGAGCCACCGTGATCGGCCAAGACGAACCGGCCGCCCCTCCCGAATCTCCGCCGAATTTTTCAAAAGAGCCACAGAAACAACGAACCGGCCGGAATTATCGCCGAAGCCCGGATTTCTCACTGGGTCGCTGAATATATGACGGATTTGAAGCGGCTTTCGGTCACTTACGGGTGTCTTGTCGAACCAGAACCGACTCTATTCTCGAAGCCAGTTCCTCCAGCTTCCACCCCCCGTTGCCCGCATATTGAATGTCGTCCAGAGGGTCCACCAAGTAGGTCTCTCCCTTCAGATCGTCCGAAGTGACCGTTCCACCAGCCGTGGTCTGGGCCTTGAATGAAGGCACTTGAGCGCCGACCTTCGGGATTCGAACCAGTGTCTTCACGAGCTTGACGAAGGAGGCGTCTGGTGAGAGTTCGCTGATCCAGAAAGTTTCTCCACAGAATTCAATGACGTGGTCAGATCCCAACCTTTCGTCTTGTCTCCAGATTCTCCCATCCCCGTTCCGGTCGGATTGGATCGTTGTGCCGCGGGCCGAATCAGTCAAATCGAAGTCGCCGTCTCCATCGAAGTCCGCAACTGCAAAGAGTCCCTCGCAGCTCTTGAATCGGAATCGACCCTCCGCGCGATAACGTGGTTTCCACCAGAACAAATGCGCGGCCTGCCCGTTCCGATCAGTCCAGACCTGATAGGACAGGATGTATTGCAGTTCCCGCGATCCGCGCGGCCAACGGCGCAAGACTTGTACCCGAGCCGGTGTTTCCGGATCGAGGGTCTGCTCCGTTTCTTCCAGCAGGTTTCCATCTCCGTCCGAGTCGACCCGAACCAGGTACTGGGATTCTTGTTCGGGAGACTTGCGGAGCGTCACTATCGTATTGCCAGGCGCGAGGCCGACCATGTCGGCGAAGACATATTGGGGCTCCAGCTTTTTGCCGTTCTCCAGATCCAAGTATCCCACCGAGGGTGGTTGTCCATAGTCCGAGTTTATTTCCAAAGAGATGGTGACTTCGGTCCGCCCAACGAAGGCGGCCATCAGCAGTTCCTTGCCCTGCACGGCTTCTGCGGCCGGCGGCGCTTCCGCCAGTACGGAACCTCCCACGAAAGCGCTCAGGAGGAGCAGGAAGACGCCGGCGATTGATTTGCATGCCCCGGATTGCATGGTTTCGGCCTCTCCAGGTGCCTACCGGGAACCCTTTTCCAACTCGCCGATGTCAAAACGATGGAAGCTGATCTCACCGTATCTCACGCCCTCCTTCCGGGAGGTTTCCGCCAAGAGGCCGATGGTCCCGTCCGACAACCGTTGCAGAACCGAATAGGCGGCGAACCCATCGTTGAACTTGACCGGGTTGACGAATGTCTTCCCCTCGTCGTAGCTGGTCCAGACGGTGATCCTCGTCCGGTTGAGACCGTCTCGGCCTTGGGGAGCGGAGAACAGGATCCGGTCCTTGTCGTGGCCGGCCCGGGTCGCCGAATAGCGGACCATGGAACCGTCCACCCGGGTGACGGCTATGGTGTCCGACAGGTCGGGGCCCCAAGTGAGGCCGCCGTCGACGCTGATGTGGCGCCTCCGAAAATCGCCGTGGGTCTGACGCGCGTCCAGCAGCAACCGGCCGTCGGTCAGCTCCACGATCTCGTCCTCATTGGCTGCGGGTCCAGCGGTGGCGCCTCCGACCCTCCAGGTTTTTCCGTGGTCGTCCGAATAGTAGACGAACGGCTCCGCCGTGGCCGGTCCGTCCGGAGTCCGGGAACGGTACCGTTTTGCCGGAATCACGAGACGGCCGTTGGGGGCCACCTGCGGATCCTGCCATTGGAGCTGGATTCCATGGCCGGGACCCGGTTCGGCCTGCCTCCAATAAAAACCGTCGTTGGTTTCGGACGGCTCATCCGGATAGTCGATCTGACGGCGCCGGGACCAGCTCCGGCCATGGTCGCTGCTGGAGCGGACCCAGGTCACATGGTTGACGGCGTCGGCGTCCGGGCTCTGACCGGGCTTCATCACCAGCGGGCCCCGGTCGGGCCACTGTCCGTAGAACAGGTGCACGGTCTGGGTCACGACGTCGAGAACGGGAGTCGGGTCGGCGAAATCGACCAGACTGCCGTCCGGCCGGAAACCGGAATCGATGACCTGCATCGGTTCCCAGGTCCTGCCTTGATCGGTGCTCCGGCGCAGGACCATATCGATGGGGGCGTTCTCGTCGATTGTGGGATCGCTTCCCCCGCCCCGGCGGCCTTCCGCGAAGGCCAGTATCGACCCGTCGCCGGTGACGACCATCCCCGGGATCCGGAAGGTATGGTATCGGTCCTGCTGGGTGACGAAATCTCCCTTGGGAGCCCGGTAGGGGAACGTCACTCCCAGGACCTCAGCCCGGCTCTGGGAAATGCCGGTCCAGATGAACAGGCTGAACAGTATTGAAAGCCAGTGATGGACTTTGTAGGTAAGGAACATTTGACCTCGGGGAAGATGCTCGCAAACGTGTTTGTTGGAAGGGATTATAGACGAGACCGCCGGGCGCGGCCGGAGTCGGGCGCTTGTAGAACCATTGAGTCGCTGTCAGACTTGGAGTGCAAAGGGCGTGTCCGCGCCGCGTTCATTGGGAGAAGACAACATGCTCGACCGCCGCCATTTCCTGATCGCGGGAGGCTTGGTTCCCGCCGGCTTCCTGGGCCTGCGTCACTTGATGAGTGACCGTCCCCTCTACAAAGATGCCGACCTGGTGGATCCCGGGTACGGGCCGTTGCAACGTGACCCCAGGGGCATCCTGGATCTCCCCGAGGGGTTCCGTTACCGGATCGTGTCCTGGGCCGGGCAGACCATGTCGGACGGCCTGTTCCTGCCCGGGGCGCCCGACGGCATGGCCGCCTTTCCGGGACCGGATGGTCTCGCCGTCGTGATCCGCAATCATGAGTTGACGGTTCAATCGGACCGCGGCCCGTTCGGCAGGGACAACCGCCGGCTGGAGCTTCTGGACCGCGGCAAGATCTATGACTATGGTGAAGGCAAGACCCCGTCCTGCGGCGGCACCACTACGTTCCTCTTCGACCCGGCCCGCCAGGAGATCGTCTCCCAGTTCATGAGCCTGGCGGGAACCATACGCAACTGTGCCGGCGGAGCGACGCCCTGGAATAGCTGGATCAGTTGCGAGGAGACCGTGCGGACGGCCGGGCACGACCAGGAGGCCGGGATCCGGACCGACCAGGACCATGGCTACAACTTCGAGGTTCCCGCCACGACGCGCATGGAGATTGCGGACCCCGTCCCTCTTCGCGCCATGGGCCGGTTCAATCACGAAGCCGTCGCCGTGGCCGAGGAGACCGGAATCGTCTACGAGACGGAAGACCGGGGCGACGGACTCCTCTACCGGTTCCTGCCCGAGTCCCCCGGGAAGTTGCAGGCGGGAGGGCGGCTTCAGGCCCTCAAGATCCGGGACCAGAGCGGCATGGACACCCGCAACTGGAACCTCTGGAGAACCATCCCCGTCGGAGAACCCGTGGCCGTCGAGTGGATCGATCTCGAGGACCCGGAACCCCGTGAGGACAACCTGCGATACCGTGGACATGATGCGGGAGCCGCCCGCTTCGCCCGGGGAGAAGGCATGTGGTATGGCAATGAAACGGTCTATTTCGCCTGCACCAACGGGGGATACCGCAGAAACGGCCAGATCTGGAAGTACCGGCCAAGTCCGGCGGAAGGGGCCCCCGAAGAGCTTCAAGCGCCCGGGACCGTCGAGCTCTTCATCGAACCGGACGACGTGGATCTCCTCAAGAGTGCCGACAACCTGACGCTGAGCCCATGGGGCGACCTGGTCCTTTGCGAAGATCGATCCACCGAGGTCGTTCGTCTCATCGGAGTCACTCCGGAGGGCCGATGCTACGTCCTGGCCAACAATCGGCTCCGGACCGAATTCGCCGGCGCGGTCTTCACCCCTGACGGATCCACGCTCCTGGTCAACATCCAGCAAAAGGGCCTGACGGTGGCCATCACCGGCCCCTGGTCGAGAGCCTGACGCCGCTCCCCGGTGAAGGTCCTCCGCTTCTCCCACGACTACCTGGTCAACACCGGCGGCCTCATGGGCCACCTGCGCGCGCTGAACCGGGCGCTGGTGGGGACCGGCCGGGTCGAGGTGCTGCAGACCTTCCTGGTGGGAGAGTCGCAGATGGAGGCGCTCGAAGCCGCAGGAAGAGTCAGTAGAAGAGGTGACCTCTGGTACGAGGCGGGTACCCCGATCCGAGTCTTTCCCTGCCTCGTTCCCATGCGCACACCCGGACGCACCGACATGGACTCCGGCACGGCCTGCACGGCGTTTCGGCGTCACCTGGATGAGCTGTTGCGGCGGGAGCGTCCCCACCTGTTGCACGTCCACCTGGTTCGGCATCGAGTCCAAGTCGTAGCTCTGGAGGCTGCCAGAGACGCAGGCATCCCCACCGTCATCACTCACCATGAGGGACGGCCCGCGACACCGGAGATGTCCGAGATCCTCCGGGAGTCGTGCCGTCTGGCGGATCGCGTCTGCGCCGTGACCCGTTTCTCGGCTGCTGCTTTCGGTGGTCCCCGCATCGACTATCGCGGGTTCTTCGTGGACCGCTACTTCTGGAATCCGGGCGCCGTCGCGGACCGCGACCGCGAAGCTTGGCGGCGACGGCTTGCGCCGAAAGCGATGGATCGGCTTCTGGTATACCCGGCGCGGTTCATACCGCGGAAAAACCACGAGTTTCTGATCCGAGGCATGGCCGGTCTGGTTCGGAGCCGGGCGGTGCGGGACGCACGCCTACGCGTTCGGCTCGCACTGCCGGGTCCCACCCTGCCCGAGGCACTTCCCTACAGGTCCCGCCTGGAGAAGCTGGTGACGGACCTGGACCTGGACGGCCACGTCATCTTTCTGGACACGCTTTCCCCGGTGGAGTTGCGCGCGCTCTACTCCGCCTCTGAGATCGTGGTCTACCCGGCTCGGAACGAGGGAGCGGGACGCAGCCATCTGGAAGGGATGCTCCTGGGCTGTTGCCCTGCCGTATCCGGTGACGGAGGCCTCGTGGAATACATTCGCCATGGGGACAACGGAATCGTCTTTTCCCCGAATCAGGTCGACAATCTGGTCCGGGGGCTCAAGTCCATCCTGGTCTCGGAAGACCTGCGCCGGGGCTTGGCCGCGGCGGCCCGGGAGACCGCGGCCGGCTTGACGCTGGACCGGTACGCAAGCGACCATTTGACGCTGTATCGAGGTCTGATCGAAGCGACACGGGCATGAGCAAACCGCTGGTCATCATCTCCCGTAATCCCGATTCCTATCTGTCGGGACACAGCATTTTCTCCTGGCAACTGTCGGAATTTCTGGCGGGACGCGCCGGAATTCCCGTAGTCCACGTCACCCATTCTTCCCGCGAAGGTTCCCGGCACAGCGTTCGGATCACCCCTCCCGTCGTGGCCCGCCGCTACCGGCGCATCGAGGTTCAATACGAACCCATGGCCAAAGTGCCCCACAGCTTGAGTTCCTGCGTGGTGGCCGACTCCATCGACGGCATCCTTCGGGAGTACCCGGACGGGGTTCGTGGAGTTCTGGCCGTCTCCCCCTTGAGCTATCTGGCCGATGTCCTCAACGTCTGCCGGAACCCGTCGATTCCGGTGGTGAGCCTGCTGCGGGGAACCGATACGCTGCAGTTGGCCAGACCTTGGGGAGAGACCTATTCGGGGCGTCGATACCGCCGGGCGCTGGAGCAATGCGACGGCATCTTCACCGTCTCCAAGTGGCTGAAGGACCTGGCGCGGAAGATCGGTCTGCCGGTGAATGGAGTGGTGGCGCCCGTGACCTTCCATCCTTTTTCCCGGGGGACTCTCGAGGCGGAGGCCCGGAGTCTGGAGGAGAGAATGTTCCCCGGGAGTCCCCCGAACCGAAGGCGGTTGGTGGCTTTCGCCGGGCGAATGGCGGCGGAGAAAGGCGTTCTCAAGGTCGCCCAGGTCCTGGATGCGCTGTTGAAACGGGAACCGTCCGTGCGGGCGGTCATGGCGGGGTCCGGTTCCGAACGGGACCGGGTCGGCCAGGTCCTGGCTCATTGGATCTCGGCGGGCCGCGCCTGGGCCGGTCCCCTCTCCTTCCCCGAAGTCCTGGCCCTCTCCAGCCGGGCAGACCTCATGCTCATGGGCTCGGGTCTGGAGGAGGAGGACGACTTTACCGAGGCCATCAGCAGTTCCTCCGTCACCTTCGCTTCCAAAGGCACGCCGGTGCTGTACCGCGGCGGACCCCGCTCGGGGGGCATTCGAGAAGCGGTCGGAGAGGAAAACCGGCTCTGGTGCGAGTCCCTGACCAGCCACGAATCCTGGTCTGAGGCGATCCGGGGTCTGTTCCGGGATGAGACCCGGTACCAAAGGATCGCATCCCAGAACCGTGCCGCCGGAAAGGCGTTCGAGATCCATACCGTTCTCGCCCCGCTCCTCACCGGTTTCGGGATACGGCTTTCCAATTGACCGGTATAGTGCTTAGGTAGAGCTTCAGATAACGGCTCGGATATGCCGTCCAGTAAAGTGTTTTTGACTTCTTTCGGACGACTTCTGGCCGCCCGGGTCTGTTTCTCCTGTTGTCATGCCCTGCTCCTGATCGGGCTCCCCTTGGTCTTGGCCGGCCGGAACGTGGAGGTGAGCCGGATCGGGTTCGTGATGGGAAGCTACGCCGCCGGCGTGTTGGCGGGGCGACCATTGGCGACATGGCTGCTTGGCTCCCGGTCCCGCAAACGGGTGGCCATCCTGGGAGCGTTGCTCATCTGCGGCTCCGTCCTCTTCTACTCGTGGGTTCCGCAGGTCTCGTGGTACGTCCTTTTTCGGTTTCTTCAAGGGATCGGGTCCTCCCTGCTGATCACGGCAACCACGACCATGGCCATCGATCAGAATCCCAAGCGGCGTCGAGGCCGGTCCCTGTCCTACCTGGGGATGAGCCACACATCGGTGCTGTCGGCGGGTCCGTTGTTGGCCGTGATCCTTTTGGAGCGGGCGGGAGCCGACGTCCTCTTTGCCACCGTTGCCGGCGTGACGCTGATCGGCCTCGCTCTACTCTCGCGGGTGGTGGAAGAGGTCCATCCCGAGAGTCTCCATCCTCCGACGGGCCGGGAACGGGTTCACGGCGTCGGCCGACCCGTTCTGGTGGCGACGACGCTGCTCTTTCTGAACGCGCTGGTGCATGGCGGAGCGTTCTATTTTCTGCCCCTGCACGTGAGTCGGACCCTGACCGGGAACAGCGGTGTTTTCTTCACCTGCTTTGCCCTGGCCGCTCTTTCGGGCCGCTTGGTCTCGGGACAGGTTTCCGACCGCTTCGGCCGTCTCCCGGCCGGATTCATGGCCCAGATCCTACTGATCGCCGGTGTTTTCCTGATCGGAGAAGTCGAGTCCATGGGCACGCTGGCTGCCGCTGGATTCGTCTACGGAGCCGGTTTCGGCGCCTACATGACCGCCATGACCACGTTCGTCTCGGACCACACCGGCCACGAGAATCGTGCACGGATCATCGCCGTCTACTTCAGCGCCCTGGATTTGGGAAACTCGGTGGCGGGATGGCTTCTGGGCCCGGTGGCAGAGAGTGTCGGGGTCCCGGCAATGCTCCACGCATGCATGGGAATCAGCCTTTTGGCTGGCGCCCTGTTCCTGCTGGGGTTGGGCCGAAATCTGGTCCGCGTTTTTCACCGGAGGACGCGATAATCACGCAGGAATGTTGTCTTCAGCGCGTGCTCGCAAGTGAACCACGGACTGCCTGTTTCAAGGGTTTTCGCCTGCCATCCACCTCAGGTCCATCTCCAGGTCCAGACGATGGACCAGGGCTCTGAGTTCGTTGTCCAGAGCCTGCGTAGGACCGGCCACGAAGGCCGTCTCTCCGAATGGGCGGGACCGGATCAGGTCCTCCAGGAGGTCCCTCTCGGCTCCGGAGAGGTCCACCCGCTCCCCGTCGTCCCGGCGACGGAGTTCCCGCGCCTCCCACGCGTAGGCGTAATCTCCCAGGATGGTCAGGTACGGATCGGCCAAGGCGGGACCTTTCTTCTTGCGGACGATGGCCTGGTAGTCCAGGTGCACCAACTCCAGAAAGTTCCGATAGGCTGTGATGAACGCCTCGATACTCACGCCCGGCCGGACTTCGGCCGGGTATTCCTCTCTTTTCCACCGGTAGTCGTCGAAGATCAGGAGTCCCCCCACCTTGAGCAGATCCCAGGACAACACGGCATCCGCGAGGACCATGTCGCCCGTGTGTCCGCCGTCGATATAGATGATGTCGTAGGAATCGGGCTTCAAGTTCCGGAGTTCGACCTGTGACCGCCCGGTGATGGTGATGGCCTTCTCGGCGACGCCGGAGAGTTGGAGGTTGGCCCAGTAGCGTTCCTTCAAGTCCCCAGGAAAAAGATCTATTCCAGTGAGTGTTGAAGTAGGATGGGTCAGAATATTGTTCAACATCCAGATGGCGGATCGCCCCTCGAAAACGCCCACCTCCAGATAGTGGATGTCCGGCCGTCCGGCGTAGGGAGCCAACACTCGGGTCCAGACGGGAACGGCGCTGGTGAACCAGTCGTAGGTGAATTCGTACGGCTCCGACGTCTCCGGAGGCGGTGTGTCTCCGCATCCCAGAGTCAGCCCGAAACCCAGGACGGAGATGAAACGAACGCAACGCATCGACAACTCGTGGGGATTCTACCTGTCCAACTCAATATAGGGCGATAGCTCGTCCCGGTCCCCCGTGACAGCCTCGAATTTTTACCGGGGCGAAGAGAAAAAAAGCTCCCTCCGGGACTTCCCCCACGTGGGTCAGAAACTCGACACCGACCATTCCCCGAGTTCCCAAGGCCCAGTAGGTCGCCAGCGCCTTTTGAGGGTTCACACCCCCCAGCGACGGACCGTCGGTGCCGACGCAACGGATTCCCTTCTCTGCCAGGTAGGCGATGGCCTCGGGACCTGGCGCCGGCCAGCCTTCACTCTTTCCCTGGAGAGGAGCGCTCATGCAGGCCTCCCCTTCGGCGTGGGGCTTGAACGTTCGAGGGACGTGGCCGCTGTGAAAGAGGACGATATCGCCTGGATTCAGGGTGCCCCGCTCCGCTTCATATCTGCGTATGTCTGCGACCGTGATTTTCGGGGAATCGGGCCAACGATCCGAATCCACCGAGCCCAGCAGATGCCGGACGTCGATGACTCGGGCCGGGCCCATGGTCCGGGACAGGGGGACCTGCTCGGTGGTGACTTGGCTGGTGCCTCGAGTTCCGTACTCTCGCTCGTACTCGGCGAGCCATCCTTGAACCCGCGGCGGATAGCTGGAGTTGTCGAATCCCGGGGGAGGCAGCGCATACGAGGGGGGCACCAGATGGGTCCCGGCATGGCTGTCCAACATGTGGGTGTGGTTGTGGAGATCGAGGTGCGGTATGTACCAGAAATCCAGCCGGTGATACGGATGGCGGTGCTCCCCGGTAGCGGTTCCAGGCCAGGTCACGGGCAGCTCGGGCGCCAGGGTCACCGAAAGGTCCACCACCCGCATCTTTCGCACCGAATCGATGAGCCGGGCCGCGAGCGGTTTCTCCACGATGGCGAAAGCTCTTCCTTCTCCAAAGGGCGCGCCGGAATGTTTGGGTCCCAACATGCAGTAGAACGCGCCGGTCGAGGGTAGGTTTCCGAGCCCGATGACGCCTTCGGTCCAGACCATTCCGTGCTTGAGGCCGGCATAGTGCGTAGGCTCGGCCAGATCGGGCAACGGGCCCATGCTGGGACTGTCGGTGCCCAGGGCTCTGACGCCGCGGCTGGCCAGGTACTCCATGCAATCGGGGCTGGGATCGGGCCAACCCGGAGTGTCGCCGTCGAGGGCCGCGGCGATGAAGCGGCGGCCTCTTGGTAACGGCTTGTAGTAGTGGTCGCTGTAGCCCGAGTAGAAGAGGACGACATCGCCCGGCCGTAGAGGCCGGTGTTCCCTCTCCCAGGCCTCGATGTGCTTCCTTTCGATGAGGGCGCTGTGCCCCTTTGCAGCGGCGTCGCGAAGGGATCTCAGATCCACGACACAGGCCTCGCCGCCGAACTGCCAGGGGGGGACCCGGTCGATGAACATGTGTCCGTACGGCCCCGAGTTGGGGAAACCCAGTTCGGGACGCGCCACCGAATGGGGCGGCACGTCCAGTTGCGTACCGGTGTTGCCGTCGATGGTCAGAATATCGCTGTTGTAAGCTCCCTCGGGACCGATCTTCAGGTAGTGACTGATCTGGAAATTGGGGACCTTGGGGTGAGGCCAAGTGGCCGGCAGGTTTGGAGCCACCATCAGAGACAGGTCGACGATCCCCGATCCCGGGTTCTCCGATCCCAACGCCGGCCGGACAATGCATAAGCTCGACAGGATCAGAGACCCTGCCAGCAGCAGACGCCGCCATGCGGATTTTCCGATCGAGGCTTCAAACCAGGACACTTCTCTTCCCTCCGGTCGCATCCGAAATCTCCTTCTTTCGCGGGCAGTCTCGCCGCCGGAGCGGTCAAGAGTATTCCGGCGCGTCCATACTGGCAAGGACTGGGACGCTGTCAACCTCGCGAGGGCCGATTCACTGGTCTCCGGTGCCGGTGGGTGCTAGTCTCCAAGGCGTTTTAGAAGTCTCGGAGAGCGTCCGGTCGGGATCAAGAGGCCAAGGCCGGCCCGTCAGTCTCCCAGCTTCGAGATTGGAGGAATCACTCCCCATGCGACTCGAAGGTAAGGTGGCCATCGTCACCGGCGGCGGCACCGGTTTGGGCCGTGGCATCGCACTCCGCTTTGCTGCCGAGGGGGCCAGGGTCGCGATCGGAGAGGTCCAACCCGAAGCCGGGGACCGAACCTGTCAGGAAATCTCCGCCCAGGGGGGTGAGGCCGTTTCCATTCCCACCGATGTGACCGTTGCGGACCAGGTGCTGAATCTGGTCGAGACCTGCGCCGCGAAGTTTGGGCGCATCGACGTCCTGGTCAACAATGCCGGCGTGACCGCGGTGCACCACCCGCAGCTGTTTGCACAATGTCTGGAACTCGATTTGGAGAGTTGGAGACGGGTCATCGACATCAACCTCACCAGTCTCTTCATCTGCAGCCAGGCCGTGGCCCGCTACATGGTCCAGCGTGGCATCGAGGGGCGGATCATCAACATCGCGTCCACCGCCAGCTTCGGCGCCGACCTGGGAGGCGCCAACTACGTCGCGGCCAAGCACGGAGTCATGGGCCTGACCCGGTCCATGGCCGTGGAACTGGGTGTACACAAGATCATCGTCAACGCCATCGCGCCGGGAATGACGGCGACGGAAGGCGCCCTGCCCATTTTCAGCGAGGAGCGAAGGCGCACCGGGATCGAGAAGTCGGTGCCGCTGAGGCGGCCGGGCAAGCCTGAGGAGGTGGCGTCGGCCGCGGTCTTTCTGGCGTCGGACGAATGCACCTACGTCAACGGGTCGGCCATCGTGGTCGACGGAGGGTTCCTGGCCTACGAACGGTGGTGGTATTGAATCCCTTGGGGATCACCCTCCCAACTGGGTTTGGAACCACTCCACCATCCACTCGAAATACTCGATCCGAAAGGTGTGGCCGTCGTCGGGACGGTGGACCAGAAATCGATCCGAAAAGCCCTGTTCCTCGTAGACCGGGCGAACCACTTCGATGAGCCGGTCCACGCCCGACCGGGGCATGTCGGGGTCCCGCAAGGGCGCCAGCATCATCAGCGGCCGGGGGGCAATGGTGGCGGCGACGATCTCCGGATGGTCGAAATACCGCAACATGTGAGGGATGTAGCTGAAGGAGCTGGACCGGTCTGGGTCCCCCTCATGAATCACGGCGGCCAGGGTGCCCAGGCCACCGCAGAGTACCGCGACTGCCGGGATCGATGGATCGCAGGCGGCGGCCATCCAGGTCGCGTAGCTGCCCAGCGAGAATCCCGTCAGGCCGACCCGTGCCGGGTCGACCGAAGGCTCCGCCGCCAGCACCCGGGCCGCCTTCAACGCCTCTTCCACCAAGACCCCCATCTGGGTCCGGCCATAGGGGATCAGCATCTTGGCTTCTCTTTCCCAGTCCTCGAACACCCGGCGCCGGATCACGGTTCCCTTCTCGCTGATGGCCAGTGTGGCGAAGCCTCTCCGGGCCAACTCCCGGGCCCATCCTCTCAGCGGTCCCTGGCCATCGGCTTCCCGGTGAAGGCGATCGTCGCTGATCTGATCCAGGCTGCCGCTGGTGCCGGGCATGCAGACGACGCCGGGAAGGGTCTCCGGTCCGGCGTCCCGCGGAACCATCAGAAGACCGGGAACGGTTTCCCCCAGTGAATTGAGGAAGCTGATGCGGGTCGAATCGACGCCGTCGTCACCGGCAATGGTTTCTTCCCGAGTGACTTCCACTGTCGTGGGCAGACTCTCCAGTCCCAACAACTCCATGAGCTTGGGCCGAACTCCCTCCCCCCGAATCGGTTGCGGTGAGAAGGCCTGGATGTCTCGCGGAATTCTGTAGAAAGGCAGCTGAGGCGCCGGCTCCTCAGCCTGGCATCCGGGAAGCCAGACGACGGCAGGAATTATGAAAAGGCCCAAGAAAGTCCGAACTCGCATTTCCAATCTCCAAGTCGATGCCGGCGCCGAAAGTGAGAGATGGCGTTACGATAGCAGAAGGAAAGGCTAGAATGGCGAGCATGAAGACGACTGTAGACGTCCCCGACCAGTTGGTGGCCCGGGCGAAACGCGCCGGGAAATCGGGCCCTTCATTGAGCGCGGTGACTGAAGATCGGCTCAGCCGGGTGCTGGACACTCCTGCGCCCCGTAGCCGCCACCGACTCTCCGACTTGAGCGCCGGGAATCCAGACAGTACCGATCCACTCGAAAAGTACTCTTGGCGGGACCTGCGGGCCATGATCTACGGCCATCCGGGTACGCCGTGATCCCGGAATGGGCTCAATGTTGCCCATGTTCTGCCGGGGTTTTGCCACCGGCTGAGGAACTTGCGCAGTAGCCGTGCACGGAGAACAAGATAATATATTTTTTCACAAGAACTATTATGTCTCCCCTCATGGCCAGCGACAGTCGGTGAACTGCTGAACCCATTGCACTATGGATGTCAGTACCCAATATTCATTAGAAGGACATGCAGGAAGCGTTGCCGCCAGCTTTCGCACGGGTAGAGTCCAGGTTAGGAAGTGAGTCGGTAATGGCACGCATCTTGCTACGAAGGTACCGACAGACAACGCTGACCCCCATACGGATGGAAACATGAGCCGTAACGAGGACAGAACCTGCCGCGAATTGATCGAACCCGCCTTATACCAAGCCGGGTGGGAGTGGGACCGGCAGGTCGTCATCGGTCCTGGTCGCGTCAGGCTCAGCGGCGAATCGATGTACGACTCGTCCCAACGGATCATCGCGGACTACGTGCTGCGTCTGTGGCGGATGCCGCTCGCTATCCTCGAGGCCAAGGCTCAAACGGAGGCAGCGGCGGATGGCATGCAGCAGGGCTCCCGGTATGCCCACCGCCTTCGCCTTCGTTTTTCGATCGCGTCGAACGGGTGTGAATACATCCTCACAGACAACGAGACCGGCGAGTACGAGACGTTCGACGCTCCACCCACGCCCGGGGATATCCTCTCGCGTCTCGGACGAAACATCGTTTGGAGAGACTGGCGCCCAGTTTTCAAGGCGCCTTGGCACCAAGACCGGATCACTCGGAAGAAGGTCCGCCCTTACCAGGAGATGGCCGTCTTCGAAACCCTCTATCGCTTTGCTCAAGGCGAGAAGCGGGTCCTACTGTTGATGGCCACAGGGACGGGCAAGACCTTCACGGTCTTTCAGCTCGCATGGAAGCTGTTGCGGGCTGATGTTCTCCCCCACAGCCGTCTCCTTTTCCTCACCGATCGAAACAGCCTCAAGGATCAGGCCTACCGGGCCTTCGCCGGTTTCTCCTCCGATGATCGCGTGATCATCGACAAGGATCGGGTCCGGCGCGGGGAGCATCTCGTCGGAAAGATTTTCTTCGCCAACTATCAGAATCTCGACGCGGACCTGGATGGAAAAAAACTCTACGAGCACTTCGACTCCGATTTCTTCGACGTGGTCGTGGTGGACGAATGCCACCGTTCCGGCTTCGGTGACTGGTTCGGCGTCCTTGAACACTTCGGTTCGGCCTACCAGCTGGGACTGACCGCTACGCCGCGAGAGATCGACCGGAGCGGCCGTCCGCTGACCGAGCCGGAACTTAGGCGTGACACCTACGAGTATTTCGGGGAGCCGAGGTATGTCTACTCCCTCAAACAGGCCATCGAGGATGGGTACCTCGTTCCCTATCTCCTCGAAGAGCGAATCTCGAACCTGGACGAGGACGGCTACACTGGACCTAACGGCAAGCACTACACAACGAAGAACTTCGAACGCGAAATCCGCCTGCCCGAGCGTACTCGCGTCATCGTCGAGGACCTCTGGTCCACTCTCGGTAGATTCGGACTCCGGGATGAGAAGACCATCGTTTTCTGCGTCGACGGCACGCACGCCGCGTTCGTCGCGGCCGAGTTGCGGCGACTCTCAGGCGATGCTGACTACGCTGCCCGCATCACCCGGTCCGAACGCAACTCGCATCAGCTCGAGCGCAACTTCGGCGAGGTCGGTCGCGCAAAGCCCCGGGTGGCGGTCACCGTCGATCTCCTGACCACGGGCTTCGACGCGCCTGACGTGAAGAACATCGTCTTCGCCCGACCGGTGAAGAGCGCCATCCTCTACAAGCAGATGAAGGGCCGGGGGACCCGCCTCTGCGAGGACATCGACAAGCGCTACTTCACGATCTTCGACTACGCTGGCGCAAACTCACTTGAAGACGCCGAGTTCGATGGGCATCCGGCCAACCTCCAGAAGAGCCGCAGGAGGTCGACGCGCAAGAGACGGACCAGGATTCCCATGGAGAAGCCGGTCGCGGAGGGTGTCTCCGTCTACATCTCCTCTATCGAACGCTTCGTCTGTCTGGCCGACGGCCGCAGGATCCCCTTTGACGAGTACCAGGAGCAGTCCCGCGATGTCATCCGGAGCATCACGCCGACGAACGTCAGCCAACTCCTGGATCTCTGGGTCCACAAGGAAACCCGCAGGGACTTGAGGACCGAGCTTACGGACCGTGATGTCCATGTTGCGGCGTTCCGCCACTACCTTGAACTCGATGGATCGGACGATGTCGACATTCTCGCCAAGGTGGGATTCGAGCTGGTACGGATTCCCTCGCGCCACGATCGCGTGGTTCGGTTCTGGGAGGCGGAAGAGAACTGGCTGCTGTCGCGCCTCAACGAACACGGAGTACCTGATGATGAACGTTTCAAGACACAGTTCTGGCAGACGGGACTGGACCACTACTCACTCTACGGTATCGATGATCTTGAGCGGGGCCGCACGTACAGCGCGCCGCATTTCGTGAAACAGTTCGGCAGCTTTGGTCGTCTGTTGCGCCGGTACGGAGGAGCCGAGAAGCTGAGAGCGGATTTGGAAGTCGTCAAACGGCACCTTTACGTTCCGATGACGGCATAGTGGAACATCGATGTCGTTGACCCAGACGAGACACGAGAGCGAGCGCGGGTCCAGCGGTGAAACCGAGCACCGCCGCAGGGAAGTGAAAAGAGCCATCAAAAGCGCCTGCGATCAGCTCCGAGACGATGGTGTGGAGCCACGAAACTACGTTGAGCAACTCTCGTGGTTGTTCTTCCTCAAGGCATTCGACGAGATGGAGAACCGGCGCGAAGAAGAGGCGGCCTTTGACGAATCTCCCTATCGGCGCAGACTCGACGGCGAGTACCGTTGGTCGAGTTGGTCATCGATGTCCGATCGACCCGATCAGATGCTGGAGTTTGTTGACGGAAAGCTGTTGCCTCACCTAAAAATGTTCGGTGAGCGCGCCGACACCCGGCAATTCGAGAACGACCCGGTCGCCGAGAGATTCCGGCGCATATTTTCAACGGTTCGCAACCATTCCCGTCGTGGCACGCGCTTCGGACGGGTCACCCAGCAAGTAAACCGGCTCCATTTTGGAGATGAGACTGACGTCATCGTCCTCTCTGAGATCTACGAAGGTCTGTTGAAGGATGTGGCTGCCGACTCTGCCGGGTATGCCGGCGAGTTCTACACTCAGCGTCACATCATCCAGGCCATGGTCCAAGTCGTCCGTCCCGAGATCGGAGACCGGATCTATGATCCCTGCTTCGGTACGGCCGGTTTCCTTGCTGAATCGGCCGAGTACATTCGTAAAACTGCGGGTGCCATTAGTGGATCACAGTTCGACCGCTTCCAGCGTGAGACATTGTATGGGATCGAGTTCAAGCCCCTGACGTACCTGCTTGGCACGATGAACATGCTGTTGCATGGTGTCGAGGGGGCGAATCTCGTACTTGGAAATACGCTGGAGTTGCACTCAACCAACGTGCCGGAATCGGACCGCTACAACGTGATCCTCTCGAACCCGCCCTACGGGGGAAAGATGGCCAGGGAGATCCAGAGCAACTTCACGATCCGCTCGGGCTCCACTGAGATTCTATTCCTTCAACACATCATGGCAAACTTGGCCACGGGCGGGCGCGCCGCAGTGATCATCCCGGAGGGTGTCCTGTTCCGAGGTGGCCCCGATGCCAGAGTCCGGAAGCGGCTCCTCCAAGGGTTCGACATCCACACGATCCTCTCGCTGCCGGCGGGTTGCTTCCTTCCCTACACTGGCGTCAAGACGAATGTCCTGTTTTTTACGTGTCGCCAGGATGGCGGCGGCACCAAGGATGTCTGGTACTACGAACTCACGAACGACGGATTCGACCTCAAGTCGACGCGTCGCCCGATCCAGGGGAGTCAGATTCCCGATTTCCTTGCCAAGTGGCAGAGGCGGTTGGAAGGAAGTGTTTCCTGGACCGTTTCGATCAGGGAGATCGAGAAGCGCAACTGGGATCTCTCCGCCAGGAATCCCAACAGGGAAGACGATCTCGAACACAAGGCACCGCTGGAACTGATTCAGTCCATCAAGGCGAAGGAGGAGCGGGTTATTGAGCTGCTCGGGGAGCTTAATGAGTTATTGGAGGGCGAGTGGTGAGATGGCCCATGGCCCGGTTTCGCGATGTAGTCCAAGTAAATCCACGACGAGACCGTCGTCTCCGGTTGCTTGACGACGACATGGAAGTGACGTTTGTTCCGATGTCTGCGGTGGATGCGCGGACCGGTAAGATCGCCATAACAAAAGTGCGGGTCCTAAGCCCGGATTATTCATCACGCAAACATAAAATGAGCAAGCGTGTCCGCCATGTCGAGTCAGATCAGAGGGTTGCCGGATACCCACAGAAAAAGGCCGAACCCCCCTTTGGGTGAAACGCTATCTTGGTTTTCGACTGCGGTCGGATCAGTGGTTTCAAGGGGGGCCTAAACCCAAGTAATTGCGAGGTTTCATCCCCTTTTCGGGGTCAGAATAATGAGGCGGCGTGCCCGTCATTCATGGTATGATTATGGTGCTAATAAACAAACTCAAAGAACGGAGCACGCCATGCCTGAGACGATACCGCAGATCCGGCCCTCATTCAACCGATCCCTCCGCCTCGAGACCCGCCCCGAGTTGCTCAGTGCGGACACGGGCGCCCTGGTGCAGCGGGAGATGATGGATCGGTGCGGCCTCATCGATTGGTTGACCGAGCGGTTGCACGATCCGCGACACCCGAGTTCGATCCGCTATCCGCTGTCGGATCTGCTGCGGACTCGACTCCTGCTGTTGGGGCAGGGCTGGCGCGACCAGTCCGATGCCGACCGCCTGCGTCAGGATCCGAGCTTGCGGGTGGCGAGCGAGTCGCGTCGGGGCACGGCGGCCTTGGAGGAGGGCCACGGGCTGGCGTCCCAACCGACCTTGTCCCGGCTCCTGGACACGCTCAGCCGGAAGCAGAACCTTCAGGTCCTGCATGAGGCGGTGACGGAGCTGGCGTGCCGTCGGATCGAGATGATGGAGGGTCGGCGGCGAAAAAAGGGGAAGCCACGAAAGCAGAGACGGAAAAATAGGATGTTCCTGGACGTGGACGGTCTCCCGGTCGAGGTCCATGGACGGCAGCCGGGAAGCCAATGGAGCGGGTACTATCGCCAGAGAATGTACTTGGGGTTGGTGGCGAGTTGCGGAGAGACGGGGGACCTGATCGACGGGGAGCTTTTTCCGGGTGCCAGCTACCTGGGCAACAAGGCTTTGAAGTTGACATTGCGGGCCGTGGACCGCTGCCGAGGGCGTCTGTGCGGCTCGATGATCGTGCGGATGGATGCGGGGTTCCCGGAACCCGGGCTGCTGCAGGGCCTGGAGTCGCGAAGCGTGCCCTACATCGCTCGCATCCGCAAGAATGAGGTCCTGGACCGGATGGCGCGACCGTACTTGACCCAACCGGCGGAGCGAGTGGCGAACGAGCCGCCGAGAGTGTGGTTCCATGAGCTGACCTACCAGGCGGAGAGTTGGGACCGGGCACGCCGGGTGGTGCTGGTGGTGGTGGAGCAACCGGGGGAGTTGTATCCGGATCATTTCTGGTTGCTGACGAGCCTGAGTCCGAAGCGTTGTGACGCCCAAGAGTTGCTGAGGACGTATCGCCGGCGGGGGAAGGCGGAAGGCCACATGGGGGAGTTGATGGACGTGCTCGATCCGGCCTTGTCGTCGGTGAGTCGTCCCAAGACGCACTATCGGGGGAAGAAACTGACGCCGGAACCGAAGCCGGAAGCGCTGACGGAGACCGGGGTTCGGCCCCACAACGAAGCCCGGTTCCTGCTGAATCTGCTGGCGTACGGGATCCTGCACCTGGGGCGGGTACTGATGGAGCGAGCGACGCGACGGGGGTGGAGTCTGCGTCGTTTTCATGAACGGGTGTTGCGAGTGGCGAGTCGGGTGCTGCGCCAAGGAAGGAGACTGATTTTCGTGGTGAGTCGAAGGGAGACGGACTGGAAGCGGTTGTGGCGGAGACTGGAGCGAGTGTCCTGGGCGCCGGGATAGGGGACGGACGGAAGAATCGGGCCCGTGGGAGGGACCGAAACGGTGGGTTTTTCTCACCGCAAAGTCGACCTGTCGGCGGGTGACGGTCCCCCGGACCGCCGGACGGTTTATGATGGGTTCAATCGTCCTGTTTTTGAGCCGATTCCGTCGAATCGACAGAGGTTCAAGAGAAACCGGGCACCGACCGCACGAAAACGCCGGGTTGAAAGCCTTTATCAACATGTCCCATGAATAATCCGGGCTAAGTAACGTTCGGAAGGGTTTTACCCCGTTTATGGAAGGAGACGTAATCTTCGCCAAGATCACGCCCTCCATGCAGAATGGGAAGTCAGCTATTGCTCGTGGCCTTGTCAATGGGCTCGGATTCGGCTCTACAGAGTTTCATGTGCTCCGCCCAGGTCGGGAAGTTCTTCCGGAGTGGCTGTGGTACTTCGTTCGACAGCGCAGTTTCCGCGAGGAGGCCCGAAACCACTTTCGCGGCTCTGCTGGTCAACAGCGCGTCCCGGCCTCGTTTATCGAGCAGTGTGAGATTCCCCTGCCGTCCGTTGACGAGCAACGACGATTGGTCGGTCGTATCCGGGAGGGATTCGACCGACTCAATGAAATTCAACAGCTACACCTTGACGCGGACCGGGAAGCATCCGCGATATTTTCGTCCCTGTTGGCCATTCACTTTCGTATACTGCTAGAGGAATCCAGGAATACAACAATCAATGACCTAGCCCTTGAGACGAAGTACGGAACCTCTCGCAGGTGCAGCAGGGATGAGCATGGGACACCTGTACTGCGAATCCCCAATATTTCGGGTGGCGCAATCAATACCGATGGTCTGAAATTCTGCGACCATCTCACCGAGACTGAGCTGCCCAAGTTCCTGCTAAGGCAAGGAGACGTGCTCATCGTCCGGAGCAATGGGAGCCGCGATCTTGTCGGAGGCTGCGCGGTTTTCGACGGTGAGGATGGAATTTATGCTTATGCGTCGTATCTGATCCGGATTCGGGTCAACTCTGAGAAGGTACTTCCTCGATTCTTGGCATTCTACCTCGAGTCAGCCATGGGGCGCGGCGCTATCGCGGAACGGACGCGCACTTCAGCCGGCCAGCACAACATAAACTCAAAAAACCTCCGGACCATCCCACTTCCCTGTCCGCCTCTAGAAATCCAGCGCTACCTCGTGGAGCAGATGGTCCATCAGAGGCGGGTCATCAGAGAGATTTTGGATAAGTTTAACGACATGGCGGAACAGGAGGAGGCTCTCCGCCAATCCGTACTTCGAAAGGCCTTTTTCGAGGAGCTCTAACCACGCGGACCGCAATGGAGATCGTCGACTCGTGAGGGAGAATGACCTTATGCCTGACGCGCCCAAGTTGTGGAACCGCCTCGGCGAAACGCGGGACCTTGAGACTACAGATCGACCGTTTGAGTCGGTCGTGGCTCCTCTGGCAGCGCTGCTCTTACTTCGCTGGGCTGAGCATGTTGACGCCGAGGAAGAAGCTGTGGCTGCCTTCGAAGGTTACGACTATCGCCCCTCACTGCCTCGCCACCACCGCTGGACTGCGTGGAGCGAACTTCGTGGAACTAAGCTGATCGACTTTTTCCAAACGGAGCTGCCGACAGCTCTCCAGGCTGCTCCCAATGGGACACTTGGACAGTCTCTTCAGCGGCTCATACCTGTTGCCGAGAACGTCGTACAGGCGTCTCCCAAGACGGTTGATACCCTCGTACAGTGGTGCCAGGGTTTGGATCTGGAGACCCCCACCGGTCGGCAGGCCGCTGGCGATGTTCTTGCGACGATTGTTGAGTGGGCCACCGGAACCGCCACCAAAATGAGGGGCGATTTCACAACACCCCGACCCGTGGTCGAGCTCATGGTCGATCTCGTCGACCCGAGTCCAGGGGACCGCATCTACGACCCGTGTTTCGGTAGCGGAGGTCTTCTGGCCGCAGCAGCGATGAAGCTCCGTGAGCAGGCGCTACACATGCCTCCGAAGGTCTGGACAGACATCCAGCAAGAAAGCTTGTTCGGGGTCGAGATCAACCCCCATGCCTATTGCGTCGGGCTCGCGCGGGTCGTCCTTTCTGGCATTGAGCAACCCGGACTTGAGCTCGGTGACGCTTTGGAGCGTCCTTTAGCCAGGGATCGGTCTGCCGAGGGGTTCGATTGCATCGTCGCGGTTTCCCCGTGGGGAGCACGAGTCAAGCGCCACGTCTCGGCTCATTTCCCGGTGTCGGCAGCGAACCTCGAGACACTATTCCTGCAGCATGTGATGGCGTCTCTTCGTCAGGGTGGTCGGGCCGTGATCGCGCTACCGGACGGTGCTCTCTTCCGGACCGGTGCCGATCGGAAGGTTCGGAAAGCCTTGCTCTCAGATTACCGCGTTGAAGGAGTGATCTCGCTGCCGGCTGGCGCTTTCGAGCCGTACACGACGATCAAGACCAGCTTGGTCGTTTTCCGACGAGAAAAGGCGAAGTCGGACATTCGATTCTTGGAGATTGAAGAATGGCCGTCTGCCGGATCGGATGATGCGTTCGGCCTGGAAAAGGCGATCGCGGCGGCGCGAGGTGTCGCCGAAGAGTTCAGGAGGGGCACGCCAAATGGCTACCTCTGGGAAAGCCCGATCAAGACGCTCGAAAAAAGAGATTGGGAGTTGGTCGCCAAGAGGACGGACGAAGATGCCCTTGATCGCGCCCTAGCGGCTGTCCGGGAGGCGGATGCCAAGATCCTCCAGCAGCCGCTTCGCAGGGTCGCGAAGGTGTTTTCCGGTCTCCGGTACAGGAGGAAGGCCGTCACGCCGCGCGGGGACGATCCGTCGGTTGTTGCTCGCCTTGTGTCTGCAGCAGATATACACAACGAAGGTCTGCGAAGCCCGTCCCGCTTCCTGACCAGGAATGGTAACAGGCAGGTGAGCCGGGAGCGCCGGTTACGCGCGGGCGATCTCCTGGTCACGAGTTCCGGCGCCATTGGCAGACTGAGTATTGTGTCGGAGTCGGTTGTTGCCCCAGGTGCAGTCGCCGCCAGCGGTCTTCTCGTCGTGCGGCCTGCTGAACGGATGTCGCCGCAGTTTCTGAAATGCCTTCTGGCTTCCGACGTCTACCAGCAATGGCTCCGGGGTCATGCCCGAGGGGTGACCATTCAGCGCCTTTCCGTGCGAATGCTGCGACGCCTTCCTGTACTCGTCCCGGAAATGCCGATCCAGCAGCATGTCGTCCGCCAAGTGTTCCGAGGAAAGCGGGATCCTCTGGCCACGATGATGCGCATTCTGACGGAAACAGAAGATCCAATTGACGCGTGGCTCACGGAGTCTTTCGAATTGCAGGAACTACGCCGGTCGCGTCAGGCAACCGACCCGGCAGAACTCTTGGAGCAGATTGCCCGTTCGGTCCGGAATCTGCGAAATCAGGTCGCACACTCACGTATTCGAACGATGCCCAGGCTCGCTCGTTGGCTGATGGATCTCGCGGAGATCATGGAGACGTTGCAGGGCCTGGATCACGTGCCGCCGGGGTCTGGCCGGATGGCGATTCTCGACAGTGCAAAGCTCCGCCTCAATGCCATTCGGTCGGCTCTCAGCGAGTCGTCGCTGCCGGCCATTGAGTCCGCGAGGGATGTCACCAGAAGGATCTCCCGACTCGTCCGAATGGAATTGGCGTCGATCCTGGACGACATTAGGCTGGAGCCGAACGTGGAACCCGATGCAGTATCGGCGGGGACCGACAACGAGATCCAGGTGCGCCTCGAGAACCGGTCACCCCTCGCGCTCCGCAACGTCGAGGTCTCCACCTCTCCGGATGTCGGATCGGCCCGAGTCTGGTACTTGGCCAACGAGCAGGAGGTGAGTTTCTCGGCACGGGTTCCGGCCAGAGCGATGCCCGGTCCATTTCCGTTTCGGCTCCGATGGCGAGCGGACCGTCTTGATGGACGACCGGTCTCCGGCGAAGCACCATTGGCGGTCGACGTCCGCTCCACACGGGAGGCCGTCCGCCTCGCTGAACTCGGGACCAGCCCGTACATCGTCGGAAGCCCGATTGATCAGGAAGCGATGTTCTTCGGCCGTCAGGACATCATCGACACGATCCGGCGCCAGCTCTCGGCCAGCCACCGGGCCAACGTGATCCTCCTGGAAGGGAACCGGAGAACCGGGAAGACGTCGATTCTGAAACGACTGGAGGCCCCTGGCGTCCTCCCGGGATGGGTTACTGTGAACTGCTCATTCCAGGGCGGCGAGGGTCACGAGTGCAGAGCCGGACTACCCACGAATGAAGTGTTCCGACTGATGGCTCGCGATGTCTTTATGGCTGCCCACAACGCGGGTCTTCGAGTCTGGTTCCCCAACACTGAACCTCCTGACCCTGAGAAGCGGTTCAGAGTTGCGCTTGTCAGGGCCCTATCCAAAGCGTTCTCCGTACGTCGACCTTTCGAAGTATTCGAGTTGTTCCTGCAGGATGTTCTTGAGGCTGCGAGTCCAAGGCGTGTGCTGCTCATGCTGGATGAGTTCGACAAGCTACAGGAGGGGATCGACACCGGCATCACCAGCCCCCAGGTCCCAGAGAACATTCGTTACCTGCTCCACACGTATCCTGGCATGTCTGCCGTGCTCTCCGGCACCCGCCGCCTGAAGCGACTCCGGGAGGAATATTGGTCCGCGCTTTTCGGTTTCGGTCACCGAATCCCGGTAAGTGAGCTTCCGGAGAAGGATGCCCGCCTCCTCGTGACCCGGCCGATAGAGGGACGCCTCTCGTACGTCCCTGAGGCGAGGGATCGTGTGGTCGAACTCTGTTCCCGACAGCCTTTCCTCATCCAATCCCTGTGTAATCGGATCTTCGAGCGCGCCGCCCGTTTGGAAAAGCGATCGGTGACGGTAGGCGATGTAGGCACCGCCGCTGAAGTAATGGTCGAGGACAACGAACACTTCCGCACGTTGTGGGGTTATGCCGCAAGTGAGCGCAAGCGGTTCATTCTGGCGCTATGTCAGCACCTTGAGCGTGATCCGGATCCCGTCACACTGAGCTTGTTGGAAGCGAAGCTTGAAGAGTTCAGTATCGTCCTGCCGCGAAGCGATCGGTTGGGAGAGGATCTGGAGTTCCTCTGCGAGCTGGAACTCCTCCGACATCAAGGCACAACGCGCGGCTCGGCGTACGCGATCGCGATTCCATTGATGGCCAAGTGGATCCGACGCAACATCGACTTCGAGGACCAGCGACAACGGGCGGTCCGGGAGAGCGAAGCACTGGATGATGGCTCCGGTTACGGTTATGGGAGCGGTGGCGGTCGCGGGCTATCTGACGGGAGTGGCTATGGCGCGGGACATGGGTACGCGTCCGCGACGCCGGCGGAGGATGAGCGATGAGTTCCAGTCCTTACCGAGTCCTCGGGGTGGGCGTTCCACCGATGCTCGGTCGTGAGCAACTCTTCGAGGACATTCTTCGGCACTTGATCAAGGCAATGCCGGATCATATGTGCGTCGTGGGTCCTCCATTGTTTGGGAAGTCGGTTCTTCTGAAACACCTTGCTTCCCACTTCGAGTCTGGACGCGATCATTACCTCACAGCGCTGTACTGGGACCTCCGGCATGGTACGCCCCAGACAGATGTCGAGTTTCGACGACGCTTTGCAGCACGAGTCAAGGAGGCGCTCAAACCGGTGCAGCCTGATCTTTCCGAAGACTTGGCGCTCGAAGAAGAGGAACTCGGCGAACTTCTTCGTCTCGTCTTGGAGGAACTGGAAAAAAAGGGGCTCCGCATCCTCGCCGTACTCGATGGGTTCGACCACGTTCTTGCCGGGAGCGGAATCACGGGGAACCTCTGGTCCGAAATGCGCGACCTTGGTCAGCGGGCGAGCCTTCGCTTGGTGACGGGAAGCCGAAGAAGGCTCCGCGAGCTCTGCAGGACCGAGGACTCTCGGACCTCGGATTTCTGGGAAATTTTCTACGATACGCCGCTCACGGTCGGCTGCTTCCAACGCCATGACTGGAGCGGATTCCTCAGTCCTTTCAACTCAAGAAGGGTTCAACTTGACAGGTCTGCGCGCAAGGAGATTCGCAACTGGACCGGAGGCGTCCCGGTACTCTCGGCGGCGCTGGCCGATCGACTTTTTGCCGGAGCTCGCGAAGGGGTGACGCTCTCCAAGCTGGACGTGGACAGGGCCGCGGGTGTGATCGTCGAAGAACGGCGGGAGCTACTGGCAGTTCTCTGGGAAAACTGCTCCATCGAACTTCAGGCCGATCTGGCTGCACTCGCCGACCGCGACATGCCACTTTCCGAAGTACCAGATCAGCGGAGGCGGGATCTTGAACTGCGCGGGTTCGCCGATTCGTCCAGAATCAAACTCCGCTCATCGTGCCGGTTGATGGCCACATACGCGAGGCATCAAGCGAGTGACGTGGAGAACCTGCGCCGCCTGTTCGGCGATGCGGAGCGTTTCGAGGGCAACATTCGAAGCTTGCTTGAACTCCGTCTTGCACAAGTCGGTGGGGTGGATCTGGAGCTTCGAGGATACGTCGAGCGGGCAATCCGAGACCTGCATCCCGATGCGTCCCACTCCGTAGTCTGGATGCGGAGCATCGCTGAACGAGCCTTGAATCTAATCTGGGTCGCCGAACTCCCGCTGGACAGATCCCTGCCGGGCGCGTGGAAGTTTCTTGGGGTGAGATACGACAGAGTCCCCCGGAGACGCGGACAGCAGTGCAACCTCCTGCGTCTCATCACTGGGACGGAGGAACACGCCCCAGTCTCCCAATTTGTAACAAAGCCAACGTACTTGCTCGTAGACCACCTCCAATCCGTTGGTGACTTCGGACAGCACAAGGAGGGCGACACCGTTTCGGTGCCAATCGCAGCTGCGTTCTGTCTGACAGCAATCGGCCTCTGCGAAAATCTGTCCCGGGACTTGGCAACGCCGAAACGCGGCCGGAGCCCGTAAGGTGAGTAGCGGCACTATGCTTGCCCCGACCCATGTCAAATCGAGTCTCATACATCCTGGCACGTCCAACTATCGCCGATGGTCCGAACCGCCAAGCCGACTCTCGACTGTGCCGCGGGTTGGAGCAAGTTGACCCTTCGCTGCTTGGAGAGACTGTCCCGCACCGAAACACTTAGTCTGACTCGCAACGTGTCTCTCAGCCAAGCCTGTGCCAAGTCAAAGCTCCCATCCATCCACAGCCAATGTTCATCGTCACTCCGGGTCGCTTTTCCATTGACGTTTCCATGGAGATTCGGGCGAAGAAGGACTCATGAGCGGCAAAGCGGGAAGCCGGGCCGTGCGCGATCGAGGAGCGCAGGGAAGGACGATTCGGAGTCCGTTTTTTACGGCGATCTCGGTATTGTGTGGGCGAGATTGCGGGGTCTCAACTTAGGACACGTCAATTGTGCTTGGTCGTACCCAAGTCAGGGAACGGATCACCCTGAGGAGACGCGGGGGAGGGCGCCCCTCTGAGAGAAGGAATGATCTACCCTGGGTCGGGATGTCCAGCGACCGAGAAGATCACCGGTGAGAGTTCTGTCGTGCCCGATGCTCTCGGTTCACGTTTGAACGGAAGTCAACACAATGAACGCTGAACTAAGGAGAATACTCGAACCCGCATATTATCCTTGTAAGGGGTTCAGCAGAGCGTGCAATGGGCTTGTCATGCCATGGAATTCAGCAGCCGGACACGTGCCACGGGGTTTCTACGGAGCTCTTGGTGATTTGTCTGAAGTCCGCTTGGTGATGGTGTTGGCACAGCCGAATAACCCTGGAAGCGATGAGGATCACACCAGTGGAATTGACTCAGCGTTTGCGTATGCTGGCCAGCGATATCGGCACGGTGACGATCCAGGACACGCAAACACAAGGTCAATCATCCAGAAATGTTTTTGTGGATCGTGGCAGGAAGCAATGCGGAAGGTGTGGATTACCAACTCGGTCTTGTGTTCCGTCAAACCCCCGAGGGCAAAGGCTAAGAAGTGGACAAAGGTTGAGCAGTGCTGTGGTGAGTGGTATCTCTTGCGTCAACTGCTCCTCTTCCCCCATGCTGTCATAGCAGCAATGGGAACCGAGGTGCACTCTCGCGTCAATCGACTCAAGAAGTATGTTCCGCACGCATCCAACATCGGAGAGTACGTTTCACCCTATTATCGTCCAGGCTGGAACTCTCCATTGGCCAAGGCTAGTTGGGACAAACTTGTGACTGAGGTTGCTAAGGTGTCCCCATGAGAGGGACATTCCCTCACCAGAATCTGGTATGACCGTCCCACATCTCAGATTCCGTGACCATCCTGATTTCGTTGATTTGAGGTGATTCCGCCGTTTGGCGAATTATATGGATGGCTACCCAAGCCCCCGCAACCCCGTGTTCGTCATTCTCGACTACACGCGGGCACGGCGAAGTAGATCCTCGAAGATACACATGTTCTTGTCGTACCGCATGGGGCCCGACGGGTGCATGACTACGGCGGCATGGACAGTACGGCTAGCGCCGTAGGTGATGGTCGTCCACTGCGCATCCAGGGCGCACATTTGCCACGCTAGCCCATAGCCGAGCACCAGCATGGCATCGGGATCTAGAACCGATAGAACGGTATCGAGCGGTTCTTGCGCGTCGCGCCATTGGTTGCCGGTAGGACGTGTGCGGGGGCAGTCGCCTACGAAGGTCTGGACGAAGTTGTAGAAGGCCACATCCTCCCATATGGCTTCGCGGTCCGGTTGGGTCAGCTCCCCCGAATCGCGGCGCAGCAGCTTGGATGTCTTCGTGAAGAAACCCATGTGCCGATGTTCGTTGCCGCGCAGTTCAGGCAACTCTTGACCCCAGCAACGGACGACGTCTTGAGTGGTGTTGTGGTGCTCTTCCCCGATGCCGTAGTGCGACTCGCCTAGAATCAGCAGACGAACGCCGCCGAATCGGTTGTCTCGACCGTAGCTTGCTCCCACCCACGGGTGGAACGTGACTCCTTGGTAATTGGGCATGGCCGACTTCACCTCCGACTGCCGATTGCGGTAAACCGCAGATTCTCAGCCTCTCTCCCGAGGCCTTTTCAACCCCTTCTCGAGCGGGACCTCATCCCTGCACCTGAGTCCCACATGTGTCTGGACCCTGACACCAGACTTGGGTAGCCATCCATATAGTTTCCTAATTTCTAACCCCAGGATGGCTCACTCTTGTGTGATCCCGCCGGTCACTTTTCCATTGACGTTTCCAGCCAGGCGGATCTACGGCATTCCCGAGTTCCGATTCTACGCTATTGCGGATGGGATCAAACAATTGTTGTGTGGGCGTACGACGGGAAATTGGACCGCTTTCACCCGATCCTCGTCTGAACCTCCTTCCCCTGTTCGCCTGACCTTACGAAAAATGGGGGAAATCCTCGATAACGGCATGCCGGCAGTTCAGGGAAGTTTCGGTTCCGTCACTCGATTATAGGTGTCGAGCGTCCAATTTTTCAGAATTTGCGTTCTGCCGCTGGGCCAGCGAATCGTTACTTGTTCGACTTGGTGATTCCCCGTTCCGAACAACAGCCGGTGATCGTTGTGAGAGAGGTAGCTGGAGCCGCTCCGCACGACGGCCACTTGCCGTAATCCCCCTGCGGAAACCGTCACGCGGGCGCCCACCGCGTCGCGGTTGGAGACCGATCCGGTCAACTTGAAGCCGATCCAGTGCCGCCTTCCGGTCTGGGTCCGGTTCCAGTACAGGCCGGCGGACGAATCCATGTGGTTGACGACGATGTCCGGTCTGCCGTCGTTGTTCAGGTCTCCCACCGCTGACCCGCGGGTGTTCTCCAGCTTGACCAGACCCGCCTGCCGGCCCACCTCGACCAGCCGCCGTCCCTCTTCGTTTCGGAAGAGAAGATCGCGCTGCCGGAGAGATGTCCCAATCTGGTGTTTGTCCACCTGGGGATAGACGTGCCCGTTGGCGATGAAGAGGTCGAGCCACCCGTCCAGGTCCGCATCGAAGAGGAAGGTCCCCCAGCCCAGGTATTGCCAGGTGGTCTCCCCCAGTCCCCACCGGTAACTGGAGTCCGTGAAGAAGGATCCCCGGTTCACGTACAGCGTGTTGTTGTCCTCCGAGAAGTTGGTCTGCACCAGATCGAGCCGTCCGTCGCGGTTCACGTCTCCCACTGCGATCCCCATGCCGTCCTGTTCGTTTCCGTTCTCGCCCAGCGCAACCCCGGACTCCATCGCCACCTCGACGAATCGGCTCTTCTCGTTCCGGAACAGGAAGTTGGGACAGGAGTCGTTGGCTACAAAAATGTCCTGATCGCCATCGTCGTCGTAGTCGAACCAGATGCAACCCAAGCCGTAGTAGGTGGAACCGGTCAAAATGCCGGCCTCCCGGCTCACGTCCCGGAACCGGCCGCCACCCAGGTTCTTGTAGAGCGAATCTTCCGCTCCCGGCATGCCGCGGGGCCCGCATTGAACAGAGATCCCCCGGTAACTGCAAAACTTAGGTGTGGGAGGGGGAGGACGGCGCGGGTCGAACTCCACGTAACGGGCCACGTACAGGTCGAGCAAGCCGTCCGCGTCATAGTCGCCGAAAGCGGCGCCGGCGCCCCACCGCTTGTCGGCCAGACCCGACGAGGCCGTAATGTCGCTGAAGCTGCCGTCGCCGTTGTTTCGGAACAACGTGTTTCGATCGAACCCGGTGAGAAAGAGATCCTTGAAGCCGTCATTGTCCACATCGGCCGCCACCGCTCCCATGTCCCACGGGCCTCCCGAGACGCCGGCCTGGAGCGTGACGTCGAGGAATGTGCCGTCTCCCCGGTTCCGGTAGAGGGCGTTCCGGACGGTGCGTTTTGCTTTCAGAAACTTCTCGACGGTGTTCCCGTTGACCAGATAGATGTCCAGCCATCCGTCGTTGTCATAGTCGAACAGGGCGACGCCGCCGCTGATCGACTCGATGATGAACGGTTTATCGGGCGAACCACTCACGAAATGGAATTCGATCCCCGCCTCCGCCGCGCCCTCTCTGAACTGAAGCGAGCCGGTTTGGCTCAAGGCCTGGACCACAGACAGCGACAGGAGGAGGACCGCCGTTCTCATGGTGCGGGAGCGCCTTCCCTCCGTCCGTCCATCAGCTTTCGGGAGAGTTCGAAGGCGCTTCCCGCCTCCCGGGTCCGGCCCATGGCCTGCAGGACTCTCCCCCGGAGGTAATGGGCACGGCCGGAGTTGGGGTCCGAACCGATGGCCGTCTTGACCTGCACTTCGGCTTCTTCCAGCCGATCGGCCGCGAGGGCGATCTCCGTCGCCAGCAGATGATAGTCGGCCATTCCCGGTTGGAGTGCGATGGCCCGCTTGATCAACTCCTCGCTCCGCCGTGTCTGGTTCCTCCGAAAGAGAATCTCCGCCAAATGGAAATGAGCTGGTGGGTGATCGGTTCCGGCGGCGATCTCCTTCTCAAACTTCGGGATCGCCTGGTCAAAGTCCCCTTGGAGCTTGTAGAGCAGTCCCAGGCTGAAGGCCAGATGAGGAATCCCGGGTTGCAGACGCTCCGCCCGCTGCAGCGCCGCCAAGGCGTCGTTGCGGAGGTTCATATTGTGCAGGATCTGCCCCAGGTAGAAGTGGGCCATGGCCAGATTGGGCTCCAGTACGAGGGTTCTGCGGAGTTCCTTCATCGCGTTCTCCATCTGCCCACTCTCGGCCAGGGCGAGCGCATACTGGAATCGATAGGAGGCGGCGTCCGGTTGCTTTTCGACGGCCTTCGACAGGTGAGCGACGGATTGTTCCAGGTCTCCCTGCCGGCCATATGAGAGCGCCAGCAGAAAGTGCGCCTCGCCGGTGGCTTCGGGTGACTCTGCCAGGGGCCGGAGTGTCTCGATGACGGCCGGCGGATTCCCCGCGCGAAATTCGGATCGCGCCAATCGAATCAACAGGTCGGGCCCGTGCGGAAAAGCCAACGCGCGCCGGTAAGCTCCAGAGGCTTCCTTCCAATGCTGTTTCCGGTCATGGATCTCCCCCAGCAACAACAAATGTGTTCCCGACGCAGCCTGGCTCCGGACCACGTGTTGTAGCGTCCTCTCCGCCTCGGCAAAGTCTCCTGAGGCGAAGGCGATGGCCGCTTTCCAGTACAGCCAGTCGGGGCTGGACGGGTCTTCTTCCAGTTTCTTCTGGACCAACTCCTTGGCTTCGAGGAGCCGGCCGGTCTCGATCAGCTGGCGGATCTCTCCCTGGCCACGGATCAATGCGTGGGTGGCCCAAATCGTTACCAATAGAAGAAAGGGGCAGGTCCACCAGGTGATTCGCAACGGCGAGACCAGGCGGAAGGGTTGGAGACAAGAGGCGCGAGCGCTTCCGCGTTGAGCCGGTTCCCGACGGTTCCCTCTTCTCGTGGGGTTCCTCCTTCCTGGTGCCGTTGCCAAAATCCAGTAGATTGTAGGGAACGGATCCGGGCGATGACAAGAATTCTAAGGGCCTGTCGCGGTGCCGTCCGAGAGTGTTCGGAGCCCGGAACACAATCCAAGGAGCCCGGCATGAGGGGATCATGGCGGCTGATTGCGGTATAGTAGTGGGCTGGCTACGAAAGCGCCAATGCCGGCCCCGGGCAGGATTCACGCCGGGTCAAGGTCAGGAATATGAACAGCTATCGAATCGGTGTGGACATCGGGGGAACGTTCACGGATCTGGTCATGATGGACGAGTCCACCGGAGAGTTGCGGCTGGTGAAAATGGCCAGCACTCCCAGCGACCCCTCGGTCGGGTTTCTGAACACGGTGGAACGCGCCTTGAGAGAATCGAGGGTGGCTGCCGCGGACGTTACCTACAACGTCCATGGGACGACCGTGGCGACCAATACCCTGATCGAGGGCAAAGGAGCCCGGACGGCCTTGGTGGCGACCGAAGGATTCCGGGACGTCCTGGAAATCGCCCGCCAGATCCGGCCCAGACTCTACGACATCTTCTGCGAGAAGCCGAAGCCCGTGATTCCCCGGAATCGATGCTACGGGGTTCCGGAGCGCCTCGACTATGCCGGTCAGGTCCTCTCCTCCCTGGATGAGGGGTCCGTCCGGGATGTGGCCCGCCGTATGAAAGAAGCCGCCGTCGAATCGGTGGCGGTCTGCCTGCTGCATTCGTATGTCAACCCGGCGCACGAGAAACGGGTCCGCGACCTCCTCCGGGAGGAACTTCCGGGAGTTTTTTTATCCATCTCGTCCGATCTCTGCCCCGAGATGAGGGAATACTTTCGCGCCAGCACCACCGCCATCAACGCCGTGGTGATGCCGATCGTGACGCGCTACCTGGAGAACCTGGAGAACCGGTTGACCCGCCTGGGAGTCGGCGTGGGACTGCCACCTGATGACCTCTGCGGGCGGGGTCATGGTCTCCGACGTGGCCAAGCGGGAACCGGTGCATCTGATCGAATCGGGACCGGCGGCGGGGGTCATCGCAACTCGTTACCTGGGAGACTTGGTCGGCACCCGCGACGTCATCAGTTTCGACATGGGGGGAACCACGGCCAAGGTCGGCCTGGTGAAGGGGGAACCGTCAAGATCGCGCCGCATTTCGAAGTCGGCAGCGAAGCCGTGGCGGAGAGCAAGGGCGCGGGCTACCCGGTCAGGACTCCCGTGGTCGACCTGGTGGAGATCGGCGCCGGCGGTGGAAGCATTGCCTGGATCGATCCGGGAGGCGCGCTGCGAGTGGGGCCGCGGAGCGGCGGGGCCGATCCGGGCCCGGCCTGTTACGGCCAAGGCCAGCAGGAGCCCTGCATCACCGACGCCAATCTGGTGCTGGGACGGCTCAACCCGGATTACTTCATCGGAGGGGAGCAGAAGCTCGATCCGGAGCTTGCAGAAGCGGCAGTCCGCAAATTGGCCGTGCGGCTGGGATTGGGCATGGTGGAGACGGCCAACGGGATCATCGAGATCGCCAACGCCAACATGATCGGCGCCGTCCGCACCATCTCGGTCCAGAGGGGCTTCGATCCACGGGACTTCGTGCTGGTCGCCTTCGGAGGCGCCGGGCCCATGCACGCCAACGGCTTGGCCCGGGAGTTGGGGATTCCCAAGGTCCTCATTCCCATGAGCCCCGGAGTGACCCTCCGCCCTGGGATTGCTGGTCAGCGACATCAAGCACGATTACGTCCGGGCTTTTCATCAGCAGATCGCTTCACTGGACCTCGAGCTTCTCAACCGATCCTTCTCGGAATGGCCGAACGTGGCAGGGAGGTCCTGTTCTCCGAAGGGATTTCCGAGGAAGACATCACCTTTGCCCACTATCTGGACATGAGATACGTGGGTCAGGGATACGAACTGAAGATCGAGATTCCGAACCGCGATCTGACTGAGGGCGACATAAAAAACCGTGAACGCGGCGTTCTACCGGGAGCATGAGCGGGCTTACGGCTATGCCGACGACACCGAGCCGACGGAAGCGGTCGCTCTGAGGCTGACCGCAGTCGGCAAGATCCGGCAGCCCCGTTTGCGCCGGCTCGAACAGGGATCGGGGGACGCCGGCGATGCCGTCAAGAATGAGCGTCCCGTCCACTTTGCCGAGTGCGGTGGAGCGGTTCCATGCAAGGTCTACGACCGCTACGGGCTCAAATCGGGAGACCGCATCGCGGGGCCGGCCATCGTGGAGGAGGTGGATTCGACGGTGGTCCTTCATCCGGACTACCAGGCGGAAGTGGACCTCCACGGCAACATTCTGATCCGGGAAACTTCAGTATGAGCGAGACCAAGGGGATGGAGACGACGGCCGCGGCCCTCAATATGGATCCCATCCGGTTCGAAGTGATGCGCAGCGCCTTCGAAGCCGCCGCTGACGAGATGGGCGCCGCCTTGAGAAAGGCGGCCTATTCGACCAACATCAAGACCCGTTCCGACTTCTCCTGTGCCCTCTTCGACTCCAAGCTCCGCATCATCGCCCAGTCCTTCTCCCAGCCGGTGCACCTGGCCTCCATGTCCAGAATGATCCCGAACACGATCCGGCAATACGGGATCGAGAAGCTTCGGCCGGGGGACGCGCTGGTCATGAACCACCCCTACCGGGGCGGCGTGCACCTCAATGACGTGGCTATCATGGCGCCCTTTTTCAGCGGCGGGAAGATCCAGGGGTACGCAGCCACCATAGCGCACCATGTCGACATCGGCGGTTATGCGCCGGGTGGTTACTGCATTTCCACGGAGCTCTACCAGGAGGGGATCATCATTCCGCCGGCCAAGCTGGTCTCCGAAGGGGAGATCGTCGACGACGTCTTCCGCCTCATCCTGGCCAACATCCGCTCGCCCCGCCAGTCCACGGGAGACTTTCGGGCTCAGATTGCCGCCTCGCTGCTGGGACAGAAACGGATGGCTGAGATCCTGACCAGATTCGGCACCGATTCGGTGGAGACCTTCGTCGATGAGCTGATCGAGTACACCGAGCGCTGGGCCCGCGCCGAGATCTCGAAACTGCCGGACGGGGTCTACGAAGCGGAGGCCCTGCTGGACGATGACGGGGTGTCGGATCGCCCGATTCGACTGGTACTGAAGGTGGAGATCAAGGAGGGGCGGGTCTCGTTCGACCTCACCGGGACGGACGCGCAGCGCAGCTCTCCCATGAACGCCACCCTGACCCAGACCTATTCGCCGCTGGCCTACGTCGTCAAGTGCCTGATCGATTCCGACATCCCCACCAACGAGGGCTTCTACCGGCTCATCGACGTCAAGGCGCCTCCGGGGACCGTGGTGAACGCGGTTCCTCCAGTGGGCGTCGTCGGGGGCTGGGAAGTGGTCATGCGCCTCTGCTGCCTGGGGTTTCGTGCGCTTGCGGACGCGATGCCGGACAAGGTCATGGCCAGCACCAAGAGCATCAACTGCCACATGGCCTGCGGGGGAACCGATCCCCGCACCGGCGAGTACTACACCTTCATCGAGACCATGGCCGGCGGCTGGGGAGGCCTTCCCACCAAGGACGGAATGGACGCCGTCCAGTCCCATGTCCAGAACACGGAGAACTCGGCGATCGAGGAGACGGAGAACAACCTGCCCTTCATGATCACCCGTTACGAGTTGATCCCGGACTCGGAAGGGGCCGGCCGCTACCGGGGAGGATTGGGTCTGAGGCGGGACTGGAAATTCCCCGGCCACGAGGCCACGCTCACGGTCTTCTCCGACAATCGAAAGTTCGCGCCTTGGGGGCTGTTTGGAGGAGGGAGCGGGTCTCCATCCAAGTACATTCTCAATCCGAACGGAGAAGCGAAGGAACTCCCTTCCAAGGTCACGTTGCACCTCCAGCCCGATTCCGTCATCAGCTATCGGACGCCGGGAGGAGGAGGCTACGGGCCGGCCCTGGAGCGGGACCCCGAGCAGGTGCTGCGGGATGTGACACAAGGCAAAGTGACGCCGGAAAGAGCCCGGGACACCTACGGCGTCGTCCTGGACGCGTCAGGCAAGGCAGTGGATCTCCAGGCCACCCGGACGGAGCGAACCCGTCTCTCCGGGAACTCCGAAGGCGGCGGCTGATCCCACCGGCCCGGGTGTTGCCCGTACTTCACCGCCGGCCGGTGGTTTTGCGATTGAGGTCGGGGATTCTGCCGCAGCCGGTCTTCCCTCCCCCGAACGGCTTTTATTTATTGGGGATGAGCTTCAACCGGCGGTGGACCGGGCTCCAACCTTCCTTGAAGGGTCCCACCGCAATCACATTTCCGAGATACATCCGGCCGAAGTAGTCGAATCCCATCCGCTCGTCGCGGGTCACCGTCAGAACCTTGTCACTCCGAGCAGACCAGGACAGGATCCCGTGCTCGGGACCGATCGAATTGTCGAGGTCAGCCGATCGGCTGTGGGTGTCCAGGCCGGTCGACTGCCACTTGGCCAAGCTGAAGTTCTGTCCTCCGCCGGAGATGACGTTGTAATCCGAGACGTTCTCCGTATTGGCGTATTCGAACGGCACCGGACACTGAGCGACCACGTTGTTGATCACGCGGTTGTGTTTGGAAACGCCCATCCGGTCCCGGGTCTTGGTCTTGGTCATGCGAATCCCGTACGGAGCGCAGTTCACCAGCAGGTTGTGAGTCACCAGGAGACGATCCGAGTCATGCAGGTAGAACCCGGAGCCCTGGACGTTGTAGACGACGTTGTGGTCGATCAGGTTGAGGACGTTCGAGGCCTCGAAGAAGAGCGCCCCGGCATAGCTCGAGATGTCGTGAATCAGATTCCGGGTGACCCGCGTGTTCCGGTTCGCGAAATCGATCCAGATTCCCGCCGAAGCATAGCAATCGTGAACGTGATTTCGCGTGACGACGGAATCCAGCATGATCAGGAGCTTGATGCCCGCCACCTCCCAGTAACGCTCGACGTCCTGCCATCCGCAATCGTGGATGTGATTGTCGGACACCAGACTCCGGGAGACGACCGTTCCCTGAATGCCGCCGGTGCCGCAATCGTACACATGGTTGCGGCGTACCAGATGGTCACCGGTGGTCATCGCCAGCTCGTTCCGGTTCCCTGCCTTGGGGCCCTCTTCGGTGAACGCTCCGATCTCGATACCCACCGCATTGATGTGCCGGACCGTGTTGTCGTCGATGATCCAATGGTGGCCACCCCAGGTCGTGATGGCGCCGTTTCCGGAGCGAATGAAACCATTGCCGGCATGCTCGAATGTGAGCCCCTTGATCCGGATGTATCCCATCCTCTTCACCAGCGGGTTGATCAGGAACTGTCGTGTGGTCACCTCGATCCGCCGGGTTTCGGGGTTCCTGGGATCGAACGGGTTGAGGTGCAGTTGCCGGTTCTCTCGATCGATCCAGAACGTGCCGGCGACCCGGTGCAACTCCTCGATCCGGGCCAACTGAGTCAGTCGCCGTCCGTCCTAAAGCACCATGGCCCGCGGCAGGGTGTGGGGGATTCTCCCCCGCTCCGCCCTGGCCCAGCGCATGACCGCGAAGTCGGCGTCGGAGGTGTTGACGGTGGCAAAAGGGTGGCCGTCGCCGAAGAACTCGGCGGGCAGTTTCGCCTTCCAGACGTTCGCCGACTTGGTCCGTCCCGAGTTGGTCCAGGTGGCCCGCAGGATTTCGGACCCGCTGATGACGGCCTCCGCGCCCGGCGCCGCCTCGAAGCTGACCATCGCGTCCGGACCCGTGCCCCCCCGCCGGGGCCGGACCCACTCCCGGTAGAGGCCCGATTTGATCAAGACCTTTTCCGCGGGCCGGACCACGTCCGCCGCACGTTGGATGGTCAGGAAAGGAGCCTCTTCCGTACCCGGATTGTCGTCCGCGGCCGCAGGGTGGCGCTGATCCACGTAGTAGACCCGCTTGTACTCGGTCACATCCTCCCAGGTCCGGAACTCCGTCCCGTCGGGGAGCAGGACGGGTGGATCCAACACACTCGAAGATCCGGCCGCCGGGAACCCGGCTCCCGATGCCAGCAAGCCCACGAGTGAGAGAACCGCAACCGGTGTCTTGGCGGATGTGATCATGGGTGATCCTCCTGGGCTTTTCCCGCTCCTTTCATCGAACCTGCAGTTCCTCGATCATATCGTGAATTCGGGCCAGTCCAGGCCGCAGGTAACTGTGCGGCAGGCCGAAACTCACGCGCAGGAAGCGATCGACTCCAAAGTGATCCCCGGGCATGATCAGGACACCCTTTTCCAAGGCGAGCCGTTCCGCCAGCCGGGTCGAGTTGATCGCCAAACGGTAACGAATGAAGGCAATCGCCCCGGCGTCCGGTGGCCTCAGGCTGAAGGTACCCGGATGCCGGTCCAACCAGCTCTGGAGGACCGGATAACCCCGCCGGATGTAGGAACGGGTGCGCCGCACCAGCCAGGGGCGAACTTCGGGAGACAGGGCCAGGGCCGCCAGCCGGTTGGAAAGCATGGTCGCACTGATGGTCGTGTATTCATGCCGCGCCCAGATTTCATCCACGATGCCGGCCGGCGCCACGACCCAGCCGATCCTGAGGCCCGGCAGCCCGTAGGCCTTGCTCAGACTCCCTGTTGCCAGGACCTTGTCGTACCGTCCATAAAACGTTGGCGTCTCCTCGTCGGTGAGGCGCTCGGCCCCGGCATAGACTTCATCGGCCAGGATCCAGCTCCCGGCCCGGTCGGCGATGTCGATGATGGCTTGCATCTCGGCGCCGGAGAGGACGCGCCCGGTCGGGTTGTTGGGATTGCACACTGCTATCAGCCGGGTGTGGGCCGTCACCACGGACTCCAGTTCCGCCAGATCGGGGGCCCAGCCCGTCTCCTCCCGCAGATGAAAGGTCTTCAAGGCAAGACCATGGTTTTTTCCCAGTCCCCAGATCTGCATGTAGTTCGGGAGCATGACGACGATCTCGTCGCCGGGCGCAAGAAGGGTTCTCATCACGAGGTAGTTGGCTTCGATGGCCCCGACCGTCACCAGGACGTTCTCAGGCGTTCCGCCCGGATAGAGCCGCGCAATGTTTTGCCGAAGCTGAGGGATTCCGTTGGTGTGGGGATAGTTCAGATCGGTGTCCAGCAGATCCTGTAGGTAGCCGTTCTCCCGATCGACGAGTTCCCGGAGCAGGACCGGATGGGCGCCGCTCTCCGACAGATTGTATTCCACCTCCTGCTCGAACCGGGACATCATGCGTTCCATCTCGAATGGCTGAAACAGTTGCACGGTCCTTACCTCCTCTGCTCGCCCGAAAGGGCGCCGTAACGTCCAACGTCAACCCCTCGCATTATCCCGAGTTCCACTCAGTCGACAGGCCCGTCAAACCAGCGCATAGGCCACCCCGCTCTCGCCCCGTGGGTCCGATCCACCATCCAGGCGGCCGTCCGGCCCGACCACGACCAATTGAGCCAAACCCAGCCTGCGAGCCAACGGCGCCGGGTCCCTTACGACGGTGAATCCCCGCCGCCGCAACGCGTCACAGGTCTCCACCGGGGTCCGGCCCTCGCACCAGACGGTCCGCCCCTCGGCATGGATCCGAGGGGCCGAGACCGCGTCCACGGCGCCCATTCCAAATTCGACGACATTGATGAAGACTTGCACGAGAGCGCTCAAAATGGCATTTCCTCCAGGTGCCCCCAGCACCATGGCCGCCTGTTCCTCCTGAAAGATGAGGGCCGGCATCATCAGGTGCATGCGGGCCTTCCCCGGAGCCAGGGAGCTGGCATGTCCGGGACGGGGATCGTAACGGTTCATGGCATTGTTGTAGATGAAGCCCAGCTCGGGCGTGATGATGCCGGAGAATCCGCCCAGGCTGTGGGTGATGGCGGCCACATTGCCGTCCCGGTCCACGACGTTCAGGTGAGTCGTGTCGGGCGCCTGATGATCCGTATCCGTCGTCCCGACCGCTCCCTCAAGGACAGCATTCCGCACTTCGTGAGCCCTTTCCCGAGAGATCAGGACTTGCCCTGGCTCTTCACCCACGGCTTCCGGGTCGCCCAGGTAGTCCCGCCGGTCCCGATCCACGAGTTGAAGAGTCGATGCCAGGTAGCTCAGGTACTGCAGACCGCCAGGCTCGAGCCTGGACAGGTCCAGACCGTCCAGCACATTGAGGGCCTCCTGAAGCAGAAAGCCCGCGCCCGGCGGGTCATTGGAGAAGATCTCAAACTCTCGGTACCGGGAGGAGCGGGGGGCATAAGAATGCGGCCGGTAGGATTCCAGGTCCCGGCGGGAGACGTAGGCCCCGTTTGCCTCCAGGTCCCGCCAGATCTCCCGGCCCAGCTCGCCCCGATAGAAATCTTCGGGCCCGTGGGTCGCAAGCCGTTCCAGGGTTGCGGCGTAGTCGGGATTGCGGAGGATCTCGCCTGCCCGAAAGGGGGATCCGTCAGGGTGCAGATAGATCCGGCTGCACTCGGAATTGGACCGGATCCGGTCCAGAGTGTCCGGTTCGATCTGGTCGCCCGGGCTTGAGAAAAGCTTTGCCAACTGAGGAGTGACCGGAAAGCCCTCTCGCCCGATTCCCACGGCGGGTCCGAGGAGGTCCGGCCAGGGCATGGTGCAATAACGCCGCTGGACCTGGGCCAGAGCGGCCACCGATGCAGGCGTGCAGATGGACGTATAGCCCATGGTGCTGCGGTGGTCCTGAAACAGGCTGCTCCCGCTGAAGGCGGCTTCGCCCAGATAGTCCTGGGCCCACATGCCTTCCCGGACCCGTGAACCGGCACGAACGCATCCGTCGATGACCCGATGCTCCCCCTTCCCGGGAGCCCAGAGGTGGGCGGAGATCATGCCGCCCAGGCCACAACTGAGGGGGTTCAGGATCATCTGGACGAAGGCCGTCGCCACGGCGGAATCGAAGGCATTGCCCCCCGCCTCCAGGACCCGTGCCCCTTCTTCCGCGGCGCGCGGATGAACGCATGTCACGACACCTCGCATGGACTGGTTTCTGATCCTCCTCGTGATGGGACCGCTTTAAGACCGTGCCCGGTTCCTGGTCCAGCCTCCGTCCCGTGACCGCCAGCCTTCAGACCGGTCGACCCAATGCGTGCAACCTATGTCATCTGGATAAGACCCTTGCGTGGACTTCCGATCATCTCGATGCATGGTATCTGATCCCCCCGGACCGCGACTCACAAATGATCAGCGCTGCATCGCCGTCTTTATCCTCTGGATTCTGAGTGGAGACGCGGGTCAGCGTGCGCTGGTTGCTTGGAGCATGGGTTGGCAGTCGGCCCAGCAGGCTTCTGGCTCACACTGGATGGGACCCTATCTTGCCCAACTATTGGAGGACCCTTACGATGCAGTGCGGTTTGCCGCATATCGATCCCTGAGGCAGCTACCAGAGTTTTCGGACACCGCTGGCCCGGATTCCAAATTCCAATACAGTTTCGTCGGGAGTTCCAACCATCGGCGCAAGGCCCGAGAGCGCGCTATTGAGATCTGGCGGAGTGCGCAGCCTGCTGGCAAGGAGCGTTTTGGAAAAGAGATTCTCGTCGACTCACGCGGGGTCCTGAGAGAGGGCGCCTTCCGCCAACTCCTGGAACAGCGGGAGGATCGACGCATGCATTTGAACGAATAAGAAAGTTGGAGGACAAGCCAGTTTCGAATCAGCGACCTCCCAACCGCGCGTGACTCCGAGGATTGCCGTTGGTTCGGGAACTGTTCACAATCAACTCATCACACTAAAGTTTCAGTCTTGGAAATCCGCAAACTGAAAGATCCGGCGATGAAGTGTGGAAAGGCCGTCGGCGTGCCCCGTGGACGAAGGTGGCGTTTGCCTGTTGCGGCCTTGGTCGGATTATTACTATTCACCTCGCACACGGCCGAGGAAGCTGATGCCTCAGAGAAAGCCTATGAGGTGCGGACGTTTGTGCCGAGCCAGGTGGGCAGTAGACGGAGCGTGCGCAAAAGAGGAACGAAGATTCTGAAACGCGTCGTCAAGAAAGAAGGCAAAGTTTCGTGGGAGGAAAAAACCATCCGTGGCTTCGACTTCGAAGGCACGTTCGAAGTCCTCGAAGTCAATACCTGATTCCGGTGAAGTTGACGGTGGCGGCCACCCAGCAGATCACGATCCCAGTCGACTACCCGACCGGTCCGGTGACCCGAAAAGAGGAAGTAACCATGGAGCAATCCTTCAGGGGCAAACCAGGTACCGAATATGAAGGTCTCGTCTTGGAAGGCCGTTCCTGGGAATCTGCGATCACCCAGCCCCGTTATGTCAATCGACTATTCAAGGGAGGAACGAAATGAGAAGCCACGTCTTTTTAACGAGTCTCGGTGTAGTTGTGCTTACCTTCCTGACGCTTAACGGAGCATCGGAACCTCCAAGCCTGCTGGAGATTGGGAACCGCAAACAGCTCTTCGTCGACGACTACATGATCCAGAGCCTCAGCGACGCCCAACGGGTGCTGAATCCGGCCATCAAGTCGGCCAAGAATCCTGTCGTTAAGCCCGATCGCCCCTGGGAGGGCCGTCTCAGTCCCATCGCCAAGGTTCTATACGACGAGGAAGAGGGCCTGTTCAAGATATGGTACAGAACCACGGATCAATACAGGGCCCAGCGCGGCGGCGGAGAGCTGACCGATTACCAATGGACGGACAAGGGCGCGGTCCGGGAACAGGTGGAAGCAGCCTATCGCTACGTGGGCGACCCCGGCCGGTACAACTACCGTCTCTGCTACGCGACCTCCCACGACGGAGTCCACTGGGACAAACCGAATCTGGGCAGGGTTGAGTTCAACGGCTCCCGTTCCAACAACATTCTGCCCGCAGACAGCCGGGCCCCGACCTTCTTCGACGCTAACGAGAAAGATCCGGCGAGGCGCTACAAGGCGATCGGTCAAACCCGCTCCAGCGACCCACCGGGCATGCAACTCCACCTGTACTACTCAGGAGACGGCTTCGTGTGGACGCCCGACCCCCACAATCCGGTGATGGATACCACGCCGGAGCCGGGCCGCTGGGGACCCACGCACTACATGGGATGGGATCCGATTCGGAAGGTGTATGCGGCTCATATCGAGAACTGCCTCCACCGGGCCTGTCCCCTGGGACAACGCATCGTGGGAAGGGCCGAGAGCCCCGATATGAAGAACTGGAGTCAGCCTCAGAATATCTTGCTGCCGGACGAACGGGATCATGTCGATACCGAATTCTACAATTTCCCCGTCGTCGCCTACGAGGGAGTCTATATCGCCCTTCCCTGGATCTTTCGGACCACCAACACTCTCCACTACCCCACCCTGGCCTTCAGTCGCGACGGGTTGCACTACGAGAGAACATTCCGCGAGCCTCTGGTCCGAAACGGGGACCACGGAAGCTTCGACGAAGTGAGCATCTACTGCTCGGCACCGATCATGCATGACGGCAAGGTCTGGATCTACTACACAGGCGCCAATTGGAGGGGCCCCCAGCAGCTCTTTTACGCCGGAGAATCGGCGATTCGGGCACCCGGTTTGGCCACGCTGCCGGAAGACGGCTTCGTTTCCATCGACGCCGGTAAGCTGCGGCCGGGGATCCTGCTGACCCACCCCTTCAGCTTCGAAGGCACGACACTCGAGGTGAACCTGGAAGCGGCCGCTCACAACTACGGCGCCGGGCGTGCGGAGGTCAAGGTGGAGATCCTGGATCATCAGGTCCAGCCTTTGTCCGGTTTCTCCTTGGATCAATCCGATCCCCTGACCACTACGGGAACGCACCAGGCCAGTTGGCAGGGTCGAAGCGACCTCAGCGAACTGGCGGGTCGCTCCATTCAACTGCGCTTCTGGATCCGGAACGCCAAGCTCTATTCTTTTGGATTCAAGTAGGGTGGGTTCGTGCCCTCACCGCCCGGGTTGTCCTACCAGAATAGACCGAGGTTTGAGCCCGGAACCCTTCCCGGATTCGGAAACGACCTCACTCGAAAGAGATTTCACGCGATGTTGAGTTGGACCCGCTCCTTCTCGGCCACCATCATCAACGAGGTCAACGTTTCGGGGCTGCACAATTCACCGTGGCATGCCGCTCGAGGAAAGGTCCCTGAGCTCCGTTGAGCAGGTGTCAATCGCCAGCTTCACGGCGGCCGGGTAGATCAAGGGCGAGCGAGCGGAAACCGCGCACGCGGTGAAACGTGATGTGCGTACTCTTGGCTTGCGGCTGCCGGCCTCCCAGGGCCGTTCGCACCGCCAGCAGCAGGTCATCACCATCGGGCAGAAGGGACGCGTAGTTGTAAGCTTCGCGCGGCTTCTTGCTCATCGCCACACAGCCGGCTTGGAACCAGTTGTGCGCATCGACACTGTACATCAGGATCAGGATCCGCCGGTCATCGCCGCCCGGCGGGCGTCCCAGCGAGTCGACGGGGATGTTGCCCGCCATCCAATACAACCCGGAAGGTTCGTCGCGGATCATGTGAAATTTGTTCTGCGCTCCAGGTATCGGATAGAACTGCCCGAAGCTGTGTTTCAAGGTCTTCCCGTCATCCGTAAGGTTGGTGACCGCTGCCAGTCCGGCGGTTGATTGATGGGTCCGGCCATGACCTGCTCCGCCGGGAATGCGGAGCCGATGGAAACCTCGAATCTCACTCTTCACCTCCAACAGATTGGATTCCAGCCAGTGGTCCGCGCGTCTTCCGGCGACCGGAACGCGGGTCAACAGCCGCGGGGTCCCCGGGTAGTCCAGACGGTTGGACATTCTCCAGGCGGCCGGGTCCAGGAGATTCCGGGAGAGGTTCCCAGCGATGATCACGCATCCCTGGTAATTTCGCAGATTTGGCGTGCCGTCGGCGTTCTCGTGCTGGTTGAAGGACCGGTAGAGACGCCCTTTCTTGATCAAGACTCCGGTGGGCGCGTTCCAATAGCTTCCCTCGAACAACGTGACCGGTCCGGTCCAGGATCGTCCTTCGTCGCCGGAACGCAGGATCACGATGTTGCGGCGGATGGCCAGGTTTCCAAGAAGATACAACTCACTCTTATGCACAAACGGCTGCGCGGAGTGCAGATCGAGCGGAGGAAGCTGCCGCCAGGTACGACCGGCATCTTCACTGGTGGCCAGGCGAAACCGGTGAGGCACCTCGGCGTTCGCGTCAATCCGTGTGTGCTCGAAGGTCACCAACAGCCTGCCGGTGGGAAGCTTCACCAGTGCCGGTTCGTAAACGAACAGCTTCCCCGGATCGGGCGACTCGGCGACCACCTGCATTTCGGCGTCGAGCATTGGTCCGGGCTTGCCGCCAGTGGCCTGCTGCGCCCACGACGACGCTTCAGGCATCATCATCCACCACGGCATCGCAAAAACGAGAAACTTGATCTTGGTGGTCAACAGTGAATTCCGTTGCTTGTGAGGCTGAGTCCGGACCCGAGCTCTTCCGTTTTTTTACGGTCTTGACGGATCCAGCTCAGTCGGACGAGGTCCCCCAAGGCCCGGCGCCTTGCGTCTCCCACCAGGTGCCGAGTACCAGCAGCGAGACGGTGAACGGGACCCCGATCAGAATGGGATCGATGGTCCAGACGACCACGATGGTGCCCACTTCCTGGACGCTTCCCAGGATCTGGTAGAGGATGATCACGCTGGCCCCGGCCAGCATGGAGCCGAGCACCGTCTTGGGAGCTCGCCTGACTCTGGGAAACAGGACCATCGCCGCTACCACGGGCGCGACCGAAGCCCCCATGATCCGTCCGCCCAGCCAGAACAACTCGATCATCAAGGGGAAGACGTAGTAGATGGCGGCGGCCAGCACACCGACCAGGATGACGTTCAGTCGGTAGAGCCAGAGCTGCTTCCTGGGACTCGCATTCGGGTTCAGGAAGCGGTTGTAGATATCGATGGTGAAGTTGGAGGCGATGGTGTTGATGGTGGAATCGAGAGTGGACATGCTGGCGGCCAGAATTCCCACGATGATGATGCTGCCCAGTTGCCCGCCGGCCACGCCGAAGGTCATTCTGAGGAACACGTCGTCACCGGAGATGTCCGCTCCGTAGAGGGCTCGCCCCAAGACGCCGATCAGCGGCGGAACCATGTACCAGATCGTGGAAATGATGCCTCCGTAGAGGAATCCCTTGTGGGCGGCTGCCGTACTGGAGGCCGCCAACCCTCGCTGAATCACGCTCTGGTAGCCGAAGGTGATGGAAATCCCGATGATGACCCAGGCCATGACCTGGCTGGGGCCGCCGGTGCCGAAGCTGCCGAGAAAGTCCGGTTCCTCGATGGATTGCAGGACGGAGAACCCTCCGGAGCCCAGGAAGCCGAACACGACCAGCGCTACGGATCCTATGGAAACGATGAAGAACTGGATCGCATCGGTCACCAGGATGGCCCACATCCCGCCCAGGAACACGTAGACCAAGGTCAAGACTCCGACGAGTGCCAAGGATTGCAGGAGCGAGATGTTCAGAATGCTGGAGGTGACGACGGCCAGGGATCCCATGACTCCCGCAGTGGCGCCCAGGTCGCGGAGGATGATGAGGCCCAGGGACACGAGTCGATGCCGGGGCCCGTAGAAGCGCTCGAAGAGCTGAGGAACGGTGATGATCCGGGTGGCCCTTAGGCGCGGCACCACGTAGTAGGACATCCAGATGGTGGCCAGAACGAATGAACCGCCCGTCCAATACGCGCTCAGGCCGAAATCCTTGGCCACGCCCGAGATCCCGATCAGGGTCGTCCCGTTGATCCAGGTTGCGGCCACCGAGAAGGCGATCAGCCAGGGCCCGGAACTGCGGCCGGCAACGGCCATGTCCTCCATCCGGCCGACCCTGGTTCGAGCCGCCCAGATGCCGATGCCGAACATCAGGAGCAGATAAGTCGCAATCAGCCACCAGGAGGGCTGGAACTCTTCCATCGCTTATCCTCGCAGGATCACTCCCCAGATCCAGACGTAGGCGAATCCGGCCAGAACCAGCAGCGCCAAGCTCAACCAGGGGTTCATGCGCGGCAGTTCGACCCGGTCCATCAGGTCGAGCTCCCGGCTGTCGTACCGATAGGATTCTCCCTGCTCTACCCGAGATTCGGTCTTAGCGGGTTCCATCGTTCCCCCTTGGATGATTGCGGTCTTCTCAACCTCGGTTCCCGCCACCCCAGGCCGAGGAGAAGATCTCCCCTTCCAGGAAGCGGGACGGACGGAACTGGCGAATGTCGATTTCGGGTTCTTCACCCGCGATGACGTCCGCCAGCGCTTCTCCCAGGGGCGGCCCGATCTTGAAGCCGTGGCCGCTGCCGCCGAAGAATGCATAGTAGCCATCGATGTGAGGCTCCGGTCCCACCACCGGATGCCAGTCGTCCATGATCGTATAGATCGACGCGTATCCGTGGTGGTATTCCATCTCCCGAAGCACGGGAATCCGCCGGAACAGGCAGTCCTCGATCCGCCCACGCTGATCCGCGTCCAGATCCTCGTTGTAGGAATCGATGTCCAACGGCTCCACCTCTTTGGGGTAGCCGAGTCCGGCCAGCATCGTGTTGTCCGCATGTGGCTTGTAATAGGCCCTCTGCGGGGGGTCGGAAATGACCGGAAGAGGGCCGAAATCGCCGGGTTGAGTCACGATCAGGTCCGTCTCCCGGCTCCACCGGACGGAGTAGTTGAGTCCGGCCCAGAGTCCGACTTGCCGGCCCCAGGGACCGGCCGCGTTCACGACCACGGGGGTCTCGATGGTTCCCTGCTCCGTTTCCACGGAGCGGACGCGGCCGCCGTCGAGCGTGATGCCGGTGGCCGCCACTCCGACGTGCGCCGTCAGACCCCACTGACTGGCGCCGTTCACCAGGCTCTCAGTTGTCCGAATCGGATCCGCACAGCCGGAGCGAGGCTCGAAGATCGCCCGGACAACCCCTTCCAGATTCAGCGGCGGCGCCAGTTCCCGGATATCTTCGCGCGAGAGTTCCCGGACCTCGACTCCGTGGGTGCTCTCCATTTCCAGGATCTGGTCTCCGGCCGTTTTCCATCCCTCGTCCAGCAGCAGCAGAAATCCGATCTGCCGAAACCCGGAATATCCGCCCAGTGCTTCCCGGTCGTTCTCGAACATCTGCACTGCCCGCCAAGCCAGTTTCACCGTGATCGGGTTGGAGTAGTAGGTCCGGACCACGGCGGCTGATCCGCCCGTGCTCACACCGGCCAAACGGCCCTTCTCCAGCAGAACGATCTTTCCGAATCCCTTCCGGGCCAGGAAATGGGCCACGCTTGCGCCCGCGATTCCGCCTCCGATCACTACCGCATCCGCTGTTTTCTGCATTTCTCCGACCTCCTCTTCAGGGAGAATATATCCGCTCTCGGAATCGATTTCTCAGGGAATGACCGGAAGCACGATGTGCGACGGGTAGCCGGCATCGTGACGAACCGTCTGGGTCGCCTTCCTCAGCTCCGGGTCTTCACCGAACTTGTGCCCGGTGTTGGGATTGCGATCGTACTTGGGGAAGTTGCTGCTCGAGATTTCCAGTTGAATCCGGTGCCCGCGCTTGAAGACGTGGCTGATCGACCACAAGTCGATGGTGTACTCGTAGACCTTCCCCGGTTCCAGCAGGGTCTGCTTCTTGAACGAGTCCCGGTAGCGGGCCCGGATGATCCCCTCCGCCAGCAACTGGGCGTAGCCGTTGGGGTGAACGTCCACCAGCTTGGCGGTGAAGTCGGTATCGGTCGCGCTGGAAGCGGCATGGAGCATGGTGAGGACCCGTCCCGTGACCTCGACCTCTCTTTCCAGGACCTCACCGGTGTAGACGAGCACGTCGTCCCGCCGCTGGATGGCCCTCTGGTCCCGGGGTCCGCCGGTGGATGGATACATGCTCACGTTGCCGCCGTAGGTCGGAACCGGATCGTCCGGATCATAGACGAACACGTCGGCCGGTTCCTGCGACGGGGGGCCAGTGCTCAGGGTACCGTTGCCGAACCGGCTGTTGGCCCGCCCTTCGCTGTGCAAATAATATTTGGTGTCCCGGGCACGGCTGAGAGGCCATTCGTGCTCGCCGCGCCACTTGTTGTCCCCCATCACGAAGATGTCGACCCGCGGTTCGTCCATCATCCCGTTGTCGATGCCCTTGAGCCAGTAGTCGTACCAGCGGAGCTCGATGGGACGGAAGTCCACGTCCGCCTCGGGACCGTAATCGAGGTCGCCGACCTCCCGGGGCCCGACCCCGTGCCTCCAGGGACCGACGAGCAGACGGTGCCGGTCGCGGATTGCCTCGGGACCGTATCTCACCATGCCCAGATATCCGTTGATGGTGGCCTGGGAGACTTGGTCGTACCAGCCGGTGATGTTCAGGGTCGGCACCTGGACCTTGTTGTACTGTCCGGCGCTCATCTCTCCGGCCCGGGGACGATCGCCTACGCTGAACCGCCAGTAGTGGTCGTTGTCCGGGTGATCCACCAGGTCCTGCCACAGGATGTCCGTCTGCCCGAAGATCGCCTGGTCCATGGTCCGAATGGGAAGGTAGCGGTACAACCTGTCCCAGTCCAGGAAATCATTCCGGAGGCCGTCGTTGTTGTTGGCCGTCAGGTTTCCCAGCAACGCCAGCAGGTTGAGGCTGTTCGAGAGTTGGAACGCTCCGTTGGGGTAGACGTTGTCCCAATGGTCGTCGGGAGTGACGTAGGGGATCAGGGCCGTGAGATACGGGTTCGCCTCGGTGGCGCCCATCCATTGAACGAATCCCAGATAGGAGCCGCCGCACATCCCGATTTTTCCCGAGGACCAGGGCTGTTCTCCCAACCAGGTCTGGCAGTCGTAGACGTCCTGTCCGTCGAACTTCCCTTCCCGCCACTTCGGATCCCAATAAAGGTAGGATTCCCCCTCGGAATCGTACCGGCCCCTCACGTCGATGCAGGCAAACACGTAACCGCGGGGAACGAAGTATTGGGCGTGGCCGATGATGTCTCCCTGGAAGAACTCGGACTTCCGGGTGTTGTCGTAGGGCATGTATACGAAGATGACCGGGAACTTCCCTTCCGCCTTGGGCCGCCAGATGTTGGCCGACAGCCGGACACCGTCCCGCATGCGCACCTTGACGTCGTGCTCGAAGAGGATTTCGTGCTGTGGTTGGGAGAGCTTGTCCACCCAGGAGGAATCGTTGCGCACGAACCAGGTGTCCGACGCCAGCCCGGTCGCCGCCAGGAGGGTCAGGATCTGGAGGAATACAAAAACGGGCGCGACGGGAATCTGCGGGCTACACGACATGGCAATCTTCTCCCTCCGAGAACGGGGCACCGCAAATTGGTCGCGTCCTACTCCGGTTTGGACCGAAGAGGGCACCCACAAGGGGCGCCCCTACGGGCATCGACTCTGGCGGAGCCGGAATTAGTTCAGCCTCCTTGGAATGGTGACCGACCAGCTCCGGTTGAAGTGTCTCCTTCCGTTGACCGTGATCTCGATCTCCACCAGATGACGGAAAGCCGCCTTGTTGCTGGAGGTCAGCTCGTTGGCCTCGATCTTGACTTCCGATTCGGGCCGGGTGATCGATAGCGTGGCCGCCGCCTTCAGCGCGGCGTTCGCCGGATTCTTTTCGGACACGGTGAAACTGGAGAGCAGCTTCATGTACTGCTCGCCGTCGCCCCGCTTGCCCTTTCTCTCCTTGCCCAGGCGTACCGTTGTGGTTTCGGCGACCAGGTCCTGGGTGATGGAATATTCCAACGGCCGCGTCTGGTCCAACGCCACCTTCGGGTCGGCGTTGGGCAGGGTCACGAAATCGGGCTCGGGAAGCTTGGGATTCTGTTCCGGGATCACCGGCAGGACGATATGGGACGGGTAACGGCGATTCCGGTAGACGGTGTTCTCCGCCGGCAGGGCCGTGGGCCAGGCGTTCTGGATGTCCGCGTTGGCGATGGCCACCCGGACCCGATGCCTGGGGGCGAACACGTAGGTCATCACCTTCACCTCCACCGGCACCTCGTGCACCTCTCCCGGCCGCAGCGGTTCGGGATCGAAATGAGACTTCCGGTGCGCGGCGTTCAGACCGCCGTAACGGACCAGCTTGGAGGTTCCGTCAGGCGCCACGTCGATCAGCTTCACCCGGAAATAGGCAACCTCGGCCGTGGATGAGGCGTACAGCAGGGCCCGGGGTGTGCCCGATACCTCCAACGGTTCCTCCAACGGAGCCGTGGTGTAGGTCAGGGAGTAGGCCTCGTCGGCCCGCTGGTCGATGGGGTTGCCCCAAGGGAGAATCCCGCCCCCCCAATGAATTCCCGACGTGACCCCCACGGTGGGCTTGTACTTGAGACGGTCTCCTTCCTCGTCGGCACCCTCGTGAGGCGTCCGGCTCAGCTTTCCGTCCGGGTGAAAGTACAGCTTGGTGGCCTGCTCCCGCGCAATAGGCCATTCCAGCTCGGAGCGCCAGAAGCCCGGCTCCTCGATGGGCATGACGGGAGAGGGGGGATCGTATTCCCGCACGAAGACCGTCACCGGAGGCTCGTCCAGGACCCCGTTGTCGATCCCCTTGAGCCAATAGTCGAACCACTTCAACATGATGGGCCGGCCGTCGATTCGAGGCCCGGGAACCGCCTTCTCGTTCTCGGCCCAGATATGCCTCCAGGGCCCCACCAGGGCTTTCTTGTGTTTGACTTCCAGCTTGGAGAAGGCTCGCAGCAGGGCCGTCGGATAGACGTCGGCCCAACCGGCGATGACGAAGACCGGGCACTTGACCCGGCTGTAATCGGCCGACAGGGAGCGATCCTGCCAGTAGGGTCCTTCCTGTTGGTGAGAGATATATCCGATTCCCCAGGGCTGGTTGTTCTCCAGACGCGTCTGCCAGATGTCGCTCCACTTCTCACCGACGATCTCAGGGTCGGGTGGAGCGAAGTTGTAAGCCGTCATCAGGGGCGAATACGTGTCGAACATGTAGGGCCGAAGAGAGCCGCCGGGATAGGTCCACTCGGTATAGACGCTGTCGTTGGCCGAGCGCACGATGATGGTCTTGAGGCTGGGCGGATTCTGGACCGCCACCTGCCACTGCACCACCCCCCCGTAGGAAATGCCGGTCATGCCCACGTTTCCGTTGGACCAGGGCTGACGCGCGATCCACTCCACCATCTCGTAGCCGTCCCGCCTCTCGTCGTCGGAGTAGATATCCTTGCTCCAGCCCCCGGAGTTTCCCGTGCCGCGGACGTCGTATTGGACGATGGCATAGCCCCGTTCCGCCAGATACGGAACCAGCATGGGCCTTTCATCACGATAGTCCGGCTTGGGTTCCGTAACCCCGCGGTAGGGGTGGTACATCATGACTGCGGGAAACCGGCCCTCCGCGTCCGGCATCGTGATCTTGGTCGCCAACTCCACCCCGTCGCGCATGGTGACGCGGGGGTAGACGATCTTGACCTTCCCCTCGTAGACCGGTTCCGACAGACCGTGGGACTCTGCCAGCAGGGGTGCGGACAGAATCGTGACCAAGAACAACAGGATCCACATGATGACTCTCCTTCGCAGTCCGGATGCCGCAGGTCCGGTCGTTTCGGGACGTCGCCGGAGCCGGCCAGACATCAGGCACGGCTGCGGCTCAGTTCAGCTTGCGGGGCACGCTGACCCTCCAACTCTTTTGGAAGTGGCGCTTGCCGTCCACCGTCACCTCCACTTGGCTCAGAAAATGAAACGACTCGAGATCGCTGGTCAGAAATTCATTGGCTTCCACGGTCATTCCGGACCCCGCAGGCGGGACTTCGTAGACGTAACGGGCCTTGAGAACCGTTTCCGCTGGATTGTGCCGCGAAACCGTATAGCTGGAGTGCGCCAGTCCGGGGGCCGGGCCCGTCTCCGAGACTCTCTCCAGAGTCGCCGTCACCGTATCATCGACCAGATCGTGGGTGATCTCGTGCCGAGTGCTCTGGCTGATATCCCGCATCGTCGCGGCCGGCCGGGGAGATGGCTTCAAGTCCGGCGCGCTCAGCCGCGGACTCTGAACCGGCGTGATCGGCAGAACAATATGGGATGGGTATCGCCCGTCACGGTGGAGACGGTTGACCGCCGGCTTGGCCGTGGGCCAGGCGTTCTGGAAATCCGCGCTGGCAACGCTCACCCGGATGCGGTGGCCCTTTTCGAACAGGTAGGCCAGGTACTTCAGATCGATTTCCAACTCGTAGATCTTTCCGGGCTCCATCGGTTCCGGCTCCGAGTGTGAATTGCGGTGGGTGGCGAGCAAGCCCCCGTCCGCCAGCCATTTCGAGGTGCCGTCCGGCGCCACGTCGGTGAGCTTCACGTGGAAGTAGGCGCTATCGGCCGAGGAAGCCACATGGAGCACCGCCTTGGGATTCCCCGTGATCTCCAGGTCTTGCTCCAGATGAGGGGTGGTGTAGGTCAAGGACCGAGCCTCGTCGAGCCGCTGGTCCACCGGCATGGCCCAGGGCATGATGCCCCCGCCCCAGTAGATACCTGCGCTGATCCCGACTGCCGGATCGTAAACGTATTGGTCGGGTGCACCCTCACCCGCGGGCCTCTCTCGACTCAGTTCTCCGTCGGGACAAAAGTAAAACGGCGTGTCCTGGTTCCGGGCCGGCGGCCACTCCCCTTCGTGCCTCCAGAAACCGGCGTCCTCCAGGTACATGTGGGCCACGGGCTTCTTGTAACGGCGTACGAAGAGGGTCACGGCGGGTTCTTCCATGACGCCGGTGTCCTCGCCCTTGAGCCACCGATCGAACCACTTGAGTATCTCGTGCCTGAAATCGATCCGGGGGCCCGGCAGAGCTTCCTCAGGCCAGTAATGCCCCCAAGGGCCGAGCAGGATCTTCTTGGGGACGTCGAGCTTGGAGAAGGCCCTCAGGATGGGAGTGGGATAAGGATCGGCCCAGCCGCACCAGAACATGACGGGGACCTTGATCCGGCTGTAGTCGGGTTGCAGCGAGCGATCGCGCCAGTAGGATCCCTGGAGCAGATTCGAGACGAAACCGATTCCCCAAGGAACGTTCTGTTCCAGGCGCTCCTCCCATAATTCGGACCAGCGGGGTCCGACGATATCCGCATCGGGCGGCGCCGCGTTGAAGGCGGTCATCATGGGCGCGAAGCTGTCGAACATGTAGGGACGAATGCTGCCGCCCGGATTCGTCCAGTCCAGGTAGACGTCCGTATTGGACGATCCGATCACCAGGGTCTTCAGAGCGGGAGGATTCTGCACTCCCAGCTGCCACTGCACGACGCCGCCGTAGGACATGCCCCACATCCCGACGTTGCCGCTGCACCAGGGCTGGGCGGCGATCCACTCCACCATGTCGCAGGCGTCCAGGCGCTCCTCGTCGGAATAGGACGTCTTGGGTGTTTCCGCCCGAGTTTCCGGTACCGCGGACGTCGAAATAAACGACGGCGTAGCCTCTCTGGGCAAAGTAGGGAGGACCGTCCCAACGGTGGTTGTAGGTCGCGTCCGAGCTGGTGTCCTTGACCTGCCTCAGCCAACGATAGGGGTTGTAGGACACGATGGCCGGGAACCGTCCCCTCCGCACGAGGGCGAACGACGACGGCGGGCCAGCTCCACCCCATCCCTCATCGGGACCCGGACGCGGCGATCCAGTTGCACCTCGTACTCAGGCCGGGACATGGGATCTCCTTGGGTCAGCCGGTTCCGATTCCCGGAAACCCCTGCCGGAAGACAAGGAGCAGTTCTGGCGGAAAGGAGGCAAGGTCTGCGAATCCTGGCGGTGGACCAACGATCGACGATGGAGAATCGGAGGAATCACGAACCGAGAGCGACGCAGGTCTGGATTCGAAGAGATCACTCTTCCACCAGGACACGCATTCCCCGGGTGCTGGTTCGTCCCGCCGGATCGATTTCCGGCCGGTAGGAAGGCCGATAGGCGTCCGGGCTGTTGAGCCAACTGCCCTCCCCGCATGCTCCGGACCCCGCCTTCGTCCGGTCCCCCGGGGATCGGTTCGGGCCGGGTCTTCACCCGCCCAGTCCAGCGTGTATTCCCAGACGTTGCCGATGGCGTCGTAGAGACCTCGCGGGTTCGGGTAGAACTTCCCGACGGGAGCCGTATGGCCGTACCCGTCGTCCCTCCCCTCCGGGGTCAGACTGCGCATTTCGGTCCCGGTCAAGAAAAGATCGGCGTCGGAATCGTCTCCCATCGCAGCGTCCGCCACGTTGGCCCAGTATCCGATGGGAAGCCGGGGATCCCGAACGTAGTCGGCGGGCCTCTTCCCCCAGTAGTAGCGGGTGACGGTCAAGGCGCGCTGGCCGTATTCCAACTCGGCTTCGGTCGGCAGACGAACCGTTCGTCCCGTCTTACCGCTCAGCCAGCGGCAGAACTCCACGGCGTCGTACCAGCTGATGCAGGTGACGGGATGGTCGGATCCTTGGGGGAAACCGGGATTCCGCCAAAATGCATCGGAATTCGGGCCCCAACTTCCTCCACCCGTGGTGTAGCAGCCTTTTTTCAACTCCTTCCAGGAACGGCGGCCCGTTTCGGCGTCAGTCCGGTAGCCGCTGTCCTCCACGAAGCGCCGGAACTGCCCGACGGTAACCTCGTATTTACCGAGATAGAAGGCCTTGGTAATGGTCACCTGGCGGGCCCGCAGATCATGGGAAGCGAAAAGACCGATCAAAGCTCGCGACCAATCGGTCTCCCCCATCATGAACTCGCCGGGCGGGGTCCGAATCAGGTCCAGTTGAACGCCCGATCCAAGATCCAGCGTGACCTCCTCCGGGCCGGCCGCTGAGCCTGCCGACACCGGGTCCGGGCCGTCTACGGTAAACAGGACGGCGAGGGCGAGAAGCGCCAAAGCGAATCGGCGGGTTGCCTGGTTG
>CATOST010000027.1 GCA_951812665.1 uncultured Acidobacteriota bacterium
ACCACATTCCCGAGCCCGTGATCCGCCGGCGCTTCGAGCGGAGCTGGAGGAACTTCCGCGACCTTTACCGGGAGGTTGTGGACGACTGGCGAGTATACGACAATTCCGGCGAGGTTCCGGTTCTGCTGGAGGAGTCCGAGGAATGGAATGCAGTCCGCGAGCCGGGCACGAAGTGGCGGGCATCAGGCCCCAGGCAACGAACCACAGATTCCGGGAGGCAACAAATGCCAGAGCAGCCGTGGAGATTTCCGGAAGGGGAACCATCGAACGAGAGCATTCTCGCCGCCCTTGTCCTCGCACGGAAGGACGCCATGCGCAGGGTAGCGGAATATGAAGCCAAGGAAGCCGCGAAAGCAGCGGCGGAAGCGGGGGGCGGCGACGGTGAAGCGCAACTGACCCAACCCGTCGCCGAAGGCGAGCCCGTTGGCGGTTGACCACACCCGCCAAGTCGTCAACAAGGCGTGGAGCTTCGCGCACCTGCTTCGCGACGACGGCCTTTCCTACATGGCCTACACGGAGCAGATCACGTTCCTGCTGTTCCTGAAGATGGCCCATCAGCGGACCCAACCGCCGTGGAATCGCCCGCCTGTCGTGCCTGCCGGACTCGACTGGCCGAGCCTGCTCGCCCGCGACGGCGAGGAGTTGGAGGCCCACTACCGGCGCAACCTGCTCCAAGCATTCGACGTGTTATGTGGCACTCAACATAACCCTCCATATGTTGCGGTCCGGATTATGTGGCGGACAGTCCGTATCATCCTGCTGCACATGAGAACACGCCGTATCTCAGCAACATAATCTCCTTCACTCAGAGCGCGGCCAGGAAGGCGATCAGTCCCGTGTTTGCCCTCCACGGGCGATCCGAACCGGGCTCGGCGGCATCGCAGAGCGCCATGGCCCTGGCCTTCATCTCCAGGTCGATCTCGGCGTAGATGTTGGTCGTGTCGAGGCTGGCATGACCGAGCCAAGCGCGGATCGTGTTCAGATCGATGCCGGCTTGGAGCAGGTGGCAGGCGCTGGTGTGACGGATGGTGTGCGGCGTGACCCTCCTTCCGGCGAGCGACGGGACGCGGGCCGCAGAGCGCTCGACGAGCCGATAGACCCCGAACCGGGTATAGGACCTTCGCTGCCGGCTGAGGAAGACGGCATCCCCGGCTGCCCGTCCCTGCAAGAGTTCAGTGAGCGCGGCTTCGGTCCGGGGCCACAGCGGACACTGTCGGTGTTTTCCGCCCTTGCCGTGGATGTTGACGAGCGCTTGCCCGCCGCCGCGTCGTCCGATTTGCAGATCGCCTGCCACGAGCTGAGTCGTTTCGGAGACACGTGCCCCGGTGTTGTAGAGGAACAGGAGCAGGGCGTGTTCGCCCCGGCCTCTCGGCGTTCGGCGGTCCGGGACCTGGAGCAGTTCCTTCATCTCGGCCTTGCTGAGCCAGCCGATCGGCTTCGGCGCGGCCTTCTTGGAGGCAATCGCACGGATACTGCCGCTCCACTCGATACGTCCGGGATCGCGGCTGGCGATGAAGCGTGCGAAGGCGCGGATCGCCGATAGCCGCTGGTTGCGGGTCTGCACGGAGCAACCGCGGTCCTCCTCGAGATAGTCGAGGAACTGGCGCACGTGCCGGGCCGTGAGGTCCTGCACCGCGATCCGTTCGACTGGCTTGCGGGCCTTGGCGCCGACGAACGGCAGCAGGAGTGCGAAGGTATCGCGGTAGCTCTTCTGTGTGTTGCGGGCGAGGTTGCGCTCGGTGACGATGTATTCGGCCAGGAAGCGGCGCAGCCAGGGGCCGAGCGTGCGGGGATTACTCATGGTTTCCTCCTCCGTTGACGTAGGCGTCGAAACGGACCGAAGCTTGATGCAGGAGTTCGGGCGTCATCGACAGATAGATCCGGGTGCCGTTGAGATCCGTGTGGCCGAGCCAGGTGGATAGCGTCGGCAGCAGTCGCTGGACATCGGCGCCCTGCCGGTACCAGGACTCCAGCCGGTGTACGGCTGCGGCATGGCGCAGGGAATGCAAGCACGGAGCTCGCCGTTTGTCGTTGCGACCTTCGATTCCGGCCTCCTTGAGCAGCTTGGTGAACGCGTGCGCGGCGGTGCTCTGGGCCAAGGGCGTCCCGTCGCGGTTGGCGAGGAAGGTCGAGGCCGTGCCCTTGGGGAAGGGGCGTTGTGCGCGCCGGGCGGCATAGGTCTTCAGCGCGTCGGCAAGTTGCCGGCAGACGGGAACGAGGCGGGTCTTGTAGAACTTGGTGTGACGTATGGTCAGCAGCGCATCGGGCAGATCCACATCGTCGAGGGTCAGGCGCTGGGCCTCGCCGAATCGCAGCCCCGCGCCGTAGAGAAGCTGCAGCAGTGTCCGCAGGGTATCGGCGTCAAGCTGGATCGAACCTTGCCGACTGACATCGATGGCGTCGAACAGGCGTTGCAACTCGTTGCGGGAGTACACGTAAGGTGATGACGACCGCGGTCGATTCGGCTCCTCATCGCGCGCCGGAAGCGGCGACCGGATCACGTAGCCGCGGCTGATCGCGTAGCGGTAGAAGCCGGCCAGGACGCTGTACTTATTGGCCCGGTACCGGGTGAGCGAACCTTGACCGGCAAGGAAGTCGAGAACGTGGGCTTGGGAGACGGCATCGCAGCCGGCGCTCCCGCCGACATGTTTCAGGAACCGGTGCAACAAGTATGCGCCGGTGTCGAACTTGGCGCCATGGGCCCGACGCCAGGCGATATAGTCGTTGACCGCATCCCGGAGCATCATGTCAGGCCCTCCAGATCGATGTCGGCGACCTCCCGGAGGGTGCTGAGGTTCACCTTGGCGTACACTGCGGTGGACGAGGTGCTGCGATGGCCGAGGTAATCGCCGACCTCCTTGATCGACAGGCCGTGGTCGAGCAGGTGCTGGGCGGCAGCATGACGAAGCGCATGGGCACCGCGACGTTTGCCGGTGATACCGAGCCGATCGAGGCGTGTCCTGACGACGTTCGAAACTGTCTGCCGGGTCACCGGACGGATCGGAGCAATCAGAGTGAGGAACAGAGCCCTCTCCGGGCGCAGGGCACGAACCTCGGTGAGGTAACGCACGATCGCCTGCCCGACGCCGCGGGAAAGCGGATAGTAATGGGTGCATCCCGACTTGGGGCGGCGTACCCGCAGCGTCTCCTCTTCCCAGTCCAGATCATCGAGCCGCAGGCCGGCGACCTCGCTGGCACGCAACCCGTAGGCGATCAGCACCATCAGGATGGCACGGGCGCGAAGGTCGGCCTGCCGGTTGCCCTCGGAGGTTGCGAGCAGGCGGAGCACCTCGCCCCGGTTGAGTCCCTTCGGGAGTGTCTCGCCGGGATGGAACCGCACCGGCATGATCCCGTCAGCCAGCCCCGGTGGACACCAGCCCTGGCGTTCGGCGAACCGGAAAAAAGTGCGCAGACGCTGCCCGTAAACGCGGATCGTGCTCCGACTGCAGCCACGGGCGTGCCAGCGCATGACCGCCCGGTCGATGTCGGCGACAACGACTGCATCCAAGGCAATGCCCCACTCGCCGAGCCAGTCGAAGAAGCGGTCCATCGTATGGCAGCAAGTACGGATCGTCACCTCGGACCATCCGCGCTCTTTGCGCATCCACTCCCTGAAGACCGTGACCTCGGCGACGTGGGCGTGCCGTTGCCGCACCCGACAGGGCTCATCGAGCAGATCCGCGAAGCGTAGCCATCGCACTGCGCGGCTGACGAAGATCCGGCGCACCCTCGATTGTGCCGGGCGACTCGATCGACGGTCGGCCGCCGCCTCGATCCGGGGCACGCTGACGCGCTCGCCTGCCCGCAAGTCCAGAAGACGAATCAGGGTGATCTGAGCCGCCGCGATCGTGCGTAGTGTGAGCGGCCGCGCGCCCTCCTGCGCGCAATGCCTCAGGTAGCTCAGCCGTTCTTCCAGCAACGGTTCGCAGCGATAACGGGCTATCGTGCCGCGGTCGATGAACAGGGCCTCGAACATGATCGTGCCTCCTTGTGGGGTGAAGGCATGATTATGGTCGAACGACTTCCAGTCAGATAATTATGTTGCTGAGATACGGCGTGTTCTCATGTGCAGCAGGATGATATGGACTGTCCGCCACATAATCCGGACCGCAACATATGACGTGCACACCCTCCTCCGCCTCCCGACCGGGATCTTCTACGCCCAGGGCGTGAAGGCGAACGTCCTGTTCTTCGACGCCAGGCCCGCGCGCGAGAAGCCCTGGACGGAGCGGCTCTGGGTCTACCAGCCCGTGGCAAAAGTCGTCACGGCATTCGACCGTCCCTGCATCCCGGCGGACTGCGTTGCGACTCAGTCACATACTCCCGGTACTCCCTCATCGCGCCTTGTCCGGCGGGCGCAGGAACGGTCTCGGTGCTCGCGCGACTTTCACCACGGACTGCTACGACCTACGCACGAACAGGCACTTCACGCTCAAGATGAAGCCGCTCCGGCGAGCGGATCTTGACGACTTCGTGGCCTGCTACCGGCCGGGCGAGCGCCACTTGAGAGAGCCGACATGGAGCCCGGACAACGAGGGCGGCCGCTGGAGGGCGTTCGAATACGACGAACTGGCCAAGCGGGACAAGCTGAACCTGGATCTCCTGTGGATCAGGGACAGGGCTCTGGCGGACAGTGAGAATCTCCCGGAGCCGGAAGTGCTGGCTGCCGAGATCGTGGAAGACCTGCAGGCCGCCTTGGAGGCGTTCCAAGGGATCGCCCAGGAACTGGAGTCGTCGGGAGATGCTGCATAGCTGAGCCTATCCAGTCGCCGATTGGGGGCCGGTGGCGAAGAGGGGGACAGGAATGTCCCCGCCCAGGGCGCTGCCATGTTTTTCTTGGAAGTGAGGTTCCGATTGAAGATGGAAGTCCAGCCCGTCCCGGATCAACGGCGTCCGTCCAGACTCCCGTTCCAGGGTGGGACCACCACCGTCACGTCACCGTAACACTTGGACTGGCAGGCCAGGCGGATCACGGGGTGGGTCTCGTGGCGCGCGGAGGCATCCAGGTATCCGAAGTAGTTCAGACGCCGGCGCTCGTGTTTGCTCAACTCGATGATGTTTTCCCGGCCGCTCAGGATGCCGATCCAGCAGTATCCGCACGACGCCACTCGGCATTCCGCGGGGATCGGTCCGGCGATGCACCGGTGGTCCCGGGTCTGATAATCCCGTTCATCCCCGGCGGAGGCGGAGGACAGATCCTGTCCTTCGATGCAGGAGAAGGCCGCGTCCCGCTTGGATTCGTCGAAGCGGACCGTGAACTTGCGGTTGACGGTTCGGAGAAAGCCGAAGAGTCCTTGATTTGTCTTGCGAGATCGGTATTTGAGAATCTTCTTGGGCGCGGGCCGCTTGGAACGCGGCGTTCCGGATCCGGAACCGTTCCTGAAGGGTTGCGCTCCCACCTGCTGGAAGGCCATGAAGGCCACCGCCGAGATCCCCAGCAGGAGGGATTTCTCCACCTTGAGTTGGGCCGCCAGGCCGCCCGCGAACCTGCGGATCTCGCTCGAGAGGCTCTCCGGGTTCCGGTCGGAGGCCGATTCACTCCGTTGAAGGAGGGCCTCCGTCACCCGGTTCCAATAGATCGATCCGTACAGGAAGTCGACGGACTCGTCCAATTGGCGCTCCAGCCAATAGCGGCCGTCCAGGAGATACTCCTGTGCCGTCGCCGCCTCGTCGGTCGACTCCCGGAGGAGCCGCCGGAGCTTCAATGGCCAGAAGCCGAACCAGATTCGAGTCGCCTCCCGGTCCACGGGATGAAGTGAGGGTTCCAGGTCCGCCAGCACATCGTCCCATGCCGGTTCGTCGTGCTGGTTCAAGAAATCTCGGAAAGCATCCATGTCCATGACTCGCTGTGGGCTTAAGTCTTCAAGAACAAACGTCAGGCGGGCCGACGCCCCGGCATCGTTTCCGTCAGGCCGTCAGGGATGGGGATCGTGTCCAACCATTGTCTATGTCCAACTCAAATGATCCATTTTGCGGCCGCCATGATACCGCAGTTCCGGCGTTGAAGTAGTCTCCCGACGAAGTGAGGCCCGCCGCAAGGGACCGCGAACGTGATTCGTGATGACTTGGCCTGAGGCCATGTTTTCGGTAGAGTTCCGACTTCTCCTGGAGAAATCAACCCGATGCTGCACTATCTGAGATGGCCCGATTTTCTGGTCATCTGCCTGAATCTGGGGGCCATGGTCGCCATCGGGATCTACACCTCCCGCCGAAGCAAGTCGTCGGAGGCCTACTTCCTGGCCGGCCGCAGGATGCCGGGTTGGGTGGTGGGGATCTCCCTGATGTCCACCATCATCAGCTCCATGACCTTCCTGGCCATGCCCGGGTTCGCCTTCCAGGAGGACTGGCGTTACATCCCCGGTCACATGACCTATCTCATCGCCAATCTGGCGGCGCTTTTCCTGTTCATGCCCTTTTTTCGGGCCGGCCGATTCGCCTCGGCCTACGCCTATCTGGAACGCCGCTTCGGGACCTGGGCCCGGCTCTATGCCGGCGCCGGTTTCATCCTCTTCCAGGTGTTTCGGCTGGGCGTCATCCTCTACGCCGTCTCTCTGGCCATCGAGACCCTCAGCGGCTTTCCGCTTCCCCTCATCATCGTGGTCTTCGGCGTCCTGGTGGCTTTTTACACCACGGCCGGGGGACTGGAGGCGGTGATCTGGACCGATGTGCTCCAGGGGGTGGCCCTGGTGGGAGGAGGGCTCCTGTGCGTGCCGGTGGTGGCCACGCTACTTCCGGGAGGGTTGGAGCAGATCCTGACCGAGGCGTACTCGGCCGGGAAGTTCTCCGTCGGAAGCACCCATTTTTCCTGGAACGAGAAGACGCTCTGGGTCACGACGCTGCTGTACTTCTTCCTCTTCCTCCAGATCATGAGCACCGACCAGATGACGGTCCAACGTTACTCCGCCATGAAGACGGACCGCGAAGCCCGAAAAGGCGTCATCCTGGGCGCCTTCTCCGCGGTTTCGGTCTGGCTCTATTTCACCTTCGTGGGAACCGCCCTCTACGTCTTCTACAATCATTTCCCGACTCCGGAGCTGTCCGGCCTGGCGCCCGAGCAGGTGTTCCCCTTCTTCATCCTCACCCAGATGCCCGCCGGCCTGGCCGGCTTGATCGTCTCGGGTCTTCTGGCCGCCGCCATGTCCACGCTCGACTCCAGCATCAATGCCTCGGCCGCCACCGTGACCACCGATTTCTACCGGCGGCTGGTGGCTCCGGATCGGGAGGAGGCGCACTACGTCACGGTCGGACGCTGGCTCTCGGTGGTCTTCGGGGCGGTCATGATCGGTGCGGCGCTGACCATCTACCTGACCCGCACCGAGACCCTCATGGACCTCCAAAGCCTCCTCATGTCCATTCTCAGTGGAGGCCTGCTGGGGCTCTTCCTGCTGGGGTTCCTGACTCGGCGGGTGGACAGCCGATCGGCCGCCGCGGCCACGGTCTGCGTCGTGGCCGGCGTCTGTCTCTGGGTCTTCGTGGGCAGCGAGACGGGGGCTCGACTGTGGCCGGCGCTGGCGGGGATCTTTCCCGACCGCTTCTGGATCATCGTCCTGGCCAATCTGGCGTTGCTGGGACTGGGATATTTGATCAGTTGGCTTCCGAGGAAGGGGCAGGCGCGGGATCTGACGAACCTGACGGTGTGGACGCAGAAGCCACGACCGTCGGGCTAGGACTCCGTCCGACCGACATCAGTGTTCTCGGCCAAGGACCCGGCGGGAAGACTCCTGGATCGCCTCCGTTCTCGAAGTGCGGCAGCATGAGACTGAGCGCGGCTCCGGCCGGATCCAGCGGGAACTTGACAATCACCCTTCCTACTACGGTTAGTGGTAGCCTGAAAAGTTCCCCGGAACGCTCGGAGGCCGCCCGGATAAGGAAGGCTGAGACCATGGTGAAACTGGATGCTCGTGCGCGCCCCACCACTATCAGCGGAGCAGACCAGTCTGTTCACCATGGAAGACATTGGGAGCAGGACAATGAGCAACTACCCGACTGGAGGCTCGCTTGAACTCGAAGTGACCAACTTCGGGCCGATCACTCGCGGGAAAATCGATTTGCGCCCATTGACTATTTTCGTGGGGCCGAGCAACACTGGCAAGTCCTACTTGGCGATTCTTATCTACACGCTACACCGGCACTTCAGTAGCAGCGAAAGATCTCGCTATCGCGCCAGGCACCTGTCTCCCCCACTGGTTGAGAGCAACGGAAAAACTTTTTCTGAAAGTGACATTGCCGATTTTCTCAACTAGTCGGAACAGGCATTTGGGCGTGTAAAAAACGATAACAAGTCTGTCATTCTACCCGCCTCCGTCACCAAATTGATCGGAGCCATATTCGACGCACACAGCAACTCGTTCCGTATCGAACTGAGCAGGTGTTTCGGATCCGATATCAGTAAACTAATCCGAAAGGGCAGCACATCGGATGCCCGGATCGTTGTTCGACAGCAGCTCGCGCGCGTTTCAGATCACTTTGAGTATGGTTTGACAATCAGTCCGCAAGAAATACATCTGAAATCAGCGGTTCCTGAAGAACTCGAAATGCAAATGGATCGTCGGGAAATATCCTACGCGTTTGATCATCTAATTGGGTATTTCCTCCATGAAAAATCCGAGCTGGATGCAGACGAGGCGGAGTTTTTTTTCCGGCGGGTACTCGGAACTTTAGCTGCGCTCGCTCAGTCTCATCTTGTCGGTGCGTTGAATTTGCCCGCCTTCTATCTGCCCGCAGACCGGACCGGAGCGATGCATTCGCACAACGTCGTCGTCAGTGCCTTGATCGAAAGTGCTGCAATGACCGGATTGCGGCCGGCCGCGCGCACGCCCATGCTCTCGGGGGTGCTAGCGGACTTCCTCGAGCAGTTGATCGAATTTGGCGCCCACCCACGCCGCGACGGGAAACGGCGGCGTCGCGGCAACTACGCCGATAAACATGCCGCCCGAATCGAAAAGACCATTCTTGCCGGATCTGTGCGTATGAAAAGGGCAAAAATCAGCGGATCTCCGCACTTTACCTATCGACCGAAAGGATGGAAAGACGACCTGCCATTGATGAACGCCTCGTCAATGGTTTCGGAACTCGCACCAGTTATTCTATATCTGCGCTACCGGGTCCAACCCGGAAATATGCTGATCGTCGAGGAGCCGGAATCTCATTTGCACCCGGCCATGCAGGTCGAATTCATTCGTCAACTAGCGGCGCTCATCCGATCAGGCATCCGAGTAATTGTCACTACGCACAGCGAATGGGTGCTTGAGGAACTCGCGAACATCGTGCGGAGATCCAGGCTTTCTGAGGAACAGCGGAAGGAATTCTCCGGCAGCGATATCGCCCTTTCCCCGGACCAGGTGGGGGCGTGGCTGTTCAAGCCAAAATATCGCCCCAAAGGCTCGGTGGTAGAGGAAATCCGGATCGACGAGTCGGGTCTTTATCCGTCCGAATTCGATAGCGTAGCCGCGGACCTCCACAACAACTGGGCTGCAATTTCGAGCCTGATTGGAGACCACGAATGACGCGCAAGAAGGGGACAGTCTATTTTTCGGGAGTCAGATATCGCCCATGGGCCTGGGCCTTCCCCTTGGTTCGGTCCCAGGCGGCTGGTTGATTGCTCCCACGCCTTGCTGTCCGGTTGCGGAACTCCGCCGACAGGCTGTCCGTCCGACGGCGCGGATTTGCGGCCTTCAGATTCGGCCGGTGCGGCGCAGCAGCCTCAGGTGGTTGCGCACGTTGTCGTGCTCGAAGTAGGCGTCCTGCAGGTGGCGCCGCCCTTTCGAGCGCAACGCGGTGCGACCGTGCAGCACCCGGTGCCCGGCGGCCAGCAGAATCTGCCCGCCCTCCAACCGGACGGAAACCTGGGAGCTGGCGGCATTGATGCGCATGGAGAGCTCGTGGTAGGCGGCGTAGAAGTCGGCCAGCCGAGGTTCCGAGAGGGAAATGACCTGCATCTGCTGGGTGTTGAAGCGCAACAACCTGATGTCGCCGCCGCTGTCCAACTCGACCAGGGGGTTGGCCGCGTAGCTTTCGTATTCCTCGCTGAAGAGGCGGAAAGGCACCGGCACCGCACAAAGCGCGTCGAACTTGTCGGGGTGATCGTTGCGTAGCTCGTTGAGCACGCCGAAGCCGTCCACGACGAGAGATGCGCCGCCTTCGCACTCGTTCACCAGCATGTGCAGCACCTGCACGCTCGGCGGCCAGGTGTAGCCGGTAAAGTCGTTATGCGGTGCGATCGCCAGGTCCGTGTGCGCGATGCTGTATCCCTTGGGGTCGACCACGACGTTGTGGATGCGCTCGAACACGACCTCGCGGATTGGGCCCAAACGGGTCGCGAGCTGCTCCGAAGAATCGGGGTCGGTAGGGGCGTCGACCAGCAGGCAGACCCCGGTCCGCAGAAACTCCTCGATCAGCTCCGCCGCTTTGCTGTCGCTCGCCAGGAACTGCCGATAGTCGAACTGTTGCGGCTGGAACCGGCAATCCCAGTAGCGCAGGTCGAAACGAGGCTGGCTCAAATGGCCGTGGAGCTCGCTCGACCGGTAGCGGGTGCGGTGCCCGTCCGGCCAAACGATCGAGATCGCCTCGTCCTCGGATCCGGCGTGTTCGATGCTGACCTGTAGCGGTCTCAGGTCCCCGGCGACCCGGAAGATATGGAACCGCTTCTCCGTCGTCTGCACGACGCGGCACTCGCTGCAACCGCAATTGTCGCGCAGCCAGAGGTGGGGAAGACGGGTGCGTTCGCCACCGCTCCAGACCGCGGTTAGGGCGTCGGCATTCCGGGCGACGCTTCTAATCGAATGATGCATGGTCGATCCTCCCAATCCAATGTTACCGGTCCGAAGTATGCGCTGCTGCAGTGGACCGGACATCCGTGCTTTGAGCCCCAAGCGTAGCGCACGCGCACGGAAGCTATGGCATCCGCGAGGGGTGCCCCTACGCTTCGGCCGCTGCCTCCAGGTAGCGATTCGCTCGATCCAGGTCCGGCGTGTTCTTGAGGAATCGCCGCCTCCTCTTTTCCCGGATCTCCACCAGGAGGAGCGGATAGTTCCGGGACAGTTCCCCCAGTGCGTCATCCAGCGCCGACCCGGGTTCGAGGGGGACCTGCGCTCGAATCTCTCGGGCCCGGTCTCGCAGCTCCACCAAACGGCTGTAGCCGGTGTGGAAGAAGGACTGCAGGTAGTGGCGCCTGAGTCCGTCCCGGGCGCGGTTCAAGTCTCCTTCGGCCCAGACCTCCAGTCCCAGGTTGATGCCGCTGAGCGCCTTGCGAATGGCCCGCTTCACCCGGGAGGTTCGGTTGGGAGGCGTCCGGTCGGCGGAGAGGATCTTGTTGCAGACGAAGAACAGCTCCTCCAGCAGCGGCTCCAGCTCGTGGGGCCGGGCGAAGGCGGCCAGGGCCTGGAACAGGAGAAGGGGACCCGATTTCATCCGGGCGACTGGCGCGGGCAGGGTGCCGACGGCTCGCAGTTTGTCCCGCATTTTCTCCGGAAGCGGCGTTCCCCGAGGCAGATAGGTGTACACGTCCAGGGCGTCGAAGTAGTCCTGGAACCCCATGTCCTCGATCCGCCGTTTCCGGTTCTGGTAGGCGCTCTCCTCCAGCTCGATGGAGGTCCGGTATCGGGATTCCTGGATCCAGAGTTGGGTCTCCTCCGGACCCAACTCGTACAGCTTCAATAGCAGGCCGCGAGCGAGGAGGGATTCGTCCGGGTTCCTGGGCAGATGGACCAGAAAGGCGCGGTCCGGCGTTTCCATGAACGCGCCTTTCGGAGCGGCTCCCGGATCATCCTCGACGATCTCCTCGATCCTGATCCGGCGTTTGAGCCAGAGTTCCAGTAGGTGGCGGTCCGTGCCCCGGACGATCTTTGCGGCCACCGGGTTTTCGGCCTGGATGATCTGCCCCGCCCAGAAGAGAAATTTTCCCGCGTTGGCCCGGTCCCGGTTCCAGAGGTCCAGATCCAGAACCCCCTGCCATTGCGTCTCGGTGATGTGGGGCAGCAGCGCCTGGATCTGGTGCTCGCCCAGCTCCTTCAGTCCGAAGTAGATCTGGGGTATGGACAGGCGCCGAATCCGGGAACGGTTCTCCGCCGTCTCCAGCAGGCCGGCCAAGTCCACCGGAGCATAGCAGGCTCGGTAGATCAGCTCGGAAGGACGGTGGAGCCCCACGGAAGGCAGGGCAGATTTGGTCCGCTCTTGATCGGGCACGGAGTTCATTATACGGGAGAGCGTCGCCGGTTCCCGGTCCATCGGGCCGCCAGATTGTGGGCTTGGCGGATCGGTTCGGGAATTCGGTAACGGGGAGTGACGGCCAGGGTCCAATTCACACAGGCTTCCAGGGGCAGCCCGTATCCCACCGAGACGAAGACGGGCCGGACCCGGGTGCGGGTGCGCAGGACCACACCCAGAGTTTCGGATCCGTCTCGCAAGGGACTGGCCGATCCCTTGGTCACACCCGGCTCTTCGTATTCTCCGCAGAGACGGGACTTGCCCACGCCGATGGTCGGAAGCCCCAGCCACAGGCCCAGATGGCAGGCGATCCCGAACCGCCGGGGGTGGGCCCGTCCGTGACCGTCCACCAGGATCATCTCCGGCGGTGTCGAGAGCCGATCGAGGGCCTCCAGAATGGGGGGCAGTTCCCGAAAGCTCAGCAGTCCGGGGACGTACGGAAAGGGCGTGGGAGTGGTGGCCACCGCCGATTCCACCAGTTCCAGGGAAGGGAACGAAAGGACCGTCACGGTCGCGACGGAGAGACCGAGGGACCGGCTGTAACCCACATCTACGCCGGCGATCCTTACCGCGTTGACCAGCGGCAGATCGGTGTGGATACGAGAGCGAAGCCGCTTCTGGAGTTGGACCGCCTGCTTCGGAGTGAGGTCCCAGGAGTGCAATGGATTCATGAAACGGCCGATCGGTCGATTTCAGAGCCCGCTTCAGGGCCGGAGATGCGACGGAAAGGCCAGTCCATCGGCGTCCCTGGTTTCTCGATAGCGCTTCAATCGGGCGTAGATGTCCTGGTACCGGTCCCGGATCCGGGGAGTCATGGCCGAGCGTATGGACCCTTCCAGGCGCGCCAGGATCTGCCCGCAGGCGTCGTCGTCGAAGGGAAGCCGACCGTCGACGTCGACGTAGACCGGGTTGGAGTGCGCTTCGGTGCCCGGATCTCCCTGGGCCCTCACGGCCACCCAACCGCTCTCGGTGACCCGAAGCCTTTCGGCATGGTCCCAGACGCTTCGCCCTTCCGCGTCGAAGTACCGGGAGACGACCCTTCCGTTCCACACGATCTCCAGGTACCGGACCGGATAGAGCGGGCTCCGGACCCGGACCTCCAACTCCAGGCCGGCGGGCTGATCGCCCGGGAAATGAAGTGATTCTCCGGGACCCTTCCCGTTGACCGAGACCAGGAGCATGGGGCCGCTGGTGACGAAGCTGCGCCCCTGGACCACGCCCTCCATGAATCCGCGCGGCGTCGGTCCCGTCTCCGAGAAGACGTAAGTCAGGGTGTCTCCCAATTCTCGGCTGTAGGGAAAGTCGGAAGCGCCCACGATGGGCCAGCGGACCCCCAGGTTCAGAAAATCGTACCAACCGTCCAGACCCAGTCCCCGGTACCCGCCCAACTGCAGCAATTCCAGGAAGTCCGCTTTTCCGGTGAGGCCCAGGTAGTCGGCCTCCAGTCGGTAATACCCGCCGTGATTGAGGCCCATGTAGCCGCCCAGTTCCCGGGCCTGATCGCCGATAACGGCCAGTGAAGGTCCCAGGTTGGCGTTCGCGGTCCATCCCTCGGCCGGCACGTAATCATTGGCCAGAACGATGGTGACGTGTCCCATGGAGGAGTTGCGGTATTCCTGGCCCGACGACAGGAAATAGTCTCCCCGCCTCACGTCGGACGCCGGTCCGAGACCGTGGGCTTGGCGCCACGATTCGAACTCCCGGCCCAGGGCATACCCACCCGTGTTCATGGACAGGCTGTAGGCATAGCGGATTCCCTTGGCGGAGGTGAGCACGAGCAACTGATCGTCGTTGCTCCCGTCCCGCTCGAAATGGATGTGGGTGTCGCCCGCGTACCAGCCCAGCTCCGCCATGTCGATCCAGGGGGAGACGGCAATCGTGGCTTGGCGGACCTCCTTTTCCTTGAGCTGGAAGACCCGTCGGGTCCGCTGGTACTCGTACCCCTTCCCGACCTCCACCACACAATGGCCGGGAGGGACCCGGACCTTGACGGAGCCGTCGGTGAAGAAGTAGTCGTCGAGTTTCCGGAACCGCATGGGCCCCTGGCGTTCTCCGTTGGTCCGGCGCAGCGAGTAGGGGAGATAAGGATCCTCCCGGGGTTCCTGGGTGCCTCCGTTGATGCTGACCGTGGCGCTGACCGGGCGTCCGGTCCGCCCGTCGACGATCTGCAGTCGGAGCGTGGCGGCGTCGGGGCCGGGATCCGGCAGGGGAGGCGGAAGGGAATGGTCCTCGCTGATCTGGGCCTTGCGGCGGGTCTGCATGGAGTGGACGAAGGTCAGCAGCAGCAACCCGGCAAAGGGGAGAATCAGCCACAGCCTTGTGCGGCCCGACCGGCTCATCTCGACGTCGCTCCTTTCGCCGCCGCCGGGTCCGCGGTGGATCGTTTTCTCTCGGCCTCCGCGATCCGGGAGACGGTGGGCAGAGCCAGTCCCTGGGAGTCGCCGGTATCCCGGTAACGGGCCAGCCGGTCCCTCAGGGTTCGGACCCGCTCGGCCACGGTCGGTTCGGGGATCGCGCGGATGGAGGAGTCCAGACGGGCCAGAATCTGGCCGCACGCGTCGTCATCGAAGGGGAGTTTGCCGTCCAGGTAGACGTAGACCGGATTGGAGTGAGCCTCGGTGCCGGCGTCCGAGTATGCCCGGACGGCCACCCAGCCGCTGGAAGAGAGTTCGATCCTGCGGCTCAGTTCCCAGGAGGCTCGGCCCTCGGCCGCGAAGTCCCGGGACACGACGCGTCCATTCCGGATCAGGTCCACGTATCGAATCGGGTAAACGGGACTGGAGACCCGGACCTCCACCTGCAGCTCCAGTCGGTTCTCCCCTTCGGCCAGGATCGACTCTCCCGGCTGCTTCCCGTCGACGGTCACTCGAAGCATGGGACCGGAGGTGGCGAAGCTCTCTCCCCGGACCAGCCCCTCTACGAATCCCCGGGGAGTGGGAGGACGGGAAGCTCGTACGTAGGTGAGGCAGTCTCCCAGCTCGCGGGTGGCTGGATAGTCGGAGGCGCCGACGATGGGCCAGCGGTAACCCAGGTTCAGGAAGTCGTACCATCCGTCGAGCCCCAACCCCCGATAGCCTCCGAACTGGAGCAGCTCCAGGAACTCCATCTTGCCGGAAAGCGCGAGGGAGTCCGCCTCCAGGCGCGTGTAGCCGCCGTGATTGAGGCCGATCACTCCCCCCAGCTCCCGGGCCTGATCGCCGATGATCCCCAAGGACGGCCCCCGGTCGGTGTTGCGAGTGTGACCCACACCGGGGACGTACTCTTTGGCCATGAGAATGGTGACGTGTCCCAGGGTCCGAGTGCGATACTCCTGGCCCGAAGTGAGGAAATAGGGGCCCCGATTGCGGACGGAGCCGTCGCCCAGGCCGTGGGCCTGATGCCACGACTCGAACGCCCCGCCCAGCGAGTAACCCCGGGTGTTCATGGAGAGGCTGAAGGCATAGCGGATGTCCCGGGCCGAAGTCAGAGTCAGCAGGTCGTCGTCGTTGGTTCCGGTGCGTTCGAAGTGGATGTGGGTGTCACCGGAATACCAGCCCAGGGCCGCCATGTCGATCCAGCGGGAGAGGGTGACGGTGGCGTCCAGGACCTGCCCCGGATCCAGTTCGAAGCTGCGGTTCGAGGGGATGTATTCATATCCCTTGCGGACCTCCACCGTACACCGCCCGGGCGGGACCTTCAGGCTGAGAGTGCCGTCGGTGTAGAAGTAGTAGCTCAACGGGCGGAACCGGATCGGTCCCTTGTGCCGATTGGCGGAACGCCTCAGGGAGTGTTCCAGGTAGGCCTCTTCGCCCTCGACGGCTCCTCCGTTGACACTCACGGTGGCGCTGACGGGAGCTTCCGAGCCACGCTCTATGATCTTCAGGTTCAAGGTGGCCGCGTCGGCTCCGACTTCTACCGGCGGAGGGGGCGACGGCGCCGGAACTTCCAACTGCCGGTGGCGGCGCAGTTGCATGGAATAGGCGAACGAGATCAGCAGGCCGCCCAGAAACAGGATCCGGATTCGCCTCACCGCCGGACGGATCGGACTCGACATTTCAGCTTCTCCAAGTGTCACCGACGAGCGTCAACCGATGGTTCCGCGAGAGACTCTCCCTTTCCTTCAACCAGTCGCCCGGGCCTCCACGGCGGAGGAGGCCAGGGCGGCGCCGATTCCGGATCCATCCTTGACCAGACGGCATTCTATCCGATCGGCGCGGGAACCGAGGACACTTCGGAGCATCCGGCGCATGGCCTCGGGATAACCCGGAGCGTGCTCGAACAGTGAGCCGTCCACGGTCATCACGTGGAGATCCTCCAGTCCCGGATCGACCCACTCCGCCGTGGCGGTCATGGCCAGGGCACTGAGCTGGGCCGACCGTTTCAGTATCATGCGGGCCAGGGAGACCGCCTGTTGCCGCTGCTCCAGGAGATCTTCCTCCACGCCCAGTCGTTCCAGAAAGCGGCGCGTCTCCGGCAGATCCCCCGAATCCGCGGCCAGGCTCGAGAGATCCTCCGCATCCACGGTACCCCGCTCCCCGAATCGTCCCGACGGATGGGTCCCGTCCAGAAGCCGGCGCAGAAGCCCGCCCAGGTAACGGCCGGCCACCATCTTCTCGAACCGTTGCTGTCCCGGATTTCGGGACCGGGAGTCCAGGTCGCGGTCGACAGGCGTGAGGATCCGGTCCCGGAGGGGGCCGAAATTGAAGTTGCCGCACTCGAAATTGATGGCCGTGGACCCCAGCCAGGCGGCCAGGTTGGTGCCGGTTCCCAGGATTCCTCCGGCCAGGGTCCGGCGGTCGCTGAAATACCCCAGGATCAGGGTTCCCACCGTGTCGTTCAGCAGGACGTTGACCTTCACTCCTTGCAGGCCGGCCTGCCGGCAGGCCCGGGCCAGTTCCGGCACCGGGTCCCGTCCCACCAGGTCGGGCAGGTCCCACTCCTTGGTCCATTTCAGGAGGACGCCCCGGTCCGCCGACTCCATGCGCGTCGGGAAGGCGAAGGTGAACCCCACCCGAAGGCCGGAGGCGGCGATTCCCTCCCGTTCCAAGGTCTGGGCGATGCCGGCAGCGAGGAATCGAAAGAGGTCCCGGGAATGAGCCTCGCGATCCGCCTTCCCCCGCTTGAGCCTGGAAGGAATGGGAAAGATCCGGATTCGAGGATTCCCGGCAAGAGTCTGATCGGGGTTGACCGAGAGCACCACCACCCGGAAGTTGGTGCCGCTCAGGTCCAGACCCACAAAGGTTCCCGGATGAAAACGGGCGGTTTTGGGAATGAAGGTCCGGATCATGGCCAGGGAACCGGAGCGGTCCGCCGCCAGTCCCAATTCCATCTGATGCTTGAATTCGTCGATGATGGAACGGGCCGTCGCTGACGGGGACAGGTCCCAGTTCCGGGACAGGGAACCGTCTCCTGCGGGGTAGGGAATCGAACTCACATTCCCACCGGTTTCTCGTCGGCAGAGGGACCGTAGATGGAGGGGACCGGGATGTCGTTCAGGCGCAAATAGACTCCGAGCTGGGCGCGGTGGTGAATGAGGTGGTTCATGACGAAGGTCCGCAGGACCGCGACTTTGGGCATGCTGAAAACGGTGGCCCCGTTTCGGAGGAGCGACCAGGGTTTGGAAAAGGCCGCGTCGTCGGCGCCGGCGATGGCGGCGCGTGCCTCGCGAACGCGCTGGTCGAACTCGGCGAGCAGCTGATCCACGCTGGTGGGAGCCGGGGGCTGCGGGCGGGGTTTTCCGCCGGGCGTGAGGTCCAGCTCGTCCTCATGGATCGTGATGATGGCCCAGTAGGGGATATTAGCCAGGTGACTCGCAAGCCAGATCATGCTCCCGGACCTGGGGTGGGGCTTCCAGTCGAACCGGTCTTCCGGCACCCGCTCCAGGGTCCTGCGAGCGCCGTCGATCTCCTGATCGAATTCGGACAACAAGGTTTCGCTGATGGACATCTATTTTCTCCTCCGTGGGCCGGCGGCTCCGGGGATCTTGTCCCACGAGTCCGTTCTCCGGCAGAATCTCTCAAAGAACGGAAAAGGGGTCAATCGGAAAACCCTCGATGTCGGTTCGGATCATCCCGAATGTCACCCTTTCCGGTTATCCCTCGAACTCGTTATTTCATGTAAGGAAGGCTCCGTGGTCTTTATGCCGCCCGAAATAGTTGAGAACTTGCCGACACTCTCAGTCAGACTCGGCCTTCCCTCAGGGAAAATGCGGGTCGCCTCCTAACCGCCCATGGATGCCCCGCCTGCCGAATTGGGACTCCGTCCGGGAGCTCCCCTGGCTCCCCCTGACCACGCTGGCCATTGGCGGAAGCGGGCCGTTGGCTGCTGGAATTGCGCGACCCGGGACTGCTGGACACCGCCTGGGGATGGGCCGGGCGCCAGGGTCTACCGGTTCTCTTTCTGGGAGCGGGGAGCAACGTCCTCTTCGCGGACGCCGGCTATGAGGGGCTGGTCGTACGGAATCGCCTGCGGGGACGGGAGCGCGCCGGGAACGAGGTTCGGGTATCGGGCGGAGAGGACCTGGGGGAGACCATCCGCTGGGTCAACGGACTCGGTCTGGCCGGGATGGAGCGCCTCTACGGGATTCCGGGAACCTTGGCCGGCGCCGTGGTGGGCAACGCGGGCGCCTACGGACAGGAGATCGGGGATCGGATCCGGGAAATCTCCTTCTGGTCGCCGGAGCAGGGTGTCCGCACGCTTCCCGCCTGCGAACTGGATTTTCGTTACCGGCACAGTCTCTTCAAGGAACGCCGGGACTGGTTCATGCTCTCCTGCACCTTGGCTCTGGAGCCGGCTTCGAGCCGCTGCAGCCGGTCTCGGACAAGATTCTGGCCACGCGCCTGGCCAAGTACCCGGTGGGCCTGAAATGCCCGGGAAGCTTCTTCAAGAACGTGATTGCGGCTGAGCTGGAGCCGGAGATTCGGAGCAGGATTCCCTCGGATTTCATCCTTTACGGGAAGATTCCGGCCGGCAGACTCCTGGACGAGGTGGGCGCCCGGGGGCGGCGGATCGGAGGCGCCCTGATCGCGCCTCATCACGCCAACCTGTTCGTCAACGAAGAAGGCGCAGCCAGCCGTGATATGCTGATTTTGGCCCGGAAATACTCGAACCGGGTCCGGGAGAGATTCGAAATCGAGTTGGAACCCGAGATCCTGATCGTCAGTCCAAACCAATGGCTTTAACCGCGTTAGACACCCATCGAGCGCCGACACGCAAGTTCCTCATCGAGGGGGGATACACCCTCTACGGCGACTACCCGTCCAGGGCAACAAGAATGCCGCCCTGCCGCTGATCTGCGCCGTCCTGCTGGCCCGTTCCCGGGTGGTTTTGAACCGGGTGCCCCGCATCGACGACGTGGAGAACCTGCTGCGGTTGGTCCGGGTCGTGGGCGTGGAGGCCGAATGGCAGGGAGAAGACCTCCATCTGGACTCGAGCGGGTTGAAGCCGGAGCAGCTTCCCGCCGATCTGGTGGAGAAGCTCCGGGGCGCCATCCTGCTTCTGGGTCCCTTGGCCGCCGCTTTCGGGCGGGTCTCCTGCGTCAGTCCCGGCGGCTGCCCCATCGGCCGCCGGTCCTTCGACGTCCACTGGTCGGTCCTGGAAGCGGCCGGCTTCCGGGTCCGGGAAGACAGCTCCTCCATCGACATCCTCAAGAGCCGGCAGGTGGAAGACCAGGTGGTCTATCTGGAGGAGGCGTCGGTCACGGCCACTGAGAACGCCCTGCTTCTGTTCTCGGCGTTGGGCGGTGGAACGATCCGGAATCCGGCTCGCGAGCCGCATGTTCTCGCCGTGGTGGATTTCCTGCGGGAACTGGGTTGCCGCATCGAGCTCCACCCCCTCTATTACCGGGTTCTCAGCGGCGTCGGTGAACGGAAGGAGGAGGTGGAGTTCGACGTGCCGCCGGACTACATCGATGCCGGCACCTTGGCCATCGCCACTGCCGTGACCCACGGCTCGGTTCGTCTCCTGGGTGTCGGGCAGCAAGACCTGATGGGCGTCATCCCCCGTGCTGGAGCGGTTCGGGAATCGAGTTTCGGCCCTGTGAAGGCGGGTTGCAGGTCGAAGCCTCCAGAATGGTCAACCCCTCGCAGCTCACCGCCGGTCCGTGGCCACTGTTTCCCACCGACCTGGTGTCGCTGGTGATCGTGTTGGCGACTCAGGCCCAGGGGTTGTGCCTGGTCCACGACTGGATGTACGAGGCCCGCATGTTCTTCGTGGACAAACTGGTTCGAATGGGAGCCCGGATCACCATGTGCGACCCCCACCGGGTTCTGGTGGAAGGCCCGCGCCGTCTCCGCGGCAAGCAACTGGAGTCTCCCGACATCCGGGCCGGCATGGCGCTACTGGTGGCCGGCCTGTGCGCCCAGGGCGACACCCGAATCGAGCACGCCGAAGTGGTGTTGCGGGGATACGAGAACGTGGTGGGCAGGCTGCGCGGCGTCGGCGCCCGGATCCGAGGCGAGAGCTAGCGAGTTGACCGGATGCTCCTCCGAAAGGTTCTGAAGCTGACGGCCGTGGCCGGATGCATTCTCCTGGCGAACTTCTGGCCACCCTGCAGCTATCTGATGCTGCCCCACTATCACGAGATTCGCCGGCGCGACGCCGTCGTTCGGGTCGATCCCGATCTCCATTACTTCGGAGTCATCTGATGCCGGTCGACTTGAGCTCTTTCCGCTGGAACCGGCTCTACTGGGCGGTAGCCGGATACACGCTCGTCCTGACCCTTCTCCTGTATCTCATCAGCTGAAAGCCGGGAGTTCGTGGTGAAAACCGACATGGCGAACCGCCTCGACACCGCCCATCTTACTGCTCTTTTCCCAGTTTTCCTGTCTCTCCAATATCACCTGCCATCAGCGACCACGGGCGACCACAAGGGTCGCCCCTACACTGCCTTCATTGATCCTCCAACGCCGTGACAGTTCTCGACTGGGCGGTCTTTTCCTTTTACGTGGTCCTGATCCTCCTGGTCGGTCTGTATCAGAGCCGGAAGAGCACCGGTGTCGAAGGCTATTTCCTGGGGAACCGCAGCCTTTCCTGGGGCCTGATCGGCCTCTCCGTCATGGCCACCCAGGCCAGCGCCATCACCTTCATCGGAACCACCGGGCAGTCCTACGGCTTCGGTATGAAGTTCATCCAGGTCTACCTGCCCCAGCCGCTGGTGATGGTGGTTCTCTGCAGTTCCCCCTGTTCGTCCCCTTCTTCTATCGTCGGAGGGTCTACACCGCGTACGAGTTCCTGGAGCAGCGCTTCGACGCCCGGACCCGTTCCCTGACCAGCTTCCTGTTCCTGGTCTCCCGCGGCTTGGCCGCCGGAATCGTCCTCTATGCTCCCGCAGTGGTGCTCTCGGTTCTGATGGGCTGGGACGAACTGGTCACGGTGCTGATCATTGGAGCCGTGACCATTCTCTACACCGCAGCGGGGGGAATTACCGCGGTCATCTGGACCGACGTGCTGCAGATGTTGCTCATGTTCGGCGGGATCGGCGCGGCGCTCTGGACCCTCTTCGGTGAGCTGCCTCCTCAGGTCGGCGTGGGGGACGTCTTCTTTATCGGCGGAATCGAGGAGATGTGGAAGAGTGTGGACCTCTCTCCGGACCCCCGGAAGACATATACGCTCTGGTCCGGGCTCGTAGGCGGATTCTTTCTGGCCCTTGCCTACTTCGGATGCGACCAGAGCCAGGTCCAGCGTTATCTGACGGCCCGGTCCCTGACCCAGAGCCGCCTCGCCCTCCTCTTCAACGCCTTCTTCAAGGTGCCCATGCAGTTCTTGATCCTGGCCATCGGGGTGCTGCTCTTCGTCTTCTACCACTTCGAGCAGCCGCCTCTGATCTTCAACCCGGCGGAAGAGGCGCAGGTGCGCCAGAGCGGCCAGGGTCCGGCCTACGAGGAGTTGGAAAAGAACTACCGGGACCTTCATTCACTCCGGCGGGAGGCGACGCTGGACCTGGTCCAAACCCGCCAGGAGGGGGGCGACCTGGAGCCCGTCCGCTCCAAGATCCGGGAATACCATACCGAGATGGAGGCGTTGCGCGGCCGTTCCAAGGCGCTGGTCGAGACGGTCCAGGGCCGGTCGTCGACCGATGTCAACTACGTCTTTCCTTCCTATCTGGTCAGCTACGTGCCGGCGGGGATCCTGGGCTTGATGATCGCCGTCATCTTTGCCGCTGCCATGTCTTCATTGGACTCGGAGCTGACGGCGCTCTCCAGCGCCACGGTCATGGATTTCTACCGCCGGTATCTGGTTCGAGGGGCCTCCGCCCGGCACTATCTCTGGGCGGCGCGCCTCGCCACCCTGGCTTGGGGCGTGTTGGCTACGGGAGTGGCGCTTTACGTGGGCCAGCAGGAGGCGTCTCTCTTGGAGCTGGTCAACCAGGTCGGCTCCTACTTCTACGGCTCCCTGTTGGGAGTCTTCCTCTTGGCCTTCCTGGCCCCCTGGGCCACGGCGCGGGGAGCATTCTGGGGGTTGATCGCGGGGATGGCCAGCGTGTGGGCGGTCAGCGAGTACACCTCGTTGTCGTTTCTCTACTACAACGTTGTGGGCTGCGCGGGCGTGGTGGTCGCCGCCTACCTCCTCAAGCGCCGGTGATCTCGCATTGAAAACCTCTTCATCCCCGGTCGGATCCGCCCAGCCGGATCTGAAGGCTCTCCCCCCGGCTGCTCTTGGAGTTCGAGGCTTGGCGCATGAGGTATTCGTTGGCCGGAAGATGGGAGTAGACGTGAGGATTGAGCACCTGATAAGCCTCGGCATATGAGACGGAGGAGTGCAGTCCCATTCTTCCGTTGGTGACTTCGATGCATTTGCGGCCCAGATCTCCCGTGTAGTATTGGCTGGCCACGCAGTCCAGGGCGCGGGCCTTCTTTTCCACCACCGGGCTGATATCCACCAAGACATTGGCGAATCGCCGGCCTTCGGCCGAAAGCTGGTTGGTGTGGCCGTACATGGTGATGAAGAAGATCTGCGCCGGAGTGACCGGGTCTCCGGCGTCCTGGACGTAATGGGAGGTCTTGACCAGGTCGCAGGCTCTGAGGGCCGCCTCCGCCGTCTCCTGATGGGCGAAACCAAGCTCCTCGGTGGGGTTGTGGAGGATCAGCAGATGGGGCCGGACGTCGGCCAGTTCCTTGGCGATGGCTTCGATCAGCTCCCGGCTCTGAATCACGACATCGTCCTTCAGACGCAGGAACCGGACGTCCCGGACTCCCAGGATCTCCATGCCCCGGAGCGCCTCCTCCTCCTTTTCTCGAATAGCCTCCTCCAGATCGGAGACCTGATCGAGCCGGCCGCTCTTGATGAGCTCGTTGCGGCGGGTGTGGTGAGTGTCGACACCGTGGGTGCAGACCACCATGGTGACCTGGTCCCCGCGCTGGGCATGGAGGCAGAGGGTTCCTCCGGCGTGGTCGATGGCATCGGCCGGATGGCACATGACGGCCATGATCTTGAGGGATTCATCCATGCTGGATCTCCTTGTTCTCGCTGTCTTGCTCAAGAATTACGAGCGTCGCGTCTCTTGACGCCGCATTGCCTGTTCGAAAGCTCCGGCCGACATCAGCGCTTCGCCCCGGCCTTTCGAAGCAATTCGGCGATCCCGGAGTGGTCTTTCGCTTCTGCGACCCGCAAGGCGGTCAGGCCGGCGGTTTTCGGGTTTTTCCCCATCGGTCGCTTTCCCGGAATCTGGTAATTGACGTCGGCGCCGGCCTCGATCAGCAGCCGAGCCATCTCCTCATGACCACCAAATGAGGCAAGCATGAGAGCCGACACTCCACCGGTTGATTTGCGCGCCGGAAACCCCTGGTCCGGGAACGCACTATTGACGTCGGCGCCGGCCTCGACGAGCAGGCGGACGATTGTCTCGTGACCCTCGTTGACGGCCATGAGGAGGGCAGACATGCCGCCGGTCGATTTGCTCTGGAAGCCCTGCTGGGGAAGGGCATAGTTCACGTCGGCGCCGGCCTCGACCAGTAAGCGGACGATTTCCTCATTCCCCTGCTTCACGGCCAAGAGGAGTATCGACGTTCCGGTCGCGCTCCCACTGTTAAATTCCTGCTCGGGAAGGACATGATTCACATTGGCGCCGGCCTCGACCAGTAAGCGGACGATTTCCTCATTCCCCTGCTTCACGGCCAGGAGGACGGCCGACGTTCCGGTCGTGCTCCCGCTGCCAAATCTCTGCTTGGGAAGGACATAATTCACATTGGCGCCGGCGCTCAACAGCATTCGCACAATCTCGCCGTTCTCTTTATCCACAGCCACCAGGAGGGCGGATATTCCGCTGGCGCTCCGGCTAGAGAATTGTTGTTCGGGGAGGGTGTAATTGACATCGGCGCCGGCGTCGATCAGCAATCGGGCGATCTCCGCAGTTTCCTTGTCCACCGCGAGAAGAAGCGGTGATACTCCGGTCCTGCCGGGAAGGATTTCGTTGACATTCTCACCCGCTTCAATGGCTCGCCTGACTCCGTCAGCGTCCTTGTACCTGATCGACGAGAGAAGGTCCTGACCCTTCTGGTCATTCGAACCGTCCGTCGCGCGGGCCCGCTGCTCCTTCCTGCGAGCCTCGCGCTCCTTCCTGCGAGCTTCGCGCTCCACCCTGCGAACTTCACGCTCCTTCTCGCGGGCTTCGCGCTCCACCCTGCGAACTTCGCGCGCCTTCTCGCGAGCTTCAGGTGACTTCTCACGAGCTTCGCGCGCCTTCTCGCGGGTCTGCTGGGCCTTCGTCGCCTTAGCGGTATGGGCCCTGTCGTCGGCACTCTCAGCGACCCGGGTCAGTACTACCCTGTACCGTCGCGATTCCGCGCCTTCCGGATCCGTTACCTCGACGGCGACCAGATTCTCCCCTGCAGCAAGACCCGACAAAGTCACGCTCAGGAACGCGCCATGGCCGCTGGAGTTGCTGATCCGGGATCGGTTGCCGGCGGTCAATTCATCGCCACCGGCTGCCGTGCCGGTCACTCCCATCCGGGCACCCGCAGCTGCGCGGGCTCTGACCGTGACCAGCGGTTGGGACACTTCGGCCACATAAGTGGTCACCTCCGGTTTAAATGGCGGTGTCACAGTCAAGTCGCCTGCAGGCAACTTACCGGTCATGGCGCTGAACATGAATCCCGGCTTCGGCGGCCCCTCGGAAAGCTGAAGATCGTCCAAACCCAAGGGAGCTTTTTCGGCCGTTTCGGTCCTGTGCACCTTTACCGTGTAGCTGCGGGTCGCAGTGCCGCCGGAATCCGAAACGTTCAACGAAATGACGTTCTCTCCCGCGTCAAGGCCGGACAAGGTCGCACTCATGAACGCACCGTGATCGTTGGCGTTGCCGATGCTGAATCGGTTGGCGACCTTCAATTCGTCGCCGCCGGAGGCCGTCCCGTTGGCGTCCATCTTCACCCCGGCGGCCGCCCGCGCCCGGATCGTAAGCAGCGGTTGGGAAACGTTGACCGAGTAAGAACTCACACCCGGCTCAAACCCCGGAGTCAAAACCAGCTTCCCTTCAGGCAGCTTGCCAGCCAGAGCATGTGCCATGAAGCCGGGTTCCGGAGGGCCCTCCGAAAGTTGGAGACTCTGCAGCGAAACGTCGGCTACTTCGCCCAAAACGAGTTGGGACGTGGCGAATAGCAGCAACATGGACGTCAGGAACGAATTGACGATATGAGTCATCGGGGTCTCTCCCCTTCGTTGTGATCCCGGAAAGCGCCGTTGGCGTCGAATAAAATAACCTGCAGGCATCGGAATTCAGGCACTACGAGAAGTGTACCGAATGGGACACCACTTGTCGGCGTCCAGCATTGCACTGAGGATGGACTGGTGCCGCCGGGCTTTCGACCGTCGGGAACATGGGATATCATGGCATCAATCGAAGGCCAGTTTCTGGAGGAAAGAATATGCGTCGCAGAACCTTTTTTGGCAGCGCCCTGACCGGTTTGTTCGCTCTCAGGAGCAAGGCTTGGGGCCGGAACCCCGTCCCGTCGGCGACCGGCGGGGACATCCCCAAGCGCGTCTTCGGCAAGACGGGAGAGAAGCTGACCATCGTCGGGCAGGCCGGCGGACGCTATCCTCTGATCTCCTTCGAGGACGCCAAGGCGGTGACGCTTCGGGCCTACGAGCTCGGCATCAACTACTTCGACAACGCCCATTCCTACTGGTCCGGACGTTCCGAGGAGGTGTACGGAGAGGTTCTGCCCGCCTTCCGCAAGGAGGTCTTCGTGACCACCAAGAGTGTCATCCGGACCCGGGACGGTGCTGCCAAGGAACTGGAGATCTCCCTGAAGCGGCTCAAGATGGACTACGTGGACCTGTGGCAGATCCACTCCGTGAGCCGGATGGAGGATGTGGAGCAGATCTTCGCTCCCGGCGGCGCCATCGAGGCCTTCGAGGAGGCCAAGCGGAGCGGCAAAACCCGGTTCATCGGCTTCACCGGGCATACCGACCCCCCACGTCCACATGGAGATGATGAAGCGCTACGACCAGTTCGACACCATCCTGATGCCCCTGAACCCGGCGGACCCCTCCTACCTCAGCTTCGAGCAGATCGTGCTCCCCGAGGCCGTCCGGCAGGGACTGGGCATCCAGGGCATGAAGAGTCTGGCCAATGCGAAGCTCCTCCAATCCTTCAGCGTCGAGCAGTGCATCCAGTACGTCCTCAGCCTCCCCATCCATTGCCTGACCATGGGCGCCACCACACTGGGGCAGATCGAGGACGACGTCCGGATCGCCAAGCGCTTCGCCGCTCTGGAGGAACCGCAGATGGCGGCTCTCCGAGATCGCGCCCGCCGGCTGGCGGGGCCGGAACTGGAGGATTGGAAGCGAGGTCCGGAACGGGCCGGCCTGGACCCGGCCGGGGGTGAAGTCCACGGCTGATTCCCAGCAAGTGATCGAGACGGCCTCAGCCCGGCGGCGAGAGCTTCTCGATCGTTACCTGCAGTCTCTTCCTTTCGAACCCTATCTCTTTCAGAGGGACGCTTTGGAGGCTTGGTACGCCTCGAAAGAGGACCTGCTGGTGACCGCGCCCACCGGCACCGGCAAGACCCTGATCGCCGAAGGGGCCCTCTTCGAGGCGCTCCACGGCGGCCGGACCGCCTACTACACCACTCCGCTCATCGCGCTGACCGAGCAGAAATTCCGGGAGATGCAGGCCGCCGCCGTACGCTGGGGGTTCCCGAGCGACAGCGTGGGGCTGGTGACCGGGAACCGCCAGGTCAACCCGGACGCGCCGGTACGGGTAGTGGTGGCCGAGATCCTCCTCAATCGACTGCTCCGGCCCGACAACTTCGATTTCGATCGCGTCGCCGTGGTGGTCAAGGACGAATTCCACACGTTTCGGGATCCGGAACGCGGCATCGTCTGGGAGTTGTCCCTCTCGCTGCTCCCCAAACACGTGAGGCTGCTCCTGCTCTCGGCCACCGTGGGCCGTCCCGAGTCCTTCACGCGCTGGCTTCGAAACAGCCACGGCCGGCGAATGCAGCTGCTCCAGGGAACGGAACGGCGGGTCCCGTTGACCTACCAATGGGTGGGCGACCTGCTGCTGGAAGAGCTGCTGGTGGAACTGGTCAGGGGAGGGAAGAAAGGGCGAAAAAGCCCCTGTCTGGTCTTCTGTTTCAACCGGCGGGAGTGTTGGTCGGTGGCGGAACGGCTCAAGGGGCGGCCCCTGGTGGACGGAAGCCGGAAGCGGACACTGGCCGCCCGGGTCCGGGACCTGGACCTGTCCGACGGAGCCGGACCCGTCCTGAGGCAACTCCTGCTGCGCGGCGTGGGAGTTCATCATGCCGGGATCCTCCCCAAGTACCGGCGCGTGGTGGAGGAGTTGTTCCAGCGCCGGCTGCTGCCCGTGGTCATCTGCACCGAAACCCTGTCGGCCGGGATCAATCTGCCGGCAAGGTCCGTGGTGCTGAAGAGTTTGGTCAAGGGTCCGCCCCGGCAGAAACGGGCGCTGGACGCCACCACCGCCCACCAGATCTTCGGCCGGGCCGGCCGGCCCCAGTGGGACCGGCGGGGCTTCGTCCTGGCACTCGCTCCTGAAAAGGAGGTGAAGATACTGCGGCGCAAGCGGAGGTTGAAATCAATTCCCGCCCGGACCCGCAAGTCTGCGTTCCGTCAGGCCCGAAAGTCCCTGGCCCGGAAGATGAGGTCCCGAAGGCAGAAACGGCCCTCCTGGGACCAAGGTCAGTTTCGCCGCTTGGTCGCTGCGCGGCCGGCAGCCCTGGCCAGCCGGGGTCCGCTGCCGTGGCGGTATCTCGCCTACCTATTGAAGCGCTCACCCCGAGTGGACGAAATCCGGACCATGGTCGGCAAACGTCTGCTCGGCGCCCAAGCGGTGCAGTCGGCTCAGAGAGCCCTGAATGACATGCTGCTCACCCTCCGTCTGGGAGGCTACGTGAAGTTGGATCCGGAGCCGCCTCCGGATGCGGAGGACCGGGGAGACTACCGGCCGGTGTTGGCCCAGGCCACGCCGCGGCTGGATCGGCTATTGGCTTTTCGCGGCATCAATCCCCTCTACGGTGACTTCCTCTCGGCGCTGCTCCCCGGGGCCAGCCGGAGCGAGCGAATTCAGGCCCTGGAGAGCGTTTTGGAACTTTCGGGAGCCGTGGCTAGAGCGGTTCCGGTTCCGGACGCCCGAAGGCTGGATCCCGGTCCTCTTGAGACGTCCTGGCTCGATCCCGAGTTGGCTCGGCCGGGATCGGCCGGGGGCAGGGAGTCGACGTTGCGGGAGCAGCTCATGGAGGCGGGTCCGGGACCGACCTTGGCCGCGAAGCTGAGGCTCGTCTTCGATGGACGCCTGCCCCAGGTCTCTCAGTTGAGGGTTCGGCCGGTCTGGGCCGCCGGGGACCTCCTGGATCTGGGCGGGAACTTCAACCGGTTCGTCCACCTCCGGGGTCTGGTCAAGCAGGAGGGAATTCTGTTTCGCCACATGCTCCGGTTGGCCCTGCTGTGCGGCGAGTTCGCCGCGCTCCCGAATTGGGACGCCGCCTGCCGCCGGGACCTCAAAAAGGTGGCTCTCACCCTGCGCCGGAGTTGCCGCCGCATCGATCCCGACAGCACCGACCGGTTCCTGGAGAGGAGCGTCAAGCGACAAGACGACGGACGAAGAGGGAAACCAATGCGAGGGATTTGAGCGACTGGAACGTCGCCCCTCCAAGGAGGCATGAGATGGTATCGATCCCGAGACGTGACCTGTTGGGTGTTCCGGCAGTATTGGCCGGCGGGACTCTGTCAGGGCTCGCCTCAGGCGAGGGCGAGACCTCTGCGGAGAAAACCGAGGGGACCCGCCGTCTGAAGATCGTGGTGGTAGGCGCCCATCCGGACGACCCCGAAACCGGTTGCGGCGGAACCATCGCCCGTTACGCCGCTGCGGGACATCGGGTGACGGCCCTCTACCTCACCCGCGGAGAGCGGGGAATTCGGGGTAAATCGCTGGAAGAGGCCGCCAGCATCCGCACCGCCGAGGCTCAAGCAGCATGCCGGATCCTGGGAGCAAGGCCCCTCTTCGCCGGACAGGTCGATGGCGACACCGAGACCGGCAATCGGCGCTACGAGGATTTCCTGAAGATCATCCAGGGGGAAGACCCGGACCTGCTCTTCACCCACTGGCCCATCGACCGCCACCGGGACCACCGGGCGGCCAGCATGTTGGCGTTCGATGCCTGGCTGAAAATGGACCGGAAGTTCGATCTCTACTTCTACGAGGTCTACTCAGGGATCCAGAGCCAGACATTCTCCCCCACCCACTACGTCGACATCACCACGACCGAGTCCCTGAAGAAGAAGGCCACCCATGCCCACGCCAGTCAGAACCCGGAAGGAATGTACCGCCGTCACGACCTCATGAACCGGTTCCGCGGCGCCGAGTACCGCTGTGAGTTCGCGGAGGCCTTTGTGCGCCACGTCCAGGGCTCGGATCACGAGTTTCGGTTCTGAGCAACGGAGAAATGTTCATTAACACATCTGTAATTTTGATTTCAACGTGGATATCTGTGAGTTGAATATTGATCCAGGAGTATTGGAATTCGATCGTGGCGCCAATCTTCGCAAGGGTTTTCCGGACCGTCGTGCGGTAGTGCCTACGCCAGTATTGCAATTTCTCTCAAGAGCCCATCGTTTTCGCATGTCAACTGTCCAGCGTGTCGAGCAATCTCAAGCCGCGCGCCAAATCGCCACGCGCGGCGCGCATGCGAAATCTCATTTCGGTGTCGTGTTCCGTCAACGCTCGAACTGAAATTTCTTCCATCAGCTTGTTGAGACTCACGCCACGCTGGGCGGCCATGGCCTTCAACCGATCACGATGGACATCAAGAAGCCGGATCGTCAACTTGCCCATTTCAGTCATCCTCAGTGATCCACACACTCGGTTGCCGAACCTGGTTTGAGTAGTGTCCATGCCGGACTATTCGAGATGAATCCGCATTCTCTTACACAGCATAGGCGGAACCGAAGAAGTATCCGTCGATTTGCACAAAACTTCGAGGAAAGTAAGGGAATTACCCTCCGGGTCGGCGACAAGAAAGTCGAAGTCGCCGCGCCGGGAGCCGCGACTAAAAAACCAACTTCAACCCGAACTGTGCCGAGATGGGACCCGGGGTCTGGTCCAACTGCATGAAGTTAGGGTCGCCCAGGACGGCGTTTCGCGCTGCGAGGGGCGTGCTGTAGTAGTTGCCGGCATTGGTCAGGTTGAAGACCTCGAAGGTGAAACGAATCAAGGCGGAGTCACTGGCCGCCAAGGCAAACTCGCGGCTGAGGCGGAAATCCCAGCGAAAGAAGGCTCCGGTGGTGAAAGGGTAGCGTTCCAGCAGGGCACCGTTTTGCACCGGGCGGATGGGATTGAAATCGTTGGAGCATTGGAAGCTGTTGTCGAAGACCGATCCCGGGGACCCGTCGGCCACCCCGGGATCTCCACAACGGCTCGAGTAGGCCGGAAACGGCCGGCCACTGCGTGCGGACACCAGGGTGCTGATCCGGAACTTGGCCGGCAGCTCGAAATAGCCGAAGAAGGAGTACTGGTGGGTGATGTCCAGTTGACTCCGCCCCCAATCCAACTCCAGGAAGTTGAAGGGATCCGAAGGTCCGTAGGAGGCATCGCTGGAGCGGTCGCTGGTGGCGTTGTCCTGATTGTTGGAGAACGAATAGTTCACTCCGAACTGGGTTCGATTCCGAAAATCCTTTTTCAATTGCACAATCAACGCGTGATATTCGGCCTCACCGAAGCTGGCGATGGCGTTGGCGTTGCCGACGTTCGGATCCAGACGCGGGAGATTGAATCCGCCCACCGTGCGCCCGTACTCGTCCAGAGTCAGGCCTGAAGGGTCCAGGTTCCGGTCCCAGGGTGTCGAAAAGAAGCCGCCGGTCCGCAGATTGGCCGACCGGTTGAAGGTATAGGTGCCGGTAATGCTGACGTCCCCTGCGATCAGCTGTTCGATTCCGATCTGGCCGTTGATCACACGGGCGCTCTGATAGTCGGGATCCACGTAGTCGATGGGCGGGGGACCGATGAGGCTCTCGACTTCGGGAGTCGCCGTCGAGGGGAGCAGGCCGGGATAGCTCAGGCCGAAGCCGAGCAGGTCGGTGGGAGAACCGAAGAAGGGAACGAAAACGACGGCGGAACGAAGGCCCGGACCGGACAGCATTCCGGCAACGAAAATGGTGGGAGCGGCGGCGTAGTAAATACCGGCGCCGCCCCGGACGATGGTGCTGCGCCGGCCGCCCACGTCCCAGGCGAATCCGACGCGGGGCGCGAAGTTGTTGAAGTCGTCGGGTACATCGGAGGAGGCTGGAGCCACATCGACTGAGACCCTGTTTCCATTGATGCGAGGCTTGCCGACCGGCAGCATCGCCTCGGGCAGTCCGAATCCGGACTTCGGGTTCCAGACTCCGTCCCATCGCAATCCCAGGTTCAGGTTGAAATTGGGGTGCGCCCGCCAGTTGTCCTGCACGTAAAACGACAGTTCGTGTTGCCAGAAATCCCGTAGGGTGCCGCTCTCCACCACACTGACACCGTTGATTCCTACCCTCTGGAGCAGGAAGGCGGGAGTGCGGGCCGCAAAATCCTCCAGGCTGAAGAAGGTATAGACGCCCCCGGCAAACCCGATGAAGGTCTGGTTGGACGCGTTGGAGTTCAGGTCGCCTCCCAGCTTGAGGTCGTGTCTACCGAAGGTGTGGCTGAAACTGTCGATGACCTGATAGCGCTTGTGCTGGCTGTCGATGGGAAGAAAGAAGATCTGGCCGAAGTTGCCCGTGTCGGTGATGGAGGTCTCCGGTCCGGGAGTCCGCTCCCGGCGGGGTCGGACTTCCTGCGAGTAGGAGAATCGAAATTCGTTGACGCTCGCGTTCCCCAGCAGTGACGTGACGGATTGAGCTGCGGCCCAGCCTTCGTTGACGAAGTTCTCGAAGTTGGACTCCACTCGGCCCAGCACGAAGGTCTGGCTGCCGGCGTACCCGGTGAAGTTGTCGGTCTCGTTGCGGGTGTAGTTCAAGCGCGTCGTCAGCGCGTGGTCGTTCGTGAGGTTGTAGTCGAACTTGGAGAGGACAGCGGTCAGGTCCTGGCGCTGGGAGCTGCCGCGCTCCAGGTCGGCCAGCGTGGAGCCGCCGTAAAACGACGGGACCGGACAGGGACAGGGCGCGGTCGACACGTCACGGGCGAAGACGGCGGTGAGGGGTCCCTTTTGCTGCTGCGCGTCCAGGGCCAGGAAGAAGAAGGCCCTGTCCCGGGCGATGGGTCCCCCGACCGTGCCTCCGAACTGGTGTCTCGTATTCAAACCAGGCGCGATGGTGGTTTCCGGATCGGCCGGCACCGAGGTGTCCGCGATGAAGGTGTTGGATTGGAAAAACCAGTGGGCCGACCCGTGCCAATCGTTGGTGCCCGACTTGGTCACCACGTTGATCAGGCCCCCGGTGGCATGGCCGAACTCCGCCGAGAGCCCGGTGTCGCGGACCTGAAACTCCTGAATCGCATCCTGCGGCACGGTGAAGTTCTTGGTTTCCAACGAACCGAACCATTCGCCGAAGAATGAGTTCCGGTTGTCCACTCCATCGATGATGAGTCCCGTGTACTCTCCGGCCTGACCCTGGAGCCTCACGGGAGAGCGCAGCCCCGGAGTGGTGTCGGCCGTCGGCGAAAGATTGGCGAAATCCCGGAAGTCTCGTCCGCTGATGGGCAGGTTCTCCACGTATTCGTTGTTGATCGCGGTATTGACCCGGGTTTCGCTCGTGTCCATGCGGCCGGTTCCACTCTGGACGGTGATTTCCTGACCGACCGCCTCGAGTTGGAGGGTGACGTCCTCCATCAACTCCTGGCCCACCGAGAGCACCACGCCTTCCACGATCATCGTGGCGAAACCGGCCAGGGAGATTTCGATCACGTATTCTCCGGCCGGCAGAATGTCGGCTCGAAACCGTCCCGCCTCGTTGCTGATCAGCACCCTTTCGGCGCCCGTCGAGGTGTTGATCACCGTCACGTCGGCTCCCGGCACCACGGCGCCGGAGGGGTCGAAGATGGTGCCGGTGATGGCGCCTTTTTCCAAGGTCTGGCCCAGGCCGGTCCCGGAACCGGAGGCAAAGACAGCCAAGAGGCAAAGGAGCAATCGTACCGTTAACCGTGAAAAGGTCACGAAGTTTTTCTCTAAGAGTCTCCAGCACCAGGGTGCGGAGATGTCGATTCATAGCGATTCGAACTACGCCGTTATGGCAGGGAGCTTGTACCCAAACCCTCTCCGTCTCCGGTCCAGATTTCTATCTATCGAGAACGAACCGTTGTCACGCAAAGTCCGATCTCCACAGTAATACCGCTCTCGACGCGAGGTCCGTCTGGCGTTTTTCGAGTAACTCAGGTGTCCATTCCTGGGGAGCCATCTCGGGGATTCTCCGCGTAAGACTATACTTGCTCGTGTTGTAGGCAGCGCATTTCTCGGTATATGCATTATTCCCAATGCTCCGATTCACGGAAGCCTCAAGGAGCGTAAGATTGCCGAGGCGATATACCGTGTCATCCCACCGCTTCCGGGGATATGTGTCTATCCAAATATCCCCGGGATTTTCCGGTAGAACGTGCTCGATAGTTCCCGGATCGGTGTCCGGATCGCAGGATCGCTCGCTGGCGTCCTGCTCGAGTCGGGCCAGAATGTGCTTGGCAAGTTTCTTACGCCGGCCGTTCGTATTGATCTCAAGCAGTGCAAAGTCCTGCCGCATCTTCTCATCATTTACATAGATTTTCCTGAGTCGTTGGAATATCTGAGCCGGAGTACTCGCTGTCCCATCCATTATCGCTTTAGCCGCGGCATGATATACGGGTTCAAGGGCATTCGTGTTCAGCCCGCTCACTATGGTGTAACGAAAGGAAATCGTGACAATAATTTTCAACACGCGGATGAAGTCCTGGCTTGAAAAGACCTCCCAAGCCGCGAACAGTAGCGGCATCGGCTGTCGAACACGATAGAGGTTGAATTCGCTGACATACACTTTTGCTGCAGTCAACTCCATCCGGTAGCCATGACTTGGGTCCAGTACGGCGGCATACAGCTCGGCGCGTGGCTCCAAGTCATCCATCAGGTCGAAAACATCCATCGCTGTTGTGGTTCGGGTTCGCACCAGCTTGAAGAGGCGTCCGCTCCGGACCTTTGGATATTCACAGAGCAGGTGGTAACGCAGAAATTCCGGAAAACGCGTCTGGCCCACGGTCTCGATGAGTGATTTCCAACGACGTTGAAGAGCTTCCAAATCGGTTGGGACCCTGACCCGAGAAAACAGGTAGTTCTTGAGCAAATCCGTGGTCGTCAACCTCTGGCCACGCGCGTTTAGAGTCTCAAAGACGGTGTAGGCGTTGATCTCGTCGTCGACGGTAATGAGAATGAAGAGGATTTGGCGAGCCACAGTCTCAGACAATAGACGTGCCACCGCTTGGCCATCGCCTCTGAATTCCGGCAACCTATAGAGCCTTTTCTTGAAGTACTGGAAACAGTTCCATAGGAGCTGGTTTGATTTAGGCAGTCGCCGTGGATTGAGCGGTTTTCTGAGCTGAACCAAATAATCCTGATAGAAGGCGTTGTCCGTTTCGTTCAGATAGAGACGGCTGCTCTCGATTAGCGAAGCCGGATCCTTTTCGCCGATGAAGCGATTGCGGAGTTCCTGACTACGTTCCCGATTAGCGTCAGGATCAATCTGATCTTCGGCCATGGTCTGTAACCTGTCGATCACGGCAAGTGCAAACAGGCTCAATGTGGCAAGACGCTGCTGTCCGTCAATAATTGGAAATTTTCGGTCGCTTTTCCCCTCGACGACAAGAGCTCCCATGTAGTGACGGTCGTCCACTTTCGGCCGCAATTCGACGATATCGTTATAGAGATCCTCCCATTGTTCTACGGACCATGAACCCGGATTATTCATGGGACATGTTGATAAAGGCTTTCAACCCGGCGTTTTCGTGCGGTCGGTGCCCGGTTTCTCTTGAACCTCTGTCGATTCGACGGAATCGGCTCAAAAACAGGACGATTGAACCCATCATAAACCGTCCGGCGGTCCGGGGGACCGTCACCCGCCGACAGGTCGACTTTGCGGTGAGAAAAACCCACCGTTTCGGTCCCTCCCACGGGCCCGATTCTTCCGTCCGTCCCCTATCCCGGCGCCCAGGACACTCGCTCCAGTCTCCGCCACAACCGCTTCCAGTCCGTCTCCCTTCGACTCACCACGAAAATCAGTCTCCTTCCTTGGCGCAGCACCCGACTCGCCACTCGCAACACCCGTTCATGAAAACGACGCAGACTCCACCCCCGTCGCGTCGCTCGCTCCATCAGTACCCGCCCCAGGTGCAGGATCCCGTACGCCAGCAGATTCAGCAGGAACCGGGCTTCGTTGTGGGGCCGAACCCCGGTCTCCGTCAGCGCTTCCGGCTTCGGTTCCGGCGTCAGTTTCTTCCCCCGATAGTGCGTCTTGGGACGACTCACCGACGACAAGGCCGGATCGAGCACGTCCATCAACTCCCCCATGTGGCCTTCCGCCTTCCCCCGCCGGCGATACGTCCTCAGCAACTCTTGGGCGTCACAACGCTTCGGACTCAGGCTCGTCAGCAACCAGAAATGATCCGGATACAACTCCCCCGGTTGCTCCACCACCACCAGCACCACCCGGCGTGCCCGGTCCCAACTCTCCGCCTGGTAGGTCAGCTCATGGAACCACACTCTCGGCGGCTCGTTCGCCACTCGCTCCGCCGGTTGGGTCAAGTACGGTCGCGCCATCCGGTCCAGGACCTCATTCTTGCGGATGCGAGCGATGTAGGGCACGCTTCGCGACTCCAGGCCCTGCAGCAGCCCGGGTTCCGGGAACCCCGCATCCATCCGCACGATCATCGAGCCGCACAGACGCCCTCGGCAGCGGTCCACGGCCCGCAATGTCAACTTCAAAGCCTTGTTGCCCAGGTAGCTGGCACCCGGAAAAAGCTCCCCGTCGATCAGGTCCCCCGTCTCTCCGCAACTCGCCACCAACCCCAAGTACATTCTCTGGCGATAGTACCCGCTCCATTGGCTTCCCGGCTGCCGTCCATGGACCTCGACCGGGAGACCGTCCACGTCCAGGAACATCCTATTTTTCCGTCTCTGCTTTCGTGGCTTCCCCTTTTTTCGCCGCCGACCCTCCATCATCTCGATCCGACGGCACGCCAGCTCCGTCACCGCCTCATGCAGGACCTGAAGGTTCTGCTTCCGGCTGAGCGTGTCCAGGAGCCGGGACAAGGTCGGTTGGGACGCCAGCCCGTGGCCCTCCTCCAAGGCCGCCGTGCCCCGACGCGACTCGCTCGCCACCCGCAAGCTCGGATCCTGACGCAGGCGGTCGGCATCGGACTGGTCGCGCCAGCCCTGCCCCAACAGCAGGAGTCGAGTCCGCAGCAGATCCGACAGCGGATAGCGGATCGAACTCGGGTGTCGCGGATCGTGCAACCGCTCGGTCAACCAATCGATGAGGCCGCACCGATCCATCATCTCCCGCTGCACCAGGGCGCCCGTGTCCGCACTGAGCAACTCGGGGCGGGTCTCGAGGCGGAGGGATCGGTTGAATGAGGGCCGGATCTGCGGTATCGTCTCAGGCATGGCGTGCTCCGTTCTTTGAGTTTGTTTATTAGCACCATAATCATACCATGAATGACGGGCACGCCGCCTCATTATTCTGACCCCGAAAAGGGGATGAAACCTCGCAATTACTTGGGTTTAGGCCCCCCTTGAAACCACTGATCCGACCGCAGTCGAAAACCAAGATAGCGTTTCACCCAAAGGGGGGTTCGGCCTTTTTCTGTGGGTATCCGGCAACCCTCTGATCTGACTCGACATGGCGGACACGCTTGCTCATTTTATGTTTGCGTGATGAATAATCCGGGGTACATCATTTGGAACATGGAGTTGGGATGGTCATCGTACCCGACTCCATAAGGCCGGTCGTGACCGCATAATGAACGAGCCGTAGAGGTTGCGTTCCAGCATTCGGGGGTTTGGTTCACGCCAACGGTGACCCAAGGGCCGCCAAGACGAGGTGGCACACCGGACCAAGCCGGTATGTGAGCCACTGGTTTAACCCGGAAGACTATTCCGTGCCCCGGACAAGATCTTCTTGATACCCCACCATGCATTGTCTTTCCATTTCCAGCCAGCCACACGGGAAGAGAGTCGACAGACAGCCAGGGGACGATCGTTCACCATAATTTCACTGATTAGACCATTTGTTTAACGCCAATTTCACTACGTTTATTATATATTTGCTTCAAACCGTGAAATCGTCCATTTGGAGAAGTTAACCGGAAGAATGGTAGTGCGAATTACGTTTCTGACAGCCGGTGGTGAAAGTCCGAGCACGTCAACCCAGTCCTAAAGAAATGACGGTTGTTTACTTGATCTTGTCGGCCTTAGTTTGGGCTACACAGCTTTCTCCGGAGATTCAGGCAGACCATTACTTCTTGAGAGCGGAGCGGCAGATTGAGGAACGGGATTTCACGGGCGCGAAGGAGTCCATGGACCGAGTTCTGGAGCTGCAGAGGCAGCATGGGATCGAGATCCCGGAAGAATTCCCCCTGAGGTACGCCCAAGTTTCGTTGGGACTCGGACTCCACGCCGAAGTGATCGAGTCCGCGACGCGCTACCTGACACTGGTAGGCCGGGACGGCGAGCACTATCGCGCAGCGTTGGAACTGCTGGACAAGGCCGAGGCCGAGATGGCTGCCGTTGCCGCGGCAAGGAAGCGGTTGGAGGAGAAACGGAAAAGACTCCGGGAGGCCATTGCCGGGATGGAGTTTGTGCGAATCCCGGCAGGGGAGTTCTTGATGGGAGGCCAACACCGTAAAAAAGTCGGAGAGTTTTTTATCGTGGACGATATTATACAGTCTACCCATTCTCAACTTTAGGAAGTGTCTTTGTCAACACAGATTCGAATTGGAACATATATTGGTGGGAGGTAAGTGAGCATGACAAACACAATCAAGGGTGCACAAGACGACAGTGTTCCTATACTCGATGTTGTTTGCAGAGTAAGTGTCGTCGTGCTGTTTCTCTGCGTGCTATTCATACTCGCTGATTGGATTGCGGACGAAATGTACGATTGGTTTTCTAGCGGCATGAACGAAAAATGGCTAGTGATGGCTTCAAGCGTTCTAGGCGGTGGATTGATCGTTCAATTGGGATTGAAGTTCATTGAGGATTTATTTTCGGATGGGTGGAAGGTCTTACGGGACTCCATTAAGCTTGGTCCAAGAGATTTCGAAAAAAGATTAAACGGCTTCATGAAACATGGCTACAATCTTTCTCTAATCGTATTGGTCTCACTGATTTTATTTAATCATACTAAAACAACTGATGTAAGGGCCGAATCGACGCTACCGGTAGTCGTTTACTCGTTTGACCCAGCACAAGACAATTACAGTTCTTCCAGATTTCCGATTTTTTTCGACAAAGCCAAGTTAAAAGACGGGTACGACATAAGTCTGAACCCAAACAATTCCGAAGTGGAGTTCACAGATGGGGTCGAATACTTACCCAATGGTAATATCAAATTGGCAGACTTGGTCAAATCGTTGGTTCCCTGTGGCACAAAGGAATTGCCCGTTAGATTGACGGTAGAGGGGTACGCAAGTTCACAGCCATTTCGGAGCAAATCGCTCAATCCGCCACGTGACTTTATTCACTCAAGAGACCTTAATGTCCTTGTCGCCAACCGGAGAGGGTCCACTATAGGGGACAAACTCAACGAGGAAATCGACAAACTAAAAGCCGAGGATCGGGTCCGAATCACGGTGGACAAAGTGGCTCAATACAATAATCTCAAGGCGATGGAAAATCTTCGAGAGTTCAACGACCGACCCTATCAGCGTCGCGCGGAAATTAAGGGGAGCGGTCCAGACTCTATGCTAAGTAATTCGCCTCCGCAAGACTTCTTTACTCGCGTAGCTCATATCAAGGTTGACATAGCGAATTGTAGACACCCCCGACGGCTTGTTCCATGACTGGCGGGTGACAAATCTCCCCATTGAAAACGTAGCGTTTCTCCGGTTAGTTGCATTCTGGGGACTACTTGCCCGCACTTCTCGTGCGCCGTGGAAAGGTGCTTTCTCTTAGGAGCCTGTCCGAGAACGGGGCTGTCACCGAAGCTCCTTAAAATCAGGGCATCTGATCATCAGGAGAATGTTGGATGCCCCCGCGATTCAAGGCCTACCCGAAAGACTACTACCAGAGTCAGCTGTTTCCGGACAACGTGTTCGACCTCTTGCCGCAGGATCACGAATGTTTCCTCTATCAGGAACTGTTCGAGCAACTGGACACGTCGGAAGTGGAGGCCCAGTACAGCGACCGGGGCCAGCGCGCCTACCCGCCACGCCAGATCGTGTCGATCTTGATCTACGCCTACAGCCGGGGCGTGTTCAGTTCCAGGCAGATCGAGCAGCGCTGCCGGGAGGATCTGGGGTTCATGTACATCGCGGGGAGGAACTGCCCGAACTTCCGGGTGTTGAGCGATTTCCGGAAGGACCGCGGGGAATTCTTCCGGGCTTGCTTCAAACAGACGGTGCAGTTGGCGCTGGGGATGGGGATGGTGTCCTTGGGACACGTGAGTCTGGACGGCTCCAAGTTCAAGGCGAACAGTTCGAAGCACAAGGCGATGAGCTACGGACGGCTGAAGGAGAAGGAGCAGGAATTGTGCGAGGAGATCGAAGCCTTGACCCGGCAGGCGGACCGCTGCGACGAGGAAGAGGATCGAGTCTACCAGGAGCGGACCGGGTATGAGCTGCCCGATGACCTGCGCGACAAGAAGCAGCGGTTGAAGAAGGTCCGGGAGATGAAACAGGCGCTGGAAGCGCGGGAGGAGGAGCTTCGACCGGGACAGACGATCGAGGACAAGAAGCAGATCAGCTTTGCGGACCCCGAGGCGCGGATCATGAAGCAAAAAGGGGACTTCGAGTATGCGTACAACGCACAGATCAGCGTGGACGGCAAGTCGCAGGTGATCGTGGGTCAGCACGTGAGCCAGCAGGCGAACGATGCCCAGGAAGTGGCTCCAGCCTTGGATGAGGTGGAGGAGACGAGCGGTCGGTTGCCGGAGAAGCTGAGTCTGGACAACGGGTATTACTCGGGGAAGAACCTGCAGGAGACATCGGATCGAAAGGTGGAAGCCTACATCGCGACGGACCGGGGAGAGAAGCGGGGGAAGGGGGACCTGGACGCGAGCAAGCGTTACTTGGTGAAGGCGGACTTTCGCTATGACGAAGAGCGGGACGGCTTCCATTGTCCCGGCGGCCAACTGCTGAGGTTGAAGACCACCCGCAGCACGGGACAGCGAGTGTATCAGGGGGAGATCGAGGAGCGCCGATCCTGTGCCTACTATCGTCGTTGCTGCCGGTCGAAGTCAGGGGCGGCGCGCACGATCACGAGCGACGGGAAGGAGCCGTTGCGACGGGCGATGAACGAGCGGATGTCGCAACCGGAGAGCCAGGCAATCTACGCGCGTCGCAAGGCGATCGTGGAGCCGGTGTTCGGGCGGATCAAGAACTCGGGATTTCGGGGATTCGGGCTGCGGGGCAAGGAGAAAGTGGCGGGGGAGTTCTCCCTAGTCTGCGTGGCGCACAACCTCAAGAAAATATTTTTTTCGGCACTGCGGGGAGAGATGTGGCTGGAGTTCGGGAAGCGAGCGGCCTGGGCATGAAAAAGGGGCGAATAAAGGGGGATGAAGTCACAAACTGGCCTCTATCGGCCCTTTTCGAGTCGAAAATGGCGCAAAAACCCGAGTTCACCGGTTTTGAAGGCCGAGATTCGATGATCTTCCAAGCCAACGACCATCGCCCATGAGCGTTGTCATGGACGAACGTCGCTCAATAACGAGTTCTCGGACAGCCTCCTAGGGAAGTGCGAGGTGACCCAGGGGCAGTGGGAGGCTGTCATGGACAGCAATCCGTCCCATTTCGTCGGATGCGGTCTGGGTTGCCCTGTGGAGAACGTTTCCTGGGATGACGCGCAGCTGTTCCTCAGCCAATTGAATTTGCTTTCCGCAGTGTATGGCGACGGTGCGGAGTACCGCTTGCCGACGGAGGCAGAGTGGGAGTACGCGGCGCGGGCGGGAACTACCGGGGACACGTACGCGGGGAACGTAACAGAGACGGACTGGCGGGCGAGGGATCCGGTGCTGGAGAAGATTGCGTGGCACGCGAGAAACAGCGGGGAGCAAACGAATCCAGTGGGTCAGAAGGAACCGAACCCGTGGGGCTTGCACGACATGCTGGGGAACGTGAACGAGTGGGTGCAGGACTGGGAAGACGACTACCCGGGCGGCACTGTGACGGACCACGTGGCGGATCGCATGAATTCCAGGCACGGGCCATATCGGAGAATGCGAGGCTGCGACTTCGTGAACAGCAACACGAGGTGCCGGGTCTGGGCACGTAGTAGCTGGAATACAGAGACTCGGAGTTGGTCCTTCGGTTTGCGGCTGGTGAGGATTGTGCCTTAGGGCTTGGAACTCGCCCAGGCGACTGTCCGCCATGGGGTGATCAGTCTACTGTTGGCCGGAGAAATCAGGGGGGTAGCAATCCATGGCAGGAAAATGCAAGGAATATGGCTATCCGGGCCGTCTGAGGTTTACCGTAAAGCTGACGAATGGCAGACGGAGGGACAATGATCTGTGACTGGAACCGATGGTCGGAAAGCATGTGTTTCCAGTTTCGGAAATCAGCCCTGCATTCTGCGTAGGAGCCATACGACTCCAGGAGAAATACGTCGTCTTTGGGCAACTGCGCTATATGGATGGAGGCGAGCCCTGTAGCTCAACTGGTCCAGAGCACCGGTTTGGAATTCCCGGGGATTTGCGGGTGAAGTGGTCCCAGATTTTTGGACCAGGGGTTAAGGTAGACGCCAGAGCCTTCGAGGAGGTCTGGAATGGCAACGAAACGGAGACGATTCACGGCGGAGTTCAAGAAACGGGTGGCGCTGGACGCGCTCCGGGGAGACCACACGATTCAAGCGGTTGCGGCCAAGCACCAAGTGCATCCGAGCCAAGTGAGCACCTGGAAGCGTCAGGCCGTGGAGGGACTGAAGGAGGTGTTCTCAAACGGGCGCTCCAAGCGCGAGAAGAACCACGAAGCGAGGATTCGGGAGCTACACGCGAAGATCGGAGAGTTGACGGTGGAGCGGGATTTTTTTCTGCGCGGGTTGGGACGCTGAGTCGGTCCGAGCGGATCGGGATGCTGGAACGGGACGGAGAGTTGAGCGAGCGCCGGCAGTGTCGATTGCTGGGGATCAGTCGATCCTCTCTGTATTACACGCCCAAGGGGGAGAGCTCGGAGAACTTGGCGCTGATGCGCCGCCTGGACGAGTTGTCCCTCCAGTATCCGTTCTACGGCAGCCGACAGATGAGGCGGCACCTGCGCCGCGAAGGGGCCCAGGTGGGTCGGCACCGGATTCGTCGGTTGATGCGGCTCCTGGGACTGAAGACCATCTACCCGAAACCGAGAACCAGCAGGGCCCGGTCGGAACACCGCGTCTACCCCTATCTGCTCCGGGGCCTAAAGATCGACGAACCCCATCAGGTCTGGTGCGCGGACATCACGTATATTCCGGTCTACAAAGGGTATTTGTACCTGGTGGCGGTGATGGACTGGGCCAGTCGGTACGTCCTGTCGTGGCGGTTGTCCAACACCCTGGACAGCGAGTTCTGTGTCGAGGCTTTGGAAAGGGCGCTCTCCCACGGGGTCCCGACGATCTTCAACACGGATCAGGGGGCGCAGTTCACGAGCCGGGTGTTCACCGAGTGGGTGCAGGCGTCCGGGGCGCGGTGCTCGATGGACGGTCGCGGCCGTTGCCTGGACAACGTGTTCATCGAACGGCTGTGGCGGTCGCTGAAGTACGAAGCCGTGTACCTGCGGGAACTGGTGGACGGATTCGAGGCGTCACGGGTGATCGGGGAGTGGATGGAGTTCTACAACGGGGAGCGGCCGCACTCGGCGCTGGGTGGGCGGACCCCACGGGAAGCTCACCACGGGAGGGAGGCGGCGTGAAGTCGGGACACCGGAGCTCCGGATACGCCCTGGGGAGCGTCGAGTCAAGCCTCCGGCTCCTCCGCTTCGCCGCGGCCTTTCGGGTGACTCGACGCTCCCCAGGGCGTGAAGAGCTGTCATGGCCGGAAGGGGACTTCCGGCCCTCTCGGACCGGAAACGACCACTTACATCCCCACAACCAAGCGGCAAGCTGGCGTCGCTCGGCGGCGCCACGTACCCTGGATTTGAGGGCGGAATTTCACCATCGGAGTCTACTTTTCCCTACCTTAATTTGGCCCTCAAATGGTCCAACGAACCAGGACACCGCCTCATCTCCCCCCCTGGGACGGTTACGACGAAGACCTTGCGTCTGCCGGGAGGATCCTTGTTCGTGAACGCCGATGTTCGGGGAGAGCTGAGAGCCGAGCTCCTGGATTCGGAAGGACGCGTTCTTCCCGGCTATTCCACCACTGAATGTGTTCCGATTCGCACCGACGGGATCCGTCAGATGGTCCGCTGGAACCGGGTCTTCCAACTGGATAGGTTTCGAGACCGGGCCGTACGGCTGCGTTTCCACATACGCGAGGCGGACCTGTATGCCTTCTGGTTTCAGCCCCACGGCGGCATGGGGTCGGCGGCTTTCTTGCCCCCGAACTCCCGAGTTACAAACCCCCGAGGCGTGAGCGCACAAGACCGGAATAGGCAACAAGAGAGTCCCCCCTCCTAGCCGAACCATGCCGGAACTCAACATCCGATTGCTCGACCAAATCATCATCGGCGTTGGCTTCCTCGGCCTGGTCGTCATCGGAATCCACTGCTCCCGCCGCAGCCAGACGGATGAAGGCTACTTCCTGGCCGGCCGGTCCATGCCGGGCTGGGTCGTGGGCTTCTCCCTGATGGCTACCATCGTCAGCTCGCTGACCTTCCTTGGCCTTCCCGCCTTCGCCTTCGGCGACGCCAATTGGCGCAACGTCCTGTCCCACTTCACCTACATTCCGGCGGTGTTCGTGGCCGTCTATCTGTTCATTCCCTTCTACCGGGCGACGCGTGTGCGCTCGGCCTACGAGTACCTGGAACTCAGATTCGGCCTCTGGGTACGGGTCTACGCGGCCGCCGCCTTCGTGCTTTTCCACTTCTTTCGGACCGGACTGGTGCTCTACGCGGTCTCCCTGGCGATCCAATCCATATTGGGGACGGACGAGGCTTCGTTGCCCGTGATCATCGTCGTCGCGGGAATCCTGGTCTCCGCCTACACCATCCTGGGAGGGCTCCAGGCGGTGATCTGGACGGACGTCTTTCAAGGAATCGCCCTGATCGGGGGAGGACTCCTGTGTCTGCCCATCATCGTTTCTCAATTGCCGGGAGGATTTGCCGAGTTGTTGCAGGTGGCCGCGGCCGACAACAAGTTCGATCTGGGCAGCACTGATCTCACTCTCCACGGAAAGACCGTCTGGGCCTACATCGTCGCCGAATTCATGATCCTGCTGCAGATCTCGGGCACGGATCAGACGAACGTCCAACGCTACGCGGCCGCCAAGAGCGACAGGGACGCCTCCCGAGGCGCCGTGATCGGCTGTTGCCTGGCGGTGCCGACCTGGACCTACTTCGTGTTTTTGGGGACCGCTCTTTACGTCTTCGTGAAGGTGGTTCCGAACACCGGGCTGGAGGGACTCCCAGCGGACGCCGTATTCCCAAGATTCATCCTGACCCAACTCCCCGCGGGCTTGGCCGGGCTGGTGTTGACCGGACTTCTGGCGTCCGCCATGTCGACGCTGGACTCCAGCATCAACGCCACGGCGGCCACCGTCACCACCGACTTCTACCGGAGACTCTGGGTCAAGAATCGGAGCCCGCGTCACTATGCCAAAGTCGGAAGATTGGTCAGCCTGCTGTTCAGCGTGGTGATGATCACCACCGCCTGTACGATCTATGTCTATCGGGTCTCCGAGACCCTGGACGATCTTTCCAGAATGTTCCTCTCGATCCTCGGAGGGGGTCTTTTCAGCTTGTTCGTCGTGGGGATGGTCACCCTGCGCGTGGACAGCCGGGCGGCCCTGACCGCCACCGCAGTCACGGTCTTCTCAGTCGGCGCCTGGCTGTTCGTGGACACGCCCCTCGGCAAGCAGCTCTTTCCTGGCCTGTCCGCGTACGTGCCCGACAACTTCTGGGTGAGCGCGTTCGCCAATCTGTTGCTCTTTGGTGTGGCCTATTGCGTGAGCCCTCTGATCGGCAGTCGACACGGCAGGGAACTCACCGGACTGACCGTCTGGCGGCCTGGGTCTCGATCCTGACACGGATCCGCCGCCCGCAATGGGTGTCCCGGGCGAGCGCCGACCGGGCTGCTCCCCTCCTTAACAGTCCGTGGTGAAAGTCCCGCGAGCACCGAGACCGTTCCTGCGCCCGCCGGACAAGGCGCGATTCGGGAGCATACCGGGAGTATGTGATCGAATCGCAACGCAGTCCGCCGGGATGCAGGGACGGTCGGATGCCGTGGCGACTTTTGCCACGGGCTGTTAATGACAGCTTCCGGACTCACTCCGTCCGAATTCACTCGCTGAGCCTCCTCCGGAGAAAAAAATCAAATCTACTACTGTCCGGAGGATTCAACCCATGAGGGGGATGACGCCATGAAGAGTCTCACGAGCAAGAAGGAAGGTTGGCGAAGAACAGCCGAGGGGACGTTCCCGATGTTGTTGGTGCAAGTACCAATCACATGGACAAAAAACCACTGATATGGGGCTAAACAAACCGACTATTGTTTCTCTGGTGAGAAGTGCAGGCTCCGGTGGTCCGGGAGACCACGAACACGCCAAGACCGGCGCCTACTGTTCGCTTTTCCGGGTCATGCGGTAACCGACTTGGCGCTCGTTGAAGATATAGGTCGGATTGGTCGCATCATCGCCCAGCTTGCGGCGGAGCTTCTTCACGAAGGCACGCACCGTCCGAGAGTCGCTGGTGTCCCGCCGGCCCCACACTTGGCGTAGCAGCGACTCATAGGTTACGGTCCGGCCCGCGTTGACCGAGAGCGCTCGGAGCAGCTCGTATTCGATGGCCGTCAGCCGCACCGGGAGGCCGGCCAAGGTCACCCGGCGTTCCTCGTAGTTGATGGTCAACTCCCCTAATCGGAAGGACCTGGGCGACTTGTCTCGGCGGCGCAGAGCTGCCTGCACTCTCGCCACCAGCTCCGTTGGCGAGAAGGGTTTGACGATGTAATCGGCGGCTCCCATCTCCAGGGCTCTGGCGATCATCTCGTCCCTCCCGTAGGCGGAGATGAAGATGACCGGCAGACGGGCCATCTCGGGAATGCGTTCCATCAACTCAATACCGTCGGTTCCGGGGAGCATAAGGTCCATCAGGACCAGCTGGGGCTGCTCCGTCGTGACCAGGAGAGGCACTTCTTCCGGGTCACCAGTCATGAGCGGATAGTAACCAGCCGCCGCGAGGGTGTCCCGAACGTACCGGAGCATCTGCGGATCGTCGTCCACCACCAGGATCTCCGTTTGCCTCCACCGCTCCCGAGGCGCGCGAGCAGCATTGCGGGCGAATCTGGCCGCGGCACCGGTTCCGGTCTCTTCGGCCACCGGAATCGTGAAAGTAAAGCGCGCGCCCAGACCCACCCCGCCACTCTCGGCCCGGATACGCCCCCCGTGGGCTTCCACCAGACCCTTGCAGATGGCCAGACCAAGCCCGGATCCTCCGATCCCGCGATCGCTGCCACCGACACGAGTGTACTTGCGAAACAGGTGCGGCAGCAGTTCCTGGGGCACGCCCTTGCCCTCATCTGATACCGAGATCGCGATATGAAGGTCCGTCTGTTCCGCGGCGACCCGTATGGGGAAGGACAGGGGAGAGTGCTTGGCCGCGTTGGAGAAGAGGTTGTTCAAGACTTGGACGATCCGCTGCCGGTCGGCCATCACCCAGGGCAGGTCAGGGGGCAGGTCGATGTGGATGGTGTGCCTGCCACCTCCACTTGAAAAGGTGTTCCTGGCCTGGTCCACCAGGCTGACTACCTCTGTGGGAACGGGGGTCACCGACAACGTGCCGGTCTCGATGCGCCCCGCATCCAGCAGGTCGTTGATCAGGCTGTTCATGTGATCGGCCTGCTCGTCGATGATGCGAAGGAACTGCTGCACTACGGCCGGATCCTGAGTCGGCGAGGCACCTAGCGCGGTGGCGGCCGATCCCTTGATGGAGGTCAGAGGAGCCCGCAGCTCGTGGCTCACCATGCCCAGAAACTCGGCGCGCAAACGCTCCAGTTCCTCGATCGGCGCCAAGTCCTGAACCGTGACGACCACGGACTCGTTCGTCCCGTCCTCGGAACGGATTGGCGCAGCGTTCATCAGTGTCGTAACGCTTCGGCCGTCGGGTACTTGGATGACGGTCTCCTCGGCGCGTATCGTCGAAGCGTTGCTCAGCACCTGCGCCACGGGAAACTCCTCCAGACAGATCTCCCATCCGTTCGGGCGGCGCAACGTTACTACCTCAAGCAGTTCCTCCACGGGCTGGCCCGGCGCAAGCAGTCCTTGAACTATCCGCTTCATCTCCCGATTGAACGACACCGGCTTGCCGGACTTGGCATCGAAGACCACGACCCCCACGGGAGAGATGTCGACCAAGGCCTCCAGATCGGCCCGGGCCCGTTGCTCGTTTCGGAACGCACGGGCGTTCGCAATCGCCGTCGCCGCCTGAGAAGCGAACATCACCAGCAATTCTTCGTCCTCGATCGTGAACTCCCGTCCCCCTTCCTTCTCCCCGAGAAAGAAACTGCCCACATGCACGCCCCGATGACGCATCGGCGTGCACTGGCATGTCTTCGCCGGCAACCGGTCCGGTGAAAACCCGAGCGACCGGACATGGCTGGGCAGGTCCCGCAGTCTCAATGCCACAGGAATGCTCCGGAAATGTTCGAAGATCCGCGGTCCGTCGGCCCAGCCCTCAAGCCGTTGCTGCTCGTCAGGATTGAAGCCGGAAAGGACGTAGTCCCGGACCTGTTCCGAGTCATCGATGGCCAAAATCACGCCGTAGCGAGCATGGGTCAGAGCGCGAGCGCTTTCCACAACCTCGTGAAGGACGGTGTTGACATCGAGGCTTGCGCTGATGCGCAGGATGGCCGAACTCAGTCCGGAGATGCGTTTCCGCAGCTTCTCGATCTCTTGTTTCGGTTCGTCGGGACTGCTCAATCACCCATCCTTGCCAGATCTCGGAACGAGACCCGGTTCCGTTTCGCGAAGCATCGACCCTACAGAGGACTCAGGTTCGAGACGCTCTGAATTAAGCAGACATCGATAATAGCTTAGACGTGTGTGAAATAGCCGTAAGTTCACAACTAAAACCTATATATTCACCAATACGTCACGCAGTGGTTTCTACACTAGCCAGAAATTTGCGGGGTGAGTGAACGTTTGATTCAGGTTGCGGCGAACATTAGCGTGTCGCTGCCATGGTTCAATGAGGTCCCGGGCAGAAGTAGGTACTCATCGTCCCCATCCTTTTGACGGTCTTGGTTGCTGTTCCCGATGGTGCTGCTGTCCGCCGTGTACGCGGAGCGGGGAGCTGAGCGGACGTTGGGTAGTGTTATCCACCGGTTCGTCTTCTCGCTCCAATTGTTCGTCGTGGGAATGGTCACCTTGCGCGTGGATAGCCGGGCGGCCCTTACCGCCACCGCAGTCACGGTCCTCTCAGTCGGCGCCTGGCTGTTCGTGGACACACCTGTCGGCAGGCAGCTCCTGCCCGGCCTTACGATTGTCGACTGAATAGCCCGATCTCTTGAGCAGGTCCACTGTGCATCCCCGGGGTCCACACCGGCAAACTCTCGAAAGAAACGCGGCTCGGGAGTCGGCGGTAGCGGCGGCTTTCCAGTAGCCGGCGAACTCCCGAGTAAGGGATCGGCGAGACAGCAGCGGGAGACTGGAAATTCCCCCTCCGAATCTCCCCCCTCTCATCCAAGGCATCATTTCGCAGGTCACCCATATCGGCACCTTGTGAACTTGGGTTTTCCCGACCTCATCGGAGCTGCCCTTGGAGCCCGGCAGACGAAACTCCACTATCACCGGCATGTTCCCGGCAGCCCGGTTCCAGTGGTTTCTTCCTGTCGGGAGCAGGAAGAAACGGCAGAATCCATGATCATGTCAGCCGCAAGGTTGCCGACGGATACTTGCGTCATGGAGAATGAGGCTCCGCACAGCAGGGAAACGAAGAATCCAAGTTCATGTCAATGGGAGCGACGATGATGGCTAGAGGGAGTTTGGCAGTTGCGCTGTTCTGCATCGCGGCCCTTGCGGCCGGCGAGCCGGGTCGGGAGGACTGGGAGGAAGGGCGCCGCCTGTGTGGGATCGAGGACTACAAGCGTGCGCAGAAATCGCTGGAACGAGCCGTGAGCAAGGATCCCGGCAACTCGACCTACCATTTTTGGCTCGGAGTCGCCATGGGGCGTCGGGCCGAAGCCATGACAGGTTTTGGCCGCTTCCGGGCCATGGGTCTGGCGAAGAAGGTGAAAGTGCATTTCGAACGCGCCGTCGAGCTGGACGGTTCAAATCTTGAAGCCTTGGAGGCCCTGCAGAACTTCCACTCCAATGCTCCCGGCATCGTGGGTGGAGACAAGGCGGAAACCCCGAAGATAGCCGATCGCATCAAGCAGATCGACGAAGGACGAGGCGCCATCGCCTGGGCCGCCTGTTTCGAGCATGACAAGGACTTCACGAAAGCGGTCGCGCAGTATGCGCTGGCCCGCAAACTTGACCCGGACAACACCGATTACTTGGCGGAACACGCCGCTTTCCTATCCCGGCGCAAGCAATATGACGAAAGCGATGAGCTATTCGATGCCGCGTTCGCAGGGGATCCCGACAACCGCAAACTCTGGCTGACTGCTTCCAAAGCATGGATCGAAGCGAAACGCTCCTCCCTGTATCCGAGAGCGCGGAAACTGTTGGAACGCTATCTGGAGAACGCCAAATCGGTGCCGAACATGGACACGCCGTCCCAGGTCCGAAAGCTGTTGAAGAAATTGTGAGGGCAGGCACCGCGGCAGTTCCCGGACAGATCACCTGCTACCGTATTCTGCTCTACCCCTCGGATCGGACATCGCCGTTCCACGAGGCCACGAGCGCGTTCCTGCGCGACCGCCCGAGAGATCGTCATATCCTCTGCTTCACGTGGCTGGTCCTCATGGCCTACGTTGGCATGGCCACTCATCCCCGGATTTTTGAGAGTCCGATGACCCCGCGCGAGGCCGTTTCTGAAGGTGGTCGATCCGGTTGCGTAAGCGCATCCACGGGCGGCGCTGATCGAGAGCAGCCGGCCGCAAGGTAGATTCTCCGAAAGAACCGCAAGCAGCCTGCACCTACGGATTCGTTTGAACAAGTGAGTACGGTGCCCGGCTGATGCTTCAGGCCTGTTCGCTCTCGAAAGCCCACGCCAGCATCTCCTCGTGAATGCATTCCTGATTCCGGTGCTCCGTTTGACTTTCGCGACGGGCTGCTAGAATGACGTGGCCATGAGACATCGACCACATATTCGCTTCCTGATCAGAATTTCCGTGTTGCTCGTGCTCTCGGTGACGGCCTGCGGGCCGGCAGCGGACGAGGACGGCCGCATGAAGATCGCCGGGATGTTCATGCAGGAGGACCAGTTCTTCCGTCTGGTCCGGTTCGGGATGCAAGAGGCGGCCAGGGAGGAAGGGGCCGAGCTACTGCTTTCCACCGTCGACGGCAAGCCGGAAAAGGAACTCCAACTCGTCAACACCTACATCGCCCGGCAGGTGGACGCCGTCGTCCTCTCGCCCCTGAGCGCCACCGCGTCGGTCACGGCTCTGCGGCGGGCCCGGGAGGCCGGCATCCACGTCATCGCCTACAACTCCACCGTCGAGGGCGGGCTCACGGCCACCTTCATCGAGAGCGACCAGTCCAACCTGGGCGCCCAAACGGGCAAGGTGGCCCGCGCCTACATTGACGAGAAGCTGGGCGGAAAGGCTCAGATCGCCATTCTGGCCTTCAAGTCGGCGCTGACGGAGCAGAGCGAAGCCCGGACCAACGGTTTCAAGAGTCAGATCGCCGATCTGCCCGGCGTCGAGATCGTGGCCGAGCAGGATGCCTGGTTGCCGGAGATGGGCATCCGCAAGGCCGGCGACATCCTCACCGCCAATCCCGGGATCGACCTGATCTGGTGCGCCAACGAGGGCGGTACGGTGGGGGCGGTCATGGCGGTCAAGAACGCCGGACGGGGAGGCGAGATCGCCGTCTTCGGCACCGACGTGAGCGACCAGATGCTCGGTTTTCTACTGTCGGAGGACCAGATCCTGCAAGCCGTCACCGGCCAGAAACCCTTCGAAATCGGCTACCGGTCCGTCAAGGCGGCCGTCGCCGTCATCCAGGGCAGGGAAGTCGAGAGCCACGTCTCCATGTCGGGAGTCCTGCTCGAACGGCGCGACCTGGAGAACGTTCGGGCCTACCGGGCCCGGCTACAGGAACTGATCGCCAACCCCGGGACTTAGCCGTGAGTCCCGTCCCCAAGCCGATCCAACTCGAAGCCCGGGGGATCCGGAAGGAATATCCGGGAACCATCGCCCTCAAGGACGTCTCGGTACGGTTCGAAGGGGGCAAGGTGCATGCCCTCATCGGCCGGAACGGCGCCGGGAAGAGCACCTTGGTCCGGATTCTGGCCGGCTCCACTCAACCCACCGCCGGTCAGGTTCTGCTTGACGGCGAACCGGTGGCGCTGAGATCGCCCAGCGACGCCTTCCAGCGGGGGATCGCCACCGTCTACCAGGAATTGAGCCTGGTTCCGGGGCTGAGTGTGGCCGAGAACATCCTCCTGGGACGGATGCCCTGCAGCCGCGGCCCCTTCATCGACTGGACGACGGCCGCCGAACAGGCGCGTGCCGTGCTGGCTACCATGGACGTGGAGATGGACGTGGACGAGCCGGTGGGCCGGTTGGGCTTTGCCCGGCAGCAGACGGTGGAGATTGCCAAGGCCATGTCCTTCCGGCCGTCGGTCCTGATGCTGGACGAGCCGACCTCGGGCCTGGCCCGGCACGAGACCCGGAGCCTCTTCCGGCTGGTCCGCCAACTGGCGGAGCGGGGCGTGGCCATCCTCTACATCTCCCACCGGCTCCAGGAGTTGAATGAGATCGCCGACCGGGTCACGGTCCTCCGGGACGGCGACCACGTGGCGACGGTGGAGATGGCCGAGACGTCGGCCGAGGAGATCGTCCACTACATGTTCGGGGAGACCGTGCAGAAGGAGCGTCCCGCCGATCTCCTGGCCGGGAGGGAGCCGATCCTCCAGGTGCGGGGATTGTCCCGGGGCGAGGAGTTCCAGGACGTGGATCTGACACTCCATCGGGGTGAGATCCTGGGAATCGCCGGCATGCTGGGATCGGGTCGCACCGAGTTGCTGAAGGCCATTTTCGGAGCCCTGCCCTTCGATCGGGGTGAAATCCGTTTCTCTGAAAGCACTTGCCGAAAAGTCTCTCCACCCGAGATGAAGGACCTGGGTCTCGGCTTTGCGCCCGAGGACCGGAAGCAGGAGGGCCTGGTCCAGACCCAGAGCATCCGGTCGAATCTCTGCCTGGCCAGCCTGGACCGGATTTCGAGTCGGGGATTCCTGAGCCGGCGGCGGGAGCGGAGACTGATCCGGGACCAGGTGGATCGCCTGCACATCAAGGCTCCCGACGTGGAAGAGGCCGTTTCCTCGCTGAGCGGCGGCAATCAGCAGAAGGTGGTGGTGGGCAAGTGGCTCGGCACCTCCTTGCAGGCGCTGCTCCTGGACGAGCCCACGCGCGGGATCGATCTCCAGGCCAAACAGCAGATCTTCCAGTTGATGTGGGACCTGAGCCGCCAGGGAATCGCCATCCTCTTCGTCTCCAGCGAGCTTGAGGAACTGGTGGAGGTGTGCCACCGTATCCTGGTCATGAAGCACGGTCGGATTCAGCAGGAGGTCCGGCCCGAAAACACGACCGCCGACCAACTCTTCGTCCAGTGCATGTAATCCGGCTGACCCCTTCCCGAGTGATGGTCTGGGCCCGAAGCTTCATCCTGGAGCTGGTCCTGGTTGTTCTCTGCCTGGTGCTGGCGTTTCAGGCGGAGGGCTTCTTCACGGTAGTCAACCTGCTCAACGTTCTGCGGAACGTCTCGATGCAGGGGATCATCGCCTTCGGCATGACCATGGTCATCATCTCGGGCGAGATCGACCTGAGCGTGGGATCCGCCGTGGCCTTCGCCGGCTGCGTTACCGCCTGGCTGGCGCAGTGGTTGGCCGCGCTGGGACTGTCCATGGTGGCGGCCCTTCCACTGGCCATGGTCTCGACGCTTTGCCTGGGCCTGAGCATCGGAGCCCTGACCGGCCTGATCCGGGTCCGCTTCGCCGTCCCCAGCTTCATCATCACCCTGGCCTGGATGACGGTGTTGACCGGAGTCGCCGAGCTCATCACCGGCGGCTTTCCGCTGACCCCCTTTCCCGAGTGGTACAACTTCTTCGGCGGGGGTTATCTCTTCGGCGTGCCCTTTCCGGCGCTGGTCTTCCTGCTGGTCTTCCTGACCACCCACGTTCTCATGGGCTACACCTCGTTCGGACGCTCGGTCTATGCCGTGGGAGGGAACCCGGAGGCGGCCCGTCTCAGCGGAATCCGGGTGGGACGGATCAAGGTGCTGGTGATGGCCAGCGTGGCCTTCCTGGCCGCCCTGGCGGGGATCATGCAGTCGGCCCAGATCATGTCCGGATCCGCGACCACGGCCCGGGGTTGGGAACTGAACGTCATCGCCTCGGTCATCATCGGCGGCACCAGTCTCATGGGCGGGGAAGGGAGGATCAGGGGCACCCTGATGGGCGTCATCTTCCTGGGCATCCTGGTCAACGGCATGACGTTGATGAACATCAACGAATACTGGCAGCACGTGGTCCGGGGCGCCCTCATCCTGGGCGCGGTCCTCATCAACCGGATCAACGAGCGGTCTCGGGATTAGCTCTCGAGAGTCAATCGCCCGTCTCGGACGATACATCGTGACCCGACAGATATGTTGGCACCTGGACAGGTCAGATCCATATTCAGGGTGGACTCATTCTTTCCACCCATGTACCTGTTTTCTCCCAAAGCAAAGAACAGCATCCCTGATTTACATTCATCTACGCCTATGAGTCCCGTTGGGGAATGGATACCCGGGTTTACTCCAATCCCGATGTGGCTGATTCGATCACGGTGGCCGGAATGCGTGCCAATAAAGTCCGTAAAGGATTTCGGGCTGTTGGCCGCCGAAATGTCGGAAATACGACCGTCGACAAAGGTAAGAGTCAGATCATGGACGTTTCTCCACCGTTCGATGCAAATGGAGCCCAGAACGGTGGTTTCCGGTACGGTAAACGATATGGCGCCGAATGGCAGGTTCAGAACGTGACTATCGCTGAGGCGGCCGTCGTTCTCGAATACAGGTCTGCTGCCAAGCTGGCACTCCAGGCGACCGCCATTGGGAGTCCTCATGTACAGAACGCTTCCTTGTTCAATGATCTGCTTGACGGCTCGTACACGCCTGTCCAATTCGATCATGTCCACGTCAATGGCGTTTTCCATTGTGCGATAAATGTCCCCTCTGGGGACCAGGAGTTCATCCTGCCGCACTGCGCCTGGATGCGAGATCATGCCGTTGGGAACGTGTCTGGATTCTTGTTGGTATAAAAGCACTCCTACAGCTTGGTTCCATGCCTTGAGTCGCTCGGAAGGACAAGATTCGGTCAATTGACGCCAGTCACGCTCGATGACGATGGCGGCATTGGCCCTGGTCGCGAGGTCCAACAGAAACGTTGACGGACGTCGAAGCCAATCGATGGGCAACGTCCGAATGCGTTCTGCCTCGTGAGCAATCGAGGTGACGTTGAGGCATGGGACCGCCTCCGCTTTTTCTACGGCGAGCGATACGGCTTCGATACAATTCCACATGGCAGTGTCGCCGCGGACTTCAACGAACTGCCCTGGCTGTATCTCCAGGCCGGCGACGGCCATATCCGCTAGTTTCTTGTAGAGAGATAGAGACACTGATTCTTACCCTCAAAATTGAGGATCTATCGGAAGGTTAACGCAACTTGGGCGGCGGATTCTCGAGTAGGACTCCTTCGGCTGAGGCGCTCAGGCCGCCGGCCGGACCGCTTTGACCAGTTCGCGAATGTGCTCGGGGGTGGTGCCGCAACAGCCGCCGATGATCTTGATGCCCATATCGGCCATGCGGCGGAAGCGTTTCGCCATCCAGAGCGGCTCTTCGTCGTAGACGATCTTCATGTCGACCAGTTTGGGAATCCCGGCATTGGAGTGGACCACCAGGGGCTGGTCGGTCAGGTCCCGCATGATGTCGGAGATCTCCACCATTCTCTCGATCCCGTTCCCGCAATTGGTCCCGACGACATCGGCGCCGGCGGCGCGCAGCTTGAGGACGGCCTGTTCGGGGGAAACCCCCATCATGGTGAAGTAGCCGCGCGGACCCTTGTCGAAGGTCATGGAGACCAGGACCGGAAGGTCGGTAGCCTCCTTGGCGGCCTGGATGGCCAGCGTCGCCTCTTCCACGGCGGTCATGGTTTCCGCCAGGATCGCGTCGGCGCCTCCCTCGGCCAGTGCTGCAGCCTGCTCGGCGAAGGCTTCGAACATTTCCCGTTCGGTGACCTCGCCCAGCGGCTCGACGAACTCTCCGGTGGGTCCGATGGATCCCACGACGTAACAGTCCTCGCCGGCGCCTTCGCGAGCGAGTTGGGCGGCCAGCCGGTTGAAGCGGTGAAGCTGGTCGCCGTAGCCGTACTTCTTGAGCATGAAGCGGTTGCCGCCGAAGGAGTTGGTGAGCACCATCTCCGATCCCGCCCCGGAATAGGCGGCGGCCATGCCTCGTACGATGTCGGGATGGTCGGCGTTGAAGGCCTCGGGACAGCCGCCCGGCTCGAGTCCGTGCATCTGGAGGTAGGTTCCGGTGGCCCCATCCGAGATGAGGGGTAAATTTTGCGACAAACGGTTCAACAACGGCATCCGGGACATAACCGAATCAGGATACTCGGATTTTTCCATTGGCGTGCAGAAAAGGGCAGGAGCGGCGGTTTCCAACCGCCGAACACCGGACGAAACATGCCGGAATGGGGGACAGGAATGTCCCCCCTCCAGTCGCCTTCAGGACGACACGGCGCCCAAACTTGACACCCCTCGGGGGCGGGGATAGCTTGACTGGACTGGGGGTGAATCCATGGAAATACGCGAGGACTTACGCGAATCGGTCCGAAAATCGCTGCCCGAGCTGTCGGAAATCGCCGACGAGAACCTCCGGGATCTGGTGGTGGACGCCTGGGCCTACTGCCTGGGCCAGAGCTCCTTCCAATCCATCGACGAGATTCGGCCCTCGGGCAACCCCGACACGCCGACCCTCAAGGGGGGCACCCAGACCGACCACATCCGGGGCGTGACCCGTCTGGCTTTGGCCCTCGGCGACACCCTCAAGGAACAATTCCCCCAGCTCCCCATCGACCGGGACCTGCTGACCGCTTGCGCGCTCTGCCATGACGTGGGCAAGCCTTACGAATTCGATCCCGAGCGCCAGGCGCGCTGGAGCAGCCGGCCCGCCGCGTCAGGCTGGCCGCCCATCCGCCATCCCCAGTACGGAACCCACGTCTGCCTGACGGTGGGGTTGCCTGAGGAGGTCTGCCATGCCGCCGGTTGCCACTCGGGCGAAGGCGAGCTGGTCCGCCGTTCTCTACACGTGACCATCGTCCACCATGCCGACTACGCCTTTTGGCGTCCACTGGAAGCGGCCGGCCTGCTGGATTCGAATTGAGGCCGTTCGTACCGCGCAGCGATCGGCAACCGTGTTTGGATGGGGCCACTGAATTCGGAGGAGACAGGTGATGCCGATCCGCACATGGGCTCTCATCCCGCTGTTGGGGCTGGTTGCAGGCTGTGCTCTGGACTCGACCCCCGTTTCGAACCGGCCGGCGAGCCAGCCTCCGGTCCCGAAAGCCACCTACCGCCTCACCTTCGGACTGCAGGACACCTCTCCGACCGCGTGGGACGGGCGTCTCGTTCTTTCCTCGGAACAACGGATTCAGGTGCTTCCCAATCTGCTCCGGGAACACAACATCGCGACCGGCGAGGATCCCGCCTTTCCCAACGACTACGTCCGGACCGGCTCCAGTTGGGTCGTGAGCTCGCGCAAAGCCTGGATGCGGGATCCGAAGGCCTTCCAACTGGAGTATCCCAGCATACTGGTCCAGGTCTGGGAGAACCCCTCCCAGGGACCGGTCCGGATCGAAACCGTCCGGGGCGCCTTTTCCTTCGTTCCCCGGGAACTTCCCCCATTCTCGACTGCCGAATTCCTGGACGGGGGTGTACTGGTCGAGGCCGTGCCTTCACCCCTGGCCGTCGACTCCCGATACGCCGGACAACAGGACTACCCGGCAATCTGGGCGTCCGGCTCGGGAGAACTCTGGCTGGTGTGGCAGGAGTACGAGAACGACTCCGATTCGGTCTGCGTCCGGAACCTTGCGGGGGATTCCTGGGGACCGACGCAGGTGCTGGCGGCGGAGGCGGACGTGTTCCAGACGGCAGTGGCGGAGGACGACTCCGGGCGGATCTGGGTGGTCTGGTCCATGCAGGTGGACGGCAACTGGGATCTCTACGGTCGATCCCTTGAGCGAGGGCGCTGGTCCGGGCCGGAACGGCTCACCGAGGGCGCGGGTCCCGACATCCACCACAGCCTGGTCCGGGATGCCTCGGGACGTCTTTGGCTGATCTGGCGGGCCGTCCCGGGAGACCGGGCGCAGATCATGGCCCGGAGCTTGGAGAAGGATCGCTGGTCGCCGCCCCGGCAGATCAGCACGGGGGATTCCGCCGCGGGCAACAATTGGTGGCCGGTCGCCGCGGCCGGACCCGACGGCACGCTGGCAGTGGTCTGGGACGGTTACGCCTCCGGCAGCTACGACGTCTATCTGCGGGTCTGGTCATCGGGCCAGTGGATGCCGGTCCGGACGGTGGCGGGAACCGCCCGCTTCGAGGCCAACCCTTCGGTCACTGTAGACCCGGGAGGCCGCATCTGGGTGGCTTGGCAGGAGTCGGGCGTCGAGTGGGGCAAGGACTCCGGCCGGCTGTCCCGGGTGCAAGGGACACAGCTTCGCGAGTCCAGGGAAATCCGGATCGTCTGTCTGGACGGAGAGCGGCGGTTGGACACGGAGGGGTCTCTCTCGACGATCTTCATCGGAGACCTTTGGGAGATGCCCCACTTGGAGATGGGGCCCTCCGGCGACCCCTGGCTGCTGGTCCGAAAACTGTACCTGCGCCAGCCCGACATCCGGGAAGTGAGGGGCAGGCTGGGACCCGCCTACTATCCGCGCTGGGACATTCACCTCACCCAATACCGGGACGACCGATGGAGTGCACCGATACGTCTGGCCCGCACCAGCGGCCGCAACGCCCTGATGCCCTCCGGCGCCAGGACCCCGGACGGCGCGTTCTGGCTCACGTGGGCCACGGATCACCGAAACGCCAAGAGCTACATGCAGCAACACAATCAGGTCTTCCTGGCCAGGCTGCAGCCGCCGGAGTTGGAACAAGGCGTATCCCTGGTTCCCGCCCCTCCGCCGGCAGAGGATCCTCCGGTCCCGTCCATCCATCCCGACGAAGAGGAAGAGTTGGACCGAATCCGCGCTTTCCGGGTGGAGCATCGGGGGAAGACCTATTCCATCTACCGGGGAGATCTGCACCGCCATACGGAAATCTCGGTGGACGGTGCGGCGGACGGCACCCTCCTGGATGCCTACCGGTATGCCGTGGATGCGGGTGGGTTGGATTTCCTGGGAGTGAGCGATCACACTCACCATGTTGACGAGCCCTACACCTGGTGGCGGAGCCAGAAAACCGCCGACCTCTTCCAACTGAAGAATTTCGTGGCCTTCTACGGCTACGAGCGATCGCTGAGTTTCCCCAGCGGCCACCGGAACATCTTCTTCACCGAACGGGGGAAGCCCATCCATCCCATCCTGGGGCCTGAGGAGCGGGGACAGGAGGGCGCCGAGAGGCTTTTCTGGTACCTTCGGCGCCATGGGGGCACCTCCATCCCCCACACCACCGGCAGGTCCAACGACTGGCGGGACAACGATCCCGAGGTGGAGACCCTGGTGGAGATCTACCAGGGTCTCCGGGACACCTACGAGCACGCCGGGGCGCCTCAGCCCGGAACCTTGAAGCCCCGGGACTCCGAGGAACGTCCCGGCTATGTCTGGAACGCTCTGGCCAAGGGGTACCGGCTCGGTTTCATCGCCTCCTCGGACCACCATTCCACCCACATGAGCTACGCTTGCCTACTGGCCGAGGACCTGACCCTGGAGAGCCTGATGGAGGCGATCCGGAACCGCCGCGCCTATGCGTCCACCGACAACATTATCCTGGACGTGCGTTTCGTCCACGACGGGGGCGAGCATCTCATGGGCGATGAGTTCACCGTGTCGGGGCCGCTACGCCTGCAGGCGAAAGTGGTGGGGACCGATCCTCTCCATCGCGTGGACGTCATCCGGGATGAGGCTATCGTCTACCAGGTGTCTCCCGAGGGCGAGGAAGAGATCTCCTTTGAGTACGTGGACGCCGACGCCGGGACCGGCGAGCGTTACTACTACGTGCGGGTCCTGCAGCAGGACGGCATGGTGGCTTGGGGCTCTCCCGTCTGGGTGACCTACCCATCGTCCGAGCAATGAGCGGTCTGCCGCTGCGATTCCTCCCTCCGGTCCTGATCGGCCTCCTGGTCTGGTTCGTGCCGCCGCCGGATGAAGTCCAACTCCAGGCTTGGCGTCTCCTGGCCATCTTCCTGGCCACCATCGTAGGGATCCTGGCCAAGACCTTTCCGCTCGGCGCCATGGCCATGGTCGGGCTGATCGCCACCATGCTCACGGGAGTCCTGAAACCGGACGAGGCATTGGCCGGCTTCGGTTACCCGGTGGTCTGGCTCATCGTGTCCGCCTTCTTCATCTCCCGGGGATTCCTGGTCACCGGCCTGGGCCTGCGGATCGCGTACCTGTTCATGGCGGCGGTGGGGAAGAAGAGTCTGGGGTTGGCCTACAGCATGATCGGAGTCGATCTGGTGCTGGCCCCGGCCATCCCCAGCAACACGGCCCGGTGCGGCGGCGTCATCTGCCCCATCCTGCAATCCGTGGCCGCCTCCTTCGGGAGCCGCCCGGACGGCGCCAGCGCCCGCCGGCTGGGAGCCTTTCTGATCAAGGCGTCCTATCAGGGCAGCGTCGTGGTGAGCGGCATGTTCCTCACCTCCATGGCCGGCAATCCCATGGCGGCCGGATTGGCTGCCGGGATGGGAATCGAGATCGATTGGACTACCTGGTTCCTGGCCGCCCTGGTTCCCGGACTGCTGTGTCTCATCGTGGGTCCCTGGATCCTCTACCGGATCTATCCTCCCGAGATTACCGAGACGGCCGGTGCCGCCCGGATGGCGCGGCGGAAACTGGAGGAGATGGGGCCGCTCAAGCCGTCGGAGCGGATCATGCTCGGCACCTTCGCCCTTCTCTTGATCCTGTGGATCTTCGGCGGACAATTCGGCGTCAGCAGCGCGGTGGCGGCGCTGACGGGGCTCGGGATCCTCCTCCTGACCGGGACGCTGAAATGGAAGGACATCCTGGGAGAAAGGGGCGCCTGGGACGCGCTGATCTGGTTCGGAGTCCTCATCAACCTGGCCAGCCACCTCAACTCGATGGGTCTGATCCCCTGGTTCGGAGACCAACTGGCCGCCGTCCTGGGGGAAGGGCACTGGATGCGGTCCTTCCTGCTCCTGAGCCTGCTGTATTTTTACAGCCACTACCTGTTTGCCGGAAACACCACCCATATCAGCTCCATGTACGCCCCCTTCCTGGCAGTGGCCATCGCGGTGGGAACCCCGCCCCTACTGGCCGCGCTGGTCCTGGGATTTTTCAGCAACTTGTTCAGCGGAATGACCCACTACGGAACCGGCCCGGCGCCGGTCTTCTTCGGGACGGGGTACGTGGAGATGAGCGACTGGTGGAAGCTAGGCGGCCTCCTGAGCGTGGTGAACATCCTTATCTACTTCGTCGCCGGTGGGTTGTGGTGGAAGGTGTTGGGGATCTGGTAGGCGGATACAAGGAACTCTGTACCGTGTCCGTGTGAGGGCATGTATTCACCATAAAGCCTACAACTACAGGTGTGTTTAGAAATATGTCAAAGGATATTTCCAAGTACGTCCGATTGTCCGGTAAGTGTAAGGATAGCGAGGCCTAATGATCCGGTAGTCCTGTGGACCAACATGTTCCGGTGAGCATTCACATAAGCAACTTCTTCTGCACGCGATTCTAGAAACGAATACGATTCTAAAGCGACTGCGTCAAAACGGTGGTGCAGTTGTATGTCTTCTCAAACGCTCATTCCAACGAGCGACTGTGACAAAGCCGACGAGAATTGAGATAGGCCAAATGACAATGGCTCCTATCCCCGCAGTAAAAAGTCCGATGAAGAGTCCGATGAAGATCAATATCAACGCTGCTGGGACACTTGAATAGAGTAATCCAAATGGTCCGAAACAGAATGTCAGCAGAAATCCTACGAACTGTGATTTTCGCATTAGGATCGATTTATGCTCCAATCGATGTCGTCGGTCTGATCACCGCGTGGGCGTATGCAGTGCAAGCACGAATGTCATCCGGCTCCAGTCCAGGATAATCCTTCAAGATCGCGTCGAGAGTAACGCCTTGGGCCAACAGGCTCAGGACCAGTTCCACCGAGATTCTCATATCGCGAACGATGGGCTTTCCCCCAAAGACATCTGAACGCGATGTGATGCGGGACAACAACTCGAAGTTTGCCATGCTCGTTTTCTCCAATCAGGCATCATTGTACATTCACGTGCGGGTTGCACGTTCGCCGTTCTCCGGGACGTCGATGACGAGGAGGGTCAGGTCGTCGTCGAGAGCGAGCCTCGGCTTGCGGGTCCATCCGATCAGTTGCCGAAGGGTGTAGTCGGCGAATTCAGCCGTCGTGGTGTTGGAGTGCTCGGCGAGTATGTCGAGCAGGCGTTCCGCCGAGAATTGCTCTCCGTTCGGCGCTTCAGCCTCAGTGACGCCGTCGCTGTAGATGACGACTCGATCGCCGGAAGTCAGTGGGATTGACGCCGTGTCGTAGCTTTGAGCCGGCAAGACCCCAAGAGCGATGCCGTTGATGTCGATCTCGTTGCTGATCTTCCGAGCAGGCGAATAAATCAGAGGTGGAGGATGCCCGGCGCAGGCGACTCGCAACTCCCGTGCCTCGAGGTCGAAGTAGGCATAGGTCACAGTGACGAAGTGGTCGTCCGTCTGATCGTAGAGTGCGTCGTTCATCCCGGCCAGGACTCGGGAGGGTTCCGCCACGGCGTGGGACTGAGATGCGGAGGCGGTCTTGACCATGGTGGCGATCAGCGCGGCCGGAATGCCGTGGCCGGTGACGTCGGCGACCATGATGCCGAACCGGTGGTCGTCGATGGGAATGAAGTCGTAGAAGTCGCCGCCGACGGCGTCCATAGGGATGTACCGGACGCTCAACATCTCGGGCTCGATGCTTGGGCCTTTTCGGGGGAGGAGGGAATGTTGAATCTGCCGCGCGGTATGGAGCTCGGACTCGATCGTGGCGAGGCGCTTTTCATTGTTGAGGGCTCGGTGCAACAACGTGTAGCAGATGGCGGCGGCAAGCACGAAATTTCCGATAGCACCGAACAAGACGGTCCATGGGAGCCAGCCGAGACGTGCGAACACGTCGTGCAGGATGATGACGGAGGCGATGACCATGGCAACGTACGCGGGGGCGCTTTCCCGTTCGTATCGGATATGGCCGGTGAAGTAGTTGGCGATGGTGGTGAGGATGTAGATCAGGAGCAGGTTCACATGGTACGGGAGCATCGATCCCGGTGTTCCATTGTAAAGGTCGACCGTCATGGCGACGATCACGAAGATGATGTGGAACTGCCAGATCCGGCGGAAGCAGTTGAATACGCCTTTGGTCCTCCAGAACACTTCGACGAAGAACCACGCGGCGACTCCTTGGGTGTAGTAAGCCCCGAAGGTGATGTAGTCCCAAACGATGGGGGGGATGGGTATGGCGCTGCGGACCGCCTCGACCGGGCCCAGAATCCGGATACCGTATAGAAGCCAACAGACTGCGAAGGCGGGTAGCTCGATGCTGCTCCTCGAGCGTACGGACCCCCAGAGAAGGAACACCGCGATGCCGTTGAAGACCAGGATGGATCCGACCGCGATGTCGAAGATATGCAGGTCTGTCGTCATGGTGGGGATCTGAGTCGTTTGGCCCTCGTATCCGGCCGGTGGAACATAACTATATCTGGGTCCACGGCGGTCTCACAATTGGGAGGGGACATTATTGTCCCCCTGGGAACGGCGGCTTTCTTGTCGCCTGCTGGGAGGGGCGACTTTCTTGTCGCCCATTGGGAAGGGCGGTTTTCTTACCGCCTGCTCTTTTGCAGGGGACATTCTCGTCCCCCCAAGACCCCCCTAATCGGCGCCTGAAAGACGCCGCTCCCGGCGACAAGAAAGTCGCTCCTATTCGGGCGTGGGTGGAAATCAGTCGCCCTCGGCGGATGAAAACAAGATCAGGTCGCCGTTCGTTTGTCCCACCGCGAACACCTGAATTCGGTTCGTCTCCTCCCGCAAGGACGATTCGGGGACGATCGCCTGGAAACGCCGGTCGCCCTTCGGTCCGTCGAAGGTGGAAGCAACCGCCCGGACGGTTCCGTTCACGGCCACTGCCAAGACCTCCGCGTACTTCGTCGAGACTCGTCCTTCGACGGCGGCCGGAATGAAGTCGGGATCCAGTCTCCGTCTCATCCTCGAAAGGAGGCTTGGCTTGTCCAACTCGATTTGGAGGCCCAGTGACGGCCTTACGGTAAGTTGATCCAGGCGTTTCCCGATCAGGGCACGGAAGGGGCCGGGCTGGAACAAGCCATCCTCGCCGGCATCCCACGCCAACTGCTGCACACGGATCTCGAACTCACTGGGTTCGGAGGTCTCCCTGAGGGTCTCCGGCGTGAGCGACCGTGTGATCAGAAAGGAACGCTGCGAGTTCTGATCCAGGGAGCAGATCTGATCGGTATCAGCTGACTTGGCTTTATCTGGAATTTCTTCCGACTTGGCGGTCCAGGGGAAACTCGCCGGATATCGGGCCTCGCGGATACGGTCCCCGAAGGAGGCAAAGCAGCGCACCGTGGGACTCCGTTCGAGGAGTTCCCGGTCGAGTTCAATCAAAAATCCGGAATTCTCCAGTTCTGCGGCCTTGAAGAATTCCACCACGTCCGGGCGCGGCCGGCGAACCATTCCCCGATGCACCAGTTCGTCATTGACGAACACGAGCATGGCATCGGCCGGTTCCAGGGATTCCATGTCTGCCGCCCAGCCGAAAAATACAATCCTGTCGTCGCTCTCGCTCACCTCATCCAAATGGACCCGGGATCCTCGTTGGGTCACATGGAAGGCCCGACCTTCCAGACAGACCGTCGTTCGCGAACCCAGGAACTCGAAGGGGCGAGCGATGTTCAGGGCGGTGGATGCGAGATCCTGGTTCCCCGGAACCTGGGATTTCGTGACCGGAATCCCGTCGGTGGGCCATGGAGAGGGAACTCCGAGGATGCCGGCAACGCTGGGGAGGATGTCCGTGGTTCGTGTCGGGCGATCCGACACCCGGCCCTCTTTCTGACCGGGAGCTTTGATCAACAGCGGCACGTTCAGGATGTTGCTGAAGTTGGTATCCGTCATAGCACGCCGGGACCCGCCGGGCTGAAAGCTGACCCCGTGGTCCGAGGCGACGACGACCAGGCTCCGGTCGTAAAGATCGTGATTCTTCAGCTTCCGGAGCAGGCGGCCCAGGAGTCGGTCGGCGAAGCCTACCTGCAGCAGGTGGCGCTGGTATGCCAAAGTCACCAGCGTTTCGTCCCGGGTCCAGATATCTCTCTTGGTGAACAGGCCCATGTCCCCGCCGAATAGATAGCGCTTTCCCGAAGGGAGGTAGACCCAGGGCAGATGGGGAATCTGAATATGGATGAAATGCAGCCCGGGCTTCCCGGGTTCGGGGATCGATTGCAGAAATGCCTCGAATTGCCGGACGGGATGACCCAACTGCCAGGTCCAGCCGTAACGAATGTCGGGCAAGCCGGACGTCAGGTCCTCGGGCAGGACGAGATTGAGATAGATCAGCGAGACATCCACGAGAAGCTGGACCCACTTCTGTAGCTGATCGCGTGTGGACCCTGGAGAGTCGGGGCAGAGATGCGTCGTCGATTCGGAGATGTTGAGCCGGTGGGAGTTTCGGAGCCAGGTGAAGAGATTGTCCGGATAGTCGGCCATTGCGGGGAGTACGGTCCCGTCGGGCGGCGGAAGATTCCCGGTCGTCATGGCTGCGACCGCGTATTGGGTGGAAGGCGAAACGGTCGTCGCGTTCCGGAACCAGGTGGCATCTCCGGCCAGTTCGGCAAAATTGGGAAAGCGTACGGAGTCGATTCCGCCGCGGCGATCCAGGAGAGATTGAAGGGGGAGTTCGTCGAAGACGACCATGACGATCGGTGTATCCGCCTCGCCGCTTTCCAGCGCCGCGCCTTGCGGCTCGTCTGGATCGAGAACTCTTCGAACCGTGGGATCTGCCAGGAAAAGCGCGGGAACGACAAGCATGGCGGGCGAAAGAAAGGTCAGAAACAGACGCGCAACGGAGAACCGGGCGTAGACGAGAGCACTCAAGCACGCGAGCAGACCGACCGCAGTGACCAGGGATACTCCCAGGTCCCACATCAGGGTCTTCAAGACCAGCAGACCCAAGAGAAATACGAACAGTCCGACGCCTGCGGCTTGGATCCAACGTATCCCGCCCAGAGCCCATCCCAGGAAATATGCTCCGGCTGCGAGCGATGCAGGAACGAGCAGAATCAGGAGTGAGATCAAGAACGCCGCTTCCACGAGTCCGGCGTGACGCGCGACCAGATATTCAGGCTGCTGGGAGAGGAGGTCGAAAATCGGCTGGGCTACCGACAAACTGGCGAGAGCCCCGAGGTGCAGGAAATATGTCCATTTCCGGGTCCCTTTCGTGGCCGGCATGACTTATCGAACGGTGTGCCTGCGTTGGCCTCGGGCGCCCACAAGGGGCGCCCCTACGATAATTCTTCGTCCATTTGTACAAAATATTAAGAACAAGGAACTAAACGGTCTGTGGCAAACGCATGAGCGGCTTTTGACGCTATCGGTCCCCGGACGTCGAGCCCGTCGCCTCGTCCTGGGCCCGGACCTTGGGCAGTTTGGCGATCAGGAACAGTGAGACGACCGCCGCGGTCAGGGCGAAGATGAAGCTGGCGTGGAACCCGAAGTGGTCCGCCAGGGCCCCGTGGGTGCTGGGCGCGAAGAAGCTGGCGCAGCTGGTCATCATCAGGATCGACATGTTCATGGTGGAGAGCGCGGGTAGTGAGATCCCGACGATGTAGTTGGGGAAGTAGGCGCCCCCCAACTCGCCGGCTCCCATCAATCCGAAGGCGATCAGGTAGAAATAGCCGGGAACCGTCCAGCCCCAGATGATGGAGGTCCCCAACAGCACCATGCAGACGAAGAGGGAGGCTCGAAGGCCGTACCGCACCGTGATGACGCCCAGGGCGTACCCGGCCACGGCCTTGAAGCCGAAGCGCAGGGCCATCACCCAACCCGAGTAGTCCTTGGGATCTCCGCCCAGGACTTCCCGGCTGTAGAGGGAGAGGGTGGGCATGGCGGTGAAGACCATGAACCACATGAAGAATCCCAGCCACAGGTAGACCAGGGTGGGCTGGCGAACGAAGGATCTGAAGCTGTCCGCATAGTATCGGACGAAGGGTTGACGCGGGGTCTCCGGGACCTGCGCCAGATGGTATCGGCTCGTCAGGTAGCAGGCCATGCCCATGCAGGGCGCCCCGATCAGGTAGAGCAGGCCGAAGTCGTAGGGATAGGGGAGCCACTCGATCCCGCCCCCCAGCACGTACTGGGCCCAGAGGGAGCCGGCCACGGCGAAGATGGGACCCAGGGCGAAGGTCCATTTGAAGGCCCAGGCCCGCCCTTCGGGTGTGGTGCCGCGTTTCAGGCACTGGTACTTGTACACCTGGAAGGTGTAGGCGGAAAAACCCTGGATCAGGCCCTGGCCGATGACGGCGGTCAAGCGGACCAGATCGCTGGCCGGGGCGAAGAGACAGATGCAGACCACCGAGATCATGGTGGTGGTCACGGCGCAGGCGACCACGGCGGTGGTTCGGACGAACCGGTGGGGGACCAGCCACGAGAGGAGGGGCGGTGCAAAAGCGCCCAGGAGATAGGTGGAGGCCGGGAGATTGGCCACCATGGCGCTGGCCCCCAGCTTGTCCAGCAGCCCGGCCTGGACCACTCCCACGTAGACCACCGGCGCCGCGAACATGAAGATGCACATGGACACGACGTAGAGGAGGCCGTTGTGGCGGCTCATCTCGGCAGTGGGGAGGAAGGGGGCGTCGGTCCCGCCGGGTTCGTTGGGCAATATCGGTCTCAATGGCAGCCTCGGCACTCGAAGTTGGTTCCGTGGCAGGGCAGGCAACTGGCCTTGTCCAGTTGGATCTTGCCCGTGGAGTGAAGGTCGGCGAATTCCGGGGTGTGATCCGCGGGGCGCAGGTTCACCCCCTCCAGGTGGCAGTAGCTGCAACTGAAGGGGTTGTCGATCTCCGAGTGACAGACCAGGCAGTCCGACATGACGGGAAGAGGAGAGGACTCGCTGGTCTCGAGTCCCCGGTGGCAGGCCGTACAGCCGTCGGCCTGGTCCAGAAGTGGCCGGATCTGAGGCGACCCGAAGTATTTGCCGTCGTCGATGGCGGCCGCCAGGAGCGGGGCCAGGTCTCCCAGACGGACGTGGAAGGCGTGGTCGAACCGGTAGGTGCGCTCCGGAGCGGTCCAGCGGAGACGGTCCGGATCGAGTGCCGTGATCTCACCGTCAGAGTGGCACGACAGGCAGACCGCGGGTTGCGGGAACATCTGATCGCCGGCTTGACGGCTGGTTTCGGCTCCGGCGTGGCAGCGCGAACAAGCCAAGCCCAGATCGAGATGAACCGGGTGCGAGAAATCCGGGGAAGAGAAGAGGGTCAAGCCGAACAGAAGCGGTGCGCTGACGGTGAAGCCGGCCTGGCCCAAGCTCTTTCCGGACATACGGTCCATTCCCGTCTGGGACGCAATGGGCCATCGCCGGAGCGGGCCTGTGCGCCGTGTCGCACCGCGATTGTCAGCCCGCGGCGACGCTTGCCACGGACTCCTTTCCGTCAACTCTGGGGTTCGTAGGACACTCGCCAGATTGTGCCGGCCCCGTCTTCGGAGATCAGCAGCGATCCGTCGATCATCTGCAGCAGACCCACGGGCCGTCCCCAGACCTCCGGCCGATCGGGCGCCAGCATCCATCCGGTGAGAAAGTCGGTGGGACCCGAGGTGGGGCGTCCCTTCAGGAAGGGGATGAAGGCGATGGAGTATCCGACTCGCACCGATCGGTTGGAGGAGCCGCGAAAGGCCAGGAAGAGGCCTCCGTGATATTTCTCGGGGAACTGGCTGCCGCTGTAGAAGAGGATGTCCAGGACCGACACGTGGGCGCCCAGCAGGACATCGGGGTAGAGGCTGCTGTCGATCTTCTCTTGGTCCGTTTCCTGGTGGCGCGGCTCCTTGTGGGGGCCGGAATAGGCGTCGGGGAAACCGTAGAATCCACCCCGCTTGATGTGGACCAGGTAATCGTCCACCAGATCGTCGCCCAGGCCGTCCCGTTCCTGCACGCTCCCCCAGAGCTCATCCGTCCCCGGGCGCCAGCGCAGACCGACCGTGTTGCGCAGACCGGTGGCGAAGATCTCGTGCCCGCTGCCGTCCGGACTGATCCGGTTGATGGCTGCCCGAACGGCCGGGTCACCCTTGCCGATGTTGGAGCTGGAGCCCACCGTCACGTAGAGCTTCTCCCGCTGCCGGTCGATGAGGAGAGTCCGGGTCCAATGGCCCTTGCCGAAACCGGCCAGGGAGAAGACCTCCTCCCCCTCTCCCGTGATCTGTTGATTTTGGTAGGGGAAGCGTTTGACGGAGGTGGGCTCGGCCACGTAGAGGTAGCCCCGGTAGCGAGCCAACCCGTAAGGACGATCCAGTCCTTCCAGCAGGACGGTTGTTTTGCCGTGCATGAGCCGGACCACCGAACCTGTCGGCTCGTTGCGCTTGCCGCTGTCGGTGATCAGGACCTCTCCGGTCGGACCCAGGAGCATAAAGCGCGGTTTCTCGAAACCGCTGGCGATGACCTCGGCCTGGAAGCCGTCGGGGAGATTGAGCTTCGCACCTTCAGGGCGAGGGACGACCTGCGGACGGTTGCTGGCCGATTCGGTGTGGAAGGGTTCGGGCAATTTCTTCCAATTCACCGGAAGATCGGACGATTCAGCCAGGGCCATGCTTCCGGCCGCCAGCAGGGTGCACCAAGAGAAACCGACGAGTTGACGCGCGTTCATGATGGTTCGGGATGGTAGTTTCCACACTTGGGCGAGTCAAGGCGCGGCAGGTTCAATTGACTCGGTGGGAAGGGGAAGAAACAATGCGGACCCGACGTCGCTGACACCGGAGTATCTGGAGGTGGGGATGGTTCGGAATCGCCGGTTGCCGGCCGCTCTGGCCCACTGGCCGCGGATCAGGCATCGCCTTCAGGGTCGGCAGCCGCTGCTTTTTCTGTCCTACGACGGGGCGCTGGCGCCTCTGGTCTCCCGAGAGGACATGGCGGTTCTGTCCCGGGGAATGAAGGAGGTGCTCCGCCACCTGGCCGGTCTTTGTCCCACGGTGATCGTGAGCCGGCGCGGACGGCAGGACCTGGCCTCCATGGTGGATATCGACGGTCTCTTTCACGCCGGCAGCGACGGTCTGGATTTCTCGGGACCGGGATTAAGCAGCGGGTCGCGAACCAAGGCGGAGTGGGTGGTGCAGATACGCGCCCTTGCGGCCGATCTGGTCCAAGCGTACCTGGGAACGACAGGAGTTCTGGTCGATCCCAGGGACATCACGCTGCGCATCCATCTGGATCCGGCAGTCCGGGCCGATTCGGACGACGTGGAGCCAATTCTCGATTCGGTTCTGAGGCGATATCCTCGGCTCCGAAAGATCCGGGACCGGGACGGACTGCAGGTGCGGCCCCGACTGGAATGGAATCGGGGAAGGGCGGCGATACGGATCGAGGCTGAATTGGCGCCGCCTGGAACCCGACGAATTCCTCTCTACGTAGGAACATTTCCGACCGACGAGACGGCCTTTCAGGCGCTGAGAGAGAAGGGACCGACTATTGCAGTGAGCGAGGTCGACTCAGCCACGGCAGCTCACTACCGTCTTGAGAATCCGAACGAGTTGGAGTCCTTTCTCTACTGCCTGTTGGACTATCTTCAGGAGAACGCAGGCGATCCCCGCCGGGAGGATTGACATGCGGGCCATGATCCTGAGGCAGCCGGGGACGAGGCTGGAGGAGGTGGATCTGCCTCAACTGCAGCCGGGGCCGGGTCAGGTCCGGGTTCAGGTGCGGGCCTGCGCCGTGTGCCGGACCGATCTCCACGTGGTGGACGGAGATCTGACCGACCCCAAGCTGCCCATCATTCCTGGACATGAAATCGTGGGAGAAGTGGCCGAGTTGGGTCCCGGCATGCGGCGGCACGGCATCGGTGACCGGGTCGGGATCCCCTGGTTGGGATGGACCTGCGGGCGGTGCGACTACTGCCGGTCGGACCGGGAGAATCTCTGTTCGAGGGCCAGGTTCACCGGGTATACGTTGAACGGAGGCTACGCCGAGGAGGTCGTGGCCCACGAGGATTACTGTTTTCCCATTCCCCAGGAGTACTCCGACGTGCAGGCGGCTCCCCTGCTGTGCGCCGGCCTCATCGGATACCGGTCGCTGGTCATGGCCGGTCCGGGACACCGCCTGGGCCTCTACGGGTTCGGAGCGGCCGCCCATATCGTCGCGCAGGTGGCCCGGTACCAGGGTAGAAGCGTCTACGCCTTCACCCGTCCCGGCGATCGGACCGCGCAGGAGTTCGCCCGTTCCCTGGGCGCGATCTGGGCCGGGGGCTCGGATCGGAGACCGCCGCAACCGCTGGATGCCGCCATCATCTTCGCTCCGGTGGGTCCGCTGGTGCCGCTGGCGCTCGAAGCCGTGGGCAAGGGAGGAACGGTCGTCCTGGGCGGAATCCACATGAGCGACATTCCGTCGTTTCCCTACCGTCTGCTCTGGGAGGAGCGCCGGCTCTGTTCGGTGGCCAACCTGACCCGGAAGGACGCCGTGGAGTTCCTGGAGGTGGCGCCGCAAGTGCCGGTCCGTACCGAGACCGAGGTGTTTCCTCTGTCCCAGGCCAACGAAGCCCTCCGGCGGTTGAAGCAAGGCGAACTGGATGGGGCCGCGGTCCTGGTCCCTTGAAGCGGGATGCAGCGCTTGACGTGTGCGGGGACGGCTTTCGCGATAGGCTCGGACGCATAGTAAACTGACGCTGGATCGGCCCTTTGGGCCATCCTAAAGCCCCGTCCTGTCCGTTAGGAGGATCGACATGTCATTTCAGATCGGGTCGGATTCGACAGCTCGTTTCGGGGGATCGAGTGTATTAGGCGCCATTCCGCATTCCTCGAGGCTCGGACCGTTTGGCTTGTTGTTGATTCTGGTACTCTCCGCGGGAACGATGACGGCCAAGTCGCTCCCGCAACTTCTCCCTCACCACGCGGAACTGGCCCCAGGGGTTCATGCCGCCGGCTTCTCCCACCAATTCGCCAGCGCCAACTGCGGATGGGTGGAATTGGACGGGGAGACCCTGCTGGTCGACCTGCCCCGAGGCCGATCGGTCGAGGCCTACCTGGACCGGGTCACGGGCAAGGGACAACGGCCTGCGCGGCGTCTGGTATTGACCCATATCTGGGAAGATCCATCCTGGGGGACCTCCTCGGCCTACGAGCCGGTGGAGAAGCGCTGGTATCGCTCCGCCGAACCGATGGGGCTGGACCCCGTCGCTCCGCTGGTCGGTGCGCTGGTAAAGGGAGGCGTGAAACAGATCGTCACGTCTCCGAAGATTCGCAAGCGACTGTTGGCGAAGATGCCGGATCTGGATCCTTCGATGGTGACGGCCCTTTCGAGTCCGGGCTTCGTGGGAGATCCCGCGCGGTCCATCCAGTTTCTGCCTCTGGACGAGGCCTGGGATGAGGGAGCCGGGGCCCTCTATCTCCAGAAAGAGAAAGTCCTTTTTGGCGGTCCCTTGGTCATGAACGGGATCCGATTCAATCCTGCGGGCAAGGACACCGCAGCCTGGATCGAGGTTCTGGAGCGCCTCCAGGAACTTGGCGCCCGGGAGGTAGTTCCCGGATTCGGTTCCTGGACCGGTTCGGGCATGGTGGAACGGCTGCGGGACCTCCTGGTGGAGCTCCGCGACGAGGTCGCCTATGGGATCGCCATCGGATTCTCCCTGCCCGAGGTCCAGAAATATGTCCGGATACCGGACGGACTCCAGTACTGGACCACCCATACGCGCCCCAGAGACCCACAGATTGCCCATGTCTATCGGGAGCTCACGGTCCCCAATGCTCCATTCCACGGCCATCCGCCCCAACCCGGCGACTCCGGTCCCCATGCGCTGGTCTTGATCGGGGACAGTCCCCATCCACCCGCTCCGATACGGAAAGCACTGACTCTGGTGTTCCAGGCCACCGGCGTCACTCCCCATTTCACCGTGGACGTGAACGCCCTCTCCGCGGAGAACCTGTCCCGGGTCCAGTTGCTTGTCATTCTGCGGGACGGTCGGCAGGTGGAGCGCGTGGGCGAGGGCAGGGAGCCTTTGAGAATTCTGGTGGATCCCCTCCACGGGGAGATCAAGACCTGGATGACCCTGGATCAGGAGCAGGCCGTAGCGGAATTCGTCGAGAAGGGCGGCTCCTTCCTGAATCTCCACAACTCACTGGGGCTCTATCCTCCCGCCGGACCCTACCTGAAGCTGGTGGGAGGCAGGTACATCGGCCACGGACCCTACGAGCGTTTCCGCGTCGAGGTGGTGGACCCGGACCATCCCGTCACCGAGGGGGTCAGCGATTTCACTACCGCCGACGAGCAGCACTCGCCGGTCCTGTACGACGAGAACCAGGTTCACATGATCCTGGAGAGCCGGATGGACAACGGCATTGCGGTCCCCGCCGGCTGGGTCCGCGAGGCCGGGAAGGGAAGAGTCTGCCACTTGGCCCCCGGCCACCCGGCCGAACCGCTGTTTCACCCCATGTACCAGCGCCTGATGAAGAACGCCGTCCGCTGGTGCTTGCGGCAAAAGTGACGGGAGGGGCGACTTTCCAGTCGCCCATTCTTCCATTCCCCCGCTCCCTCTTTATCCCATTGCACCACTGGAGTTCGGCGGCAAGAATGCCGCCGCTCCTATTCGGCGGGTGGAAGTCGCGGTAGGGACGCCGGTTGCCCAGCGCCCCCCGCGCAGATCCGTGCGTGCCCGTTAAGGCACACGGCTCCTACCTCAGGTAATGACGGCTGGCCGCGACGCCAGCCGTATCCGACCCCCGCCTGTGTCACGGCTACCCGGCTCTGGGTCCGGTCCGTACTTTGGTGAGCCGAATTCCCCTTGGTTCTATCCCTTCGCTTCACGGACTCCGCAGAGAGTTCCCCCTCCTTATTCGCCCGCTTCATCACTACCATGGATGAATCCGATTGCTTCCTCTCTCCCCTCATGGGTTACGGCTTTCTCCTTTCCCACAAGGCCCCGGCTCTCGCCGGGGAGAGAGCAAGCCCTCCCAGGTCCCGACACGAGATTTACGTACGTGCATGGGTTCTATGACACCGCGGAGCCCGGCTGTCCCTCACCCTGTCGGTCCAGCCAGGGTTGCCTTCGACCGCGACTACAGTCTCGGCGCTTCCGATCATGGAGCTTTCGGTGCTCAATAGCCTGCCCATACGCACCGCTACCGACGCTTCGCCGACACCCTTACTAGGAGCCTGTCCGAGAACTCGAAAACTCACGACTCCGAAAAAACTATCCTCTTATAAATCAATAACTTAAAGATGTCGATTTGGACGAAAACCGAGTTCTCGGACAGCCTCTTAGTGCCCACGCACGGCTCGCGGGGAAACGTGGATGGTTAATCCTTCGTTTCAGCGGACTCTCACCGCCTATCTTGTGCCAGTTAGCCTGGCGCACAGCCGCCGCTCCTGCTCCCCCACCTTGAAGTGAGCGAAGTGTTTTCTTCGCGGATTATTCATCACGCAAACATAAAATGAGCAAGCGTGCCCTTCATGTCAAGTCGGATCAGAGGGTTACGGGATACCCACAGAAAACGGCTGGGACCCGATCTGGGTGAAACGCTATCTTTGTTTTCAACGTCGGTTTAATCCCAGGATTCAAGTGGGGCCGAAAGCCAAGCATTTCCACGGTTTGCGTCCCCTCCAAGGGCGGCATAAAGAGACGGCGTGCCCGTCATTTGTGGTATGATTATAGTGCTAAGAAACAACCACAAAGAACGGAGCACGCCATGGCTGAGACAATACCGCAGATCCGGCCCTCATTCAACCGATCCCTCCGGCTCGAGACCCGCCCCGAGTTGCTCAGTGCGGACACGGGAGCCCTGGTGCAGCGGGAGCTGATGGAGCGCAGCGGCCTCATCGACTGGTTGACCCAGCGGTTGCACGATCCGCGACACTCGAGTTCGATCCGCTATCCGCTGTCGGATCTGCTGCGGACTCGACTCCTGCTGTTGGGGCAGGGCTGGCGCGACCAGTCCGACGCCGACCGCCTGCGTCAGGATCCGAGCTTGCGGGTGGCGAGCCAGACCCGTCGGGGCACGGCGGCCTTGGAGGAGGGCACCGGCCTGGCGTCGCAGCCGACCTTGTCCCGACTGTTGGACACGCTCAGCCGGAAGGAGAACCTTCCGGTCCTGCACCAGGCGGTGACGGAGCTGGCGTGCCGTCGGATCGAGATGATCGCAGGCCGGCGGCGAAAACGGGGGAAACAGACCGCACGGAAGAAGAGACGGAAAAAGACGATGTACCTGGACGTCGACGGTCTCCCCGTGGAGGTCCATGGGCATCCCCTGGGAAGCGAATGGAACGGATACTATCGCCAGCGGATGTACCACGGGTTGGTGGCGAGTTGTGCCGAGACGGGGGACCTGATCGACGGGGAGATTTTTCCGGGAGCCAGCTACCTGGGGAAGAAGGCGCTGAAGTTGACGCTCCGGGTGGTGGACCGCTGTCGGGGGCGTCTGTGCGGCTCGATGATCGTGCGGATGGATGCGGGGTTCCCGGAGCCGGGGCTGCTGAAGGGGCTGGAGTCGAGAGGCGTGCCCTATATCGCTCGAATCCGCAAGAATGAGGTCCTGAACCGGATGGCGAAGCCCTACTTGACCCAACCGGCGGGGCGGTCCCCGGATGCACCGCCGAGGCTCTGGTTCCATGAGCTGACCTATCAGGCGGGGACGTGGGATCGGGCGCGCCGGGTGGTGCTGGTGGTGCGGGAGCGACCGGGGGAGTTGTATCCGGATCATTTCTGGTTGCTGAAGAGCCTGAGTCGGAAACGATACGAGGCTCGGGAGTTGCTGGCTCAGTATCGAAAGCGGGGGAAGGCGGAAGGCCACATGGGGGAGTTGATGGACGTGCTCGATCCGGCCTTGTCCTCCGCGAGCCGGCCCAAGACGCACTATCGGGGGAAGCCGCTGAAGCCGGGAGCCAAGCCGGAAGCGAGGACGGAGGCCGGGGTTCGACCCCACAACGAAGTCTTGTTCCTGCTGAATCTGCTGGGGTACGAGATCCTGCACCTGGGTCGGGTGCTGATGGAGCAGGCGACGCGTCGGGGCTGGAGTCTGCGTCGTATTCGCGAACGGGTGTTGCGAGTGGCGTTGAGGGTGGCCCGTTTTCGTGGACGGTTTATTAGTACGGTCTACGTTGGTCCTGTTTGTAATACTCCTTCTGTCGGTGGGGAGCAAGACTTCCTCCTGCGGAATGTCAATGGCCATCGAAATGTCAGGGTTGTGGCCATTGACAGAGCGCTCTTTCTTCCGTGTGGGGGCGACTGATGGACGCGTCAGCAAAAGGGCTCACGTTGTGGGAAATCTCTGATTTTCCACAATGGGATACCGCTTAACGAGGGGGCCTCGGTCTCTCATTCCAGGGATTTAAGAGTTTTATATGTCTCTTTGCATCCGGGGGTCTCAGGGGGGCAGCGCCCCCCTGCCCCCTTCAAGCGTGTCGCGCGCGACGCTTGGTGCGACGGTGGCGGTGCTGGCATCGTGGTCGGGCAGCTCGAAGCCGTACCGGTTCTTGAGGTGTCGTCAGTCCTGCTGAGCCTTCCGGCTCGCAGGACCGGCACTGGAGGCAGGCAAGACGACTCCAGCAGATCTTCACTCCACTGGGCGAGAGCACGAATCGAGGATCTCGTCGCACGGATCGAGTCTCGCCGCCGCCGTGGGTCCTACGCCGCCTGCTGCTCGTAGTGGACCGGCGACTCGTAGCCCAGCGCCGAATGCCGGCGCTGGCGGTTGTAGAATCCTTCGATGAAGTCGAAGACAGCCCGCCTCGCCTCACCCGGGTTCCGGAACCGGTGACGGTCCAGCAACTCGCACTCCAACGTCGCGAAGAAGCTCTCGCACATCGCGTTGTCGTAAGCGTCCCCCACGGAGCCCATCGACGGTCGCACTCCCGCCTCCCGGCATCGTTTCCCAAAGGCAGCCGAGGTGTACTGTGTCCCTTGGTCCGAGTGGTGGATCACCTGCTTCGGCTGGCGCCGGATCACCGCCATGGCGAGCGCCTTCTCCACCAGTTCGGAGCGCAGATGCGTCTCCATCGCCCAGCCCACGACCCGGCGGCTCCAAGCGTCCACGACCACGGCCACGTACAACCAGCCCGCCTGGGTGCGCACATACGTCAGATCCGCGACCCAGAGCTGATCCGGTCCCTCGGCCGTGAAGTTCCGGTTCACCAGGTCCGGTGCCGGACGCGCCTTCCGGTCCCTCCGGGTGAGCCCGGCCTTCCGGCGCCTCCGGCTCGCCCCCTGGATCCCGGCTTCCTTCATCAATCGACCCACGCGCTTCGGGCTCGTCCGTTCCCCTCGAGCTCTCAGCTCGGCATGCAGACGAGGCCGACCGTAAACTCTCCGGTTCTGGTTCCAGATCCGCACGATCTTTTCCCGAAGCGTCTCGTCCCGGCGATCCCGCTTCGAGGGTCGGCGTTTCAACCAGGCGTAGTACCCGCTGGGGGAGAGACCCAAAACGCGGCACATCACCCGAATCGGAAACCGGGCCCGGTACGCCTTCACGAACTCGAATCCTTGCTGGGGATCGAGTCGCTCTCCCGGGCGAACCAAGCCGCGGCTTTTTTTAGGATGTCCCGCTCCATCCGCAGCCGCTTGATCTCCCGCCTCGCCTGGCGCAACTCCTGGCGCTCGAACGTCGTCAGCCCGTCGTTACGGCGCCCCTCGTCCAAATCAGCCTGCTTGACCCACTTGCGGATCGCCGACGCCGAGGGCTCGAACTCCCGCGCCAGCGCCTCCGGCGATCGACCCGAGCGGACCAGCCCCACGATCTCCCGCCGAAACTCCGGCGGGTACCGCCGCTGCTTTCTTGCCATCGTGGATCCCTCCTTTCACTTCCTTACTTTGGATGTGTCCACGAAAGCGGGTCAACTCCACGTCTCGGGCGTTGCGTCAGGGGAGGCGATTGATTTTCGTCATCAGTCAAGGGGCGACGGACTGGAAGCGGTTGTGGAAGAGACTGGCGCGGGTGTCCTGGGCGCCGGGATAGGGGACGGAGGAGGAATCGGGCCCGTGGAAGGGACCGAAACGGTGGGAATTTCTCACCGGAAAGTCAACCTGTCGGCGGGTGACGGTCCCCCTGGCCGGTAAACGGTTAATGACTGGTTCAATCGTCCTGTTTTTGAGCCGATTCAGTCGAATCGACAGAGGTTCAAGAGAAACCGGGCTCCGACCGCACGAAAACGCCGGGTTGGAAGCCCTTATCAACATGTCCCATGAATAATCTGGGTTCTTAGTTGTAGACGGAACATATCTGCCATTGACCGGGATCCTCCAAGCGTAGCGATGAGGGACTAATGTAGCTACAATAGAGCTACACACTCGGAGGCATGTGGATGAGTCACGATACTGTCGTACGCGCACGGATCGATAGCGACACCAAAGCACGAGCGGCAAAAGCTCTTCATGAAATGGGCTTGTCGGTGTCAGACGCCATTCGTTTGTTGCTGCTGCGGGTTGCAGATGAGAAGCGGCTGCCGTTCGCTGTCCGGGTGCCGAATGCTGCTACCGCCAAGGCAATGGAGGAATTGGACCAAGGCAGGGGCAAACGATTCAACAGCGCCGAGGAACTGTTCCAGGATCTCGGCGCCTGACGTGGTGATCGCGATTCTATCGATGCGGTTCAAAAACGAGCCGAGGAGTAAGGCCCCAGCCGATCCATGGTTGTCTGAGTGGCTGCGGAGCGGTTCTTTCCACTTTGCGGTACATAAGCTAGGTTGGGCAATGACCGGACCGGCCGCTATCTTACTCGATCAATTCCTCGAAGCTTCGTGGAACCGCGCCGCGGCGTTGGCACCTCAGAGTAGATGACTATCAACTTGGGTTTGTGGCTCGGACCCTGACCTGACTGACCCGATGAGGTTGTCCTCTCGTGTTCCGTCACGGTGCCCATTAAGCTACCGTCTTTCCACGAGTGCTGTACATATGTATTTCGAGCACGGATCGTCGGGTGCTATTTCTCGCACACGGCGAGTCTTCAGCCAGTCTTGGAATGACGGCAGGTCAAACAGCCCCGTCACAACTCGTTGACGACAATGCTTGGTGAGGTAACGCTGATATGGACCTACCGCGAGTAGTCGTTCAAGTTCCTCAAAATGTTCCTCTACCGCAACACGCAATTCGTCACGGTCAGTAGCTAGTTGGTTTAGTTCACCATCACTAGGAATTCCCTTAACCGCCACTCCAGCCAACCCAGCGGTCGGACTAAGGCCCGGCAAGAGATGGCACAATAATGTCTGATATGCGCTGCCACCAAAATGAAGCCAGATCCAGCCACGAGGCGAATTTATGAGCGGTGCATCGTCCTCTCCATGTCCTAAGCCACGCCTTACATGCACAGCGTATTCGAGATCAGTCGGACCACGCCGCGCCGCGTATTGAAAACTATCGCGAACAGGCCCAGCTCCCTTGGGTTTTAGTAGGAGTTCGCCATCGATGGCTTGCAAGTCCCATCGTTGCCCTCCTAGAGCAATCTCTCTATCTTCGGAAGGCCTCTGAGCAACGTGTGCGACGACCTCGCCAGTGTTGGCGTCCACCACCGGAATGCCTCCACTGGACGATCCGAAATTTGCGTGCATACCCGGACCACCAACGTCGAAGAAATCTGCCCAATGCTCACCTATCGCAAGTCGGCCTCGACCCTCGACGAGATACTCGGCGTCGAGTAGTCGGTCGACGATCTCGTCTGGCGTTCCCCTCCCTTTCTCTGGCCAGACATCCTGCGCTAAATCGAGCAAATCGGATCGTCTCCGACCGCGAGGTCTACCTTGAGCGACGAAGCTGGCTGCTTGTTGGACGAACACGGACCACCTGCGAGCGTATCCCTCGGGCTCCAGAATCCCGTCCCGCGCGGAAATCAGCATGCTTGCGATGGCTGCGAGCTCGATCCCGGTCCGAGGAAGAGCCAAGACTCGAGTGCGGCCGATTCTGCGGCCCGCCCGACCAATCCGCTGCAACAATGAGCGCGTACCGGGTGGCGAACCGACAAGAACGACCAAGTCCACATCCCCAATGTCGACACCTACTTCCAAGGTAGTTGTCGCTACTAGCACAGCGTCGCGCGTCGAGGAGAACGTCCGCTCAGAGTTTTCCCGGACACCCTGTGCCAAACTACCGTGGTGCGGCAGCACCTTCAGATCGCGGTGCAAGGGTAATGTGCTATTGAGATGGGTGGAGAGTTCATCGGATAGTTTGCGGCTTGGAACGAACACAAGCGCTTTTCGCATGCGATCATCGTCTCCGCTGGACAAAGCCTGCCAGATTCGTCTCTCCGCCTGTTCGAGGAAATTTGTGAATGTCACGATTCCCAGACGATCGCGCAAGTTCTCAATCGTTATCGACGATTCAAGTGGAAACCAGTCAGGTGCAGCCGAGTTTCCGAATACATCGATCTGCCTCAAGCCTGGAACTTGGACCGCGACTGCATCGGTTCCCAAGAGCCGATACGCGAGACCCCCCGGATCGCTGATGGTGGCACTGGCTGCGCACACCTGTAAACGCTTTGCGTCGCTTGAGCCGCCGTCCGCATTTAGTTGGCGCAGACGACGAAGACGACCTAGGAGCCAGGACATTTGGTCACCACGAGCAGTTCCGTCGAAGAGGTGCGCCTCGTCGATGAATACTGCCGACACGCCGGCAAGTAGATGGTCAGTCACCCTCCCAGCCTCCAACCGCGCATCGCGCACTAACATCGAATCGAACGATTCTGGAGTAGTGATAAGTACGAACGGTTCCTTACTTTTGTCCCGGTGATCGCTGGTCTGGCGCCCGCAGCTCAATCCGAGCCGCGTTAGCGGCGGCTCGATCCTTGCTGCCAAGTCGTTGACGAGGGCGCGGGTTGGTGCGGTCAAAAGCACGCGAATCCGGGGCAGGCCTCTTGCCGTCCCATCCAGCGTCCTTGAAATGAGTGGTGCCACTATGGCTTCGGTCTTGCCAGACGCAGTCGCCGAGGCTACAAGGACATCTTTCCCTGAACGGATCGGTGGAATCGTCCTTCTCTGAACTTCGCGAAGCGTCCGAAAAGATCCGAAGAACGCACTTCCAATCGTACCTAAGGATTTGACGATATATTTATCATTAGCCATGGTTATATCGGTCGCATATGGCGCTCAACCAATTTTGATATAGCTCTCCAGACCGGGAGCCACGTCGAGCCGTTCAAGCGCCCCGCGCACGAAGTTGCGGGGTGCAGGATTAAGTCCTCGTTGGTGATGTTCTGCGAATCGGTCGATCAGGAGCTTCAGCTTCTGAACGTCGACGTTGGACATCCGATCCGGGTATGCTTTTGCATACAAGCCGATTATTCGTTGGCCTAGTTCCCGCGTTTGCTCAAGATCGGGCTGCGGCACCTCTATCTCAAGATCCATCCTGCCAACGCTTCGGACCAAGTCTATGACGGCGTCGTTCTCGTCATCGACATCGCTGGCCGGGGCGCTCCCAAACGCGAGCAGAAGCGGAACGTTTTTTTTTAGAATTGTTCGAAACGCCTTCAGCAAGTTTCTTCGTAGCCAGCGCCGATGGCCGTTAGAAATTGTGCTCGCGTATTCTACGTCTACTTCGTCGAATGCGACGGCCAGCCCCTTGGCTCCGGTTAATGCACACAACTCCGCCCACCCCTTCAAGAGATTACAAAATCGATTAGGCCTTTCTGCGACCCTCCATGCCTTCAGTGGAGGAAGGGCAATTCCCCGATTGCCGAGGCGCCGAAGCTTCGCGTTTGCGTGCGTAGCAGGCAACGTCATCCTGAAGTAATCTTCTAACACGTCTATTGTGTCGGGTTCATCCAGACAACGCATCGGTACCTGAAAGATCGCATTCGCAATCCGCCAACCCAAACGCCGCTCCACCTCATATTTGTAGGTGAACTTGCGCCGCAGGGAAACCACCGGTTCGCTGATGCCCCGCGGTACGGCTTCGCCTGGATACCTAAGGGAGCCAAGAAGTGTCTCCATTAAGCCCATCGGCTCCGAAAATCTGACACCTTCGCCATCCAGAATTACCGACGCCGTCGCAAGGTCCCCGTCGGCGGCTAATTTGTTCAGCATCGTGAGAAGATGGGTCTTACCGCTACCCCAGGAACCCTTAAACAGGATACTGGCCGGTCGCCTACGGGCGACACCGCCAACAGCCCGCTCTAATGAGGTTCGGATGTCGTCCGTTCCAATACTCAAATCGAGGACGTTCTCCTCAAGAATCTGACCGAGCTTAAGCGCTAGGATTGCGCGCCTTGCCTCCACAACATCATTGGATAATGTCGGTAGGTGGATTTCTGTGGCCGCAGTTTCTGACGGGCTTGATATGGGGCCCGGCAATCGGTCATGCTGCTCGCGAAAACCCAGTTCCTCCCGCGATATCCACGCGGACATGTAGCCAAAGTCCACCTGTGCACCGGCCTTGCCGCCGCGCGAGATAACGAATTCCACTGTTCCGTCGCCCAGTTCTGGGTGCTGAATCCTCTCGCCTGATCTCACGGCTCATAGCTCTCGGATTCGGTTTCTATGAATGAGTGAAACGAACCTGAATAGCGACCTGCCAGTTCGTTAAAATCAAACTCCCGCTCACCCTCGACCCGCTGGAAATCAAGCAGGCCAACCCAAGTCTTTATAAATACTCGGCGAGCATCAACGTCGAGGCTTCGCTCGGAGGCCACATGCGCCAATAGTTGAGCATTAGATTTCTGCAATTCGTTATCGAATGAATGGCCGGTAGCAATTGCCCCGACTTCGATCAACTTTTCACCGATTTCCGCTAGGAATGTTTCTTGACTCTGGACCTCTTCGAGGGGCAGCTGTGTGGCCAAGTCGTTGCCCTCACCGAACGTGGCTCCGCGCACGGCCATACGTTGCTCTAGAGCCGGGTAGCGACGAAACTCTTCAAGCACGTCTGGTGTCGCTGAAAAGACACCAAATAATGGAAGACCGCCGGGGACACCGGTTGGCATGTCCAGAATGACACGCATGGCGGCGAGTATCCGGAGTAACGCTTTCCCTCGTGCTTGAAACAGGGTCTCTACTTCATCCATTAGAAGTACAAGCCCATGCACGCCTGCGTGGGGTAGGAACTTGACGGCAGATAGTAGTAGATCCCGCCCAAATTGTTTTCGGCTCGCCGCAGGAACCCTAGCCAAGCGCAGCTCCTGCAATTCGGTTTTCGTGAGAGTGTCTGGATCCCCCTGTAACCAGCGTAAAGCAGCTTCGCCTATAGGCGAGTCGTCGCCCGAATCTGCCGCCTCCAAAGCTGCCTTCATCACACGTCCAAAGGCGTTCTCCGGAAAGTCGCCTCGGCGAATTGTGTACATCCAACGTCGAAAGGCAACTTCCACCTCTGGAACACCAAGGCGCCGAATTTCTTCTCGTTTTGAGCGGACGACTTCTTCCAAGAGTACTCGCACACCACGTCGTCGGTCAGGCAGTTGTAGGTTTTTGACAACTTCCTTGTAGACGGCAAGCGAATTGTCCAACCCTACGCCCTCGCTACAAGGGACGTAAGAGACGGCGAATTTCTCCGAGAGTGCCCGTCCGCCAAGACTTAGAAGGAAGTGTGTCTTTCCTCCGCCATAAGGTGCCAAGATAAGCTTGAAGTGAGCGGCTTCTCGACAAAGGTTTTTTAGGTACCGTCCTGAAAGTCGATCAATCCACGGATCAATCCCAACGGTGTAGCTTGGTAGAACCTGTGACGCACGCGAAAGCTCTGTTGGTGATTTGCCTTCCGCTCCCAATGTCGCCCAGAGTTGTGTTGCTTCATTCTCGTTCATATCTAGTCTCTCACGGCGTGTCCATAAATAGTTTATTTGCAACTATCGAGGCAGCTTCCTTGACGTACTCACGCACATTGCCTTCGTTTATGCTCCTGGCGTGGTTGTGGGCCAGTCTCTTTAGGAGACCCATGATAGGAGGTACGGCAGAGGGATTCAGGCCAGACTCGAGGCCAATATTGACGATAGATTCAGCCAATTCCATGAAGAACGAAGGATTCGTTGGTCCCGGCACAGTCAACTCGTCAAGATCTACCCAGACCGCACGTGGGTTACGCTTATTCCCCAATTCAGGTACTTTGGCTCGATCTATGCGCTGGCTCAACGCTGCGAGGTTATCATGTGCGATCTCAATAAACTCTTCTGCAACGGCGTAATAGACTGCGCAACCGCGAAACGCTCCAGTCGCCATATGATCGACAAATGTACGAATATGTGCCAGATGGGTCTGTTTCTGACGAGGTCCGCTACGCAGCAAAGCGGTTTCGGTTTCATCGAAAAGAACAAGTAATCCAGAATATCCGAGTGCCTGTGGCAGCGAAAGGGCCGCACGTAGCCAGACGGCTGCATTGCGCCGAAAGAGTTTTCCCAACGGCCTGGGCAAGTCCGGATACTTTCGGTACAAGTAACCAAGGGTAACGCGGTAGGTTCGCTTCGCTGCCAAGAGCGCATCGAGACGTTCGGCAAGATCTTCGTCGCCGCGACATACCTCTTTACCGTAGGCTATGACGAGATTTCTGAAATCCGGTGTTAAAGCTGTGTTCTTCTTCAGGCGATCGACCAGCGCCTGCTGCGCTGTCGCGTCCCTGCCAATAAATTGCGCTTCGATAACCTTTGCGATTCCGGAGGTGCCGAGGAATTGATGCTTCCCTGATGGTGTCATGGTGGCAGCGATCGCTCGGTACGTTTCGATAAGGGATTTGAACGGGCTCTGATTTTCTTGACAGTCTACGTAGGCCGTAACGAAACCTCGTTGCAGCGCACATTGCGATAGCGCCTTGAGGAAATGTGTCTTCCCACGTCCATAAGGTCCGAAGACAAACTGGAGTTCGCCGCCCCCGCTGGCGATGAATGGAAGTGTCTCTTTCGCGATCCTTTCCAAGGACTTGTTCAAACCTGCTGAGACGCGTAAGACGGCTTCACCATCATTTGGCGGTGTACCTTGCTCCGCAAGATGGGCCAGCACCTCGACGAGTTTCAACGCAGACTATCCTTTCTTGACCCAAACCGCGCCAATTTGTATACGGCCACTACCGTCCCCTTTAAGCGACGGGAGCGTCACCGTCGTGCCCTTGGCTATGGACCCCATGTTTGGTGGTTGGTTGCAAAGGCGCTCGCCTTGGTCCGTTCGCCACCCGTTTCGTCCAAATCTTGCCAAGTCATAGACGAACTGAGCGCTCGAGTAGTCGACGAAAGACCTGACGGCAGGCCGCTTCAGGAAGCGTTGGTCCTGACTCTGCCGGACGAGCACGACTAAAGGAAAGAGTTTGCGAATAGGCACTTTGCCATTTCGGTCAACACCCTGAGTTCGGGCGAGTGTCATAGCCCCCTTGATCGACCCCAAGAAGCTGCTACGCGAAAACGGGGATGTGTCCAGCGCCTGTAGTTCTGCCTGCAGGCGCGAGAATAAGCTCACTCCATCCACCTCGTCGAGAGTTTTGAGCGTCTCACTCCCTATGCGTAGTATCACTTTCTGGTGACGGTAGTTCACCTGAAAGCAACCAACAAAGTCGTAGCGCTTCAACCGCCTTACTCTCCACCCGGCATCTTTCGCAGAGCGAACGAGGTCCTCACGCCGAGATTTCAGCGCCTGATCTCTCTTTTGGACCAACGTGGTACGCTTGCTGTCAAATCCTTGGATTGCATCTTCAAGTCCAATCGCCCGTAGGGCAGCAATGGTCCTATCAAGCACTAACAGAGTTTCATTCATGTTCGTAGTCCGCTTGAGCTTCTCCAATTGGGTTGTTGCCTTGCGGAAAGCCTTAGTCAAGTTTATAACTGCCTTGCGTAGACCGTGATAGGTCGTTGGGGTCATCTCTCGAAGCGGAAGCTGTCCTTGATTGCTTGTCATTTGTCATCCTGTCCGATGGATGTCAATTTGTTGTCCCTTGAGTCGCAAGTCCACCAGAGAAGAGGATTTTAACATTGACGGGCACCTATTCCTCGCGGGAAAGGAATTGCTTCGACCAAACATCTATACGGAATATGTATGCTTCTGGATGGTACGAAATCAATTGGACCCGACAGGCGCAACAATCCAATGGCACACGGCATAAGCTATGATCTGCTCTGTTTGACTCCCAACTCCCCGGGAGATGGGTTTGCCCACCATCACCACTCCCGAAATGGATCTTCCCCTTAATCTATGCCCTAAGTTTAGGTCCAATCCAACCCCTCCTGGCCGTTCTACGGAATTTGGCCGTGTTACTCCGCCCGCAGGAAGTCGAAATCGCATCCCTGGTCTGCCTGCAGGACGTGCTCGAAGTAGAGCCGGCGGTAGCCTCTTGCTTCGGGACGGACTCGAGAGCGGACGCGTTCAAGCCGGCGCTCAATCTCCCGCGGCTCCACCAGGAGGTCCAATCTCCGGGCGGGGACGTTCAGCCGGATTTGATCGCCCGTCCGGACCGCGGCCAGCGGGCCTCCCGCCTCGCTTTCCGGACAAACGTGGACCACGACCGTTCCGCGAGCCGTGCCACTGATGCGTGAGTCGCTGATCCGCACCATGTCCTGAACCCCCCTTCGGAGCAGCTTACGAGGGATCGGAAGCAAGCCCCACTCGGGCATGCCCGGCCCGCCGAGAGGCCCGGCGCCTCGAAGCACCAGCACATCCTCGGGACCGACGTCCAGGTCCGGGTCGTCGATTCCCTCCATCAGTTCGTGGTGGTCTTCGAAGACGATCGCCCGACCCTGATGGCGCAGGAGTTCGGGAGTCGCGGCGCTGTGCTTGATGATGCATCCGTCCGGGGCCAGCGAGCCATGAAGGACGGCCAGGCCGCCGGAGGCCTCCAGGGGGCGGTCCATGGTGCGGATGACTTCCGGATTGTCGTTGCGGGCTCCCCGGAGGTTCTCGCCCAGGCTCCGGCCGGTGACCGTGGGCTGGTCCGGATCCAGCAGGGACGCTATCTCACCCAGGAGCGCCGGGGCCCCTCCCGCGTAGGCGAAGTCCTCCATCAGAAAGCGGCCCGCCGGCTTCAGATCCAGCAGCATCGGCGTGGTCTGGGACAGTTCGTCGAACCTCTTGAGGGACAGTGGAATGTTGGTCCTCCCCGCCACGGCGAGGAGGTGAACGATGGCGTTGGTGGAGCCGCCGATGGCGTGAAGCGTCCGGATGGCGTTGTCGAACGAGCCGGCGCTCAGCAGCCGGGACGGTTTCAGATCCAGTTCCACCAGGCGCACGATCTGGCGTCCGGCCCGGTGGGCCAGACGAGTCCGGCGGGAGTCGGCCGCCGGAAAGGCGGCGTTGCCGGGGAGCGCCAGTCCCAGGGCTTCGGCCAGCGTGGCCAGGGTAGAGGCCGTGCCCATGGTCATGCAGTGGCCCGGACTCCGGATCATGGCGCCCTGGAGATCCTGCCAGTCTTCGGGGTCGATCCTCCCGGCTCGCAGTTCGACCTCGAAGCGCCTGCAATCGGTGCACGATCCCAACTCCTGGCCCCGCCAGTGGGCGGTGAGTTGAGGCCCGCCGGTCACGAGGATGGCCGGCAGGTCCGCACTCACGGCGCCCATGAGCAGTCCCGGCGTGGTCTTGTCGCATCCACCCAAGAGGACCACCCCATCCAGAGGATTGGCCCGGATGCATTCCTCCACGTCCATGCTCAGAAGGTTCCGGAAGAGCATGGAGGTGGGGCGCATGTTGAACTCGCCCAACGAGATGACCGGGAATTCGAAGGGCACTCCGCCCGCCTGCCAGACTCCCTCCTTGACCCGCTGGGCCAACGTGCGCAGGTGGGCATTGCAATGGGTCAACTCGCTCCAGGTGTTGCAGATGCCGATGAGGGGACGGTCCCGGTACACCGAGGGGTCGAGTCCGAGTCCCTGCAAGGCCGCCTGTCGAGTCCACCCGTACAACTCGGGGGTGTCGAACCACTCGCGGCTGCGCAGGTCCTGCCTTTTCCCGGTCTTCAACCCCTTCGTCTCCTCCCCGGTAAATTTCCCGAGTGCTGTGTTATCATGCCGACACCTCCGACACAATTCGGAGAGGGCTCGTTGGCCCGAACCCCCCGGAGGGCGGTGGAGGGCCGTTCCTGCGGCGGATTTTATTACTGCTCGGTCCGCGTCCCGCAACTCAGAAAGGAGATCCATGATGCTGAATTTTCGGGGATATGTGACACTGCTTGCCCCCTCTCTTCTTCTGCTCTGCAGCTGTGGCGGGAACATCAACGAGGACCTGATCGATGCCGCGGGGGAGGGGGATGACGCCGCCGTCAAGGAACTCCTGGCACAAGGTGCCGACGCCAATGTCGCCAGCGAGGAAGAGGGACAGGAGGGACAGCTCGCCCTCATCCTGGCCGCCGGTCACGGCCACGACGCCGTGGTCCAGTCCCTGATCGGTGGCGGCGCCGACATGGAGATCCGGGATTCCGAGCAGCGGACACCCCTCATGGCCGCCGCGGCAAGCGGTCAGGCCGGGTCGGTCCAAGTTCTGCTGGAGGCTGGTGCCGATGTGGAGGCACAGGACAACCGGAAGCGGACCGCCGTGCTTTGGGCCGCGGCTCGGGGCCACGGAGAGGTCATCGGCGTGCTGGCGGAGAAAGGGGCCAACCTGGACGGGGCGGACCAGAGCGGCGGAACCGCGCTGATCATGGCTCTCGGAGCCGGACACGGGGATACGGCGCGGGCCCTCCTGAGCCACGGTGCGGACGCCTATGCCATGACCAGCGACGGATCTCCTTCCGTATTGCTGGCGGCCAAACTCGGAGACACGGAGAGCGTCAACGCCCTGCTGGAAGAGGGGGTCGACGCCGAGGGAACGGACCCGGACGGAAAAACCTCCGTGGTCTGGGCTGCCGAGGGCGGGCACACGGAAACCGTGAAGGCCCTGGTCGAGTCGGGAGCCGACGTCAACCTGCAGGACAAGCAGGGTTGGACCGGACTCATGTACGCGGCGGTCAACGGCCATACCGAAGCGGTCAAGGCACTGTTGGAAGCGGGAGCCGACGCCAAGGCCAAGAACGAGGACGGCAAGACCGCCCGGAACCTGGCCCAAGAGGGGAACCAAGAGGAGGTCGCCGCCCTCTTGAAGTAGGCCATGTCCGAGTCGTCTTCCTCGAGTCTCAGCCGCCGCCGTTTCCTGGGGAGGAGCTTGGCCTACGGAGCCGTGGCCGCGGCTCCATCCACGACCGCGAAGGCGGTAGCGGCTTCGGCGGCGAAACGCTCCGGAGACCCCAGATTTTCTCTCTGGTGTGCTCCGGGCGGATTGGTGAGTCCGACTCAACCCTCCGATGAGGCGGCCGTCATCGACTTCGCCGAGAAGTGCGCCCGCCATGGCGTGACCGATCTGGTTCCGACCCGCGGATCCCGAATCCTGGCCCAGGCGGCCGGTGAGAAGGGGATCGTGATGCATCCCTACATGGCGTTCAACAGCCATGGCGCGAGGCGGATGCGAGCCAACTGGTCCCTCAACTACATCGGGCTTCCCTACGGCTCCGCCCGGCTCAAGGAAAAGCTGGATCGGCATCGTCCGATCTGGAACAGCCCCCGGGCGGTCCTGAGCATTGGTGCGTTCGCCAAGAAGCACCCCGACTGGTGGGCACTGGACCGGGAAGGCGACCGCGAGTTCAAGCTGGGGAGCCGGCTCTCCATGAGCTTGGCCGTGCCCGAGGTGCGGTCGTACATGGTCGACCGGTACCTGGAGATCGTGGAGGAATCGGGCGGACACGGCGTGCAGGTGGAGTTCGTGAGCGAGCTCCGGGACGGTCACGGTGCAGCGATCCACGGCTACGAACCGCCCATGGTGGAAGCGTACCGGAAGCGCTTTGGAAAAAGTCCGTCAGGACTCCCGAACCATGACCCGGACTGGCTCGGCTTCCGGGCGGGATTCGTCACCGAGACGCTTCGGGAACTGCGCCGCCGGCTAAAGGCGCGGCAACCCGAAGCTCCCCTCACCATAGCCGTCATCGCCCAGGACTTGGCGGGGCCACACGGGGACCGTTACCTCGGCGCTTTCCAGGATCTCCGCGCCTGGCTCGAAGAGTCGCTGATGGACGAACTCTACCTCTGGTTTCGGACCACCTCGGACGTGAGGCGAGTGGAACGCAACACGAGCCAGTTGTCAAAATTGATCCGGGGACGATGTCCTCTGATCGTGGAGCTGTCCTGCTACCACGTCGGGAGTTTCCAGGACCCCAACCTGATGCTGGAAGCCGCCCGGATCGCTCTGGCCAACGGAGCCGATTCGGTGGGGATGTACCGCGGCCACGCGGTGGACCAATTGAATTTCTGGCCCCTCATCAAGAAGATCCGGTCCCTGGGCTGAGTCCGGTCATTTCGGTTTGCGGCCGTTTATCCTCAAACGATAGAAGCGAGCGCAACACCAACTGGCAGAATAAGGGGGAGCGTGGGAGCGGCGGTTTCCAACCGCCGATTCTTTGGCCCGAGGGGGACAAGAATGTCCCCCCTCCCAGCCCCCAGGTTTTTCTGGGAATGAAGCAGGCGCGGAAAGGAGGAGCGATGGGACGCGGGCAAAGGATTGTATCGACCCTATCCCTGGTGGGCCTTGGTTTTCCGGCGTTGGCAGGGGCCCAGAAACCGGATTCGGGCAGCTATTCCGAGCCGGAGTACGAAACGAAGGTCGTGCTGGGAAACATGGTGTCCATGAGAGACGGAGTCAGGATTTCCGTGGACCTCTACCGGCCCGACGCTCCGGGAAAGTATCCCGTGATTCTGACTCACACCGGTTACAGCAATCTCGGTGGGACACCCGGGTTTGGGACGGATCGAGCCAAGTGGTTTGCGCGGCGCGGTTACGTCTACGCCGTTTCCGATTTGCGCGGCCGATACGATTCGGAAGGGGAAACGGATATCTTCGACGCGAAACACAAGACGGACGGCTACGACCTCGTCGAGTGGCTGGCGCGCCAATCCTGGTCCAATGGCAATGTTGGCATGACAGGGGGCTCTTATCTGGGGTGGACGCAGTGGTGGACTGCCAGCCAGGCCCCCCCATCCTTGAAAGCGATCGCCCCGGAAGTGGCTCCCCCGGATCAGTTTTTCAATGCTCCGTACCAGAACGGCATCTTGGTGTGCTGGGCCATGGACTGGGGCGCGGGAATGATGGCCGGCCGGACCATACAGGTTATCGGCGAGGGGCCCTACGGTGGTTTTTCCAATAATCGGCAGGAAGAATATATGCATCTGCCCTATATCGAAATGCCGAAAGTGAAGGGAGCGCTGGATGCGCCCTGGTTCGAGACCTGGATCCGGCAGAACCTCTCGACGGATGAATACTGGAGGAAGATCTCCTACCAGGGCAAAGACAACTATTCGAAGATGACGGTACCGGCCTTGAACATCACGGGGTGGTTCGATGCGAACTATCCCGGCTCACCCATGAACTACCAGGGGATGAAGCGGTACGGAGCGACTCCGGAATCCCGCCGTCCATCGCTCGTGATCGGACCCTGGCAACACGGCATCAATCAGCGGGTGGTCGCGGGATTCGACTACGGTCCCGACGCCGAGATTGATCTGAACGGAATGATCTGCCGGTGGTTTGATCATTTCTTGAAGGGGATCGACAACGGGGTGACCGATGAGCCTCCCGTTCATGTTTTTGTCATGGGCCCCAACCGCTGGTATGCGGAGCAGGACTGGCCGCTACCTCAAACAGATTGGACGAAGTACTACCTGCACAGTGGAGGCAAGGCCAATTCGCTCAAGGGAGACGGGGTGCTGAACCCGACACCGCCGGGTGAGGAAGCGTGGGATATTTATGTTTATGACCCGGCCGATCCCACCCCTTGTGCCCCTTTTACGAATGGTCATATCGATGGAGCGGTGGATGCGCGAATTCCGTCGATTCGGGATGATGTGCTGGTCTATACGACGCCGCCACTGGCCGAAGACATGGAAGTGACGGGGCCGGTCGAGGCGAAGCTTTATGCGGCGACCTCGGCTCGAGATACCGATTGGATGGTGCGCTTGATCGACGTCCATCCCGATGGATATGCCGCCCTCCTGTGTGACGGGGTGATCCGGGCGCGCCATCGAGATCCGCAGAGAGGAGGGGCGTTCAATTCGGAACGACTGAGCAAGATCGAGCCCAACAAGGTCTACGAGTATACGATCGAATTCTGGAGATCGACCGGGAACGTGTTCAAGCAAGGGCACCGCATCCGAGTCGAGATCTCCAGCAGTTATTTCCCCTACTATCTCAGGAACTTGAACACGGGCGCCGACAATATCGGTCTGGAGACCCGTTCAGTAGTGGCCCGGCAGAGGATCTATCACGACACCCGGTATCCCTCACACGTCATACTTCCGATTATCCCGAGGCGACGATAGGTCCCACTGAGCGCCGTCACCAACGGTGGGAAAAACCGGCTTGGTGAGAAATGCGGGAGGTACACGCAGGGATAAGAAATCAATACAGAATCGGACTCACCGGCAGCGTCGTGAACGCTCTGCCAGGCTCCAGTTCCAAGGCGACGACGGAGATCAGGCCAGCTTGGGCCCGAATGCAGATCTCCCCTTTGAAATCGGTGGTCACGGCGTGGGGAAAAATCTCTTGAATGAACGCGGCTAATTGGCCTCCGGCCTGGATTTTTTTGCTGGAGGTTCCGCCGATGACCTCCTCCCCGCTGTCGTCTTTGAGTGTCAAGTCCACCCACTGTTCCGCCAGTTCAGTGTTGCGCACCGCGATTCCGGTACTGAGCCCTCCGCTCCGCCGCACCGGCGCCACGGCCGCCCGCAGTCTGGGACTGGCGCCGACTCCGGCGATTCCCGTGCCCACGAGGTCGAAACGCACCACCGCCGAAACCGGGACCTCGTCCGTCGAGACCGTTATCGATCCGGTCAGCAAACCTCCGTCGCCGGACGACAGGGTCAGGGTCCGGCTCCCCAGGGGAGGGAGATCGAATCGATCGGTGCCTGCCGCCCCGAACAGGGTGTCTCCGTCCAACTGGTTCCCCCTCGGGTCCCAGGCATCGACCGACACGGCAGCCGTCTCGGACGAAGAACGATTGGTGACGACGATATCCGAACTCAAGCCGTCGCCGACCCCAAAATGCGAAATCTGCAGAACGTGGCCACGAACCGCGTAATCCATGTCCTTGAGCATGGCCCGCAGCAGGGGACCCGGACTCTGCGACACCTCGCCTCTGGCGATCTGTGGGGTCATCAGGCTGTTGGAAGTCCCGGAAGGATACGCATCTTCGTCCAAATGGGCGATGCTGCTGGCAGCCTCGAACTCGCTTGGGGCCCAAAGCATGGCGTGAGTTCGACCACCGTTGGCTCTCCTCGTTTGTGATCCCGCCCAGAACAGTTTGATGCCGGTGATCGCGTCAGCCAATTCGCCGGAGGGATTGGACAAGTCTGTAACCAACTGGTCCCCGTTCCTCAGACGGATGAAGTAGTCGAACAACGTGGGAATACGCTCCTCTCTATCGCGGAACTCCAGTCCATACCGGCCGTTTCCATCGTCGTCCAGGTCGAAGCTGGCAACGATCCCCAGTCCGTGTGAAATCTCGTGCAGGACGACGGAAACCAAATCGAATTGGTCACTCTCAGGTTGTCCGTCCAGCCCCAGGTACCAGTCGCTGCGGTCGATGACGGTCATGGCAAAGTCTGGTTCGTCAGGAACTCGATCGCGGTCTGACCGCTGATTGGCAAGGGCAATCGGAACAGCGATTTGCTGATCACTTATTCGAGCGATCGCCCAAGTTTGGGAGGGTCGGACGAACGCCAGCGTTGTTTCGAAATCTTCCGGATCCTCCAGATCGTCAACCGTGACGAAGTTGGCGTCGATTTCGATCGGCACAGCCGTGATCAGTGTAGACGCCCAGATGTCGACCGCCCGCTGAAAGGCGGCCTGGGCTTCCGAAGTGAACCCTGTGTAGGTGACGATGAATTCCGCAGCAGGTTGGGCCAAGTTCGTCTGTACCGAAATAGGCCTCGCGCGGGAGACTCGAGCTTGTATTCTCTCCATTAAATCCATATTGGCCGGCGTGGCATGTCCGCATCTCAGTACGCCATCCTCAACCCGCGTCACGAAGGTGACGTTATTCTCGGCACGGTACACTTGGTCCGAGCGGCCCATGAGAATCGAAACGCAGAACAGTAAGACTGCCAGCCGTACCAGAAATTGTCCGATCATGGTCTTGAATTCCTCCGAGTGTTCCTTCCCCTGGATGCCATTCGGTTCCGATGGCGCGGGCCTTCGTGAAGATGCGGTTACTAGCAGCCCGTGGCAAAAGTCATCACGGCATTCGACCGTCCCTGCATCCCGGCGGCCGGCGTTGCGATTTGGGCACATACTCCCGGTATGCACCCGAATCCCGCCTTGTCCGGCGGGCGCAGGAACGGTCTCGGTGCTCGCGGGACTTTCACCACGGACTGCTAGGGCCCATCTCCAATGCCAATCCGGTGAATCTCCCTTCGCCGGGTACGATCTGCAATCCAGGCAACGAAATCCTGTAGATCTCTGATCTGCGTCTCCAGGCTGGCGATTCTAATACTCAAGCACAACTCCAACTGTTTCAGGTGTCGAATCTGGCCCCGGATGGCGACGGTCAAGTAAAGCAAGATTCCAATGAGAATCGGGTTCCAGATCATGTTCCTAAGCTCGAAGTTACTCAGGTCCTGAAAAACGGGGAGAAGAGCAGGACTATCCCACGCTCTGACATTGCCGTGAATTGAGTTGATTTTCGAGATCAGGGAGCGCTGCTGTCGGCCAGGGCGTTGGGTCGGTCCGAATGGGGGCGCCACCATGGGGGCCGTCAGGGCCCTGAGCTCCTGCCGCTGAGGGTCCCGAGCGGCCCGGTCGGGCTGCGGACGAGTAGAAGTTCCGTCTCAGGGACGGCGGGAGGGATCGGATCGTCGCCGTCTGGGGATGGGAGTTGGGCCGGTGCTCACGGAGACAGCAGCGCGGTGAAGGCGTCCTGGCGTTGGAGTGCGAAGTGGCGAGTGGCGGAGGCGAAGCTGTCAAACGAAGTCTGGTGAATGATGATCGCGATCGCGAGGTTGGTGCAGGTCGCATTGTTCGCCGGCGCGAATCGGGTGCGGGCGAGACAGTCGTCTTCGGCAAAGAGGGTGTCCCGGAGGTTGTGATTGACTTCGACCGCCCAGTGGCCGCGGTTGTCGGCAAGGAGTTGCCGGGGGGACGCGCGGTAAGCCGGCGCCGAGGTGATGCCGTAGACCTGCTCGCGGCTGGTTTTTCCGGTTCCGTTTTGCCGGGCGTCGGTGCGCCGGCGTGTGATGCGGAAGATCTGGGCGACGTGGGGGTAGTTCAGGAGGCCCTCCAGAGGAGTCATGACCTGGATGGAGCGCTGCTCGATGCGCCCATGGGCCAAGTCGGTCTCTTCCTGGAAAGACCCGGTCGCGTCCCGGTTCCAGTCGATGGTCGAGAGCATCTCATGGGTTTCGGGGGCGTTTTCCTTGACCGTCATGAGATAGTCGGCCCCGTGGGTTTCGACGATGACGCGCGCGGTCTCGCGGGTGGTGTGCAAGGCGTCGACGGTGAGGACGCGGCCCGCGACGTCGACCTTCTCCAGCAGAGCGCGCACGGCGGCGATCTCCGCACCCTCTTCATTGAAGCTGAGAGTGGCGAGGGGCAATCGGGTGGTGTGCTCGACCAGGGTCGCGGTCTCGAAGTGTCCGTCTCCGTTGCGGTTGGCGCCGCGAATCCGCTTCCCGTCCACCGCAATCGCGCGGCCCAGTTGCAGTCTCGGCATCGAGAACCGCCGGAGCACGGCCTCGATCTGGTCCGGATCCACCGAGGAGATCACGCGGTGCAGGGTGGACTTGGAGACCGGAACGTAGCGGCCGGTCCGGGGGTTCTTCCAGGCGCCGATCGCCTCGAGTTCCGGCTGCGAGAGCTTCTGCGCATACTCGGCGGCGGCCACCGGTCCGCGCAGGTTCGCCAGCCTCGCGAGCAGGTAGACGGTGAGCACCGAGGCCACGGAATGCTTGCGCCCCTGGGCGCGCCGGAAATCCTTGATCTCGGCCAATTCCTGAACCAGCGAGCGCAACTCGCTCGCGCCCTTCCGGGTCGGACCCTTGGGCTCCCACTTCGAGGTCAGCGGGCGAGGGTCGCGCAGACGACGGCAGGCGTTGCGCCGCAACGGGGACACGTACAGCTGCTTCGGCTGGCCGTGAGGATCGGTATAGCGACCGTTGTGACGCGCAAACCCCCGCGTGTCGCCGAGATAACGCCAGTTGGAAGCGCGGTAGAGGGCGCCGTCGAAGCGGGCGGGGTCGACGAAGCTCTCGGCGATCAGCACCGGGTGTCCATAGTGCGCCTGCCAGTCGTCGCCGAGACGCCGCAGCATCCGGGCCAGCGTCCAGGAACCGAGACCCGGGAAGACGCCCTTGGAGGCGAGAATCACGAATCGCGTGTTGTTTGCGATCAGATGCAGACGCCGGTACTGCAGGTCGGGCTTCCACCCGATCCAGCGGTCCCGATGCCGACACTTGAAGGCGCCCGACTGCCAGCCGGCGAGCGCCAGCCACTTCCCGCGCCATTCGACGACGTAGCGCAGACCGCGACCGGCAAACCGATTGAAGCCGAGGTAATGGTGTTGGTGAACCCGTCGGTCCCACTTCACCCGCTCGTCGGGGCGGGCCAGTCGCACCTGGGCATCGTTGAGGAAAAACCCTTCCGGGGTTTCCTTGAAGATCACTTCGTCGTCTGCTGGAGCGCTCATACCCCCAGGATGAAGCCTGGGGCGAAAAAAAGCCAGCGGAGAATGCAAACCTCTGCGGTTGTTGGGGCGAATCGTCAGATATTCCTAGCGTGGGATGGCCCTGGGGAGAAGAGTCCATGTTATTGACTCGAATGAGATCACCGAAATAGGACAGCAGGGGATGGTGCAGGACCGCGGCCGCCGTAAAAAACAGGAGAGCCAGAGGGCGGGCAGGACACAACAAAGTGCTCTTGTTGTACGGTGTTCCCTCCCGGTCGGGTCTGGTCATCCTCTTCTGGCTCGTGTCTCCGGGCACTCTGGGGCTGATCCGAGCTCGCGAGAAAATGGCCCCCCGCTTCCGGAGCGAATCTTTACTTCGACGGAGGTGTCTGATGCACAGAAAGCACGTCGTGTGTGGCTTGGTCATTGCTGCCCTGATCGGAGGTGTCAACTCTCCTGTGACGGCCCAGATTCTCCCCTGGTGGTCGTTTGACAGCGTCATTGAGGAGGTCCAGGACCGTGGGACGCTGAGAGTCGGTCTGGGCCTGTTCGAGCCTTGGTCGGCCTGCAATGCGAACGGCGAACTGATCGGCTTTGAGATCGATGTGGCGACCAAAGTGGCCGAGGACATGGGGGTGGAGGTTGATTTCGTGCGGACGAATTGGAGCTATATCATTCCGTCCCTGATTGCTGAGGAGTTTGACGTGATTATCAGTGGCATGACGATCCTTCCGGAACGCAACGTCAAGGTCAATTTCACGTCACCATACAACGTGGCCGGTGTCTACCTGGTGGCGAATAAAGGGCAGACCGCCGACTTGGAAACGCTGGCAGATTTCAACAGTTCCAGTGTCACGATCGCGACCCGCCGGGGATCCTCGTCAATCTCTGCCATCGAGAATGTTTTTCCCGAGGCCAGACTACTGCTCTTTGATACCGACAACGCGGTCCTCGAGGCCGTCGTTGCAGGTAACGCCCATGCTGCGGCAGCTGTCGCGACGAAGCGGACCACATGGGTTGAATCCAACCCGCAGACCCTGCACCTGCCCTTCGAAGAGCCGTTTGCCTCGGACGTGCTGGCGATAGCCGTGCGCAAAGGTGACCTCGATGCCTTGAATTTTTTCAATGGCTGGATTGCGGTTCGCCAAGCCGATGGCTGGCTCGAACTGCACCGCCGATATTGGTTCGAGACTCGCGACTGGGCCGATCAGGTCGCTACCGATCCTGACACCATCGCTGAGTGCGATGAATCCTTTCAGTAGCCGATTTGGGCTGGAAGCGTCCGGACGTTCCGCAATGTCCCGGCTTCGTTGCCCAGCTAGCACTGGAAAAGGCTGCGAAATTGGGGGTCAGGGACGCGGGTCAGGGTCCAAAAAAAGCTTCTGTCGTGCTCTGATCCCTCTTGGTGGAGTCTGAACACGGTATCCCGTTGTGGAAAACCAGAGATTTCCCACAACCTCAGCTCTTCTACTGACGCCTCCATCAGTCCCCCCACTGAAAAAGAACGCTCTGTCGGTGGCCACAACCCTGACATCATCGATGGCAATTGACCGATAGATGGGGGACTACAACTAAGACCGATTGAAACCGTACCACCCACCGTCCACGAAAACGGGCAACCTTCAAAACCTCGCACCTCATGGACCGGAGACTTCACGTACTAACGACAAAGTTCTTTTGACAGCGATGGAAAGAAGGGCTATGCTCGCGGCGGTTTATTCAGCAGAGGGTTCGACAGGTAGCACCGAAGAACAGGTGCTGAGAGCCCAAGCTAGTTTCTTCCCTGCGAAAGACTCCCAAAGGAATCCCCGATCAGATCGTACAACTACACAGGATCGGGCCCTGCTCTGTTTACAGTTGGTGTCTCAGGGTGGATAACTCCATTTCTTACAACATTAGGAGGAGAAAATGAAGAAGAACATCTATGTAGGGGGCCTGCCCTACGCAATCACGGATGACCGGCTGGAGGAGACCTTCTCCGAGTACGGTCCTGTGGAATCGGCTCGAGTAATCACGGATCGAATGACCGGCCAGTCTCGGGGTTTCGGTTTCGTCGAGATGGACGAGGCGGACGGCCAGAAGGCCATCAGTGCCTTGAACGGGACTCAGTTGGGCGGCAGGACCCTGACCGTGAACGAAGCACGTCCGCGTGAGAACCGGTCCGGCGGCGGTGGCGGCGGTTACCGGAAAAGCGGTCGAGGCCGCTGGTAGGCTTCTGAATATGGGGCGCGATTCAGGTTCTACCCACGTCACCTGTGATTGGCCGGTGTCCGGGTCTCCTGGATGGCGCCCCCCCGCTCCAAGGAATGACAAGATAACTCCTTGATTCTAAAGGGACAACTCACGAAGCGGACTAGTTGTCCACTGGGCACACCTTGACCAACTCCAGCGCCCGTCGCTGCAGCGGCGTCGGTTCCGTCAATCGTTGCAGCCTCGGACCGTCCGGGTCCGAGGCGGTTCGGCACTGGTGACGCGGCACTGGTGACGGGCACGCGTCGCCATCGCCGCAATCAGTGTCTTGAAGCTGTGAAGCGGCAGTCCGTCCGCGGTTTCCCGCTTCGTCTTCTTCCGTTTGGCCGAGGCCGACGGCTCGGCTTTCAGCACCGGGTCCCGTCGAGCGCGGTGCGCCTCCAAGTCCTCGTCATCGAACAGCAACGGAGCCAGGGCTCGCCGCAGATGCCACTGGACGTAGTAGGCCAGCAGGCACAGGAACAGGTGCGACCGCACCCGCGTCTCGGCCCGGTGACGGATGAGACGGATCTGCAAGTCCACCGTCTTGAGTGAGCGGAAGGCCCGCTCCACGTTCGTCAGGTTCTTGTAGCTGCGCACCACATCGGCCGTCGCCAACCGCTCTTCCGGTTCGCTCGTGCGCAGGATGTAGAACCCGTCCAGTTGCGCCTCGCGGGCGATGGCTTCGGTGCGCCGGGCGTATTCGAAGCGCCCGTCTTCGATCACCAGCTCGAAGTGCTTGGCCACCTTGTACCGGTTCTTGATCCGACCCACCTTCACCGCGATCTCGTTCGCCAGCAAAGGCGTTTTGGTCCGTCGCGCCACCTCCCGGGCGATCCGGGCCAACTCCTTCTCCGTCTCCGCCACCAGGTCCTGGCGTTTGTTCCGCCGATACTCGGCCAGCATCGGGTTGTAACAGACGACGAGCCGTTCGCCCGGATAGGCCTCGGTCCGGATCTCCGCCAAGTGACGCTCGTCAAAGAGCGAGGGTTGAACCTCTTGGGTGTCCACCAGTTGGCGAATGGCCTCATGGCGCAGGGCCGAGATCCACCCCAGTCCCGGATGCCGCTTCAGATGCTTGATCTGAGTTTCGGTCAGCCGCCGCCGGTCCCCCACCAGCACCACCCGCTCCAACCCGAAGCGCTGGCGTAACCTCTCGACTTGATCCGGCACCGTGACCGGATCCCCCGTGTTGCCGGGATAGGCCTGGACCGCCACCGGACAACCCGCCGCATCGGCCATTACTCCGTAGACGACGATGGGCCGGCCGCGCTTGCCGTCCCGGCTGTGGCCGAATCGCATCAAGGAACAGGTGTGGCCTTCGTAGTAACTGCTCGAGAGGTCGTAAAGCACGTGATCGCTTTCGGCCAGGTGCCGCCGGGCCAGCTTCTTCTCGATCCGATTCTGACGTTGGAGCAACCAGTCCATGGCCCCGTACAGGTCGTCCTCGTCGGCGTCCTCCAGGGAGAGCTCAGAGGCCAGCGTGGTGGTGTGCCAGAGCCGGGTGGTGGCGAGCTTGGAGGCGGGATGCAACAAGCGCTGAATGATCAGGGCCAGCACCAAGTTGCGCTGGCGCGAGCCCTTGGGGTCGATCAGAGTCGGGAGCTTCAGGCGGCGAATGAAGAGAAGGGGACACGTGAAGAGAAGGGGACAGTCCGGTGCACCGTTTTGCGGACGCGAACTGGCGCTTACGGGAAAAACTCTGCGCCATCTCTACACTCTTCTCAAGAGTGCAAGCCCCGGTGAGAAATGCGGGCCGGTGGTAGAAACGGTTGGAAGGAACCGCCTCGAGCACTCGAGCCAACCGGCTGCGGGTTGTTAGAGAAGGGAATGCGGGAGAAACTGACGATGCGGGCTGTTAATCCTGTGGAGGGGGCGCCACCAAAGAGGCTCCTGGTCCAAGATCTTATATTCCGACGGATCCCCACGTGAAGAAGTCACTGCTCGAGCTTCTCGGATCGTTCAGACCGGACCGCGGGTCACCCGACTCGGAGCAGGCGCAGAAAGCCGTCTTCCTGGCACGGTGTCTTCAGGAAAAGGCGGCGACGCTTCAAACTCCCGAAGAAGAGAAGCAGCAGGCCGAACTGGAGCGGATGGTGCAGAGTCCGCACGACAAAGCGACCCTCACCCAGCTCACCGACCAAGCCTTCCGCTCCAGCAACCCGCGCCGCGCCGTCGACCAGATCCTGCACATCCTGGACATCCAGGGAATCCCCCGCTTCTTCAGCGGCCTGGACCGAACTCTGCTCAAGGGATTTCACTCCTTCGGCAGCTACCTCCCGGAGGTGGCGGCGCCGCTGGTCCGGGAGAGGATGCGGGAAGAAACCGCCAACGTCATCCTCCCCGCGGAGGACGACCTGCTCGTCCGGCACCTCGAATCGCGCCGGACCGGCGGGGTACGGATGAACGTCAACTTCCTGGGAGAGGCCCTCCTGGGAGAAGCCGAGGCCCAGCGGCGTTTGGAGTTGTACCTGAGTGCGCTCCAGATCCCGGAGATCGAGGTGATCTCGGTCAAGATCTCCACCATCTACTCGCAGGTCTCGTCTCTCGCCTTCGAGCATACCGTCTCCGTGCTTTGCGACCGGCTGGAGCTGCTCTATCGGGCTGCGGCCAGAGGGCGCTTTCGACGCCGGGACGGCAGCGTGGTGCCCAAGTTCGTGTACCTCGACATGGAGGAGTATCGCGACTTGGCGGTGACCACAGAGGTCTTTTTGCGGACCCTCGACCGCAAGGGCTTGCGACAGGCCGGCGGGGGGATCGCTCTTCAAGCCTACCTCCCCGACTCCTACCTGGCCCAGAAGAGAATCAACGCCTGGGCCAGGGAACGGGTGCAGAGCGGAGGAGCGCCGGTAACGATCCGGCTGGTGAAGGGCGCCAACCTGGAGATGGAACGGGTGGAGGCGTCGCTACGGGGCTGGGAGCAAGCACCGTACGAGTCAAAGCTTGAGACCGACGCCAACTACAAGCGCATGCTGCACGAAGCTCTGGCTCCCGAGAATATTGCGGCGGTGCGGCTGGGGGTGGCTTCACACAACCTCTTCGACCTCTCGTACGCCCTGCTGGTGGCTGCGGAGGCCGGCGCGCTGGACCGGGTGCAGTTCGAGATGCTGGAAGGGATGGCCAATGCCCAGCGCCGGGCCCTGTTCGAACTGGCGCAAAACCTCCTCCTCTATGCGCCGGCGACCAGGAAAGAGGACTTCGTCAACGCCGTCGGATACCTCTTTCGCCGTCTGGACGAGAACACGGGACCCGACAATTTCCTCAGGTACGCCTTCAAGCTGGTCCCCGGCAGCCCGGAGTGGAAACGATTGGAAGCGGGATTCCTCGAATCTTCTCGTCACCGCGAAAAGGTTTCGGAGATGCCTCGACGCGTTCAGAACCGTCTGGCCGAGACTGGTGCGTCGTCACCCCCGAGCTCGTGGAAACGATTCGTCAACGAACCGGATACCGATTTCTCGCTGCCTGCCAACCGCGAGTGGGGCCGGGCGATCATCGAACGCTGGAAACCTCGCCACCACGACCACAAGGTGGAAGTTCCCCTGGTGGTGGACGGGAAGGAGATCTTTCAGGATCGGGAGCTGCGTGATTGCTGGGATCCCTCCCGGCCGGACCTGGTCGTCGGCCGCTATCGACAGGCCAACCGGGAGGACATCCAACGGGCAGTGACCTGCGCTCGAAACGATACCGACGGCTGGCGTACGAGGACGGCCGAAGAGCGCTCCCGAGTGCTGGCGTCGGTGGCGCGGGAATTGCGCCGGGGCCGGGGGGACCTCATGGGCGCCGCCCTGGCGGAGGGCGGCAAGACCCTGTCCGAGTCGGACCCGGAGGTCAGCGAGGTGGTGGATTTCGTCGTTTTCTACGACTTGGCGGCCCGCTACTTCCACGACCTTCCAGGTCTGCAGGTCAAGCCCAAGGGTGTCGTGGTCGTCGTTTCTCCCTGGAACTTTCCCATCGCCATACCGGGAGGCGGAATCGCCGCCGCACTGGCGGCCGGGAACACGGTCATCCTCAAGCCCGCCCCCGACACGGTGCTGGTGGCTCACGAGCTTTGCCGTTGCTTCTGGAGGGCCGGGGTTTCCCGACGGACTCTGCAGATGGTCTCCTGCTCCGACGAGATTGCCGGATCCTGCCTGGTCTCCCACCCGGAGGTGGACGCCGTCATCCTCACCGGCGGTACCGAGACCGCCCTGCGGATGCTGGGGGCCACGCCGGATATGAATCTGCTGGCTGAGACGGGGGGAAAGAACGCTACCACCTTGACCGCTCTTGGAGACCGGGAGCTGGCCATCAGCCACGTGGTTCACTCCGCCTTCAGTCACAGCGGACAGAAGTGTTCGGCAACCTCTCTGCTCCTGGTCGAGGAGGAGGTCTACCGGGATCCGAGGTTCAAAGAGACGCTCTGCGACGCGGTGCGGAGCCTGGAGGTGGGCTCGGCCTGGGACCTCCAGACCAGGATGGGGCCCCTGATTCGCACTCCCTCGGGTGCCCTGGAAACCGGCCTCAAGGAACTGGAGCCGGGCGAGTCCTGGGCGGTGATGCCCCGACGGATGCAAGGCAATGCTTGTCTCTACTCCCCAGGGGTCAAGTGGGATGTCCGGCCGGGGAGCTTCACCCACCTGACCGAGCTCTTCGGTCCCGTGCTGGGGGTGATGGAGGTGAAGAACCTGGACCAAGCCCTGGATCTCATCCGGCAGACCGGGTATGGCCTGACCTCCGGCCTCGAGAGCCTGGACGATCGCGAACAATCTTACTGGTGCGACCGCGTCGAGGCGGGCAACCTCTACGTCAACCGAGGGACCACCGGGGCCATCGTGCTCCGCCAACCCTTTGGCGGCACAGGCAGGTCCGCCTTTGGCCCCGGAATCAAGGCGGGAGGACCCAACTACGTGGCCCAGCTTATGGACTTCCGGGACGGTAAAGTTGGAGCCGCCTCCCTCGAAATCGCCGATCCCGATCTCGCCGACCTCCGTTGGCGCCTGCAACAGCCGAGTCCGCCCGGAGTTGCCGCGGACGGGGACGAACTGCCTCGGGTCGTGGCAGCCATGGAGAGCTACTGCACCAACAGCCGAGCGGAATTCGGCCGTACCCATGACCATTTCCGTTTGGTGGGCCAGGACAACCTGCGGCGCTATTTGCCCGTCCGCCGGCTCCACATCCGCCTGGATCCCCTGGATTCGCTGTTCGAGATCTTCGCGCGCGTCTGTGCGGCCAAGGCCGTCGGCTGCCGGGCCAAGGTAAGTTTTCCCCGGGGCGGGTGGTCTCCGGCCACCGACTGGCTGCAGGAATTGACCGCATCGTGGAACGAGGGTGTCGAATTTTTCGAGGAAAGCGACGACGAGCTGGCGAGCCGGGTTCGCGAAGCCGAGATCGACCGCGTCCGCTTTGCGGCGCCGGAGCGGGTGCCGGAGATCGTGTTCCGGGCGGCGGCCGCGTCGGGGGTTTACTTAGCGCGAGCGCCGGTACTGATCCAGGGCCGGGTGGAGTTGCTCTGGTACGTCAGGGAGCAAAGCATCAGTAGTGATTACCATCGCTACGGCAACTTGAGCATCCGGGAGGGAGAAGACGGGATAGAGGTCTCGTAGCCCGGATCTCTCCGGTCCGCCGAATTGCAGCGACGGGTGCTCCAACAGTTGGGAGTGACGTCGTAATGGAGCCAGACAGGCTATGGGAGGAAAATGTCTAAGTCGTTCCAAATGAGAGAGTTACTTGACTTCATCTCTGAAACTTCGGATTAGTGCGCCAAGCTTGATGCAGTTCCGGTGGCTGCGACTGGCGGGCCATTCAGGATCGCAGTACTCGGATTCAAACGCGCATCTGGCGTCTATGACACCGAATAGGCTGATTGGGTTAGCGCCACCGACTTCACCGGAACCGCAACGAAAAAAGACTGGCGTCTTTCATCATCAGACGCAGCTGAACCGGTTTGCCCGCGATCCGCTTCAAGGGTTCCTCCGAGCTCATCGTCCGACACGGTACAAACAGATGTGATTTTTCCAACGGCGGGAGCTCATCGGATTGGGACAGAAGCGGACGGGAAAGCGCACGGACGGCGCAGAGTCTGAATCAAGTGCGAACCGTCTACGTCTGACAATTTCAGTTAATGGAAGTCCTCCAGAGTGCAGAGATCTCCCCTACACGAGGATTCAGGTATAGGCCCCTGGTCTTTGGCCCAAGCTAGGAGTCTGCGCGGTAGAAATGATCGTAGCGAGAAAGTGGGGAATCGAGGCCAGATTTTCTCGATTTGGAGGTGCATAGTTGTTCTATTCGCCGAGAAATCGAGGAAATATGGACCGATTCTACCGCTTTCGCAGTAGATCAATTTCTGCCGCGCAGGCTCCTAGGGGCGGGAACGGGGAACTCCTAGGAGGCTGTCCGAGAACTCTGCACTGAGCGACGTTCGTCCATGACAACGCTCATGGGCGATGGTCGTTGGCTTGGAAGGCCATCGAATCCCGGCCTTCAAAGCCGTTGAATTCTGGATTTTGCTCTATTTTCGACTCGAAAAAGTCCGATAGAGGGCGATTTTTGACCTCATGCGTTCTCATCGCCCCTTTTTTACGCCCAAACCGCCTGTTTCCCGAACTCCGGACACACTTCTCCCCGCAGTGCCGCAAAAATGATCTTTTTGAGGTTGTGCGCCACGCAGACCAAGGAGAACTCCCCCGCCACTTTCTCCCTGCCCCGCACCCCGAATCCCCGAAATCCCGAGTTCTTGATCTGTCCGAAAACCGGCTCCACGATGGTCTTGCGTCGTACGTAGATCGCTCGGCCTTCCGGTTGCGACATGCGCTCGTTCATGGCCCGTCGCAACGGCTCCTTCCCATCGCTCGTGATCGTGCGCGCCGCCCCCGACTTCGACCGGCAGCAACGACGGTAGTAGGGACAGGACCGGCACTCCTCGATGTCCCCTTGATACACCCGATGTCCCGTGCGACGGGCGGTCTTCAACCTCAGCATCTGCCCGCCGGGACAATGAAAGCCGTCCTGCTCCTCGTCGTAACGAAAGTCCGCCTTCACCAGGTGGCGTTTGCTCGCGTCGAGGTCGCCCTTCCCCCGCTTCTCTCCCCGGTCCGTCGCGATGTACGCTTCCACCTGACGATCCGACACCTCCTGCAGGTTCTTCCCCGAGTAGTACCCGTTGTCCAGACTCAGCTTCTCCGGCAACCGACCGCTCGTCTCCTCCACCTCATCCAAGGCCGGAGCCACTTCCTGGGAATCGTTCGCCTGTTGGCTCACGTGCTGCCCCACGATCACCTGCGACTTCCCGTCCACACTGATCTGCGCGTTGTACGCGTACTCGAAGTCCCCTTTGTCCTTCATGATCCGCGCCTCGGGGTCCGCAAAGCTGATCTGCTTTTTGTCCTCGATCTCCTGTCCCGGTCGAAGCTCCGCCTCCCGCGCTTCCAGCTTCTGCTTCATCTCCCGGACCTTCTTCAACCGCTGCTGCTTGTCGCGCAGGTCATCCGGCAGCTCATACCCGGTCCGCTCCTGGTAGGCCCGATCCTCTTCCTCGTCCTGAGCGTCCGCCTGCCGGGTCAGGGCTTCGATCTCCTCGCACAACTCCTGCTCCTTCTCCTTCAGCCGTCCGTAGCTCATCGCCTTGTGCTTCGAGCTGTTCGCCTTGAACTTGGAGCCGTCCAAGCTCACGTGTCCCAAACTCACCAGCCCCAGGGCCATCGCCAACTCCACCGTCTGCTTGAAGCAGGCCCGGAAGAACTCCCCGTGGTCCTTCCGGAAATCGCTCAACACCCGGAAGTTCGGGCAGTTCCTCCCCGCGATGTACATGAAGCTGAGATCTTCCCGGCAGCGCTGCTCGATCTGCCGGGAGCTGAACACGCCGTGACTGTAGGCGTAGATCAGAATCGAGATGATCTGGCGCGGCGCGTAGGCACGCTGACCCCGGTGGCTGTACCGGGCCTCCACTTCCGACGTGTCCAGTTGCGCGAACAGTTCCTGATACAGGAAACATTCGTGATCCTCCGGCAAGAGGTCGAACACGTTCGTCGCAAACAACTGACTCTGGCAAGAGTCCTTTCGATAGGGCTTGAATCGAGGGGCCATCCGACACTCTCCTGACGATCTGTTCCCCTGATTTTAGAGAGCGTCGGTGACAGCGCTATTCTCGGACAGCCTCCTAGGGCGACGGCAGGCTTTTCTGTGGAGATCTCCAAGCCGGATACATCTCCATCATCTTGAACTCTTCCGCTGTTACGTTTCGGTTGTCGGTGAGTCTGTCCCCTGTGGATACCAATCCCGGTGCTCGGGCGGGGTGTCGGGCTTCACGGCATGCACCCGTTTCCACGAAGGCCTCGTAGATTTTCTCCTTCTCCTCATCGGTCCGTCGTTCTTCCTCTTGCACAAGAATAGCCAGTGACCAGCAGACGTCGTCTGTGAGCCAGACGCCATAAGTGGTCTCGTCTCTGTTCGGTTCGTTATTGAATGCGACTGCAGTGATGCGAAGGAGCATCTCACTGGTGCTCCCCATGTCGATTGCTGTCGCGCGGGCGATGACCTTCCTGGCGTCTCCCTTGTCCCAATAGACGCGCTCGTCGCGGATGCCGGCCAGCATGGCGACTCCCGCTCCACGACTTCCGCCGACGATGCTCACACCCTCGGACTTCGCCTGCGGAGTCAGCTCCAGGGGCGGAACAGAAAGGGACAGTCCTTTCTTCCTGGAGCCATTGACAATCCCAGGCCAAGGGGTCTTCTTTTATATGACCATGGTCATGACTATGGTAAGATCCCATACTGCAAGAGGAAGGGTGTGACGCCATGGTAGTTCCCAAACGAGACGGAGCGAGTGAATCACGTACCATCAAGGCGTCCGAGTTCAAGGCCACGTGCCTCAGGCTGATGGACGAAGTGGCAGAAAGCGGAGAAGAGATCGTGATCACCAAAAATGGCCGCCCAACCGCGCGCCTTCTGCCCTACCGCAAGCGGTTCGGGGATTGGTTCGGAGCTGATCGAGACAGGATCGAAATCATCGGCGACATCATCTCCCCGATTGACTTGGAGTGGGAAGCCGAGGTGAACCCCGACCGGGTGGCCAATCCGTGATATTGGTGGACACTCACGTACTGTTGTGGTCGAGACTTGGCGGACCGCAAATCGGGCCTCTTTCCAGAGGACTGATGGAACGGGGACTACGGGAAGCCACACTGGCGGCGTCGGCGTTTTCGTTCTGGGAAGTGGCTCTGTTGCACGAGAAGGGGCGCATCCGCCTGCTGGAGGACGTCAGAACGTGGCGAACCCGGCTTCTCCAGGATGGTCTCGTCGAGATTCCGGTAGACGGCGACATTGCCATCCGCGCCAACAGTCTGAAGGACTTCCACGCGGATCCAGCCGACCGCATCATCGTCGCGACTGCGCTGGGGGGTCACAGTCTGCTCACGGCCGATGAGCGCATCCTGAGCTGGAGCGGCAACCTTCGCCGTGTGGACGCGAGAGCATAAAGGAAGAGTAAGGGACGGTTCCGCTCTCCGCGGTTCGCAAGACGAGCGGAGAGGGCTTCAGCTTGACGCCGATGTCAAGCGCATCCAGATCAACGAAACCGTAATGAAAACAGGTCGGCGTCCTTCATCATCAGTCGTAGCCGGACCGGTTTGCCCGCAATGCGCTTCAGTGGCTCGTCCGAGGTGGCGCTGGCGTGGGAACGCTTCCAGCGCACCGTTTGCTCGATACTCGTCACCCCAGACCAGCGGCGATTCCTCCAGGGCGAAGCCCGGAAGCGCTCGGCCCGCTTCGTCCTGGATCTCGACCCGGATGTTTCCCGCCGCGGAAGTGGCGAAGTTGAGCGTCAGGGTGCTCCCCTTGAAGGTCAGGGGCCTGGTCACCACCTCGCCTCCCCGGTAGCCGGCGTTGAGGGAGACGAACCCGTCTGTTCTCAGGACCATCCGTTCCATGTGAATGCTGGGGAACATGTAGTAGCGGAGCACGTAGAGGGAGATTTCATCGTCTCCGGTGGAGACGACTCCCGTGGCTGTCAGGTTGGTGCGGTTACCCTAGTTCCTCTTCTCGCGTCCGGGCCGAATGAAGGATTGGGGGAACCTGTGGTCCCAAACTCCGAAAGCGCCTGCCGAGTGACGCCCAGACCCGCGGCGGCTCGGGTCACGGTCAAACCCAGCGGTTCGAGGCACTGCCGCTTTACGATGCCGCCCGGATGCGGTGGGTTGTGCATGGCCATGATCGGTCTACTCCTTCATTGATAGTCCACGTAGTCCACTTCCACCCGATCCCGAGGAAAAAGACGCGCTCAGAGGGCAAATATTGGCTTGGTGCGGCCGGGATGCAGGTCCGGTGGAAGTCCTCAACTTATGATGAAGGGTGTTATCGTGCTCAACGGTGTTTTCATAGTCCTCGAATACAACACCAACGTCAGTGAACTCACCAAGAACAAAATCGAGCGGCACGGGGCTTGGATCCAGACAGCTTGGTCTGGATAGTGGGGGTCAAGAACGGCATGTTCGCCACCCGTGTTCTCGCAGGGACAACGGGATGCCTCCGAATGCCGAGGTGCCCGGGTTCCTCCCGAGGGACTTGGGCGACGGGCTGATCCTGAGACAGGCCACCGCGGAGGATACTGAGGCTGCTGCGGAGTTTCAGGCTCAGGTCCACCTTCCCCATGTGTTTGCCGAGTCATTCAGAATCTGGACCAGGGACCTCATGAGCGGAGCCCTCCCCAGATTCCAGCCTGGTGACTTCACCCTGGTGAAAGACACGAGTACCGGGACCATCGTGTCGATGCTGAACCTGATCCCACAAACCTGGTCCTATGGCGGCATTGAAATAAGCGTAGGCCGTATCGAGCTTGTGTCCACGCATCCCGACTATCGAAGACGCGGGCTGGTGCGGGCTCAGATGGACGCCGTCCATGAGATGAGTGCGAGGCGCGGCGAGAAGATGCAGGTCATCAGCGGCATACCTTGGTTCTATCGCCAGTTCGGCTACGAAATGGCGTTGGAGTTTGGAATCGGGTACTCGTGCCCCTTCTCCAATTGGCCCGCACTCGATGATGCTGTCAGGGAGCCTTACACGGTACGCCCCGCGACCGAGGGAGACCTGCCATTCATGGCTCGCCGGTACGACGAGGCAATGGAGCGCTACCTGGTCTCTTGCGTCCGTGACGAGAGGCTGTGGAGGTACGAGCTGAACGGGCGGAGCAAGAACACATATACTGGGTACGGAACACCCAGCGTATCGGGTAATGAACGACAGGTCGCCACGATGGAAGAGGATTCGCGGATGGTATGTCCGGGTGCCCGATATTGACGGCTTCCTACGGCAGGTCACACCAGTCCTGGAACGGCGGGTGGCCGATTCGGCGGTGGCGGGTTACGGTGGCACGCTTACGATAGGCTTCGTCGATTACGGAGTGGAGCTTTTATTCGACAACGGGCGCGTGGCAAAAGTTGAGCGATTAGCGAGACCGCGAAAGGGTGGTAACTGGCTGAGTTCCGGGACGTGTGACGCATTCTTCCCGGGGCTGGTTTTCTTGCAGCTACTCTTCGGGTTCCGTGCCACGGATGAGCTCGAATACGCCTTTCCCGACTCCGATATGGGGTCCTCAGAGACGCGCGGTCTGCTTAACGCGTTATTTCCCAAACAGCCGTCGCACATATGGGGTGTCTGGTGAGTATGGACTCAGTCCGCGCTGTAAAGATCGGAAAGCGGATTTAGAGGAAGGGACAGTTTTGTTCTCAGCGGTTCGCAGGACGAGTGGAGAGGACTTCAGCTTGACGCCAATGTCAAGCGCATCCAGATCAACGAAACCGTAGCGAAAAGAGGTCGGCGTCCTTCATCACCAGACGCAGCCGGACTGGTTTGCCGGCAATCCGCTTCAAGGGCTCCTTCGAGGTGGCGCCGGCGTGGGAACGTCGCCAGACCACCTTGTGCTCGATTTCGTCTCCCCAGACCAGCGGCGATTCCTCAAGGGCGAAGCCGGGAAGCGGCCGTCCTGCTTCGTCCAGGATCTCGATGTGGATGCTTCCTGCCGCGGAGGTGGCGAAGTTGAGCACCAGGTTGTTCCCCTTGAAGGTCAGCGGCTTGGTCACCACCTCGCCTCCGCCGTAGCCGGCGTTGAGGGAGACGAACCCGTCGGTCCTCAGGACCATCCGCTCCATGTGAATGCTGGGAAACTTGTAGTGGCGGAGCACGTACAGGGAGATCTCGTCAGCTCCGGTGGAGACCACCCCGGTGGCCGTCATGTTGGCGCGGTTGTACCAGTTCCTCTTCTCGCGGCCGGGCCGAATGAAGGCTTGGGGGAACTTGCGGTCCCAGTTCAGACCGTCGCGGCTGGTCATGAACACTGTTTCGGATACGCCGTTCTCGGGCGCATCGGCAATCCGGGTCCGCCAGGGAACGAAGCGCTTGGGGAAGCCCAGGAAGATGTGGGGCGCCCGGTAGTACGGCGTGATGCCGTTGGTGTAGAACTGGTCCCGGGGACCCTCTCCCAACTCGATGTCCTCGAGCTTGCTCCAGTTCAGGAAATCGGGTGAGGTGGCCCGGGCGATGGCCCGGATGGTGGGTAGCCGCCGCTCATCCAAACCAACGTGACGGGGTGGAAACCAGACCCGGAGATAAGCGACGTACTCGTTCCTGAACCCGTCCCAGAAGATCCCATCCCCTCCCCAGTCGGTGGGCGGTTGGGTCAGGATGGCCTTCTCCCGGATCGGCTTCCAATGGACTCCGTCGGGGGAAACCATCCCCACCATCCGCTTCAGGGGGTGGTTGGGTTGTCCCGAGGCCAATGCCTTGTACCGTTCCTCGGGTGGCGTTTTGGGATTGGTGTCCAGAAAGACCATGAAGTTGTGGTTGCCGAAGCGGTCCCAGATGATGTTGTTCTGTTTCGACCCCTCGAACTCCACCAGACCCAGCGCGGGCTTGGTCCAGGTCCGGCCGTCCCGGCTCTCGGCATAGCAGGTCACCTCGGGATGTTCGGGGACCATGGTCTCGCCCGGTTCCAGAAGGGAAGGGGCTGCGGAGGACGGGAGACTGTGGCCCCGGTAGTACATGCGGTAGAGGCCGTCGCCGTGAACCACTGAGACGTAGAAGCAGGTCGTGCCCTCCCAAGGCTTGTCGAAATGGAGCACTCTGCCGCCGGAGGTCGAGGTTTGAAGCTCCAGCCGGACGTCCCCGGTCATGGAGTCGATCAAGTAGTCGTCCACCATGAGTTCCAGCCGGTCGCCGATCTCGAGAGGTTGGGTCTGGTGGTGACTTGCGGCGTTCAAAGCCGGTATCGTGAACAGCAAAGCTGCGAGCAGACATGCTCCAATCATCCGGATCCTCCTTGTGCTCCCCGTCAGAAACGGACAGCGAGTCTATCCATCCTGCATCTCCCGGTCAAAATGGGACGAACGGGAAATTCTTGAAATGGCGCAGCCGTCGAAGGAAACTGAACCGGTTTCAGCAGGGCAAGAGCACATGATGACGTGCGGCCATAATCGGCCTCGGAGTTCGCTCAGGATGGATATGAGAAGGAAGGGCCTGACCTGGATCGCCGCCGCGGTCCTGGCAGGGGTTTACGCCGGAGTCGGGTTTGGGGCACAGCCTCAATCCGAACCTGGAGCTGGCGAAGAAAAGGTAGCAGAGACCTACCGGGTGGGGGGAAAACGGGACGGACCCAGTTTCTTTCCCCGGGTCCATTACCCGGAAGTGAAGCCTCTGAAGGAAGGAGAACTGGACTTCGAGCACTATCCCACCTATGGCGAGATCCACGGGTTCCTCCAGAGCTGGGCGCGGGAGTATCCGCAGATATTGGAGCTCTACTCGGTGGGCCGAAGCTTCGAGGGGCGCGAGATCTGGCAGGTGACCGTCACCAATCGGGAGACCGGCGAGGACACGGACAAGCCGGCCATGTTCGCCGAGGGCGGGCGTCATTCGGGCGAGATCGCCAGCTCCGTTTCCATCGTCCAGCTCATTCACCTGCTGGTGACCGGGTATGGAAAGGACCCCGAGATCACCCACTTGGTGGATACAAAGGCCTTCTACCTGCGTCCGGTGAACAATCCCGACGGCGCCGAGCTCTTTCTGCACACGGCGCAGACCAACCGCAGCTCCGTGCGTCCCCACGACACCGACCGGGACGGACTGGTCGACGAAGACCCGGGCGAGGACTTGGATGGCGATGGCCTCCTTCTGCAGATGCGACGACGGGTGGGAGAAGGGAAGGGAAACGCCATCCGGGACCCGAGAGACCCGGAGCGGCTCATGAAGATGGTGCCCGAGGGGGAGGGGGACTGGCAGGTCGACCCGGAGGGCGTGGACAACGACGGCGACGGCAAGTTCAACGAGGACGGGATCGGCGGGTTGGACCTGCACCGCAACTATCCGGAGAACTGGCGGCCGGAACCGGGCCGGGACGCCACCGGCCGGGGGTTCACCCAAGTGGGAGCAGGCGAATTTCCGTTGTCCGAGCCGGAGACGCGGGCCGTGGTCCTCTTCCTCCTGACCCATCCCAACGTGGCCGTCGGCCAGTCCATGGACACACCCATGGCCATGCACCTGCGTCCTCCCTCCACCAGCCGCAGCCAGGAGAGCATGGCCCCGGACGACCTCAAGTGGTACGTCTACCTCGACAAACAGGCGAAGGGAATTTCAGGGTATCCCTGGGCCGGCGACGTCTACGAGGACTACCGGAACGTCCACCCCTTCCATGTCATCACCGGGGAGCCGAGCCGGCCCATCCCCCTGTTCGGCCACGGGCCCGACTTCGGTTATTTCTACTTCGGCTCCATCTGGTACAACGACGAGCTCTGGAACATCGGCCGGAAGGAGGATTACGACGGGGACGGCAGACTGGACGACTACGACGCCATGGTCTGGAACGACCGGGAGCGCGGCGGCAAGGAGTTCAAACCCTGGAAGAAGATCGCGCATCCCCAGTTGGGAGAAGTGGAGATCGGGGGATTCACGCCCAAGTTCGCCTTCTGGAATCCGCCCGTGGACCTGCTCGAGGAATGGGCGCTCAAGAGCACCCGGTTCAATCTGTTCCTGGCCAAACAATTGCCTCAGGTCCGGATTTCAAGGGTCCGGGTGAGGTCTCTGGCCCCCGGGGACTATTCCATCGAGCTTACCTACCGTAATGTGGGCCATCTCCCCACGGCCCTGGTCCAGGCCCGGCGGGTCAAGATCGTGAAGCCGGACACGGCCCGGATTGAGTTCGACGAAGAGTTTGTGGCGAGCGGCCGGGTGGAGGTTCTGGAGCCGTCGCTTCGCAGCAAGGATATCGAAGCGGATTGGCTGGATCCGGCGCAGAACCGGACCGTGGCCTGGAGGGTGCGGCTCAAGGACGTCGAGGCGGTGGAGGCGGAGGTCTCCATCCACTCCACCCGGGGCGGCGTGGACCGGCGCCGGATCAAGATTCGGGTCAGGGCTGAGTGAGAATGCGACGCCCTGTCGTGTGCGTCAGACGTATTCGATGAGACCTGAGAATGAATTCCGATCCAACGTCCTCTAACGTGGGAGTTTGTAATGACGAGACAGAATCCGACAATGAAACGATTTCACAGCTCAATGATCTTCGTACCGATTCTGGTCATGGCTGTTGCGGGATCGCTCCTTGGAGCAGCCACCGGGGATTTCCGGGCCTCCTGCGTAAAGGTGGATATCACCCCGGACGAATCTCTGTGGCTATTGGGTTACGGCCCCAGAAAGTCTGAGGGTGTCCACGACCGCCTCTATCATCGAATCGCCGCAATGGATGATGGGAAGATGCAGTTCTTTCTCGTCTCCTCGGATCTGGCCGCCATTTCTCCTGCCTTCTACGAACAGTTTTCCAGAGAATTGGAGACGGAGACGGGGATCAAGTCCGAGCAGGTGTGGTGGACCCTGACGCACACCCACTCGGCTCCCGAGGTGGGCTCGCCGGGAATCATCAAGATCATGCTGGCCAGCAGATACTTGCACGAGCCCAACCCTGAATATTCCGAGATGGTGAAAGCTCGACTGATCGCAGGCATTCGGGAGGCTCGATCGAAACTGGAACCGGCGCGTTTGGGAGTGACGACTGGTCATTCGATGGCGAATATCAACCGGCGCGCCATCGATGTTGATGGAAGCGCCTCCCTGGGAATGAATCCGGACGGACCGGTGGACCGTCAGATCGGGCTGATTCGGCTGGACCGGTTGGACGGGTCACCGCTGGCTCTGATTGCCAAATATGCCATGCACGGGACCGTTCTCGGGTCCGAAAATCTCTTGATCAGTGGCGATGCCCAGGGGATCGTGGCGGAGTACGTAGAGGAAAAGCTGGGCGCCCCGATGCTGTACATCAATGGTGCGGCCGGGAATATCGCCCCCATCTACAGCACTCGTCCGAATTTCAAGAGAGGTCACATTACCCAGTTCAACGTGTTGTTGGGGGATCGAATCCTGCAGGCGAACCGCTCACTGAAGGGCGGCACTTCAAAGGTCGTATTGTGGACTGGAGAAACGGTCATCGAGACTCCCCGCAAGGCCGGCTTCGGCTGGGTCGAGGAGCTGGCGCATTACCTTCGGGTGACGGAAACCGGAGTGAGCCTGATTCGCGTCCCGGTTCGCTTCCTGAAGATCAACCAGGATCTTGTCCTATGGACGTCGCCGGTCGAGCTCTTCTGCGAGATCGCCATCAACGTACGCAACCATTCTCCCTTTCCCTTCACATTCTTCGTAGGCTACACGAATGGTTTTCTAGGGTATCTACCCACCCGGCAGGCCTTCGCGGAAGGGGGCTACGAACCGGGCAGCGTCACGCCCTTCACCGACCAGGTCGAGGACGATTTTACCCAGGGGGTGAGCACCTATATTCAGGGGATGCCGCGGTAGCGACGCATTTCGTTAACGCCATATCTGTCGACTCACTCACCGAACGCCGTCCGTGGGGCATCGTAGATGTTCCCGGCGTGAGAAAGACGAGCCAAACGGGTACAATCGCTCACTTGGAGGAGTGCTGATGTCAGGAAGAATCGTCTATTTCAACGGTGAGTTCGTGCCCGAGTCCGAGGCTCGGGTCTCCATATTCGACTCGTCCCTCATGTTCGGAGACATGGCTTTCGAGGTGGCCCGGACGTTCGGGGGGAATCCTTTTCGCCTGCAACACCACCTGGATCGTCTCTATGCGTCGCTCCGTTTGCTGGAGATCGATCCCGGCATGACGGCACCGGAGATGTTCGATCTGACCTTGGAGACTCTGGAGCGGAATTTCCCCACCGAGTCGCCCGACATGGACTGGCAGATCATGCACGACGTGTCCCGAGGTCCGCTGTCGTTGTACCGGAGTGCGTTCCCCAGGGGCGTGCAGCCCACCGTCTCCATCAACTGCTGGCCCCTGGTCACCCACATGGGGCATTTCGCGCCCAACTACGATCGGGGAGTGGATGTGGTGATCGCATCCCAGCAGGCGTTGCCGGCTCAGCTGGTGGACGCCAAGGCCAAGACCCGCAGCCGCCTGCACTACCAGTTGGCCGTGCTGCAGGGCGCGCGGATGGGGGAGAACAAGTGGCCTGTCCTCATGGACCCGGACGGGTTTCTGGCCGAAGGACCCGGATGGAATATTTTCCTGGTCCGGGACGGCGTCCTGCTGACGCCTGAGGGAAGGAACATCTTATTGGGTGTCTCCCGCGGCACCACGATCGATCTGGCGAACGAGTTGGGGATTCCGGTGCGGGAGGCGAATCTGGGTCGGTATGAGGCGTTGCAGGCCGACGAGATCTTCTGCACGGCGACCACCTACTCTCTGGTCCACGCCGCCAGTTTCGAGGGGCAGACGGTGGGGAATGGGCGGCCGGGTCCAGTGTTTCGGCGTCTCACCGAGGCGTGGATGCGATTGGCCGGGGTGGATTTTGTCGCGCAGGCGCACGAGTATGCACGGCGGCTTCCGGATTGGGAGGAAGCCGAGATCAGGGTTGTCCGGGTCGTGGAAGCGGTTCACGCCTGATGGGAGCGGGGGTTTTCCTACCCCCGCAACGAGGAAAAGGAAGACGGGGGGACAGGAAAGTCCCCCCTCCTACAGGACCACGCGGATCTTTCGGGCTACCCGGACTACGACGGACTTGTCGGACCACTGGGGCCATTCCCGTTCCCAGATTTCCAGGTGACGTTCTGGCGACTGGCCGGGGAGGGTGAGTCGCGCTGACATCACCAGGACGGTATCGGGCCCGGAGGCGGCGAGAAGGGTGTATCCGGACGTCAGGGGCTCGGCGATCTTGCGGGGCTCGGACCAGGTCTTCCCCTTGTCGAGGCTGACCATCACGTAGTCGCCGGCGGCCACCGACGGGTTTTCGATGCCCACGTCCTGGCGATATCGCTCCTGGTAGTCGCGGGCCGCGGCGGGGTAGGGTCCGCCCTCGTCGTTGAGTCCATGGCCGTAGCCGATCTTGAGCCGCCGCCAGCCGAAGCTGCACACCAGAGCGCCGTTCTCCAGCAGGATCATCTGGGGCGCCAGACCCAGGATGTGCATCGACTCCGGCTTCTGCCAGGTCTTGCCTCCGTCCAGGGAACGGGCCTGGAACATGGGTGCGAAGCGGCCGGTCCGCATCACCGCCAGGAGCTCGCCGCCGCCCAGATCCGCCATAGCCGGTTCGCAGAAGCTCTCCTGACCGGTGTCCCCGTCGTAGGCGATGGTGGAGAGGTACTCCCAGTTGACACCGCCGTCGCTGGAGGCCAGCAGATAGGTTCGGTACTTGAACCATTTCTGGCCGCTGGTGGCGGCAAATCCCACCATGGGCACCGTATCGCCCTTGAAATTTCCGTAGCACGCGGCCAGCAGGGTCCCGTCCTCCAACTCCAGAAAGGGGCCCCCCACGCCCAAGTAGTCCACTTCGGTCTCGTTGTCGGCCGTCAGCGGAGCCCACCGGTCCACGCGCGCCGTGGCGGGAGACCAGGAGATCCGTTCGTCGGTCGCGTCTTCATCCAGGGACTGGACGTGCGCCATCTGCAAAGAGAACAGACCCGGCTCGTCGCCGGTGAAGCCCCGGCCCTGCAAAAAGAAGTAGCTTCCGTCTCGGAGAGGAAGCAAGTGTGGCCTGGCAATGGCCGGGCCGACGTCCCATGTGGCCCCCGAGTCACTGGTGGTCAAGGACACCTCTCCCCGTCCCACCAGGACGCTTCCGTCCGGGAGGGTCACGAGCCGAGGACCGACGGAAATGCCCGGGTGTTGGTCGGTAGGCACGGTCACGGGTTCACGCACCTCCAACCGGACCGTGGGCGCGTCGGTTTGCATCTCCGGTTCGGGAGCCGGCTGGCAGGCAGTGACTCCAATTACAAGGGTGGTCAGGAATATCGACTGGCAGGGAAGTCTCTTCATCAGGTTGTCTCCTTCAATCCAGGGATCGGTTCGATGGCTCAAGAAGCCGGGAGGACTCCCAAAAACCTCATGATCTCGTCGGCCGTCTCCCGGGGCAGCTCCTCGGGGAGGAAGTGCCCGCAAGCCAAGCCTCGGCCCCGGACGTCCTCGGCTCTCTCACGCCAGACCGTGAGCATATCCAGGCTGGCTCCGGTCTGCCATCCGGGACGCTTGGAGGTGTCGCTCCCCCACAGCGCCAGCACCGGACAAGTCAGCCGCCGCCCCCGGTCCTCCTCGTCGTGGACCAGATCCAGCGCGATTCCCCGGTAGTCCAGGCAGGTGGCGCGGATCGTCTCGGGGTCGGCGAAGCACCTCAGGTACTCGTCGTAGGCCCCTTGGGTGATGGAGCCTTCGATGCCGCACCACCGCTCCAGCAGGAAGTCCAGGTAGAACTTGGCGCTATTGCCGATGAGAGTTTCAGGAAAAGGTTCGGGTTGCCGCATTAAATGCCAGTGAAACCAGGAAAAAGACAGGTCCTTGTCCATCCTGTCGAAGGCCGCCTGGGAGGGGACCACGTCCAGGGATGTCAGGGTTCTGACCCGGTCCGGATGGTCCAGAGCCATCCGGTGCCCGACCCGGGCGCCGCGATCGTGGCCCACAACGTGGAAGGAGTCGAAGCCGAGCCCGGCCATGACCTGGACCTGGTCGTTGGCCGTGGTCCGTTTGCAGTAGACGCTCAGATCGCCCGGACGCGCGGGCGGCTTGCCGCTGTCTCCGTAGCCGCGCAGATCGGGTGCGACCACGGTGAAGTGCGGCGCCAGCAGCGGAGCCGTCTTGTGCCACATGACGTGGGTCTGGGGGTATCCGTGAAGGAGGAGAAGCGGGGGGCCCTGGCCGCCGTGGACGAGGTGAATGGAGGTGCCTTCGGCCTCGATCCGGGTGCGGGTGAATCTTTCGAACATGAGGGCCATTCTAAATGGATCGTCTCCCACGTGGAGGGGTGTTGTATGGAGCGGCGACTTTCTTGTCGCCGAAGAGGGGGGTAGGGGGGACGGCAGTCCCCCCTCTACACATTCCGGCCACCGACATCGCATAGCAACAAAGAAGAGTGGGCGGCAAGAAAACCGCCCCTCCCAATGGGCGGCAAGAAAACCGCCCCTCCCAATGGGCGACAAGAAAGTCGCCCCTCCCAGTGGGCGGCAAGAAAACCGCCCC
>CATOST010000028.1 GCA_951812665.1 uncultured Acidobacteriota bacterium
TGGACGAAGCGGCGAAGGCAATCACAAACGAACGAACCATATAAGTATCGCAACTAGACCGAAGGCCTTGAGAGCGCTCTATTGCCTAGTATACTTCACTGTTCTGCGCTGCCGTGTTTGTGGCAGGTAATAGGTCGCCTAAGACTCATCCAGAAATCGGCGGCTGACGAATGCATCACTTCAAGTGTTAACGCTTTTCCACGTGAGCCCCACATTTCCGTCCAGAAAGGGGGAAGAATCTGTACCGAACCACACCCATTCTCTTCGCTATCATTGTAATATTCACTCCGATCGATGCATCGTCGCACCTGTGTCCACCTCCAAGTTGGGGGTGGGTGGGTTTCTCATCGCCAAACTACGGGTCCTCCAATCGTAGTCAGTCGGTTTTCGAAAGGAATCGGCGGCATCGAAGCGGAACACGATTCACATACTGCCCGAAACTCGAACACGCCAGAGGCCGTGCAGGTTCCCCAATAAGCGCGTGCGAGCGTCAACGGGAAGTTCTTTGGAAGGTCGGACCGACAACCACATCTAGGCGGGATAGGCTTTCTTCGATTCGCTCGAGATGGAGGTGTATGGTCCGCTGTTGTCGCCGCGTTCTAGAGTCGCTTCAATCCTCGACGCCGAAACGTCCTAGGTATGAGGATTATGTATCATGATATGATCCAGTATGATGTCCTTCTAGGTAACAGTCGAGCCGCCTCGTTGAAGGACGTCCTTCTTCCCATGGCGGCCAAACGGACAATTGCTAAGACACCTATCTATACTATTAAATTTCTGCCATGACGCTCCCAGGTGGTCCTGCGAACAAGCTCGGTAACCGTTACGAAAAGTGGTGGACGCTGTCCGAATTAGTTCGCATGCTTGCCGGCAAATCGAAGGCCCTCCGTATCGAGGAGCCGGGGATCGAGAAGGCAGAATTCGTCGTGACAACTCCTTCGTGGCGAGAGTTCCATCAGGCAAGACGCACCCATCCCAACGGCAAGTGGAGCCTCGCCGCGCTCGGGCGCTCCCTACTTCAGAAAGTCGGGAACCAGTTGGCAGGAAACAATGATCGATTCGTTTTTGCCTCGGGTAATGCCTCTCCCGAGTTATTCGAATTGTGTGAGGCAGCTCGGGATTCGGAGTCTGTGGAGGAATTCGAGCGTGCCTTCCTTGCCGCCAAGAGACGAAAAAGGGGTTTTCAAAAGCTACTTCTTTGGTGGAAATGCGATGTGCCGATCGCCTTCGACCTCCTACGGCGGATTGAAGTCCGAACGATTGGCGACCGTGACCTCGAAAAAAAAGTAGAGACGGAAGTAGAGGCACTCTTTTTAGCGAATCCACAGCGGGTGTTGGCTGAACTTCTGAAGATCCTTGAAGACTCCGTTCACTGCACGATTAGCCACCAGAGTCTTGTCGAAGTCCTCAGACGACTCGGCTATCCACTAAGGCGTATCCGTAGTGCCGAGAACGCCCGTGTCGCGGTGGGTGAAGCGACGGACAGTTTCTTGGTGGGAGCTCGCAACATGCTCATCCGGGAACGGTTAGTTCCAAGAAATCCAACCCGAAAACTCCTCTCGCGACTGCAAGGAACCGCTTCAGACACTGTTCTGACCGGCAGGGCTGGCTCCGGGAAAACAGCCTGCATTGTAGAGCTCGTAGAAGTGCTGTGCGATAGAGGTGTGCCCGTGTTGGCATTCCGGCTCGATAGAACCCCTCAGGTGTCGACGACTACGGGCCTTGGACAGCATCTTGGTCTCGAAGAATCACCGGCGTTAGTACTTGCGGCGGCAGTAGAGGCCGCCGGACGATCAGGCGTATTGATCGTCGATCAGTTGGATGCAATAAGTACGATGTCCGGCCGGAGCTCTGGGGCATTCGATCTTGTCGAACGGCTGCTCCACGAGGCGCGTCGGATGCGCCTACGGGCTACGATTCACACCGTTGTGGTCTGCCGTGCCTTCGACTGGGAAAACGATTCGCGGATGCGGAAGCTCATTCCGGATTCAGAGGCGCAGGTTGAAGTCACTGAGTTTACTGTCGACGAGGTCGCGGGAATTTTGTCCGACGCGAGATTCGATCCAGAGTTGTTCCAACAACACCAACTGGACCTCCTGCGTCTTCCGCAGAACCTTTCCTTCTTTTTCGAGGCTGGATTTGATCCTGCTCACGCACCCATGTTCAACACCGCAAAGGAGCTCTTTGATCGGTACTGGAACAAAATACGGCAGTCGGTTGCGGAGCGAGTCGCGCCGACTCCGGATCAGTGGATGGAAACCATTGGGATCGTTTGTGACGGTATTACCGCGAGTCAGCATCTTTCAGTGCCGAAAGAGAAATTGGACACGATTCAACCTGCATACTTGAACCAATTGGCATCGGAGGGTGTGCTCACCTTAGACAGGGGCCGATATGGATTCGGGCACGAGAGTTTCTTCGACTACTGCTTTGCACGACTGTTCTTCAATCGATCGGAATCACTAGTATCGTTCCTCAAAGCGTCGGAGCAGCATCTCTTCCGCCGCGCGCAAACTCGTCAGGTGCTTGTCTATCTTCGTGACCGCGACTTTTCTCGATATGTGAAGGAACTATCTGACTTGCTTACTGACGAAGGGATCCGGACGCATATCAAGGATCTGGCATTCGCGCTCCTCGCCGAAGTCAGGGACCCTAGAAAGGACGAGTGGATTGTCTGGCAAGAGTGGATAACACCAGCACTCAATTCCATCGAGACAGACACACCGAATCCAGACAAGTTAGTAGCCCTCGCTTGGCAACGATTCTTCGTGTCACCTCCCTGGTTCGAGTTCGCCGACCAGCGCGGCTTGGTCGAGGATTGGCTTAGCTGCGGAAACGACGGACTCGCAAATGTAATAGTGAACTACCTTCGGGTCCACCATCGCCATTCGCCGACACGCGTCGCTACATTACTCGAACCATACGCCGAGCGAGGAGGTGAGTGGGAGCAGCGGCTACGAGTCTTCATCGAATGGGCGGACCAACACAAGAGCCGAAGGCTCTTCAACCTCTTTCTACGTCTCGTGGATAACGGCACGCTTGAGGCAGATAACCGCTCGGATACGGATGATCGTACATTCAGGAGCATGAACCACGATTTGAGCAAGAACCGCCCAGAGTGGGTCTCGGAGGTCCTTGCCCATTGGCTTCGTCGGCGCTTGAGCAATTTCCGCACCGAAGGCAAGAAACTGGGAGAAATACAATTCTTCGACTACGACCCTTCAGTAGCGAAAGCGTTTCTGCAGACTGCCGAGCGCGCGCCGGCGGCATTCGTAAGACATGTACTGCCAGTTGTTCTCAAAATCTCGGACTCCGCCTTGATAGAAAATACGCCACCAAGGCGAGATGCCGTGTGGCGGATGCTTATAAGGACTGATCATCCGAGCAGCAGGGACGCGTGCCTGATGGGCGCAACTGGAGCTCTCGCTACACTCGCGGGAGGCGATGCAAATTTGCGTGATGTGATTGCTGATTTGCGCTCCCGCGATACTCACGTCGCGAACCACCTACTGCTCGCCCTTTACCGTGGGGGGGGCTCACGCTACGCGGACGAGGCCGTTGGGTTGCTGTGTGACGAACCATGGCGCCTTCGATGCGGATTCTCCGACAATCCGAACTGGTGCGCGATGGAACTAATTCGCGAAATCGTTCCACACTGCAGTGTCGGGGATCGCAATAGGCTTGAGACCACGATATTTGGCTATGTCTCTCCCTTTGAACGCACGCCTAATGGATACAAATTGGCCGGCAGTAGCAGGTTTTCCCTCCTCTCGGCGATTCCGGCGCAGCTGCGGAGTGCTCGAGCAAACGCGCATTTCCGGGAACTTAAGCGAAAGTTTGGTCAGCCTCTAGGGGAGCCGCGCAGAATGACTGCTGGGATGGTCAGATCGCCGATCGAGAAGACGGCAGCGGACAAAATGAGGGACGACCAATGGTTGCTCGCGATCGCGAAGTATCGCGCGGAAGATTGGGTTACTGTATCTGAAGATCAACTGAAAGGCGGCGCGTACCAGTTGGCACAGGTGCTCGAAGCTCGAGTCAAAGAGGAGCCGGATCGCTTCGCGCGTCTCAGCTTGAAGTTTCCCGCGGATACAAATCCACTATATCTGCAGGGAATACTAGCCGGTTTGAAGGATGCCTCTATCTCAGACGGCCTCAAACTTCAGGTTTGCCGTAAGGTCTTTGCAGACTCTCGTCGTGACTGTGGTCGATCGATTGCGGATGTCCTCGGGACCATCGAGATTCCGTTACCGACAGACTCCTTCTGGATGCTCCGGTGGCTCGCAACAGAGCACGCAGACCCCGAAAAGGAATATTGGCGGGAAGACGCCGGTGGAGGTCAGCCATACTACGGTGGCGATATCCATGGGTACGGCATCAACACCACGCGTGGCAGAGCGGCCATCGCCATGCAACATCTTATTTATAACGATGCCACATACATCGACCGTTTTCGTACCACTTTCGAGCGGATGATCAATGACACTAGCGCGGCCGTACTCTCGTGTGTCGCCGGGATGCTCCGAGCCGTAGCTCACCACAACCCTGAGCTCGCGATGTCGCTTTTTCAGCGTGCGAAACTGTCTGAAGATCGATTGCTCGCTACGCTCCATGTGCGCGACTTCATCCATGGAAACTTGCAAGACTCGATCCACGAACTACGGCCAACGTTAGAGCGCATGCTCAGGTCTTCCGAACCGGAGGTCTGTGAGGTTGGTGCCCGCCTAGCGAGTGTCGCTTCTCTTATCCACTCTGAGGCTTCGGATCTCGTCGATGAAGCCCTTCAGGGCACACCCTCGCACCGCCTCGGTATCGCACAGGTGGCCGCTGCTAACATCGCCCACCCAGAATATCGAGCTTGGTCTGAAGCGAAGCTCACTGCACTATTCAACGACGAAGATACTACTGTAGGACGCAAGGTAGCCTCCTGTTTCCACAATTTAAAGGACGCATCTCTCGATACATACGAAAGTTTGATCATGGCATTCTGCGACAGTAGAGCTTTCCAGAAACACTCTGCCTGGATCTTCGACGCGCTGGAGGAAACACGGGTGAGGCTGCCGGGAATGACATGTTTGGTCTGCGAAAGGTACCTTGATCGGTTTACTGACGAGAAAGGAGATCCTGAAACTAGCCGGTTTGCTGGTTCCCACAACGTCGCGAAGCTCATCTTCCGAACGTACCAACAACACCAGAACGATGAATGGACCGCCCGTTTACTCGATTTAATCGATCGCCTCTGCCTGGAACGGATTTTCGACGCGAGACGAGAATTCGAGCAGTTCGAACGATAGTGCGGGGTGGTCTAGTTCTCATCCAGAAAGTCCCTTTTTGGAGTTATGTTTCTCTTAGCAGGAATCATTTACGAGAGGCCGGCATCTGATTCCATCCACCAGCGTTTAGCGCTACCAGTGGTTGACGGCCCGTGCCGCTAAAGCGACTTGAGAAACGCCAGTAGGGCATCCAGTTCGCGCTTGGACAGATTCTCCACGTACAGGCGTGACTCCTCGGCTTCTCCCCCGTGCCACATGATCGCTTCGAGCAGGTTTCTGGCCCGGCCGTCGTGCAGGAACGAGGTGTGACCGTTCACGACTTTGGTCAGGCCGATGCCCCACAAGGGAGGCGTTCGCCATTCGCTGCCCGTTGCCAGGAAGTCCGGTCGGGAATCGGCCAGTCCCGGCCCCATTTCATGCAACAACATGTCCGTGTAAGGGCGGATCACCTGGTCGGCCAGCTCGGCGACGGGAAAGTCGCCGGTTTTCAGTACGGGAACGTGGCAACCGTGGCAATTGGCCCGGGCAAAGACCATTTGTCCCCGTTGGACTTCCGGGGAGGCGACATCGCGCCTTGCCGGAACGGCCAACGTCCGGATGTAGAAGGTCGCGTCCTGAAGAGTTTCCTCGTCGATTTCCGGATCGTCTTCCAGCAGGTCGTCCTGCACCTGGCCGGAGGAACTCTCTTCGACGAAGACCGGGGACGTGACGCCGATATCGTTATGGTACGCTGCGGCTGCTTGCAATCTCAGACTCGGGGTGTTCGCCTTCAGCCCGAAACGCCCGAGCGCGGTCTGCTCCTGCTCCGGGTCCCAGACATAATTGACGCGTCCTGAAATCCCGTCGCCGTCCGCATCCTCCTCGTCGGCCATCGCGAGGATCGTATGTGCCGGTACCGCCTCGAGCAGACCCCGCCCGAAAACGGGTGGTCCGACCCGCGGGGAAAACAACGTATCCCCCGGCAAATCGCTGGCAGGTTCTACGGTATGGGAGGGTGTCCGCAAACTCACCTCCACGTCGCTGCCCCCCAATGTGATCGTCTCTTCCTCGTAAGTGACGATCACTGTCGCTTCCGGCTCCGTCCCAAAAATGGCCTTGGTGAACAGTTGCGTCCCGAATCCCGGAACCGGGATCGCCCCACCCGTCCGCGGATCGGTTCCGGCCAGGCTCAGACGGAGAAACATGGTGTCCATTTTCTCGCCGTGTCCCGGCGCGGCGTCTCGCCCATCCTTGGGGTGACAGGACTCACAGGAGTTGTGATTGAAGACGGGACCCAACCCGGAATTGACCGGCGCCGGGGCTGTCACGAAGACGGCGCCGAAGTCCTTGTCACCCTCCCGGTGACGCGTCGCTCCCTCAGGCGACAGGTTCGGAGCCGGCGTAGAGAAAGCATTACTGGTAGGAGTGAAGACGGTCGTATTGCCGCCCGAGAGGGCAGGATCCAGTTCCGCCACAACGAAATTCGAGATTTTACCGGATCCGTCCGCCCGATAAGGAACAACGGCGATCGCATAGCTGTCCAGATCTCCCAACCGAATCGAGAAGTTGCGCCCCGGACCCAGGCCGAGCACTCTCGTGGGCTGAAGTTCCGGATACGGCGAGTAGACGAGGAGGTAACCATCGGCCCCGTCGACGGCCGTCCATTCCGCCATGATGACAGACCCGTCCTGGGAAACCGTGAGGACAGGCGCGTCGGTCATGGTGAACCCGACAGCGGAGCTCACCATGACCCCAATCGAGACGATCGCTATGCAGACACTGAATCTCATCGTCGGTCATCGAAACGCGCCCGTTCCCGGCGGACCTACTCACCCAGCACGTGGCCGAGCAGCTCGCCTTCGATCAGGAGTTGCAAGTCGATCACGGCTTCCTGAGCGATTTCGATCTGGGCGCGTCCCTCGTCTGTCGATATCGCGCTCCTGAAGGGGTACGGAATCTTCTCAATCTCGCTGATGGCCGTCGATATCTTGTCGCGCATGTTCTGATCCAACTCGGTGTTGGTCCGTCTCACCAGATCGTTCAGTCCAGGACCGTCATTGTGCAGGTAACGGCCGATATAGACGTTTTCGATGCCCCGAATATTGTCGGAAAAGTCCATGATCGAGTTGTAGCTGAACTGGGACTCCACGAGTTCGGTGTTCCTCTCGTCAAAGGGATCCGCAATCTTGCCGTTGCCGACTTCATCGGCAATGATGCCCATCCCTTCAACCAGTTCCTGAAGAGCCGAGGTTGTGCTGGTGTAGATCGTGCTGGTGGTTCCGGCGTTGACGAACTCGGCAAGATAACTTTCTTCTCCAGGCCGCCAGCCGTCGGCCAGAGTCCTGGTGGCCGTCGCCAGGTTGAGGCATACCGCCACCAGGTATTCTTTCTGCCTCGCGGTCAGCTCCGACGGGGCCTTGGCACTGCCGACACCGAACAGCAGGTATTCGATGGTGTGGAATCCCTTCAGCGTGTCGTCCAGGTTCGCCACGAAGTCCTCGGTGAGAACGTTGTCGCTGTTCAACACCGCATCCAAATCGATACGGTTCACCGGCCAACTGTCGATGGCCGGATCGAGCCCCGCAGTGTCGACCGGGCCGAACAGGTACGCCTCGGTCTGCTCCCAGGCCCGCCGCGCGTTGCGCCAAGCCTGTTGAGCCGCCAACAGATTCTCGTCGGAGGTGTCGAAGCTGACGGCGTACACCGCATTGAGTAGAACCGCGGCACGTCTTTCCAATTGGGCGTAGTCGGCTGCGATGACCATGTGGGCCACGTTGGCGATGATTTCAGCTTCGGTGGCGTTTGCATCAGCGGGATCCACCGACGTCGCGTGGAAAATTTCGATGTTCGACCAGCCGCTTTCCTCCTCGCGGCTTTTCGCCGAGACGGCGGTATAGTAATGGGCGCCCTCTTCCTGGTTGGTCGGAACACTGGTGACATCCGCACCGAAGTCCACGTAACCGACCGGGTTGGCATCCGGATACGGAGCGTAGTACACGCGGTATCCGTCTGCCCCGACGACGTCGTCCCAGTACAGCGTCACGCTCGTGCCCTCCACGGTCAGCGACAGAACCGGAGGCCGGATCTGAGCCTGGGACCATGAACTGAAGAGCATGACCAAGCCGGCTACCACAATTGTTTGTCTCATTTCTCTTTTCTCCTGCTCGATTCGATCGATTAGTACTCGTAGGCAACGCCCGCTGAGAGCGTGTTTTCCCGGTTTTGCGTCGCGGTGCCCAAGGTCCTCCAACTGTGTCCGAATTTCCCGACGAATCCACGAGCGAACCGGTAGTTGAAGCCAAGCGTCCAACTTTCCCGGTCCCATCGGGGGTTCTTGAATACCAGCGGCTCCACTTCGTCCATGCTGTCGACCTGGTCGTAGCGAACGAACAGGTCGAGCGGGCCCGGATTGACGCGAAAACCGCGCTTGAGCCAGTCGGATATGTCGTAGCCGAACTCGACATAGACCGACTCGGCGGCCCGGGCCACGGGCGAGCGGACGACTCCCAGGTTGTTGGACAGTCGTCTGTTGGACCGCGTCAGCAGGTCGGAATTTTCCAGCGTTCCACGGATGAATTCTCCCCGTAGCGTGATCCCACCGACTTCCCAGGTTCCAAACACCGAGCCGATGTTCACGTGCACGTCGTAGTCCACGTCATCCTTCGGACGATTGTCGGCCGTGTTGCCGCGATAGAAGGAGACGCCAACCATGCTGCCGGCGGTCGGGTGGTAGTTCAGATTGAAGACGTAGGCCGGGTTCTCGGCCACTTTGTATTCGAACCGCTCTTGAAAACCGCCCCGGATCCAGTTCGCCGAACTGAATCCCGTCGAATCCAAGCCGTTGACGATCTGAGCCTCGTACTCGAGAAAGCTGTCGCCGAAGAGCCCCAGTTCCCCAAAAACGCCGACGCCGTTTTCGTGCCAGGTGACGGGTATGAGGGGGCTCGCCGTCGCAGCGCGAGCGGCGGTGAAGAATTGGGACGGTTTGTGGCGTTGGTTCAACAACCCCACAGGTAGGATCACGTGCCCGAATTTCAGGCTCAGAGGACGGGAAAACAGGATCTCGGCCTCTGCCTTCTCGAGTTCGATCTCGCCGCCTTTTTCGATTTCCTGTTCGAATTCTCCGAACTCTTCGAATACGTCAAACTCCGTGGCGGCGCCGACGCCCCCATGCTCCAGAGCCACTTCCACCTCCACCTTGAACTTGTCGATGGGCTGGTACTCGGCTTCGAATATGATCCGTTCGACATCGGTTCTCGCCCGGCGGTCGGCGTGAGTCTCCCAGTCGTAGTGTTCGTAAAACACCGTCCCGTAGCCTGAGAACTCCCATTTGGAACCGGTGTCCGCCTTGATCGCGGGGTCGGGCTCAGGCCCGCGCAATTGACTGTCCGGCGGGGGCGGGGCAGGTGCATCCGGGCTCGGACGATCGACCAGACCCTCCACTTGATTCCGGAGTTCATCCAGCGACTGCTGTAGAACTCGGATCTGCTCTTGTTGCGCTTCGATGATCCGGAGCAATTCTTCAGGATCGGTGATCTGACGCCTGACCGTCGCTTCTTTTGAGACCGGTGTGCCTTTGTTCTCCTCCGATGGGGCGGCAGCATGAAGCGTCACCAGGAGCAGCAGAAAACCAGCCGTAGCTATTACACTCTTCATCGCCAGAAACGACCTGTTCCCACCCATGCCTCTATCTCTTTGGACCGTTGCCGACCCTGTGCTTCCTTTCATATTCGATCGACCAACTCGTGGCGGCCCCAGCAGGGCTGTATTTATCGGCGTTCAACCATCGACGTTGCGGGCCGGTCCCATGCCGTTCGTCCTGCTCCGGGCCAGCCACGCCAATTCCTGCAAACTCCCGCTGCATTGGTAAAAACATCCTGTTGGATAAGCCACGCCATGCGCAGAAGATCGGCTAGGGCAGTGCGCTCCGGCCCCCTCCCATTCATCCTCCGATTATCAAAAGGGTTCCCATGGAAGAGGTCTATTCGGCCCCACTCTTATTGAAAATGAACATCATTATCGGTAAGGAGGCTCTATCGTAGGGGTGTTTTTAAGTGAGATCAAGTGAAAATGAAAATCAATTTCATTTTCACTTGTGGGCTATCGAAACAACCGGTGGCGTTAACGGCAGGACTTTTCAAGCCTGGCACGAACGACTCAGACTTTCGGCAGGGAGATTTTCTGTCGAAGGGCTCCAATCGGCACGGACCGCGAGTCCACCGGGCGCTGATCCAACCGCCCGACCCTCAAAACTCGCCGCTGCCTGTCGTTAAGCCAGGATCTCTTTCACCACCCGCCCGTAGACATCCGTGAGGCGGAAGTCGCGGCCGCTGTAGCGATAGGTCAGCCTCTCATGGTCGAGGCCCAACAGATGGAGGATGGTGGCGTGCAAGTCATGGATATGCACCTTCTCGTCGACTGCCCGCAATCCGTACTCGTCGGTGACTCCGTGGACCATGCCTCCCCGCACACCCGCTCCGGCCATCCAGGTGCAGAACCCCTCGGGGTTGTGGCCCCGGCCGTATTGGGATTTGTCTCCAAAGGAAAAGTCCTCGAAGTGGGGGGTTCGCCCGAACTCACCCGACCAGACCAGGAGCGTGTCGTCGAAGAGCCCCCTGGCTTTCAGGTCCGTGATCAGGCCGGCCGTGGGCTTGTCTATGTTGACGCACTTCTTGGGAAGACCCTTACCAATCGCTTCGTGATGGTCCCAGCCGCTCGAAGTGACCTGGATGAAGCGCACGCCGGCTTCGGCAAAGCGGCGGGCCAGCAGGCACTGGCGTCCGAACTCGTCGGTCTCTTTCTCGCCGATGCCGTAGAGATCGAGCGTGGCCGGTGACTCGGTAGACAGGTCGATGAGATCCGGAGCCTCCGACTGCATTCGAAACGCCAGTTCAAAGGATTGGATGAGGCCCTCCATCTGGCGGTCGGCGCGAACCTGATGCAGATGCGCCCGGTTCATCTGCTGAATGAAATCCACCTGATCGCGCTGCAACTCGGCAGGCAGGCTCGGATCTTCGAGATAGTGAAACACTGCCTTTTTGGCACCCGTGGACCGGCTGCCCAGGGCCGTTCCCTGGTAGATGGCGGGGAGGAACGAATTCCCGAAAAACTGGACGCTGCCGGTGTCGTGAAAAATGAGCGGACAGATGGTGATGAAGCTGGGCAGGTTCCGGTTCTCGGTTCCCAGCCCGTATCCGACCCACGATCCCATTGACGGACGAATCAGGCGGGGATCACCGGTGTGGAGTTGCCTTGCCGCGGGAGCATGGGCTTCGCTGTCCGCCTGCATGGCGCGGAGCAGACACAGCTCATCGGCGTGCTTCGCCATGTGGGGCAGCCAATCGGTCATCATCAGCCCGGACTGTCCCTGGGGCCGCATCGGGGAGATCGGTCCCAACAGGCGGCTCAAATCCATCCCGACCCCGTCAGGTATCTCGTAGGGAATGGCCTCGCCACTCTCCTGCGCCAACCGAGGTTTGTAGTCGAACATGTCGAGTTGGGAGGGGCCGCCCGCCATCCACATGAAAATCACGCGTTTAACGCGGGCAGGGAAGTGGGGAACCTTCGGCGACAGGGGTCCGGAGGCGGCCGCAGCCTGCTCGGTGCACATGGCCGCCAGCGCTACGGAGCCGAAGCCGCAAGCGGAGGATCGCAAGAAACGGCGGCGCGTCAAGTCTCGGTGAGGTGGGAGGGTCATGGGGAATTATCCTCGGAAAAGGAATTCGTTTGACGCAAACATGGAATGACAGTAGCGCGCCCAGGCCTTCAGGCGCAGATTATCAGATGCCTCGGGCAGACGGCTCAGCTTCTCTTGGAATTTCGCGATGAAATCCAGCGCCCGGTTCACCTCCTGCTTCGTGGCGGGCCGGTTCAAGGCTTGCAGGAAAAAACCGGAGACACGCTTTTCGTCGTCCGTTCCGCCTTTCTCCAGAAGAGTGCCGGCCGTGAGAAGCGCCTGCTCGCGCAGAAAAGGAGAATTCATGAGATAGAGGCTCTGGGTGGGGACCGTGGTGACCGACCGGGATCCGATGGTCTGATCGGGATCGGGGAAATCGAAGAGATTCAGCATGTCGAGCTGCGGGACCTGATTCTTGCGCAGGGAGGGCAGATAAATCGTTCGTCGATACAGGAACTCGTCGTTCACTTTGGCGTCCTGCCTCAGTGCCGTGGGAAATCCCAACTCGATGCTCTCGGGGATGTCCAGGGGCAGGGTAGGGCCTCCCCGGGTGCGGTCCAGGGCTCCACTGATGGCCAGCACGGAATCGCGAAAGGATTCCGCCTCCAGCCGGCGGCGATTGGCCCGCCACAGCAGGCGGTTGTCCGGGTCGACCTCGTGCCCTTTCAGCTTGTGACGGCTGGCCTGGCGGTAGGTTCGCGTGAGAACGATTTCCCGGATCATGCGCTTGACGGACCATTCCTGCTCGACAAAGCGGGCAGCGAGGTGGTCGAGCAGTTCCGGATGGCTGGGAGGTTCTCCTCCCGCGCCGAAATTGTCGACCGTTCGGACCAGGCCGGTGCCGAAGAGATGATGCCAGATCCGGTTGACCATGACTCTGGCCAGCAGGCGGTGCTGCGGGTCGATGAGCCACTCGGCCAGCTCCAGGCGGCCACTCGATTTCTGGAAACCTTCGTACAGCCCTTTCAGATTTCGATGGCTGTCGATTCGACCGGCCGGCGAGGGCGAAGCTACCGATAGAAATCCGCGCGGAACTTCTTCGCCAAGGTTGTGCGGGTCCCCGCCGACGTTGACGTGACAGTCTTCGGGAACCGCCCGATCCTGGACGGCGATGGCCATCGGCGGACCCGGTCTGCGGAACTCCAGCAGCCTGATCCGGTCCTTCGCTTCCTTAAGCTTCTTCTCGATTTCCTTGATTTCTTTCTTGAGTTCCTCGTTGGTTTCGGTTCCTGCCTCTTCCAGCGCCTTCTGTTGGTCGGTCAAGCGCTTCTTTTCAGACTCGACGGCTTCATACTCAGCCAGATACTTGTCCAGAGACTGCTGATATTCCTCCGTGGCCAGGGCACGTTTCCTCAGCTCGGACGGGGTCTCCGGCAGCAACACCCGGTTGACGTCGCTGAAGCCGCCGCTCATGCGGCCGTTGAGCGTTCTAGTGCTTCGGAATATTCCCGCCAATGCGTAGTATTCGCGGGTGGGGATGGGATCGAACTTGTGGTCGTGGCAGCGGGCGCAACCGAGGGTCAATCCCTGCAGAGCCCGGCCCAGGGTATCGAGCTGGTGGTCCACGACGTCCATGCGGAGTTTCTCTTTGTCGGCGTCCACGACCGCCCAGGGCCCGATGGCCAGGAAGCCCGTGGCTACGATCTGCTCACGGCGCTGGTCGTCGGTTTTCCAGGGCAGGACGTCTCCCGAGACCTGCTCTTGAACGAAGCGATCGTAGGGCTTGTCGGAATTGAACGCATTGATGACGTAGTCTCGATATCTCCATGCCTCCCTTGCGGGGATGCGGCGGCCCTGGCCTAGGCTGTCGGCATAGCTCGTTAGATCGAGCCAGTGCCGTCCCCACCGCTCGCCGAATCCGGGGGATCTCAGAAGCCGGTCGACGACCTTCTCGAAGGCGAGTTCGGAATCGTCACTGACGAACGAGTCGATGTCTTCGGGCTCCGGAGGGAGACCGATGAGGTCAAAGTAGACCCGTCGCAACAGCGTATAACGGTCAGCGTCGGAGGACGGGTTAAGACCCTCGCCCTCCAGCTTCTTCAGAATGAAGTTGTCTATGGGATCGGCGGGCCAAGTTTTGTCCCGGACTGGAGGCGGAGAGACCTTCTGCACCGGCTTCCAGGCCCAGTGGCTCTGACTGGCGACCGGGTTCCTTTGCCCTTTGGAGGTCTTGACGCCGTCGGCCCCCTCCAGATCCGGCCACGGTGCACCCATCTCGATCCATTTGACCAGCGCCTCGATCTGATCCTCCGATAATTTTCCGGCCGGAGGCATTTTGAGGTTGTGGTAGCGGACTGCCTGAATAAGTTGGCTTGAGTTCGGATCGCCAGGGACGATTGCCGGACCCCGAGTACCTCCATTCAGTAAGGCGGATCGGTCATCCACACGTAAGTTCGAGTAAAGGATCTTGGCCTGTTCGCTGTGGCACTGGTAGCAGTTTTTCGCCAGCAGCGGCCTGACTTTGGATTCGAAGAACTTGGTCTGATCGGATGTGGGGCGGACTCCCAGCATACCACTGCTAGTGAGCAATATGGCGCTCAGTATGGCCACGAGACTCCGTGAGATGGGGTGCGATGCGTCTCGTCGGCAGGAACTCACCTAAAATCACCCCCCGGGGGTCTGTCCGATAAGGCTGGCGTGAACAGAAAAGTTTCTGCAACGGCTGCAAACTGTCGAAAGTCTACCTTGGACGCCGGATTACGGCAACTGATTGAGTGTTCGGGACATCCGACCATCCAGGCGCCCAAGATGGACGATGTGAGTCTAAGTTAAAACGATCCGACTTCCGGAAGAAACAAGGCTTGGGAGAGAGGGCCGGAGAAGGAAAAAAAGAAGCGGACAGTCACCTCTTATACCCTGTATATGAGCGCAGCATGTTGGAGGCTGTCAGGAGTATTTCAGTTACTTGCCATCACCGACGAGTTGGCGTCGATGATATGTTTCGGTGGCAAAATCAATGAATGCCACAGCAGCGGCGACCGCTAAACGTGCATGGCGTGGTTCGAGACCTCGGTAGCTCCCATCTCTACCATGCCCCGATCCATAGAGACCTCTAAGCTCGGCCAATCCTTGTGTTATTGAGATAAAGTTGCTTAGTAGAATCCGGATTGTCTTAGCACCCCTGGTCTGCTCTGGAATACCTTCCGGGACAAGCTCTAATTCTCTGACGAGGGACTTCGCTATCTTTGTTAGATTGTCTGATTTGGAAGGTGGTCTCCCGAGTTTATTGAGAATCGTCTTGCAGCAGCTCTCTACAAGGTCTTTCGCAGTACCAATAGCCAGAGCCGGATCCTGCTCGACGGCTGCTTCCAGTCTCTGGATTTCCTTGTGCATCCAGCCGGCATCAAGCGCATCTGCCACTGTACGAGCACGGCTGTGGGCGCGAACATGAATTCGCCCTCTTTTAATTTGGACGCCAACAAATTTGGGACGGCCAGCTATTAGCTCCTTTCTTACTAATCCCCATCCAGCTTTTTGAAGTTGGTCATTGATATGACTTACCAAGCGCAAAGCTTCATCTCTATTCGGCCGGACAACCGGGTGGACCATTTCGCTGAGGAAACGCAAGAAGATGTCATCGGAGCATCCGAGTAGGTCAAAGCGATCATCCGAAAAAATCCAATCATCGGGCCAGTCGTAATTGTTCACACGATGTTGCCAAATATCTCCAGCGGCGTCTCGAAAGCGTGAATCGGCGGAGGGCATTCTTGATAAATCAAAGACGCGCTCCAGAAACTCTGTTTCTTCGAGAGACCCAGCCCAATTCACTGCTTCTATCCGTAGTCCGTCGAGGATGTTCTGCCTGATCGAGCGGGATATTCTTGTGTCTGCTACTTTCAAATTCTTCTATTCCTCAATCTTGGGCATGAGGATCGCGGAGAACCAAACATCTCATACCCAGCAAACGGAGGCTTGGAGTCTCTCGATGGACCGTTTCAGCGGAGCGTTCTTGGTGGCCTTAGAAGAGCAATCGTTGTTATGGGCAGACCTATACAGAGGCCAGATATTTCTGTGCGACAATTCCCATTGTGGTGTCCGACTTTTTAAAGCGACGGTCTGTCCGGAGCAGCAGGTTCACTGTCTCATACATTTCATCCGCAACTAAAATCACCGTTTTCGTGGGCAATATTTGTTTCTGATTCTGTACTATGTCATATGTCGTGTTTAATGTGGATTCCCTCAAAATAGGTGCAACATCCCTTAAGGAATAGCAATTAGTCTGTCTGTTTTCGTCGAACAATTTTTGTGTCGTTGTTTTGATTGGGAGCAGGCGCTGACGGCGTTGTTACCGTTCGATTACTGCACTCTCTGCGGCTGTTTAGGGAGTCAGCGGATTTGAAATCCGTAGAGATCAGAATTTTGGACGTAGAATCGGAGGCGAACCGGCTGACCCTGCAACGATACCAGATCTGACTTCTCGCGCCATGTGACCTCTTGCTGAGTGCTGTCGAAGGCCTCCAGCAGGCACTCCTCGCGGCCATATCCAGGCAGGGGACGGCCCTCTTCGTCAAGGATCTCCACCGCCACCCGACCCTCTCCGGCCGCGGCGTTCACCGTCAGTCGGCTCCCCTGGAATATCAACAGATGGGTCGTCAGCATGCCTTCCTTCCCACCGGCCCGCCTCGACGCGAACCCATTGGTGCGGAACTCCACTCGGAACGGTACGATCTCGTACTCTTGGCTCTTCTCTACGTGATTGCCACGGTTCTGCCCCGTGTACTCCTCCAACTCGGCCCAAAAAGCCTCCCGCACTTCCTCCATGGTCTGGCTGCACTGCGGCCGCCGCCAACTCCAGAAGCAGTCGTACATGGCCCATCCCGGCCCCACGGGTGCCGGCGGCGACAGGTAGGGTCGCCCGTTGTAGTTCTCCTCGTCGAAGATCTTGGAGGCTGGCACCGGAGGATCATCCAATCCCCCCCTCAACCGGCTCAGGATCCAGGCGTTGAAGTGCAGGGTGTTCGTCCCGTGGTAGAAGGCCTCGGACCGGTCCCCCTCCACCGGACCGTCGATGAGGCTGTAGACGATCCCATGATCGAAGCTGCCGTCGGGTCCGTTGGGGATCCAGGCCTGGTCCCCTCCAACATCCTCCCAGTGAATCCCATTGCGGCTCACCCAGATATGGACGTCCATCTGCTGCGTCTCGCAGTCGTAAAGCGGAAAGAACGCGACGTAGAGGTCGCCGATCTGCTTCACCCGCTGCATTCCGTAACTCTGGTGCTTCGGATGCTCCCGCGGAGGCGCCCAGATGTAGCTCCGATGCCAGTTCACGCCGTCTCGCGTGGTCATGCGCCCCAGGTTCCGCGAGACCGCCCACTTGTTGTCGTATCGCACCAGCCCCCGCCCCTTGGCCGGAGGATGCGGCGCGAAGTACAACACCAGCTCACCCGTCCGCTCGTCGTAGAACATGGGTCCCAGGTTGTCGTTGGGGTTGTCCAACGACTCCAGTTGCGAATGATGCCGCATGAAGGGCCGTTCCGTGGTGAGATACCGGACCCCATCCGTGTCCCGCACCATCAGGTACGTCCCCCGGAGGAAGAACATGTCTTCGGTCTTGGGGGTGAAGACCATGCTGGCGGTTCGAAGATCAGGCACCCCGCGAGTCCGATAATCCCACAGTCCCCCGAAGTTTCCGCTCGCTTCCACGTTGCTCCCGCGGGGAATGACCTCCAGAATGTTGTTGGCCCGGGATCCCTCGAACTCCACCAGGCCCAGATCCGGCTTGGTCCAACGCACGCCGTCACTGGAGACAGCCAGCAACCGATAGCGGCTCAGGCTGATGTATTCCAGTTCGTAACGGTTCTGCTTCTCGTTGAATTCGTATCTCGAGCCTACGGGCACCATGACCGCGTGCCCCTCCCAGGGACGGTCCGCCCGGACAAGCGGTTGAGCGTCCAGCTTGCGAGCCGGATGGAAGACCCGCTGGAGATTCTGCTGTTCGTCGATCAGGAAGTCGTCCAGGAACAACTGGGGAGCCACCGGGATCTCGATGGGCGGCTCCGGTTTGGGCGGCGGCCCGTTCCGGAACACGTAGAGAGCGCGGCGGACACCGTCGTCCCAGAGACGGCCGTCGATACGAGGCCGGACCCGAACGTGATAGGTCGCTGACTCCAGGTCGGTCAGGTCGAACGCCACCCTGGTCTTGTCCCGGGTGAGGCGGACCGGAGTGGAGGAGGATCGCCGGCTGCCGGTCCGGGCTTCCACGAGATCCACTTCGACCGGCAGCTCCGTGACCGGTGCGCCTTTCTCCAGCCAGAGCTCCGCCTCGGCCGCGTTGTCGTCGATGTAGGCCAAGCGATCCAGATCCGCTCCCACCCAGTTCTGGACCGGGAGCCGCAGGTCGGTCGTGAACAGGGTTTGGCCATCCCGCACCCGTCTTGCCATGACGGTCACGAGATATTTGCCCGGGTCCTGGGTATCGACCCACCAGCCGGTGCGCAAGGGACGCCAGCTCCTGGCCTGGGGGCCCTTTCGGGTGTAGGCGGGAATTGGACTATAGGGACCGTGGGCCAGCAGGGGCCCCAGATCGAACACGACTTGAGCATCTTCCGGACCTGGTTCCAGAAGTCGACGGAGGGTTCGAGCTCCCCCCGCCGGATACCCCACTGATACCTGCAGCTCGACGGCCTGCTTGGCCCCGTATTGGAATTGGAGCCGGTGGCTGGCCTTGCCGGCGAAGGTCAGTTGGAATCCGGACGGACCCGGATCCTCTGCTTTCGGCTGCACGAGATAGGGGGTCAGGTCGACGGGAGTGGGCGAGTCCTGGGAACGCACATCCTGTGCCAGGCACAGACAGACCAGGATCGGGGCCACGAGCCAACGGGTGTTCGTCATCATTACGGATCCTCCGCAAATCGTTGAGCCTTCGGATTCGGCGATCCCGGCTCGGACTCCTTCGGTGGTGGACGTCCCACGGTACGGGGACCGCAGCGTGGTTTCCCGGACCAAGTGAGGCACGGGAGCATTCTAGCCCGTATGGGATCGAGCGGCTATGACATCCGCGAGGATAGGGATAGCGGCAGCTTTCTTGCCACCGATTAGGGGGTAGGGGGGATGGAGGTCCCCCCGGTCAGTCCGGAGCAGGCGACAAGAAAGTCGCCTGTCCCAGTGGGCGGCAAGAAAGCCGCCCCTCCTAGCGGGCGACAAGAAAGTCGCTCCCCCCCAGCGGGCGACAGGAAAATCACCTCTTCCAGAGGGCTGAAAGAAAATCGCCTCCCAATGGGGGACAAGAATGTCGTCCCTCCAATCGGGTAGTCTTTAGCAATGCCGTTGGGAAAGACGATCCTTTCTTTGTTGTTTTTCACCTGCGCCGCGAGTGCGTCGGACTGGACGCGGTTCCGGGGGCCGAACGGAACCGGGGTCGCTGAAGAGGGGCCGCTGCCCGTGGTCTTCGGGCCCGACTCCAACGTGATCTGGGAGACGTCGTTGCCTCCGGGCAAATCCTCGCCGATCCTGACGGACAGCAGAATCTTCCTGACCGCACACGACGACGGAAAGCTCCTCACGATCGCGCTCGACCGCTCGACCGGCAGGGAGATCTGGCGCAGGGTCGCGCCTACCAGACGGGTCGAGCGGATGCACCGTCTGAACGACGAGGCCGCGCCGACTCCGGTCACCGACGGGAGGAACGTCTACACGTTCTTCGGCGGGTACGGTCTGGTCGCCTACGGTCTGGACGGAACCGAGCTCTGGACGCTGCCTTTGGGACCGTTCACCAATTTCCACGGCATGGGGGCTTCCCCGATCCTGATCGACAGCAAGCTCGTCCAGGTCTGCGACCAGGATCTCGACGCCTTCGTCATCGCGGTGGATCCGTCCGACGGCGAGGTTCTCTGGAAACAGGCGCGGCCCGACTTCGTGCACAGCTTCTCCACGCCCGTTGTCCACGACCGGGGGCAGGGAAGCCCCGAGATCATCGTGCCGGGTTCGTACCGCATGACCAGCTATGCGGTGGACGGCCGCGAACTCTGGCGGCTCGACGGACTGACCTACCAGGTCAAGTCCGTGCCCGTCGTCGACGGGGACCGGCTCTATTTCAACGGGTGGGCTCCCGGGGGAGAGCCGGCGGCTCGCCTGGAGTTGCCGCCGTTCGAAGAGATGCGTGATCGGTTCGACACGAACGGCGATTCGGAACTGACCAAGCAGGAGATCCCCGCCGACTGGCTGCCCCGCGGCTGGGAGATGCACGACCGGAACAAGAACGGCACCATGAACGCACGGGACTGGGAACACTACCGGGCCCGCCGGGTCTCCGAGAACGGCTGCCTGGCCATTCGCCTCGGCGGCCGCGGGAACGTGACCAGGTCTCACGTACTCTGGCGCCATCAGAAATCCCTACCCGACGTCGCTTCGCCGATCCTCTATCGGGGCGTCCTCTACCTGGTGCGCAACGGCGGCATCGTGACGGCTTTGGATCCGGCCAGTGGAAAAGTTCTCAAGCAGGGCCGCCTGCGGGAAGCGATCGACGGCTACTACGCCTCTCCCGTGGCCGGGGACGGCAAGATCTACATGGTGAGCGACGCCGGAAAAGCCGTCGTGCTCGAGCCCGGACCGGACTGGAAGGTGCTGCAGACGAACGACTTGAACGAAGACGTGTATTCGACGCCGGCGATTGCCGGGGGGCGTCTGTTCATTCGAACGCAGAGCCGGCTCTATTGCTTTGGCGCGTCTGACGGGATTGCGTCGATCGAGGGAAGCTCTGCCGACGCCGCAGCCGTACGCCGCTGACCGCCGCGAGCTCAAAGCGTGCGACAGCTCGTGTTCGAGAAGCGAACGGGGGACTTACTACCGGACAGGTTGACTTGGAGGGGACAATCTTGTCCCCCAATCCCCTGGTCCTGGTCTCCGATGACGGTCGGTAGTTCGGCGACTCGCGTAAACATGGGCACCGCCGCCGCTACGGCTGAAAAATTAAACGCTTGCACTAGAATCGATATCCGACCCCCACTTCGAGAGATTGGGAGGCACGCGCATCGGCGTAAGCAAACATGACCGAATGACCCGCTCGCAAGACTACGCGCGGAGCAAGACTCATGAGCACGCCTGCACGGAGATTGAGAGGCGGGATCGATGATACATTTTTGGATTCCACGAATTCTTCGGCGCGAACAAGGACGCGGTTTCCATCAGGATCTTCCTGTTCATAAGCCGGTTGATACCTGATCAGTTGACGCTGTTGCTCGAACCCAAGACCGAGGCCGATGTAGATCGAGAATCGATCTCTTCTCCATAGCCTGACGACGGATGGCTGAACGGAAATCAGTCTCTGCGTCGTTACGTCATTATTCTGAATCCCCGGATTCTGTCTGTAGAATTCTGTGAATGGATGGTAGGTATATCCGCCATGTGGCCCCTCATTGACCTCCAAATGGCTCGTGACTCCATCGATCATCAACGCCCACTTCGATCCCAGAGGAATTAGAACGCCGGCCCCGAACTGTGGTTTCCATTCCCCACCCTTCAACACGTCCCTCCGATTGCCAAAATAGTAGGTCCCTGTCAGCCCGTAGATCTCGACTGCGGGATCACGCTGCTGCGCAAAGAGCGGCTCCCAACTGAATAATTGCAACGTTGCCACCAGGACGAACACGTACGGACGCCAAGGCGTCGCCGGCGGCGAGGGGGCAAGTCCCTTAGTCGAGATATTCGTGGATCGCTTTCCGGGGGCTTCGGGAATATTTTTCATGGTTTCTCCAAGCTGGCCATAGACAGATGTGATTTTTTCGCCGGAAGGGGCTCACCCGGCAGAAAAAAGAGGCCCAGCGGTGTGTCCAGCGCGGCAAGACGGGAGTTGAGAAGGTAACTGCCCCTTCCCCTTTGGTTTCCCTCGTGTGAAAGAGAGCAGAACAATGCAATCGAGGCTTGCGCCAGCAACAAGGGGTTCATCCCCGCCGCTGTGGTCTTCCTCAGCCATCCGCTGCTCCTGCTGGTGAGACTTTCCATGATTCCGATCTCCTTGAGGTGACTCAGCCAGGCGTGGAAGACGCTTGCAGTCGCCGTCGAATCGCCGGTCTCCTGCCCCCCGTGGAACATCCCCACAGAGGGCAGGAGGTACGTATCAATGAATGTGAATTTCTCGCCGGAATTGGCTCACCGGGTTAACACCCGGACAAGGGGCCACGTCTGGTGCGGGAAACCGGATGTCCATGGTCCGCTTTCGAGTCCGAAAAAGTGCTTTGTTCGGACTCGAGGGGACCGGGAGAAGGGGATTGTTACATTCTCGTAGAGTCTTCAACCGACCTCGGGTCGGGCACGGGAACTCTGTTCATGGCTGCCGCTCAGGCCCTGACGCAGCGAAGCGGGAGAGATTCCAGGCCACGCAGCACGATGCTGTTGCGAAAGCGTGGCCGCTCGGTGAGAAGATTGATCTGCGGGAAACGTTCGAGCAGCGTCTCCAGGGCGATCCGGCCTTCGAGCCGCGCCAGAGGGGCGCCCAGGCAATGATGGATACCGCGTCCGAATGCCAGGTGGTTTCCTTCTCCGCGCTCCAAATCGAGCCTGTCAGGGTTCTCAAAAACATCCGGATCCCGGTTGGCCGCGCCGAGCAGGACGACGATGTTCTCGCGCTCACGCAAAGGGAAACCGTTTACTTCGCAGTCCTTGAGCACGCGACGCATACTCATCTGTACCGGCGAGTCGAAGCGTAGCAGTTCCTCGACCGCCGCCGGAACCAAGCTCGGATTCTCACGAAGTTTTTGAAGCTGATCCGGATGACGCAAAAGGGCCAGCATGCCGTTGCCAATCATGTTGGTCGTGGTCTCATTGCCGGCAATCAGGAGCAGGCGCAGCATATTCAACGTTTCGCGCTCAGTCAGTTGTTTGCCCTCTTCCTCCGCTCGAACCAACGCGCTCACGATGTTGTCCTGGGGCGCCACGCGGCATTCCTTGATGATCGGCCGAAAATAGCCATCGAAGGCCTCGGAGGTGGCCTCGGCGACAGCTCGATCACGGTCGTCTATCGTCGGCTCCAGAAGGCGCGCACGCTGATCCGACCAGATCTTGAATTGGGCGCGGTCCTTCGGCGGCACGCCCAGCATCTCGGCGATGACGGTCACCGGCAGCGGTTGGGCCACTGCCTCCATGAGATCGAAGCCGGTGGGATCGTCGATGTCATCCAATAGCTCCCCGAGAAGACTTCGGATGTGCGGCTCCAGGGCGTTCACGGCGCGTGGCGTAAACGCCTTGTTGACGAGCCCCCGGAGACGCTTGTGGTCCGGCGGGTCGAGGAACAGCATGGAGAGACCATCGTCCGGCGGCAGTTGAACGCGCTGTTGGCGCGTGAGATTGCCTTTGCGAGGATCGTTGCTGAAGCGCCTGTGGTCTCGCAGGATGGCATCCACGTCCGCGTGGCGCGTGAACACCCAGGCATGCATCAGGCGGCTCCGGTGCACTGGGTCCCGTTCGCGTAGCGCCGCGTAGAGGGGATAGGGATTCTGAACGGTGGCGCTCGACAACGGATTGTATGCGACACCGCTCTCCCAACGTTCACGCATGAGCATCGTGCGTGCGGCGACTGTCCGTATCGCGGTGCGAATTGCGTGTGTCATCGACCCCTCAGTGCGAGTATCCGAGTAAATCTTGCAAGGCGTTCCTGGCAGCCGCCAGGAATTTGTCTACTACAAGCATGACGAAAGAAGCTTACACTTTGTGCCAAGTGTCGGGATCTTGCCAATATCACCCTCGATGTTGGCGATTTCTCGTCTGGCGGCCTTCCGGTTTTCGGGTCCCGGAAGTACGCCCGGGGGACCAGACTTCAGTGACTCCCACAGACTCATTGTTTCGGGCGATCGGTCGAATTTCCTGCCTTCAGAGGAGACGGGGGGACAGTCTTGTCCCCCCGTCTCCCATCTTCCCGTTCCGCGATGACGGTCGGCAGTTCGGCATCTGGAAAGCCGCCGTTCCTGGGCGGTGGGGGAGCTTCGTTTGTTCCTCCACCGCGCCTTTGATTTGCTATCAATAGCAAATTACTTCGCCGGTTTTGCCATTGATAGCAAATACTTGCGGACATCAGTCTACGGATCTCGTTCTCCGATTGGACGATCCGCCTCTTCTATCGAGTCCAGTCGTCCGGGTCCGGGATTCCGCGGCTGGTCAACACCTCCATGCCCGGTTCCTGGGACAACGCGGAGACCGCATCATCGCGGACCCGGGAGGCGTCCGGCCGATCTCTCAGGATGCCGCGAATCTGTCCGGTGCGAGGATTGCGCAGGATGGTGACCGGCCGGTCGGTGTCCTGATCCAGCGTGACCGAACCACCGGGCCCGGAAAGCGTGATGCTGGCCAACTGATCGGCCCAATCAGGCTGCACGGGCAGGACGAAGGCGAAGGAGGATCTGCCGTCTCCGTCGGCCACTTGCGGCATCTCGAAGCTCAACGAGAACAGCTCGTCGCCGGCTCCGCTGCGTCCGCTGATCTCATACTCACCGGTGGATCGCGGAAGTGAGGCCGGTGCCTCCACCGCAAAAGCCGGCTCCAGGAACGGTGCGCCTCCCCCGTTCACGCCGCCCCACAACAGGAGAGATTCCGCCGGGGCGGCCACCAGGGACGACAGGCGGCCGCCGGCGGCGGTGTGCAAGCGGTACCGGAGCGCGTTGGTGAAATGGTAATCGCTGATCCACTGGAACAGACAATATGACATCAGATCGGATCTGGCCGGCGGCACCAGCCGGCCACCCTCACGGGAGTCGTACCCCCAGACGCCGATTGAGCCGCGGCTGTAGGGATACGACCTGTCCGAACCAGGAGGATCGGGGCACGGTGCATGGAGAAGACTCAAGTTGTGTCCGAGTTCGTGTGCCAGAACCAACGCATCGGAATTCGAGACACTTGACCAACCGGGGAGGTCACCAAATGCGGGACCGGAAGTTTCTCCTGACATCATGCCCACGTGGTGGCCACTGGCGCCCTCCATGGCCCGGATCATTCTCGTTTGTTCCAGCAACTCATGCGTATCGTTGGTAAAGCTCAACACGGACTCGTGGGCGGTAACATCCAGTTCGTCGACCGGCAGCAACATCCGCGTCGCCCAGAGCGATTCATGGCTCTCGGGATCTTGGGCCATACTTGTGACCAGTTCCAGAATCGACGAATCCGGGTTTTGGGTCCACAGAAAAGGAATCAGGGTCAGCTCGAATTCGGGCATCGCCCGGACCTCAACCTGCAAGCGGCCAGTCTCCGGAATCCTCTTCGTGAGGCCCAGCCCCGCCGCGTCCAGCGTCCCGTTCGGGTCGATCTCGATCACCATCTCCAGCCCGGGTTGCACCACCCCGCCAGGGATCTCGGCATTGACGGAAGCGTCCAGATCGCCCTCTCTCACCTCGCCCGGTATGGGGTGTGACTTCCCCGGGATCTCGACTTCATGTGTTGCTGTCCCGCTCCGATAGAATATTGCCCGCACGGGTGGAAGACCCTGGTCGGCCCCGCCCTCAGCAGTTACGAACACCCGGAGCAAGGCATCTTTCCCCGCCACCAACGGAACCGGGAACTCCCGAGACTGCGCGGCCTGGGTCAGATACGCAAGCGGTGGGTCCGCCGCGGAACAGGGGCGCAATCGCCGTTTCCAGACGCCATCCAGCCATTCCAGAACTCGGGCATCCGAGGAGACGCAAAGGTCCGTCTCCCCCGCCATCAGGACTTCGAGGCGACGAAGACGCGTCAGGCTGGCGGGCAATGCTCCGGACATCCCGGCGTTACGCGTCAGATCCATTTCGCGTAGCTCCTGCAGCCCGGCGAATTCTGCCGGGATCGAGCCCGTCAGTGTATTGTTGCCGAGATCCAGGTATCGAAGATTGGCTATGGAGCCGAGTTCCGCGGGGACCGATCCGGTCAGCTCATTGTAGGCGAGATTCAAGGTTTGCAGATTGGCGAGCGAGCCGAGTTCTGCGGGGATCGAGCCCGTCAGCGCGTTGTTGCCGAGATCCAGGGTTTGCAGATTGGCGAGCGAGCTGAGCTCAGCCAGGATCGACCCCGTCAACGCATTGTTGCCGAGATTCAGGGTCTGCAGATTGGCGAGCGAGCTGAGCTCAGCCGGGATCGACCCCGTCAACGCATTGTTGCCGAGATTCAGGTATTCCAAGTGGGAGAGTGAGCCGAGTCTCGCCGGGATCCTCCCCTCCAACTGGTTTCCACGGAGATCCAACCGATTCAGGTTGGAGAGGCTCCCCAGTGCCGGTGGGATCCTCCCCTCCAATCGATTCCAAGCGAAACTCAGAAACCACAGTTTGGAGAGGTTCCCCAGTTCACCTGGGATCTGCCCTTTCAGCCGGTTCCGACTTAGCCCGATAATTTCCAAGTCGGAGAGCGACCCCAGTTCCACCGGAATCTCTCCCTCCAGATCGTTCTGACCGAGTTCCAGCGCCTCCAAGTTGGAGAGGCTCCCCAGTGCCGGTGGGATCTCCCCCTCCAGCCGGTTCGAGTCGAGCGACAACCGGGTCACTCGACCCTGGCCGTTTACCTGGACCCCGTGCCAATCCTCCAGTGGTGCATCGGTCAGCCAAAGGTCGGTCCGGGCCCAGTTCGTCCCACCGGTCGCTTCATAGAGCGCTGCCAGGATGTCCTGTTCCGATAAGGGTGCACACTCCACGCCGGATCCCTCGTGCGAAGGGAGGGTGTTCAGCCAAGCCTGAAACCCCGCCTCGACTGGAGCGCATAACTCGGTGTCCGCGTAGTCGAACACCCGCAGAGAGAGACGGGCAAGAGACAGCGGCAACCGACCCGAAAGAGCGTTTCCGCCAATCCTCAATTCGATCATCTGCGACAATTCTCCCAGGTCGTTCGGAAGCCGGCCGTCGAGTCCGTTGTTTCTCAGGTCGAGCGCCGTCACCCGGCCAAGGGAGTCCACCCTGACCCCGTACCACTCAGCCAAGAGAACGTCGTCCCGCCATCCATCGGAGTTTGTCCATCCCGAGCCTCCCGAGACTTCGTGCAACGCTTCCAAGATGGCCCTGTCCGATTCGTCGCAGAATATCCCGGAGAGGCTCTTGAGCCCTTTCGTCCAACTGACGAAACCAGCGACAGCAGGAATACAAAGCGTGGCGTTCTCTTGGGCCCAGAAATTCTCCAGGTTCGATCCGAGGAAGGAAGAGGGGACTGGTCCCGTGAGGTCATTGCCGTCGAGGACCAGGGTTTGCAGATGAGCGAGCGAGCCGAGTGCCGCCGGGATCGCCCCGGTCAGCTCATTGTAGCCGAGACCCAGGATTCGCAGATTCGTGAGAGCACCGAGTTCCGCTGGGATCGCCCCCGTCAGCTCGTTGTAGCCGAGACCCAGGTATTCCAAGTGGGTGAGCGAGCCGAGTTCCACCGGAATCGATCCCGTCAGCTCATTGTGGTCGAGAGCCAGGTGTTCCAGATTGGAGAGCGAACCCAGTTCCGCCGGGATCGCCCCCGTCAGCTCGTTGTGTTCGAGATCCAGGTGCCGCAAATTGGTGAGAGAACCGAGTTCCGCCGGAATCGGCCCCGTCAGCGCATTGGTGCCGAGATCCAGGAATTCCAAGTGGGCGAGCGAGCCGAGCTCTGCCGGGATCGATCCCGTCAGCTCATTGTAGCCGAGATCCAGGTGTTCCAAGTGGGTGAGCGAGCCGAGCTCTGCCGGGATCGACCCCCTCAATCCGATCCCTGTTTTTGACAAGTACCCATCTTGTGTCACAGTCGAAACGACCAAACGCAGGCCAGTCACCCGGCCCTGGCTGTCGACCTCGACCCCGTACCAGTCCCCCAGCGGGGCGTCGGTCAACCATTTTTCGCTCTGGGTCCAATGCGGTCCGCCCAGCGTTTCGTACAGCGTCCCCAGCGCCACTCGCTCCGAAACGGTCACCGTCACCGTGACCGACGCCGTAGCCGTCTGTCCGTCCGCTCCTGTCACCGTGATCCGGTAGGTCGTGGTCACGTTCGGCGACACCTTCCGGGTGCCCGAAGTCGGCACCACACCGATTCCCGGTTCGATCTCGGCGCTCTCCGCATTCGTGGACGACCAGCTCAGGGTGGTGCTCCGGCCCCGATCGATCGACCTCGGCGATGCCGACAGCGTCACCGTCGGAGGAGGGGCCTGGCCGCCGTCGATCCCGCTGCCCTCCGGTATCCGAATCGCCGGTACCGCCGAAAGTGAGGAGGTTCCCTTCCCGAACCGCAACCCCAACGGGGCGAACCCGGATTCGTCCTCGGTTCGCAGGAACAGGAGGCCTCGAAAGTCCCTCAGAAATCCCATATCCACTCCGGGCACGTGGAACCATTCCGGGAGCGTGCGCGCCGCTTGGTGGAAGTCCCGCCGGGGCACGTACACCCCGTCCAACGGGTCGTCGCCTTCCTCGTCCCGGAGTCTCAGCTCGATCCTGGATGCCACCTCCGGCTTGAAGAGGGCCAGACCCGCCCCGATCGTCTCCGATTCCTCCACGAACAGAGCGAATTCATGTCCCAGCCGGACGGGCTCGACGCCGACTTCGATCCCCGATTGGGCGTCTCGGTAGGTCAACAGTCCCCCGACTGTGGCCGCATCGGTCTCGACCTGGATCCAACCCCGCCGAATGGCTCCAGAGCCGGTACTTCTCAAGACTCGACTGCCCAGCGCCGGAATCTCCAACGTCAAATCGGAATCGAACAGATCCCGGACCGGCTGTCCGTCCGGGTCGTAGACTTCAACCCGGACTTCTGCCGTGCCGTCCGGATCGACGTTGTTGAGCACCAACTGCACCGACCATCCGCCTCCGTCCACGTAGTCGGGGAAGATCAGGGCCGTCTCCTGAAGTTCCTGGCTCCGGGTCCGGATCGCCGGCACCGCCGAGAGCGACGAGGTCCCCTTCCCGAACCGCAGACCGAGCGGGGCGAACGGAGAATCGTCCTCGGTCAGCAAGAACAACAGGCCGCGAAAGTCCCTCAGAAATCCGGTATCGATCCCTTCGACGTCAAACCATTCCGGGAGCGTGCGCGCCGCCTGGTGGGAATCCCTCCAGCGGACGGACTCCCCCTCCAACGGGTCGGTTCCCTCCTCGTCGCGGAGGCGAAGCTCGAGGCGGGGAGAGGTGTCTGGCTTGAAGACGGCGACTCCAGCGCCGACACTCGGCGATTCCTCGACGAACAACGCGAATTGCGGTCCCAACTCGACGGGTTTGACCCCGACTTCGACCCCCGATTGGGCGTGCCGGTAAGTCAACAATCCACTGACGGTGGCCGCATCGGCTTCGACTTGGATCCAACCCCGCCGAATTGCCACTGAGCCGGCGCTTTTCAAGATTCGACTGCCCAGGGCCGGAATCTCGAACGTCAAATCGGAATCGAACAGATCCAGGACGGACTGTCCGTCCGGGTCGTAGACTTTCACTTGGACCGCGGCCGCGGCCTCCGGGTCGACGTTGCTGATCACCAGCTGCACCGACCATCCCGCTCCATCCACGTAGTCCGGGAAGTACAGGGTTGTCTCGACCGGTTCCTGCGTCTGACGGGGGAACGAATCATCGACCGCGGGACGAGCGGTCTCCACCCGCTCGGCGGGTCGCTGCACGGAATACAAGGCGGGCAACAGAAAGGCAACCAGAAACAGAGCCCAGATTTTCTTCACGGCCATGCCCCCCTTCCGCTACTGATCCCAGTGAAGCAACCCTCTTCCGGTAAATATGGCTTCACGGGCCGGAGCATCTCTCTCGGCGATCTCTACCCACGAAGATCGCGATCCTTGTTTTTGTGGATCACGCCGCCACACGGACCGCACCGGGGCACGGGCGTCTAGCGACCTATCTTGGCTCCTTAGTAATAAAAGACGTCCGGGAAACGAAAACCGGACAGGTCCGCCCCAGAAATAGCCGGGTGGAGGGGAGTTTTTCCCCCATCTCCCATCTTCCCGTTCCACACCGGAGGCGGCGACTGGGATCAAAATAGAGGCTGCGTCGCGGCGTTGCAACGACGCGACTGCGTCAGCGTTGTCGAAGTGGGGACGAACGAACCTCTTAACGAATCGATCTGATCAGATGCCAGGAGATGACGTGCCGACAGGCCACGCAGTAGGGGAATTCTTCTCCTCGGCGGATCAGCTTTCTCTCCCGATGGCGGCAGTCCGATTCGTATAGACCGGGGATTTCACAACGCTCCCCGGTCTTGGCATTCGATGGATGCGGCGATTCTCTAACGACAGGATCTCCATTCGTTCTCATCGTTTTCCTTGGACCCATGCTTCGTAGTATCCGCCGGGATGACGTGTGATCGTTATGCAATCGTGAGAGGTTCTCCGTAGAAAACACATCAAAATAAAGACATCCGAATCACTGGATGAATGCACACGATCAAGCATATCGCGGGGAAGTGACAATAGTATGACAATAGGCGCTTATCTACTGACAATTCTATGAATTCTTACTCTAAGACGCTATCATTGGAGCCCGCAGAGTCCGATGCGTCTCAAACTCGGCTCCTCCAAGGAATCGATTCATCGGGACGCCGAACCGGGGCTCGGTCCAGGATCCGGCAAGGAAAGGCGAATGCAGAGTTCCGACGAACTGAGGCGAGAGATCGAAGCGCTGCGGGAGCGCATCTCCAAGCTGAGCGCGGCCAGCCTGCGCATCAGCTCGAGCCTGGACCTCAACACCGTCCTACGCGAGGTTGTGGAAAGCGCCCGCGAGCTCACCGGCGCTCGCTCCGGAGTCATTACGATCCTCGGAGACTCGGGACAGCCCCAGGGCTTCGTCACTTCCGGCCTGACTCCCGACGACCGCCGGCGGATGCTGGACTGGCCCGACAGGTTGCGTTTTTTCGAGCACCTTCGCGATCTTCCGGGAGCGCTTAGACTGCGGGACCTGCGCGACTACGCCCGATCGCTCGGTTGTTCCCCGGACGTATTGCCGTCGACCACCTTCCAGGGTACGCCAATGCGTCACCAGGGCGTCCAAGTCGGCAATTTCTTTCTCGCTGGGAAGGAAGATGGCCGGGGGTTCACGGACGAGGATGAAAAGGTCCTGGTGTTGTTCGCGGCGCAGGCGGCGACTGCGATTGCGAACGCCCGCGCCTTCCGAAACGAACAGCGGGCCCGGGCCGACTTGGAAGCCTTGGTCGACATCTCGCCTGTGGGGGTCGCGGTCTTCGATGCCAAGTCCGGCAAGGCGGTGAGTTTCAATCAGGAGGTGAATCGGATTCTCGGAGGCCTGCTCTCGCCGGGCAACGGCGTGGAAGAACTGCTGGAGGTAGTGACGTTGCGCCGCCCCGACGGATGGGAGATCTCGCTGGAGGAACTTCCCGCAGCTCAGGCAATGAGCAACGCATTGACGATCCGCGCCGAGGAGATCGTCCTCCAGGTGCCCGACGGCCGGAGTGTCACGATACTGATGAACGCTGCGCCGATCCGGTCCGAGGCCGGCACCATCGAGTCCATGGTCGTCACGATGCAGGATCTGGCTCCTCTGGAGGAGTTGGAGCGGTTGCGGGCCGAGTTCCTGGGCATGGTGAGCCACGAGCTGCGGGTCCCTCTGGCTTCCATCAGGGGCTTGGCCGTCACCGTGCTGGGTTCGTCGTCGGTTCCCGACCCGGCCGAGATGCTCCAGTTCTTCCGCATCATCGACCAGCAGGCCGAACACATGCACGGCCTGATCAGCGATCTGCTGGATGCGGGCCGCATCAAGGCGGGGACATTGTCGGTCTCCCCGGAGGCGGCGGACATGGCCGACTTGGTGGACCAAGCCAGAAACACCTTCCTGAGTGGCGGCGGCCGGCACACGATCCGCATCGACCTTCCTCCGGACCTTCCCCGGGTGATGGCCGACAAGCGGCGGATCATCCAAGTCTTGAACAATCTCTTGTCCAACGCTTCCAGGCACTCTCCCGAGTCGTCCCCCATCCGGGTCGCCGCGGCGCGGGATGGCGTCCACGTGGCGATCTCGGTCGCCGACGAAGGCCTGGGAGTGCCGCCGGAACAGTTGCCGCACCTGTTCCGAAAACACGCGCGGGTCGGCGACAATCGCGGGATCGGAGGGTCCGGCCTGGGGCTGGCCATCTGCAAGGGTCTGGTGGAGGCTCACGGCGGGCGCATCCGGGCCGAGAGTGGCGGGGTGGGTCTGGGAACGCGGTTCACCTTCACGATTCCAGTGGTCCAAGAGGCCAGCCCCGGAGCCGGGTCCGGCTTCGCCCGGAGTTCGTCCAACGCGTCTCGGGACGGCCAGGAACGAACGCGCATCCTGGTGGTGGACGACGACCCGCAGACGCTCCGGTACGTTCGTGACGCTTTGATGGGGGCAGGCTACGTGCCGCTCGTGACGGGCGACCCGCGGGAGGTCTCCCAACTCATCAAGACGAAGAAGCCCCGGCTGGTCCTGTTGGACCTGATGCTTCCCGGGACCGATGGAATCGAATTGATGGAGCGCGTCCCTGAAATGGCTCATCTGCCGGTCATCTTCATCTCCGGCTACGGCAGGGACGAGACGATCGCCAGGGCCTTGGAGGCCGGAGCCGTCGATTACATCGTCAAGCCTTTCTCGCCGACCGAGTTGACGGCAAGAGTCCGGGCCGCCCTGCGCCGGCGGGACGAGCCGCCTGAACCCTTTCTGTTGCGGGATCTGGCCATCCACTATGAGGCCCGCCGCGTGACCGTGGCCAGCCGGCCGGTGCGACTTACGGCGACCGAATACGAGCTGCTCCGAACACTCTCGGTCAACGCGGGCCGGATCCTGACGTACGATTCCCTCCTGCGCCAAGTCTGGGACCGGCGGGAATCCGGCGACAATCGGCTGGTGCACGCCTTCGTGAAGAGGCTCCGCCGCAAGCTGGGCGATGACGCGACCAGTCCTGCCTACATCTTCACCGAGCGCCAGGTCGGCTACCGCATGCCCAGACCGGGTGACCTGTGAGGACCCTCCGTCTGCGATGGGAGAAAGTAAGTGACTGTCCTCTTCTAAGTGGGAGAAGGGGATAGTTACTTTCTCTCTTGGCAGGAGAGGGTCTGATCCGCGTCTCCCAGGAGTGGTTTCCCAACACCGAAAACCCAGTATCCTCACTTCTGAGTTTCGCTGTCCTCCAGCTATTCTCGGCAGATCGTCGCCGAACTGGTTCTACAGACAACCGCGAGAAGATGCGGGATCCGGCCTCCACCTCCAAGGCGACTCCGGTGAACGTTACCCTACCTGCCGCGGGGCCAGCCACGGCCCCGGTGAAGTTGGAGTCTCCGTCCCGGTACACTTCTGGTTGGTGAACCAGTCTGTTTGGCCTGGGGCGGCCCGCGGGAGGTTCTTCCTCTATCACCGTGCCGGAATGGATGGCGCAACCCGGCCGCAACGGAAGCGACTCAGGAGGAAAGCCAGTGACGACGAAGCGACGTAACTCAATCCTCGGGCACGCAGCGCACACGCCGGTCGGCAGGTCCATGGGCTACGACGAGGCACTCTTCTCGCTGGCGCACGAGTACGCCGCAGAGTACATGGAAGCCGTCAGTGGCCGGCGGGTCACGCCTGCGCCGGAAGATGTCGAGGCGCTTCGGAACTTCGACGAGCCGATCCCGGACGAACCGGCCAAGCCGCTCGAAACACTGCGCAAGCTGCACCGTTTCGGCTCTCCGGGAACGATGGCCCAGACGGGCGGACGCTACTTCGGGTTCGTGAACGGGGGCTTGCTACCGGAGGCGCTGGCTTCGCGCTGGCTCATCGACTCGTGGGATCAGAACACCGCTCTGGAGGTGATGTCCCCGGTCGGCTCCCGGCTGGAGCAGGTGTCCCAGAAGTGGTTCGTGGACTTGCTCGGCCTGCCGCGCCAGACCGTGGCCGGGTTCACGAACGGAACTTCGGCCGCGCTGCTTTGCTGCTTGACGGCCGCGCGCCATGCGCTGCTTGAGAGGCAGGGCTGGGACGTGTCGGCGCAAGGCCTCCATGGGGCTCCCAGGATACGGGTCCTGGGGAATCGGCACAGCCACGCGGCGGTCCTTCGAGCGTTGCAGGTTCTCGGCCTGGGGACGAACCATTTCGAACCTCTTCAGACGGACGATCAGGGCAGAATCCTGCTGTCGGCCCTTCCGCAACTCGACGAAAACACCCTCCTGCTCACACAGGCCGGGGATGTGAACTCGGGTTCGTTCGATCCCCTCCGCGAGCTTGGCGAACGGGCGCAAGAGGCCAACGCGTGGATGCATGTCGACGGCGCATTCGGGCTTTGGGCGGCTGCATCCCGCAATACCTGTCACCTGACGGATGGCGTGGAACTCGCCAACTCCTGGTCCGTCGATGCCCACAAGACGCTGAACGGACCGTACGAATGCGGTATCGCCCTTTGTCGGGAACGGGATGTCCTGGTGAAGGCTTTGAAGACGGACGCGTCCTATTTCACGTCAGGCGAGAAGCGCGACGGGATGGCGTTTACGCTCGACATGTCGCGTCGCGCCCGCGGAGCGGAGTTGTGGGCAACCCTGCACACGCTGGGCCGCTCGGGCGTCGAGGCCCTCGTCGACCACTTGTGCGGCATGGCGCGCCGCCTGAGCCGAACCCTTCGGGAGCTGGGATTCGTCGTACCCAACGATGTGGTCTTCAACCAGGTCATGGTGAAGACGAGCGATGGCTCCGACCTCGGTGCGATCATGGGTGAACTCCAACGGTCCGGTGAGTGCTGGTGCGGAGGCTCCCGCTGGCTGGGCGAGCCCGTCATCCGGGTGAGCATCTGCTCCCACGCCACCACCGAAGCCGATATCGACCGTGCGGCCGCCGCGTTCGACGCCGCGCGTCGCCGGGTCGTGGAATCGTGATGGACGCTGCCGGTTTATCGCGAGCGGCATTGCGGGCCCAGCGCCACGTGGAGGATCCTGAGATGGCTTCCCGTCTGGTTCCGGAGAGAAGCGGAGCGGGAGAAGGGGACAGTCACCTTCTCTCCTGCGAGCACCCCCCTCATCTTGAGGCAGCATCCCTGGTTCCCATGATCAACACAGTCCGTATCGGCAACAGGAAGTCTCCCCCCGCCCGCCTGATGTTCAAGGCCTCCAGGAATGAACTCGGGGCCTTCTGCAGACGAGCTCGGATCTCCGTTTCCGCCTCTGTTCCAGAGGATGCTATCTCGCACCACCTGTGTACGGTCTGCCCCTGAGGTCGCTCCGATAATCCATCCTTCAACACTTCCACCTTCAGCCCTCTGCTTTCGAATATGGATCTCCACCTCGCGGCCGTGTAGCTCCGAACGTGGGTTGGATCGTGAAGAAGTTCCAGCTTGTGGTTAAACTCGTCAACTTCAGCGTTTTCGTGTCCTTCGAGATCGATAATCGCTACCCTCCCGCCGATCTTCGTGAGCCGAACGATTTCTGCCACCGCGCGATACACATCATCGAAATGGTGGGGGGCCAGCCGCGATACAACCAAGTCGAACTGGCGTCCCCGCAGGGGAATCGATTCAGCGTACGCCTCGACAGTCTCCACCTCGACCCCCCGCTCCGCTGCCAATCGTCGAAAGGCGTCCAACATGCTGGGGGCAGGGTCAACTCCTACGAGTCTCCCGGCACAGGTGGCAAAGGACAGCGCCAGGTGGCCAGCGCCACACGCGACGTCACATACGGATACCCCAGGCTCCGGATTCACGAGCTGATGAAGAAGCCTGATCGTTGGGCTCATGGAGTGGACTTCGCTCGTCGCGTAGTTGTCAGCAATTTTATCGAAGCGTTCACGCGATTCGTTAGTCTGAACTTCCAGCCTGTCTGATCCAATTTTGATTCCAAGTCATTGATTCGAAAGGGCTTCTCTCGAATTCTGGGTCGTAGAATGTACCCATGTATAGACTTGACATAGATTTTGTAATTATTTATAATTATTGTGTTTTTGTCAGATCAGGAGTAGCCATGTATATTGAAGCCGTCCCCAACCGAAAGTCGCCCCCCGCCATCCTCCTGCGCGAGTCCTACCGCCACCAGGGCAAGGTCAAAAAACGCACCCTCGCCAACCTTTCCAAATGGGACCCCGACCTGGTCGCTGGCCTGCGCATCCTGCTCAAGAAGGGTACCGCCGTCGCCAACCTCGAAGCCTCTCTCGACATCGTTCGCTCCCAACCCCACGGCCACATTGCCGCCCTGGTTGGCTCCTTGCGCAAGATCGGCCTGGATCGCTGCCTCGGCCCTCCCGGTCCCCAGCGCGATCTGGTCATCGCCCTGGTCGTGGCCCGTCTCGCCCATCCCCGCTCCAAGCTCGCCACCGCCCGCGGCTTGCAGGCCGCCACCCGCACCGATTCCCTCGCCGACGTCCTCGGCCTCCCCGACCTCAACGAAAACCACCTCTACGACGCCATGGACTGGTTGCTCAAACGCCAGGACGCCGTTCAGAAGCGCTTGGCCCGGCGACACCTGAAAGAAGGCTCCCTGGTTTTGTATGACCTGACCTCCTGCTATCTCGAGGGCCGTCGCTGCAAGTTGGCCAAGCGCGGGTACTCGCGCGACGGCAAGCGCGGAAAACTCCAGATCGAGTTCGGCCTCATCTGCAACCGGGACGGTTGTCCGGTGGCCGTCCACGTCTTCGCAGGCAACACCTCCGATCCCGCCACCGTGGGAACGGTCCTGGAGACGTTGAGAAACCGTTTCGGGCTCTCGCGCGTGGTCTTGGTGGGGGATCGCGGGATGCTCACCCAGGCCCGGATCCGTGAAGAAGTCCAACCCTCGGGACTGGACTGGATCACCGCCCTGAGGGCTCCGGCCATCCGCCAACTGGTGGAGTCGGGGACGGTGCAAATGTCCTTGTTTGACCAGAGGAACCTGCTTGAGATCTGCTCGGACGCCTACCCGGGCGAGCGTCTGATGGTCTGCCGCAATCCGTTGCTGGCTCGACAGCGGGCCGTCAAGCGCCAAGAGCTGCTCGCCAAGACCGAAGAACTGCTGGAGCCCATCGCCGCCTCCACCCGTCGCGAGCGCCGCCCGTACCGGGGACGGGACCGGATTGCGCTCCGGGTCGGCAAAGTCCTCAACAAGTACAAGATGGCGAAGCACTTCGAGCTCGACATCAGCGACGAGTCCTTCGCCTACCGGAGAAACCAGGAATCGATCGTCGCCGAGGCCGCCCTGGACGGTCTGTATGTCGTGCGCACCAGCCTGCCGACCGAGAAGATGGACGCCGAGGCGACGGTGCGTGCCTACAAGGGGTTGAGCGTGGTCGAGCAGGCCTTCCGTAGTTACAAGACCGTGGACCTGAAGGTGCGCCCGATCTATCACTGGACCAACGACCGGGTGCGCGCTCATGTCTTCCTGTGCCTGCTCGCCTATTACGTCGAGTGGCACATGCGCCGGCGCCTGGCCCCCCTGCTGTTTGATGATCCGGATCCGAACGGCGCCCCGCGGCCCTCGGTGGTGGCGCCGGCGAAGGTCTCTGAGGCCGCCCGGAAGAAAGCCCAGTCCAAGCGCACGGCCGACGGCCTGCCGGTGCACAGCTTCCGCACCCTGCTGGAGGATCTGGCGACCATCGTGCGGAATCAGGTGGTGCCGAAGCTCCCCGGAGCCCGTCCCTTCACCATCGTGACCCGGCCTACGCCGTTACAACAGCAGGCGCTGGATCGACTTGGAGTTCGCCTATAGACGGACGTACCCAGTAGCGTAACTCGAACTCTTGACCTATCTATATTATAATCAACAGGTTACGTCGTTATATTGCTGGAAGTTCAGGTTAGTCACTTTGCACCCTCATTCCGGAACCTCCGATCTCGACCCAGCGATTCATCAGGGCTGAGTCCACTTGTCTTGAGAAGACTCCTATGTCCTCTTGCATCCCGGTTCCGGTGTCCAGCTTATCCGTTGATGCATTTGGACGTTGATGATCTCCTGGGAGACGGGGACAGTCACCCTCTCTCCTCCAGTATTGGGCGGATGAATCGCAAGATTCGGTTGGCAGCAGTCTCCAGAATTGTGGCTGGACCCAGCGCGCCCGGCAGACCCAAGCTCAAAGTTACGGTCAGTAGCCAAGTCTTGGATATCTACCGGCTAAGATACGAGGTCTTCGGGGAGTGACCGGACACCCGGAACGGTTCTTTCGCGAAACTCCTTGGACGCGGCCAGCGTATCCTCGATCCGCCTGACACAATCCTGCAGATGACCGATCTGCGTCTCCAGGCTGGTGATGCGGACATCCAGGCGCAACTCCATCTGTTTTACGAACCGAATCTGGCCCCGGAGGGCGACGGCCAAATAAAGAAAGCCTCCGATGAGAATCAGGTTCCAGACCATGTTCCTATGCTCGAAGTCTCTTCGGTCCTGGAAAACGGGGAGGAGATTCCATACTTGGTCTGTAACTCCTTTGCATTCAATGATGCGGGGGAACTCCTTTTGGCCGAAGTCCAGAACCGGCTACCGGCTCAGCGGATTGGGTCTTGGCCTCGATTTTGACCCCGGTGGGATCACTGGATTGGGAAGGAAGGGGACGGGGCCGAAAATAGGGATGTCGAGGGAAGGGAATAGAGTGAAATCAGGTATATTCCTCGACTCTGTCTGGGAGACGGACCAGGATACCGATTCAACGTTTCTTTTTCGGTCAGCCCACTTGTCCCTCTACAACTGAATTGAATTCCCTGATGCCGCAGCAAGGCGCAAGGCCCGGACTGCGGGCGTTTCCTGTCTTCGCTCGGTGTTCTCTTCGATTGCCTTCTCGAAGTGACCGACGGCGGCATCGAACTGGTCACGACACCCGGGGTTGCAGAAACCCACAACCTGGCCCTTGTACGTGGTCAACGAGTCCTCGGCGATCGGTTTCCCCGACCAGGGACAGGTTTCGTTGACGCAGTCGGTGACATCCTATGGGTCTCCGCGTCTAATATTGGAAGTGATAAATTCCAGCACCCGCAGCGGCATTTCGGGGACTTGGTCAAGCGGGGGTTGACAATCCCCGCTCCTAATCCTCGACACTACGACAGGGACCGGGAATCAAGCCGGTGGATCGTCGCCGCTTCCATGGCATCCCAGTCTATTTCCACTCCCAGGCCAGGGCCCGACGGCGCGACGACATGTCCGTCCGGACCGGTCCGGATCACGTCGTGCATGCCGTACTCGTAGGGTTCTCATGGGACGGCCTGCTCGAAGTACGTGCTCAGCCCGGTTCCCAGCATCAGGTGGAGGTTGGCAGATGAGATCAACGTGGTGCCCCAGGACATGATCTCGCAGCGCATGCCCGCGGCTTCCACCGCGGACAGATACTTCCGGCCCCCAGTGAAGCCGCCGGCGACCGTGACATCGGTCCGCGCCGCCGTCCAACATCGGGTCGCCAATGCGTGCCGGAACGCCGTCAGGTCCTGAAGCCAATTCCCCGAGGGAAGGACCGGCACCTCAAGGCTCTGGGTCAGCTCGCGATAACCCGGCAGGTCGTAGTCAAACAGCGGAGCTTCGAACCAAGTGAATCCCAGGTCGTGCAGCTCTGCGCCGACCCGGTGGGCACTCTGCAGGTCATAATTGTTCTCAACGTCCAACATCAAGGCCACGTCGTCGCCGAATTCCTTGCTGGCGGCGCGGGCCAGCTCGAGGTCCTTTTCCGGCAGACACCAACAGTGGAACTTCACGGCGCGAAAGCCGCGCTCGATCATTTCTTCGACAAAACGGAGGTACGCCGGCACGTCGTCCAGCATCGGCGTGCTGGCATACGACGGGATTCGATCCATTGCCCCTCCCAAGAGCTGATAGATGGGCTGTCCGGCGGCCTTGCCCCTCAGATCCCACAATGCGATGTCGATGACGGACAGGGCTTGCGGCGGAAGGGGAAAGACCCGCGGCCACAGACTCTGCCAGATCTCTTCCCGCGCCGTCGCGTCCTGGCCGATCACCGCAGGGATCATGTGCCGCAACGTCTCGCAGGTGTAGCGATCGAAATCGAAGGACATGCAATTCCAAACGCCGCCGACGCCCACGTGGCCGTCCTTCGTCGTGATCCGGACGATGGTATTGGTCATGAACTGTTCGCCCAGGTCGTGCGACCACGTAAAGCGCTGCACCTTGGGCGCCACGACCATGACTTCAACACGTTCTATTTGCATGAGGACCGTCCTCCGGAAGCGGCCAGGTTCTCTTGTCGGTGGCCCTTATTCTGGCGGAAGGAGTCGGGGATCGCGAGCCGGGCTTTCCTAAAGGAATTCCCAAATCGCCGCCGAGAATGAAGTGGCGCACTCCCATTTCCCGGTAGCGGCGCGCGTCCTCGGGTGAATGAAGTCCATCCTTCGGATGAACTCCCATTTTCAGGGAGGTCCGGATCACCCGGTTCCGGGCCGCGGTGACCTCGGGGTCGTCCCCTTGGCCCGGTATGCCGAGGTTCATGGAAAAATCGGCGGCGCCGAACTGGACCATGTCGATTCCCCCCACGTCCAGGATCGCCTCCAGGTTGTCCACCGCGGACTTCTTCTCGATCATGGGAGCCATGACCGAGTTCTCCAGAATGCTGACGTAGGTGTCCGGCCCGTCCAGGAAGTACCGGGACACGCGCCGGTCTCCATAGACCCACCCGTCCGGGAGAAGGGGGCAGTCACCTTCTCTCTTCCTCGGCTCCCGATTATCGCCGATCGAGTTCGAGTACGTACCACTGTCGGTGCGGAAGGAGCTTTCTGCACTAGGCTGTACAATCCCTCAAACTGCTTGGCATTACGGGAACAAAAAACACAACATCGTGTCAGGTCAGTTTGCTACACGAGAGTAGACGGATTGGGCGGCGTTGTGTTCTCGCGACGAACGTTCAAACATCGTTGTCATTTGGGGAGGACCAGTGCGATGTCCTCCACTAGAGTTGGAGCGACCCGACCGAGGCTCCCTTCAGGGTGTAGGATCACCCAGAGGCATCGCTTTTAGTCGTGGAGTCTTCTCGAATCCACCGTGGATGAGAATTCTTGGAAGGGCTGATGCAGAGCCGCCTGTCAAGTTATTGTACGACTCTGTAGTGGATGCGTTTCTCGAAAAAGGAGCGTCTTCGTTTTATTGCCAAGAGGGTCAGTGGGTGCGGTTCGTTACGGCAGATTAGCTGGTTCTCACCCGGAAAGCCGTAAGTAATTGAGAAATTTGGACACTATTCCCTCCTAGGGAGGTCTTGTCCTCTTCTTCCGGACAGTGTTCCCCGTCAATTCGAAACTGATCCGCGGCGCCCGAAAGAGGGGAGGATTCTCGCACTTGGCCTCCAATTCGCCGAGCGGTTTCCGGAAAGCAGCACTGTCCCTTATGAGGGTCCAACCGAGGACGAATGCAACGTGGGTCCGGGACGGGAACTGGAAGACTAGCGGATTTAGAGCGTGCCTCGACGCGCAGATCGCGCCCCACGCTGTCGGCGCCCGTTACCCAAGGTCACCTTGGACTACTGAACCGTTGACTACTTGTGCCACTCGCTGCAATATGGCCTTGTCTACAAGGCCACCCACCACGGCATCCATGCCGAGATTCCTCACCCGAGCCGAGAACGCCAGAGGGCCAAGTGTCACGAACAGCTTGCCGACGAGTTCATCGGCAAAGCTACTGGACACCAAGGGCACACCGGTCCAGTCCAGCAACAACGGCTTAGTCGGTTCGGCGTTCAGCAGGTTCACGCATTTCGTGCGTAGTTGTCGACCGGCCGCCCTGGACCCGAACCCAGTGGATTCATCACGCATTTTGAGAATGATGGCGTCTCCCGTTTCGGTTTCGTACAGCAACTCGATGATGTCCGGCTCAGGGAGAAGGAGACAGTCACCTTCTCTCTTCCTTCGAAGCCGGTACCGCACCTGCCCGCGCACTCGGTGCGGAGCCCGGACGAGTTCAGCGACTGGCTGTCCGCAGAAGAAGTTCGTAGAGAAGATATAGTGCCCGCGGGATTGCCCCGAACTCCGAGCCCGACCGCAACGCTGGTATGAGAGCCGGATTGTGGCGGGCCGAACCTTCTCTCGGATGCGGGCGCCTAAACCGTCGCGTCCAGGCCCCGGGGCGAGCGCCACCTCGCGGGCGCTGGGGTTCACGGAGGGGCGGAAGGGAACTTCGCACACCCGTGCGCGGTCCGGTCGGCCCGGCTCGCTCGCGTATTCGTCCGGCAACCACACCGTGAGCTCCGTGCCGACGGCCGATTTCCCGGCGGGCACGTGCCCGAGCGCTATGTTGCAGCCCAGCTCGGGGGAGTGCCACGGCGACGTGAGGTAGCCGATCGGGTCGCCGCCGTCCGCGTCCGACACGAGCCAGAAGTCCGGGGCATAGTCGTCAATGGGGTTCCCGCCCAGCGTCATGCCCACCATGACCATCGCGAACGGACAACGCCCGGCGTCGAGCTCGGCGCGCTGGCGCTCCAGCACGGCCCGTCCGATGTAGTCTCCCGCCTTCTGGCGCGGCACCTGGTAGGCCAAGTTGCACTGGAACGGACTCGTCTCGTGGTCGATGTCCTGTCCCCACGACAGGATCCCGGCCTGGATCCTGCGCTGGTGGCCCGGCGCGATGACCATCAGCTGGTGTCCGGCCCCCGCGTCAAGCACCGCGCGCCACAGCTTCTCGGCGTGCAGGGTGGCGTCCCGAAGATAGATCTCGTACCCCTTCTCGCCCGAGAACCCGGACTGGGAGACCACCACCGAACAGCCCGCGATCTGAGCCTCCATGAGCCCATAGTAGGGGATGTCCCGGACGCCTGCGCCCACCAGGTCGGTCATGAGGTCCAGCGACTTCGGCCCCTGGATCTGCAGAGGACAGACGTCGATCTCGTCGATCTCCACCTCCATCCGAAGCCCGATGTTCACGCCCTGGAGCCAGAACAGGAGGTCGGAGTCGGCAAGCGAGAACCAGAACTCGTCCCTGGAGAGCCGCAGCAGCACCGGGTCGTTGAGGATGCCGCCCTTGTCGTTGCAGACGATGACGTACTTCGCATGCATCGGCTCGATGCGGGTAGCGTCCCGGGTGATCACGTAGTCCGTAAACCGTTCCGCATCCGGTCCTCTGACCCGAATCTGGCGCTCCACCGCAACATTCCACAGCGTGACGTCCCGGGTCAGCGCTTCGTGCTCCGCCGCCGCGCCGCCGTCCTCGGGCCGCACGTAACCGCGGGGGTGGTAGATGCGGTTGTACACCGTGGCCCGCCAGCAGCCCGCTTCCTGCGACAGATGCCAATAGGGAGACTTCCGGACCCGGGTGGAAATGAGCAGCTCGGCCGGCGTGCGGCCGCTCTGGCGAAGGTTTATCGGTACGATCCTGTCGGATTGGTCCACGCTGATCGGTTGCTGCATGATCGATCCCCTCAATCCGTTGTGACCGGCCCGGAGCATGCACTGCCGCAGCGGCTCCAGGCATTCGTGCGTTGAGCCCCAATCACACGTGAAAACTTCCGAGCATTAGGTGCGCTTTTCCTCCGCGTGTCAAGCACCGGGCCCGGGCGGGCGCCCTTGACAAAGCCCTGCGCTTTCAAGCAGGCTTCGTCGCAAGAAACCCTGATTCGGAGAGTGACAAGCATGCACAATATGGCAACGTCGAGCGGTACTACGGTGAGCTTCACCAGTATGGCGGACGGCACCCGCGAGGACTATGAGCTGCTCGCGCACCATGAGGAGGAGTTTGCCGCCGGCACCGCCGACCGAGTGTTGGCGTATCTTCGCGAGTTGTCCGGTTCGCTCGCCGGCTACCAGGTCGATCGGCTGGAGCATTCTCTGCAGACCGCGACCCGCGCCTATCGCGACGACGCGGAAGAGGAGCTGGTGGTGGCGGCGCTCCTGCACGACATCGACGACATGCTGGCCCCGCACAGCCACGGCGAGCTGTCCGCGCTGCTGCTGCGCCCCTACGTGACCGAGCGAACATACTGGATCGTCCGGCACCACGGTCTGTTCCAGTACTACTACTACGCCCACCACGTGGGCGGCGACCGCAATGCGCGCGACAAGTATCGCGACCATCCCTGGTATCGGGACGCCGTGGACTTCTGTCACCGCTGGGACCAGTGCGCGTTCGATCCCGATTACGAATCGCTGCCGCTGGAGTTCTTCGAGCCGATGGTGCGCCGGCTGTTCGCGCGCGAACCGTTCAGTCTGGCGCCGAGGGAGCATTCCTGACCGTGGAGCACGAGGATTCTGGTGATGGGCTCCTGACCAATCAGTGCCCGGCAATGACGTCCTGAAGCTGCTTGCCCTTTTCCTTCCAGAACGAGTAGAGGATCCCCAGGTCGCCGCCGAGAATGAAATGGCGCACGCCCATGTCCAGGTAGGGGCGGGCGTCCTCGGGTGAATGGATCCCCACCTTCGGGTGAACCCCCATCTTCAGGGAGGTTCGGATCACCCGGTTCCGGGCCGCGGTGATCTCGGGGTCGTCCCACTGGCCCGGCTTGCCGATGTTCAAGGAGAAATCGGCAGCGCCGAACTGGACCATGTCGATTCCCCCCACGTCCAGGATCGCCTCCAGGTTGTCCACCGCGGTCTTCTTCTCGATCATGAGGGCAACGACCGAGTTCTCCAGAATACTCACGTATGCGTCCGGGCCGTCCAGGAAGTACCGGGCCACGCGCCGGTCTCCATAGCCCTGATGCCCCACCGATCCCGGGGTCTCGGGTTTCATGGCGGCGACGCATTGCCGGGCTTCCTCGGGAGTGCGGACATCGGCGAAGAGCACGTTCTGGATGCCGGCTCCGATGGCCCGGGCGGCCATGAAGGTCCTGGGCTCCTGGTCGATCTTGATCATGGCGGAGAGATGGGGGAACAATTCCGTGACGCGGGCGAAGTGGTCCATCCAATGCAGGTCGTAGGGGACGTACTCGGCCTCGAATTCCACGTAGTCGAAGGTTCCGGCGTGTCCCAGCATCTCCACCACGTCGGGTGAAGAGGTGTAGATGTTGGTGGACACCGTGGTCTCACCGGCGTCGAGCTTCTGGCGCAGTCGGTTGGGTTTCATTCAGACTCCTTTTCCGGGGGCAAGGATGACAGAACAATCTGTCATTATGGTTCCCGCTCTCCAGCGAATTGGACAGAAACGGACCATGCCTTCCGAACCCCTCCGAGGCCGCGGCGCCGCCGAGAATCCCGCCAATCGTTTCGAGGCGATTCACTACGTTCCCGACCCGGAGGACCAAGAGACCCACCCGGATACCCGTCTCTACCGGGACACGAGCCGGACCATCCTGGCCCGGAACCAGAGCCCGGACGTCGGTTTCGAATTCAGCATCAACCCCTACCGGGGCTGCGAGCATGGCTGCAGCTACTGTTACGCCCGCCCCTACCACGAATATTTGGGGCTCTCGGCGGGACTGGATTTCGAGACCCGGATCCTGGTCAAGGAGGACGCCCCCCAGTTGCTGCGGCAGGAACTCCTGTCCCCCAAATGGGAACCGCAGACCATCGCCATCAGCGGCGTCACCGACGCCTATCAGCCCGCGGAACGCCGATTGGGCATCACCCGGGCCTGTTTGGAGGTCCTGGTGGAGTTCGGCAACCCGGCGGCCGTCGTGACCAAGAACTACCTGGTGACCCGGGATGCCGACCTGCTCTCGGAACTGGCGGAGAAGGACGCGGCCTCGGTGAATCTTTCCATCACGACCCTGGACCCCAAGCTTCAGAGGTCGATGGAGCCTCGGGCCTCCACCCCGTCGGCACGGTTGGCGGCCGTTCGAGAACTCTCCGAGCAGGGAATTCCGGTCCGGGTAATGGTGGGTCCCGTCATCCCCGGTCTCACCGACCATGAGATTCCCTCGATTCTGAAGGCGGCCTCCGAGGCGGGGGCCATCGCGGCCGCCTACATCCTGCTGCGGCTCCCATACGGCGTGAAGGAAATCTTCGAGGCATGGCTGGAACGCTGCTACCCGGAAAGGAAGCAGCGGGTCCTGAACCGGGTCCGGGAAACACGGGAAGGAAGTCTCTACTCCTCCGAGTTTCACGACCGCATGAAGGGCACCGGCGTCTATGCCCGCCAGATCGGCGAGCTCTTTCAGGTCACCTGCCGCCGCCTGGGGCTGAATCGTAAGTCCATGGCCCTTTCCACCGCTGCCTTTCGCCGCCCTGGAGAGCACCGCCAACTGGATCTGTTTCCCGGTTAGAACAAACCGACGTTGTGCCGTTCGGTTGAGAAATCCGCACAATACAGAGGAGTGATCCTCACTTGGTCACGGCGTCATCACGACGATGCCTGGAAGATGGAAGCGCTCGAAATCGGAAACGTTGTAGGTAAGCATCCGGTTTGCGGATGCCTTCTGTGCACACCGCGCATGCAGTGCATCGTAGATCACACCGCTTGCGAGCCCCAGTTTGGCGACCTGCCGGAGTACGCTCTGGTAATCATCGACGGTTAGCTCAATCACCGCCAAGCGCTCCGCGAGGCTTTCCTGGACCAAAGCTCGTGCCTCGTCAGGCAGGACTCGCGTCGGCAACGGCAGGGCGGTCAGCGTCGCATAACACTCAGCCAACGCATGGGTCGAGCAGAACCCTTGGTGTTTCCCGCTGGTATACCGGTGAAGCGCGCCGAATGCGGCTTCGTGATTCCCAAGCTGATCGACCACTGCAGTGACCAGTACCGAGGTATCGAACAACGTGCGCATCAATCGGATTCCCTTGGTGGGGTGCGGCGACTGCGTGCGTCTCGTTCAGCACGGATGAACTCCGTGATGTCCAGGGTCGTTCGAGCGGTACCATGATGCACCAGGATTCCTTTCTTGCGAATCAGCGACGGTGCGGCGCCGATCTTGTGCAGCCTCAGGCCGTTCGCGGTGGCTTCGATCTCTAACTCCGTCCCGGCCACCAGATTGAAGCGATCACGCAACAACTTCGGCACGACCACTCTTCCGGCCCTGTCAATGGTAATTATCATGGCATCATGGTATTAAAAATGGCACTTAGCGTCAAGGCGTCATGACAAGGAGGAGGAGAGTGGGGGACAAGAATGTCCCCCCTCCTACCGCTCATAGTAGACTGGACGCCGCCGATACCGGCTGATTCAAAAGAATGGGAGTACCAGCATGAGCAAACAGCACACCCTCCTCACCGCGTTGATCGGGCTCTTCGCGGCGGCCGTCATGGTCGCCGCCGTCATGCCGCCCTCGTCACACGCCAAGAAGTGGCAGGCGGGGAAGGGCTGGGGTTGGGTCTGGGGCAAGGACGACGAAGTGGGGGCGCTCAACGAGATGACAGACGCCTCCCGGCTCGCCGCACTGAAGCTGGTCCGGGAGGGGAAGGTCTTCGATCTGGGACTGAGCTACGACCGGACGTCCTACAAGTGGCCCGGCCACAGTCCGGGGGAGATCATCATGTTCCGGTCTCCCGACGGCGTGAAGAGCCAGCAGGACATTCCGGGGGTGATCCAGGACAACCCGTCGTTGACCGCCTGGCACAGTTGCGCGCTCTTCATCAACGACAACGTGGCCACCCAGATCGACGGGCTGGGGCACGCCACCCAGGGGAAGGACAACCACTGGTACAACGGTTTCAAGGAGTCGGACGCCGCGGGCGATTGGGGCATCCGCAAGTGCGATGCCACCACCATTCCTCCCATCGTGGCCCGCGGGGTCATGATCGACGTCGCCGCCTACAAGAGTGTGAAGGCGTTGTCCTCCAACTATGAGATCACTCCGGCGGACCTTCAGGGTGCGCTCAAGAAGCAGGGAACCACTATCCGGTTCGGAGACGTGGTCCTGGTCCGCACCGGGACCACGCAATTCTGGGGGACGGCCGGATCGGACCACGAGACCGTCGACCGGCATGACTCGGCCGGCATCAACCTGGATTCGGCCCGCTGGCTGGTGGAGGAGAAGGGAGCCATGATGGTCGGCGGGGACACGAGTGGCGTGGAGTACAAACCCACGGCAGAAGACAACAAGGCCTACCGCGAGAAGTACGGCTCCTTCATGCCGGTCCACAACTACCTGCTGATTGAGCAGGGAGTTCACATCGCGGAGTTTCACGTTCTGGAGGAGCTCTCGCGCGACCGCGTCTACGAGTTCACCTACGTCTGCACCGTGAACAAGATCCGGGGCACCGTGGCGGGGTTCGCCCTGCGCCCCATCGCCATCATCTGAGCCTTATCGGGACAAGGAGAAAGAAATGAGACATCAAGGAACAACGTGGATCATCGGATGGGCTCTGATGCTGGCGGCCGGACCGGCCGCGTCCGGTGCGGGCGCGGGTCTCGCCGAAATCGGATCCCGGACCCAACTCTTCGTGGACGACTACATGATTCAGCACCTGTCCCACGCCCGTCAGGTGCTCAATCCGGCGCAGAAGCACCCGAACAATCCGCTTATCGCCTCCGACCGTCCGTGGGAGGGACACTACCTCGGGCTCAGCCGCGTCTACTACGACGAGGAAGAGGGCGTGTTCAAGATGTGGTACCGGAGCAACGATGGCTTCAAGGTCAAGAAAGGCGCCGACATCACCGATTACAAGTGGACCGAGAAAGGCGTGGTCCGCGAGAAGGTCCATTCGGCGGAGAGCTACAGCTTCGAAGGCAACTCCAACGGCGAAGATTGGTTGACCTGTTTCGCCACCTCACGGGACGGTGTGATCTGGGAGAAGCCCAGTCTCGGGAAGGTGGAATTCAACGGCTCGACCCGCAACAACATCCTGCCCGAGGAGAGCCGGGTCCCCACCTTCCGCGACCCCAATGCCACCGACCCGGCCAAACGGTACGTCAACCTCGGCACCCGTCGCGGTCCCTCCGGAAAGCCGGGTTTCCTGCTGGAACTGTACCACTCGCCCGACGGGTTCAACTGGACGCCCTACGAGAACAACCCGGTCCTGGACACCTCTCCGGAGCCGGGACGTTGGGGACCCACCGTGTTCATGGGATGGGATCCCATCCGCAAGGTGTACGCTGCCCACATCGAGAGCTGCATCCACCGCGCGTGTCCGCTGGGGAAACGGCTCATCGGCCGGGCCGAGAGTCCCGACCTGATCAATTGGGGCCGAGACCAATTGATCGTCCTGCCCGACGAACTGGACCCGCCCGACACCGAGTTCTACGCCATGGCGTCGTTCGACTACGACGGGATCTACCTGTCCATCATCGAGATCTTCCGGACCACCAACACCTGGCACTACCCCGAGTTGGCCATGAGCCGCGACGGACTCCACTACGAGCGCAACTACCGGGAGCCCTTCATCCGGCTGGGAGACTTCGGGGACTTCGACGAATCCACGGTCTACGTCTTTCAGGCCCCCATCGTCCACAAGGACAAGGTCCTGGTCTACTACTACGGCGGGAACTGGCGCGGCGCCGATGCGTTGCATGAAAAGGGGGACAAGGGCATCTTCGCCATCGGTCTGGCCACCGTGCCCCGGGACGGTTTCGTCTCGGTGGACGCCGGCAAGCTCCATCCCGGACGCCTGGTGACCCGGCCCTTCAGCTTCCAGGGAAACGGCCTCTACGTGACCATGGAGGCGGCCAAGCACAACTGGGGCTCCGGCGTTCCCGAGCTTCGGGTGGAGGTCCTGGACTCCAACCAGCGGCCGATTCCGGGATTTTTGCTGGAAGACTCCGATCCGATCCGGACAAGCGGCCGGCACCGCATGACCTGGCAGGGAAGGAAAGACGTGGGTGGACTGGAGGGTACGGCCGTACAGCTCAGGTTCCACTTCAAGAACACCAAGCTCTTCTCGTTCCAGTTTCAGGCTGGCAGCTAGGAGCTGCCGAGCGGCGGCTTTCTTGCCGTCGACGCCGGCCGGTTTTTCGTAGGGGCGACCCTTCTGGTCGCCCGCCGCAAGCCGGCAAAGCTGCTCCGCCGGTGGTTCCTGGGCTCCTGGCAAAGGGCTTGGTGGCGGTTTCGCCTGCAGCGACGAAAGAGGGCGCCCACAAGGGGCGCCCCTACGGGTTTCTCTGACTCGGATGCCACGAACGGACGCATGGCAAAGGACGCAAAGGCCGGTCTCAAGTTCCTGCTGATCGCCCAATTCTTCGGGGCCTTCAATGACAACGCCTGGAAACTGATCGTCACTTTCCTGGCGATCAAGGCCTCCACGGCGCACCTGACGCCCGGAGGCCCCGAATACCAGTCCGCGGCGCAATTCCAGACCGCCATCGCCTTCTGCGTCCTGACCATTCCCCTCATGGTCTTCTCGCTCCCGGCGGGCCTCCTGGCCGACCGGATCAGCAAGAGGTCCGTCATCGTTGCCATGAAGCTGGCGGAAGTCCTGCTCATGGGCAGCGCGGCACTCGCCCTCTACACGGCCCCCGGCACGACACTGGCTCCGCTGGTGATTCTCGGGCTCATGGGCCTGCAGAGTGCCCTCTTCAGCCCCGCCAAGTACGGAATCCTCCCCGAGATGTTGCCCCACGACCGGCTCACGGCCGGGAATGCCCACCTGGAAACCTGGACCTTTCTGGCCATCATCCTGGGCACGGCCTCCGGCGGGCTGCTGCTGGACCTGTCGGGTGAAACAGCTTGGCTTGCGGCGGCGATCCTGGTTCCGGCGGCGGTGGTGGGGCTCCTCATCTCCTTGCAGCTTCCCAGGGTTCCGGCGGCCCGTTCCGAAGGAAACCTGGGAGAGACCATTCGCACGGCATGGAGAACCATCCGTCGAGAGCGCGTTCTGGGACTGGCTGTGGCCGGCTCGGTCGTCTACTGGACCATCGCGAGCCTTCTGGGTCAGGACATCCTGGTCTACGTCAAGTCTGTCTTGGGCCTTTCCGACACGCATGCAGGAATCCCTCTGGCTCTGTTCGGATTGGGAGTGGGCGGGGGCAGCTTGATCACCGCCCGGCTCTCCCGGGGCAAGGTCGAATACGGCGTGATCCCACTGGGCGCCATCTTGATGGCGGGGAACTGCGTGCTGATGGTCCTGGTCGTGCCTGGGTTCTACGGGCTGCTGGCCTTTTCCGCCGCCTTGGGCGTGGCCAGCGGCATGATCATCGTGCCGCTGAACTCCCTGCTCCAATGGCGGGCTCCCGACCAGCATCGGGGGGCCGTCATCGCGCTGGCCAACGTCTGGATCTTTGCCGGAATAACGGTGGGATCTCTGGGAGCGGCAGGCCTCGCCGCGCTAGGGCTCTCCCCGGTCTCCATCCTGCTGGTGGCGGCGTTGGCGCTCTTGGCGGGAATGTTCTGGGCCGTCTCCCTGCTTCCCGACGTGCTGCTGCGCCTGCTGCTGGTCCTGGCCACGCACTCCCTGTATCGGCTCCGGGCCGTGGGCCGGGAACACGTCCCGGAGAAGGGAGGAGCGCTGCTGGTCCCCAACCACGTCTCCTTCATCGATTTCGTCCTGCTGCTCGCCGTGATCGACCGTCCGATCCGATTTATCGTTCATCGAGAATACTATGACCGTTTCTACTTCAAGCCATTTATGAAGTCTTTGGGGTGTATCCCCATCTCCTCCTCCGAGGGTCCGCGGCAGATTCTACGGGCCCTGAGGGATGCCGGGAGACTCCTGGACCAGGGGGAACTGGTCTGTATCTTCCCCGAGGGACAGATCAGCCGCACCGGCACCCTGCTGCCCTTCAACCGGGGTCTGGAGCGGATCGTCCGGAACCGGCAGGCGCCTATCATTCCCGTCTACCTGGACCGGATTTGGGGCAGCATCTTCAGTTACGAGCGGAACCGGTTCGTCTTCAAGATTCCGCGGGAGATCCCCTATCAGGTCACGTTGGCTTTCGGATCTCCACTGCCTTCGAAGACGGACGTGAGTACGATTCGCCAGGCCGTCCAGGAGCTCTCCTGTGCCGCATGGAACCGCCGCCAGGACGGCGTTCGTCCCTTGCACCGGGCCATCGTCCGCAAGGCCAGGATCCGCCCTCTGGCTCTGGCCTACGCCGACGAGAGCCGGCCACGCCTGGTCCGCATCAAGGCCCTGACGGGGGCCGTGGCCCTGGCCCGGGCTCTCAAATCGGAATGGGCCGGCCAGGAGAGGGTCGGGATCCTCCTGCCGCCCACCGTTGCCGCAGCCTTGGTGAACCTGGCCGCGGCACTGGCCTGCCGGGTGACCGTCAATCTGAACTACACCGCAGGCCGCCACGGAATGGAATCGGCCGTCAGTCAATCGGGTCTCAGGACCGTCGTCACGAGCCGTACGTTTCTGCAGAAAGCAGAGCTGACCCCTCCCGAAAATGTCCGGCTCGTCTACCTGGAGGAACTGGCCGAAGGAATCGGCGCCGGACGACGGGTCACGAGCCTGTTGGCGGCCCTGCTTCTCCCCAGCCGCTGGTTGGAGAAGCTCTGCGGCGCCGTCCGGGTCCCCGGTCCCCACGACGTCATGACCATCATCTTCAGCAGCGGCAGCACGGGAGAACCCAAGGGAGTGATGCTCACCCAGTTCAACCTGGATTCCAACATCGCGGCCATCGAACAGGTTCTCCGTACGAAACCGACAGACCGGGTTCTGGGCATCCTGCCCTTCTTTCATTCCTTCGGCTACGTGGTCTTCTGGTTCGCGGCCAAAAAGGGCCTGGCTCTACCCTTGCATCCCAATCCGCTGGACGGCCCGGCAGTAGGCCGGCTGGTAGAGCGTTACCGGGTGAGCATCATGATGGCCACGCCGACCTTTCTGCGAATCTACATGCGCCTTTGTTCGCCCGGCCAGCTCGGATCGGTGCGGCTGTTGTTGACCGGGGCGGAGAAGCTGCCGGAAAAGCTGGCCCTGGCTTTCGAACAGCAGTTCGGCTTGCGGCCGCTGGAGGGTTACGGGACCACCGAATGCGCGCCGGTGATCTCCGTGGGCGTCCCCGACTACCGGGCACCCGGCTTCTTCCAGCCCGGCTCGCGGCCGGGTCACGTGGGGCAGCCGCTGCCGGGAGTGGCAGTGCGGGTGGTGGAACCGGACAGCTTCGAACCCCTGCCGGCAGGGACTCCCGGCATGCTGCTGGTCAAGGGACCGAACCTGATGCGGGGCTATCTGGGACGGGACGACCTGACCCGGAAGGCGATCCGGGACGGCTGGTATGTGACCGGCGACATCGGCTTGGTGAGCGAGGACGGCTTCGTGAAGATCACCGATCGGCTCTCCCGCTTCTCCAAGATCGGCGGTGAGATGGTTCCCCACGGCCGGGTTGAGGAACTGTTGCACCAAGCGGCCGAATCAGAAGAGCAGGTCTTCGCCGTCACGGGAATTCCGGACGAGAAGAAAGGGGAAGCCTTGGCCGTGGTCCACACGTTGGACGATGCCCGGATCGGACCGGTGATGGAGCGGCTCGCCGAGTTGGGGCTGCCCAATCTCTACATCCCGCGCCGGGACCGTTTCGTCAGGACCGAAAAGCTTCCCCTGCTGGGGACCGGAAAACTGGATCTGAGGGCGGTCAAGCGCCTCGCCCGCCGGGAGCTGGAGCGGAGTCCTAACAGCCCGTGGTAAAAGTCATCACGGCATTCGACCGTCCCTGCATCCCGGCGGACGGCGTTGCGATTCGGGCACATACTCCCGGTATGCACCCGAATCGCGCCTTGTCCGGCGGGCGCAGGAACGGTCTCGGTGCTCGCGGGACTTTCACCACGGACTGCTAACCGATGAAAACGTACTTGGCGATAAAGACGACCGCCAGGACGTCGACCAGCCAATGCACCTCGTCGCCTCGTCCGCTCAACCGCTTGACGATGGGATAGGAGATGAAACCCAGCGCCAACCCGTCGGCGATGCTGAAGGTCAGCGGGATGGCGATCAGGGTAAGGAAGGCCGGCACAGCCTCCGAAATGTCGTTCCAACGGATCCGCGCGGCGGCCCCCATCATCAGAACGCCCGTCACCACCAGCGCCGGCGCGGCGGCGAATGTGGGAACCGCTTGAACCAATGGGGTGAAGAACAACGCGGCGGCGAACAAAGCGCTGACCACCACGCTGGAGAAACCGGTCCGGGCGCCGGAAGAGATGCCGGCGGCGCTCTCGATGTAGGTGGTCACGGTTGAAGTCCCGATGACGCTGCCGCATACGGTGCCCACCGAATCGGACAGCAACGCCCGGTTGGCCCGGGGCAGCCGTCCCCGTTCGTCCAGAAAACCGGACCGTTCCGACAAGCCCAAGAGCGTCCCCATGGTGTCGAAGAGGTCCACGAAGAGCAGGGCAAGGATCAGCTCGATGAAGGCCACGTTCAGGGTCTGGGGCAGGTGACGGATCGCTTCGCCGAAGAGATGAACGGGCCAGACCGGCATGCTGACCAAACCCGTGGGCCACGGCGTTGCCCCGCAGATCATGGCCAGCAGGGTCACGCCCATCATGCCCAGCAGAATCGCGCCGCGTATTCCGCGCGCCATCATCACTCCGATCGCCAGCAGGCCCAGCAGGGCCAAGCCGACGGACCAGGAGCGCACGTCGCCCAGGCTGACCAGGGTGGCCGGATTGTCGACGATGAGGCCCGCGTTCTTCAGACCGATGAACGCGATGAAGAGACCGATCCCTGCCGCAACGGCCCGCTTCAGCGGATCCGGAACCGAGTTGATGATCGCTTCCCGGACTCGCAAGACGGTCAACAACAGAAACAGCAGTCCCGAAGCCAAGACTACGCCCAGGGCCAGTTTCCAGTCCACGCCCATGCCCAGGACGATGGAGTAGGCAAAGAATGCGTTGAGGCCCATTCCGGGCGCCAGGGCGAAGGGATAGTTGGCCAGGAGGCCCATCAGGAGGGTGGCGAGGGCGGCCGCCGCACAAGTAGCGAACAACAACTCGCCGAGCAGTTCCTTTCCCAGGGCGTCGGACAGGATGGCGGGATTCACGACCACGATATAGGCCATGGTCATGAACGTGGTCGCGCCGCCGGTGACCTCGATCCGCCAGTTCGTGTTTTCCTGCTCGAACTTGAAGAATTCAGCTATCTTTTTCATTGAAGTCCGGTCTTATGTAGTAACAGACAAATAATTAATAAATAAGGGAAATCTATCTCTCTTAAGAACAATATAGGAGCCCGTGGGAGGGGGGACTTTTTGTCCCCCTCTTCATTGCCGCACGAGAGCCGAGAGCGAGGGTTTCCAATTCCTGGAAAGCCGATACGAGAGAAAGAGGGGGACAAAATGTCCCCCCTCCTGCCGGACGAAGAGGGGGACTAAAAGTCCCCCCTCCCATGCCCCCTCCTGGCGGCTCAGTGGTAACTGATGGAGACCGACTCCAGGACCGGAGAATTGCCCGAGCCGGGACTGAGGAGGCTGGCCTTGTACTGGATCCAACGGGTTCCCTCGCCGGCGTCCGGAAGCTGGGAGCCAGACTGCTTGTAGTAGCTCCCCGAGCCCTTCGGTCCCATCCAAGCGGCCGACTCCAATCCCTCCCGGGTGGCGGCCCAGCGCACCTGGAATTCCAGACCGGTCCGGAACGGCGTCTCCCCCTCCCAGGTGATGGTTCCGAAGCGCTCCACGGAACCGGCGTCGAATGGTGGAGAAACGTAGTCGTAACGATGGCCCCGATCATAGGCATGACCCGGATCGGAGGCAAGATGGTGAGGTCCCAGGACCGGCAGGGAAGTCCGTCGCTCGGTGGAGAAACCATCGGGTCCGCCCCAGTAGAGAAAGGCGTCGTTCCTGTGGTTCCCCTGCTTTGAGTGGCAGGCGAACAGGATGTCCACGTGTCCGTCCAGGTCGAAGTCGTTGGCGATGACGCCGGAAGCGGAGTTGCTGGGGATCTCCATCTTGCGGGAGGGATCGAAGCCGGAGGGGCCGTTCCAATAGATTCTGGAGGGATGGCTGCGCGTGTAACCGGCATGGTAGCTGCTCAGCACCAGGTCCAGGAACCCGTTCCCGTTCAGGTCGGCCACGGCGGCGGACGAGTTTCCCACCGAAGGCAGGATGGTCGGGTTCGATTCGTCGTAGCCATCCGGTCCACCCCAGTAAATAAAGGTGTCCCCCTCTGCGGAGCCGCCGAAGGACCGGGACTTACCCGGCGCCGGGTCCTTGTCATAGAGGTTGCTGGCGATCACTTCCAGAAAGCCGTTCCCGTCCAGATCGGCCACCTCCACGCCAACCGAAACCCGGGAAGGCAACTCCGTCTTGCGGTCATTGTCGAATCCCAGGGGACTGTTCCAGTAGACCACCACCTTGTTGAGGGTCCCGCTGAAGATCACATCGATCCAACCGTCACGATTCAGGTCGCCGATGGTGTGTTCCCGGATGCTGCCGATCCGGAAGATGAAGCGGTTGTCGTTCGAGAATCCCTCCGGCCCGCCCCAGAAGAGGCTGGTGGCCTCGGTTCCCGGGCGCCACTGGGTGAAGGAGGCGTCCAGGTAACCGTCCCGGTTGAAGTCGGCGAGCCGGGAAGAAAAGCTGATCTCGGTCTCGAGGACAGTCCGATTGGACGCGGAGTACCCGGAAACCGACCCCCAGTAGATGGCCGGACTCGGGCTCTTTTTGTAGATGGAGGGGAACAGGAGATCTACATGGCCGTCGCGGTTGATGTCCGCGCTGGAGCAGTATCCGTTGCCTGTGGGCAACAATTGTCGGCGAGCCGGCTCGAATCGCCCCTTGGGGCCGCCCCAGTAGATGTAGGCCGGGATGCCATGAGCGGTGTCGGCGGCATGGACGAAGACGAGGTCCTTGCTGCCGTCTCCGTCCAGGTCTCCCGCCTGGACCCCGGTGGCCTCGAATGTGGGCAACTCGGTCCGCCACTCGGTCGAGTAACGCTCCGGACCGCCCCAATAGACGTAGGCCCGGGGATTCCTGTGTGTCGGCGAACCCTGCTGCGAGAAGACCACCTCGGGGTAGCCGTCCTCGTCCAGATCCTCCACCAGGCAACGGGTCGGCGACAGCGTGGGAAGCAATGTCCGCCGATGGGAGCGATAGCCATCTGGGGCTCCCCAGTAGATGAAGGATGCCAGTCCGGACTTGTTGGCGAAGACCAGATCGGGGTGTCCGTCCCGGTTCAAATCTCCCGCCGCCACGTCCGAGGCCCCCACGGTGGGCAGGAACGTCCTGGAATCGACCGAATAGCCCTTGGACGATCCCCAATAGATGGACGAGGGCACGCTGATGGTGTCCACGATGTTGTACATGCCCATCTCCCGGGTCTTGAGCCGGTAGGCGTTGGCCAGGACGACCTCCGGGAAACCGTCCCCATTCAGGTCGGCGACCTCCACAGCTGAAGTCCGGTCACCATGAAGATGGACCGCCGCGCGTTGCATGTAGTCTCCATCCGCGGTGCCCCAGTAGAGGAGGGCGCCTCCCTCCGCGTCCGTGTTTCCCTCGTTGGCGAAGACCAGGTCCAGGTGCCCGTCCCGGTCCAGATCGGCGACCTTCACGTCCCGGCCGTTCACGGTCCTGAGTACCTGCCGCCGTTCGGCGGAATAACCGTCCGCCGAACCCCAGTAGACGAAGGACTCGTTGTGCGGGTCCACCGTCACGTGGTAGTCCAATCCGCTGTTGGCAAAGACGATATCGGGGTGTCCATCCCGGTTCAGGTCTTCCACGGCCACCGTCCGGGCGCCCCGCGTGGGGAGGCCGCTGCGGTCGGAAGCCTCAGGCCCGCCCTTGGCGCCCCGGAAAATGAATGAATCCAGGTCGGTGCGGGTTCCGTTGAAGTTGTTGGCCACGATCAACTCGGCGTTGCCGTCTCCGTCCAGATCGGCGATGGCGCCGTCATGCCCCCCGTTGGTGGGCAAACGGCTCTGGCGACGGGGCGAGTATCCCTCGCCTCCGCCCCAGTAGATGAACAGGTCCGCCCGCTCGTGGGGATCGTGGTCATTGGGGAAAATGATGTCGACACGTCCGTCCTGATTCAGGTCCAACAGCTTGATCAGGACCACCTGGCCTTGAGCGGTGACGTAGGTGTTGACGCCTCCGTCGCTGAAACTTCCGTCGGCGAAGTCGAGGAAGGAGGATGACGTCCAGACCTTCTCCCCGGCCGTCAGGGGCTCGGCGCCCCAGATCAAGGCCACCACGGCAAACGCACAAACCGAAGCCGTTCGAATCGATTTCCCAAGGATCATGGCGGTTATTCCTTTCTGTTCGGAACCGAAAGCGTGTGGCACCTAGTCTACACCGGAGACACAGGCGTAGGGCCCCCCTTGTGGGTGCCCTCTTTGGCGCTTGGTCACTTGGGAGGTAGGGACTCGGCATAGGTGGCGGCCCGGTTTACCCACGTTTCCAGATCATGGTCAGACTCGATTCCGGCCGGCTCCACCAGGGCCCACCCCTTCATCACCCGGCCTGTGATGTCCGCCGGCTTCGTATGCGGTTCCGCCAGCGTCCTGTCGTGGTCCTTCTTGTCCAACCGCACGATGAGAGAGCCCTTCCAGGTGCCGACGCACATGTTGCCGTTGATCATGAAGCAGACGCCGCCGAACATTCTTCTTTTGGAGACGCCCTCACGTCCCAAGAGAACGTCACGGACCCGATCTGCCAGTACGCCGTCGTTCAACTCCGCGTGCATCCGTTCTTTTTGACCGATTAGGGGAGGGACTGGGAGGGACTTTTAGTCCCCCAATCTTCATTCGCCCGTTCGTTTGGTGCTCTGCTGCTCCTCTGGAGTTCGGCGATTGGAAATCGCCGCTCCCCGCGAATCGGGAATCGGAAGCCCGCCCCAAATGCGAAAGACCTGACCCGACATCGTTCCCTCGATCGCCCGGACATACACTTGACCGCACTGCTCCGCAGTCACTCGGCCCCGTCCTTCTCTCCCAGCAGGAACCACGGGGCCGGGGCTGACAACGTTGACTCGAATGCTGCGAGGCCACAGCTGGTCCGTTTGTTCTACAAAGGTTTCGAGTGCCGCATTGAACGGTCCCGTGGCGAAACCGCGCAGGTTCGAATAATGGCTCAGGAATCCACTGGTCAACGTAAACGAGCCGCCGTCCCGAATCGTCGATTGCCCCATTGACACCAGCCGGATCTGGGACAGAAATTTCCTCTCAAATCCGTAACGATAGTCATCATCGACCAATTCTTCGAACCGGCGAAATCGACTATCGTTGCCCACGGCCGAAACAAGCGCATCGTAGGCCCCGACTGATGCGAACATGTTTCGCACCGACTCTGTATCGGTGTAGTCACACTGCACGTCACCATCGGCCAGCCCGACTCGAACCACCTCATGATTGGCGGATACGGCCTTGTCGACCCCACGACCGATCTTGCCGGATGCCCCGACGAGGATCACTTTCATCTGAAGTTCTCCTGATCAGACGGATCGGGTGATTCCTCCATCCACCCGAATGTTCTGTCCCGTGATGTAGGCGCCGCCGTCGGAGGCCAGAAAGAAGATGACGTCGGCAATCTCTTCGGTCGTACCGTAGCGTTGCATCGGGATGCGGTCGCGATACTCCGAATTCTCGGGAAAACTGTTGATGAACCCGGGGAGAACGTTGTTCATGCGAATGTTGTCCGCCGCGTACCTGTCCGAGAACAGTTTTGCAAAGGCCGCCAATCCCGACCGGAACACTCCGGACGTGGGAAAAGCCGGTTCAGGCTCGAACGCGGCGAAGCTGGAAATGTTGAGGATCACCCCACCCTTCTGCCGCTGCATGATGGGTGTCACCAGCCGTGTCGGACGCACCGCACTGAGAAAGTAGACCTCCATTCCCGAGTGCCAGTCGTCATCCGAGAGTTCGAGGATCGGCGCCCTCGGACCGTGTCCTGCGCTGTTCACCAGCACGTCTACCCGGCCCCATCTTTCCATGGTGAGATCCACGAGGCGCTTCAGGTCGTCAAATGACTGATTGGATCCCGTAACACCGACGCCGCCGAGCTTCGTTGCCAAGGCTTCCCCTTTGCCCGAGGAAGACAGGATGGAGACGCTAAATCCGTCAGCGGCGAACCTCCGCGCCGTAGCGGCTCCCATGCCACTTCCCCCAGCAGTGACGATCACGACTTTTTTCTGTTGTCCATTTCTGCACGCATCGGTTCATTATTACTCGATTTGGGGAGCAACTGGGAGGGGACTTTTAGTCCCCCACGCCTCGGAGTAACGGCAGCAGGAAAACCTCCGTTCCCGACTCCGCGTCTCGTAACCCGGATTTCGGCTGCATGTCGTGGAAAACGGTTACTCAGATCGAGAGTACGGGGCCGCGGCAGGCTCTCAATCTTCCTTGGCGAGGCGGTGTATCCCGAGATCGAAAAAGTGGGCCGTCAACCGTTGCCACCAAGCCACGGCAAACGGATCTTTCTTGCCGACAAGGTCCATTGTCCGAATCAGGGTGTTGCGGCAGAGCGCCCAGACCACAGCCTTTCCCGTAGGCGCCTGGAACTCCAAGTCCATATACTCCTCCATGACGGCCTTGACCGTCTTCCGGGAGGAACTGGCGTAGAGCTGCCTGACGAGCGCCATGTAGTCCTGGTGCAACTCGGCATGCCGGACCACCTTGACTTCAGGAGCGAAGACGAGCTTGAGAACGGAAACGAGCGCAATCCCCAGTCCCGATCCGAAAATCCACGGCGAACCATCCTGGACCGCCAGCGCAGCCGTTCCGGCGCCGAGCAGCAACAGCGGAACGTTGGTCCACCGACCGAGGACCTGGAAGAAGAACAGGCGTCTGGCATGGTAGCAACTCGAAATGCGGACCTGGAAAAGAAGATCGTTATGTTCCTGGTTCTTCATATTTTCACTTCTCCCGAGGCCGGTACCCCCACCCTCCGGATCTCGAACCTGTGTTTGAGTCCCTGTATGAAGTTAACGATCGCACGCCAAGAAAGACGAGGTTCAATCGGTGCCGTCACGCCGGTTCTTCTCTCAATCGCATTCCTCGCCCCTCGTCTTGCAAATGGGCGTTCCGGTTTGGAAGAATGAACCGCCCAGCCGAAAGGCGGATTTCATGGTCGATTCACTGCTCCAGCGTTTGCGCGAAGACGGGTGGCTCCTGTTGGAAAACGTCATCCCCGCCGACCGGGTGGACGACGTCCGGCGGAACGTGTTGGCCGCCCGGGACCGTTCCCTGGAGACCGAGGAAGCCAAGCTCGTGGCCGGCGACGCCCGGGTCACGACCCGGGGCGGCGCCGTGGTGGGACTGATCAACCTGGACCAGTCCATCGCGCCCTATCTGGCAGACTCGAGAGTCCTGGCCATCATCGAGCGGCTCTGGGGAGACTACACCCGGGTCGTCTCCCTCGGCGGACTGATCAGCGATCCGGGCCACCGGGACCGGGTGTGGCACGCGGACTGGCCCTTCAACCAGACCAACGCCGCCCATATCCCGGCACCTTATCCCGACTCGGTCCAGGTCCTGACCGGGATCTTCATGCTGACACCCTTTACGGCCGAGACGGGGGGCACCTTCGTGGTGCCGGAAAGCCATCGCTCCTCCAACAACCCGACCGGAGAGAACGGCATCGACCGCGGCGCGCCCCATCCCACCGAGATTCAAGTGACCGGAAAGGCGGGTAGCCTGCTCCTGTTCGACAGCCGAATCTGGCACTCCGCGGCTCCGGTATTGAGTTCCGAGGCTCGGGTGGCGGCCGTGGTCCGATACGCTCCCTGGTGGATCAACCTGAATCCGGTGCTGCTCGGCACCGACGACCATTCCCGAATCGTGACCGAGACCAACGGGAAGCCCTACCTGGTGCCCCTGGTCAAACGGGAAGTTTTCGAGTCCCTTCCTGAAGCGGTCCAGCCACTCTTCCGGCACTGGGTGGACCGCGGAGCCCAACGATAGCGCCACCGATCGGGGAAATTCCCGCGACTCACCAGAAAACGTAGAAAACGAGGGCCAGGGAAGCGGCCGTCACCACACTGGCCCAGAGAACGGGCCGGGCCCACAACGGAACGGCCCGGCCGTGTGCTTCGAAGGGTGAATCCACCAGGTCCGGCACGCCCTGGCGGGACCGGTCCAGCCACCCGCCGACCCGTCCCCGGAGCAGGGCAGACGCCGGATCCCGGCCCAGAATCAGGGAGGTCAGGATCATGGCCCCTGAGGTGGCGATGATGCTCCAGACGTAGGCGGCGAACTTGTCGGTGAACCAGACCGGAAAGAGATCCAGGCCGGACCCCACCAGTGCCAGCGCGCCGTAGCTGGAGCCGACCGCCAAACCGATGATCCCGCTGCGCCGGTGGACTCGCGTGAAGACCCCCATCAGGTAGACGGTCATGAGGGGAATGACGAACACGCTGGTGACCCGGATGAAGAAACCGGCGATGTTCTCGAAGCGGAGAATAAAGGGTATGTAGGCGAAGGAGGCGGCTACGACGAAAGGGGTCACCCAGCGGCTGACCCGGAAATAGTGGCTGTCTTCCCGGTCCCGGACGAAGAGGCGGGCGTAGATGTCCCGGGTGCAGAGGGCGGACAGCGCCGAGCCGATCCCTTCATAGGTCGTGATCGCCGCCGCAATCACTCCGGCCACCACGATCCCCTTCAGCCCCGGTCCCAGGAATTCGTTCACCAGGAGGGGGTAGATCTGATCCGGCCGCTGCAGGGTCTCGGGCCAGACGGACCGGCCCAGGATGCCCAGGGTCCCGTTGAAATACATCAGGACTATGGTCATCCCCGAGGCCAGGAGAACGGACATCTTCACGTCCCACAGCGACCGGGCGCCGAACAGCTTCATGGTCTCGCTGTGATTCACGATGGGGTACGCGGCTCCGATGATGAGCCATGCCGCGGTCACCACCAGAGGGTCGGGGCTGCCTGGCCGCGAGACGCCGATATGCAGCAGATAGCCGGGCAGGTCGGCTCCCCCCTTGAGGGTCAGTTTCTCCATGGCGCCCGACCAGCCGCCGGCGGCGTCCCAGAGCACGGTCCACAAGACCAGGACGCCCGTGACCATGGCCACCGTCAGGAGCGCGTCGACCCAGGCGATGGTCTTGAGTCCTCCCCGGGCCGAATACAGGGTGGCCATGCCCGCAAACGCCGCCACGGTGATCCAGGCCCAGAACTCGTCGAGACCCATGACCAAGGTGAGAGTCAACTGCAGCGAGATGGCGATTCCCGCCAGGATGTTGGTCCGGTACTGAAACTGCACCAGGGCGCTGATGACCCGGGCCGCCGGTCCGAATCGATACTCCAGGTACTCGGCGTTGGTGAACAACCCGGCCCGGTACATGGGAGGCAATACGAAGAAGGCGGCGATGGTGTACCCCGTCACCACGCCCAGCCACCAGGTCGTGAGGACGGAGATGCCCTCGACGTAGGTCATCCCGTTGACTCCCACGATGTCCCCGCTGTCGACGGAGGTGGCGAACAGGGAGATGGCCACGATCCAGAAGGGGAGGCTGCGGCCGCCCAGAAACCAGTCCAGGTTGGTCTTGGTTTCGCGGGAACGCACCAAGCCGTAGCCGAAGACCAACAAGTTGAGGCCGAGGACGATGACCCAGTCTAGGGTGGACATCTCGATTCAGTGCCTTCTCACTGCGCGCGTCCGCCGGTTTCAGAGTGCCGGCCGGCTCCGCTCCGCGTATCCGGTCAATTCCACGTATCCCTGTCCCATCCGGACGCCCGTCGGCGTCTCGATCTTCACCGGACCTTCCCAGTAAGCGAGTCCCGGCAGAAGCCGGCTCACGTTCTCGGAGTCCGAAAGCTCCGGCGTCACCATTATCTCCAGTCCCTCGCCCGGGAGTCCCACCCGCCACCCGGCGGGATAGCGGGCGCCGTTGCGGGGGCTGCTCCAACTGCCGGTGGAACGGACCGACCACTCGCCCGGTTCCAGATATCGGGTTCTTCCGTCTTCCGAAATCAGCGTCCCGTGGGCGAAATCCACTTCGTCGTCGAGATCCCTCAGGAGGTAGAGCATCAGGTCGCGGCCGTCTTCCAACTGCAGACTGAACCAGTCCCACCCCACCTGACGGGCTCCCAACTGCTGGGACCCGAACTCCTTGTCCATCCAGGAGACGCCCTCCACCTCCAGTTCCTCGCCTCCAATGGAAACCTGGCCCCGGGTCGCCATCCGGGTGAAGCTGTAATATTGGCTCGCGGCGCCGTCCTCTCCTCCCTTCATGCTGTAGCCGTTGGGACCCTGAAAAATCGGGCCCTTGGTCCCACGCGTCGTGAGCCGGAAGGAAAAGTCCTGGCTCTCGTCCGAGGCAGCGAGGTCAAAGCCTTCGCCGTTCCAGTGCAGGCTCCAGCGGCCGGAACTTCCGGCGGGAGCCCGGCTCCAGGCGATGAGCGGCCCCGATCCGTCCCCGAATTCTCCCAGCAGCGGCATGGCTCGATAGAGGATCTCGGTGAAGAGATGCCGCTTGCCCTTCAGGTCGGTCACGGCAGCGTGCCCCATGATGACATCCCGGGCGGTCCAGGCCGAGTCCAACGGCGGCGGCGAGGGTTGGAGCCCGACCCGGAAAAAGGTGAACTGGTAGCCGAATCGGCGCGGGGTCTCCTCGCGGGTCCGGAGGTGTCCCGTGAAGTACCACCATTCGGTGCGGTAGCCGGTTCTGGCCCAGTGATCCTGAGGGAACGACCAAGCATAATCGGTGCGGGCCGGTTTCCAATCGAGGGGCGCCCCCAGCAGACTCAGAATGACCAGCGCTCCGGCAAGAAATGGCATCTGGACTAAAGGTCCTCTCGGCTGAGCTGCGTCGCCGGCGTCCGGCTGGCCGCCAGCGCCGGATACAGGCTCGCCAGCACCGCCGCCGCCAGGATGGTCGCGGACTGGGCCAGGACGGTTCCCCAGGGCCAGTGGACCTGTATGGTCCAGCCGAAGTAGGCCCGATTGATGACGAAGACCAGGATGGCCGCCAGGATGACTCCACCCCCCAGGCCCAGGGCGAGCCCGGTGGCTCCCATTCCCAGTCCCTTGCCCACGAAGATCCGAAAGAGCTGGGACCTCCGGGCGCCGAGGGAACGGTAGAGGGCCAGCTCGGCCGACTCTTCCCGGGCCAGGACCAACAATGTCAATATGATACCCGCGACGGCGATCAGCAGGCTCGTCCCCTGCAGCAGACGGGTGACGGCAAAGGTCTGGTCGAAGATCTCCATCACCTCCTGGCGCAGTTTCCGGTTGCTTCGAAACAGGAGAGATTCTCCCGCGTGCACCGCCCGAAGGCGGTCGATGGTCTTGCCAGTGTCGGCTCCGGGCCTCAGATAGAGGGCCATGCTTTGGACGGGACCCGGACCGAAGAGTTTCTCCATCGTCTCCAGCCCGACCACGGCCAGTCCGGTTCCGGGCTGATAGTCGTAGTAGACGCCGGCGATGGGAAGGCGCACGGCACCCGCCGGTGTCGCCAATGGAAGATGATCCCCTGGCTCCAGACCGCGCCGCCGGGCCAGAGTCTCCCCCACTAAAGCTGCGCCATCGTCCCGGAACTGCCGATAGACGGCGTCCGGATCTCCTCCCGTGAGAGGGAATCGAGCCTCTCCCCCGGGAAGTCCGGTCTCGACCCCGGCCAGAAAGATGCGCTCGTCACCGGATTGGACCTTCAGCCTCCGGTAGCGGTCGATGGCCACGACGTCCTCCACGCGCGACAATTCGGAAACCAACTCCGGATTCAAAGCGGCCTCGTCGCCTCTCCCCCTCCATGACTCGGTCTTGACGTAGATGTCCGCCTGGACCGAGGTCCGAAGCCAAACTTCCAGCGTCTTCCGGAAGCTGCTGGTCTTGAGAGTCACGCCGACCATCATGCTCACCGCGATGGCCAGCGAGGACGCCGTGAAGACCGTGGTGGTCCAGCGGCCCGCCAAAGACCGGAATCCATATCCCACACCGAGTCCGGACAGGGGTAGCCGAGACGCCGCCCGGACCAGGATGGGAGTGAACAGCGGGATGGCCGCCAGCAGAGCAATGCCCAGAACGAAGCCGGCCGGCCGCCAGTCCGAGGAGAACCGGTACCAGACCGCTGCGATCGCCAATATCCCGGTCCCGGCCAGAGCCAGGGGAATCGCCGACGTCCGCGCTTTCTCCTGCAGGAGGCGGGAAGAGAGGAGCGCCCTGGGAGGGGAGAGACAGAGGTCCAGGGCAGGGAGCAGGGTTCCGGCCAGGGCGGCGCCCATGCCGGCGGCGGCGCCCGCCAGGTAGACCCACGGGGGGACCTGGAGGGAGGTGATCTCGTTCAGGAGATAGACGTACGTCAGGGTGGCGCTGACGGCCTCCACGTTGGCTCTGGCGGCCCAGTAACCCAAGCCGGTTCCCAGCGTCACCCCCAGCGCCCCTACCAAGGCCGCCTCGAAGGCGATAAGTCCCAACAGTTGCGCTCTCGTCGCTCCCACGGCCCGGAGCACTCCGAACTCGCGCCTCCGGCGCACCAGCAGCGCCTGGGAACTCGTGTAGACGACGAAACTGCCGACGAAGAGGCTGATCAGGCTCAACGCCGTCAGGTTCAGGCGGAACGCGCTCAGGAGGCCGGCCGCCTCGTCCTCTCTCTGCGTCGGGGTCAGAACTTCCACCGACGGACCCAGTCGCCGTTCCAGGAGCGTCTTGAGATCCGCGCGATCTTCAGCCGCCGCCTCGACATGGATCTCGTGCAACTCGCCCGGCCGACCCAGCAGGCCCTGGACCTGAGAGATGTCCATGACGGCCAGCTTGGCCCCGGCCAGAGTCGTGACTCGAGCGAAGTCCACCAGGGCGCCGATGACCAGGCGGGAAACCCGCGAACCGCAGGAAACCTCGATCGAATCTCCTAACGACCAGCCTTGAGTTCGGGCCAGCTCGGGAGTCACGGCCATCCAGCCGGGCCGGGTCAATGCCGCGGACGCCTTCTCCCGACCTAGAAGCCTTAGACTCTCCCGCGAGGCCGGCGAAAGGAGATCGATGCCCATCACTTCCAGCAGCAGCGAGTCCGAGCCCTTGACCGCCACGTCCAGCCGGTAGACGGGCCAGGCTCCCCGGACGCCCCGGGTGCCGAGCACTTCCGGAAAGAGGCTCTCGTTCAGGGTCTGGTTCAAGCCCCGGACGGTGAGGTCCGCTTCCGACCCCACGGCCCGAAGGGCTCCCCGGAACGCGGACACGGCGCTCAGGTTGATGATCTGGACCGAGAGGACCGAGGCGACGCCCAGGGCGACGCCGAAGACCGTCAAGGCGTAGAGAGAACGGCCCGATCGGAAACGCGTCTTCAGCGTGTGCAGCAGGTAGCGCCTCATACGGCGTCCAGGACCCCGCTGTGGATCCGCCAAACGTCATCGGCCAGCCCCGCCAGCTCCCGGCTGTGGGTGACGTAGAGCAGAGTCGCGCCCTCTTGGGTCACGAGCTCAAGCATCAGTTCCAGGACGAGCCACGAATTCTCGTCATCCAGATTCCCCGTAGGCTCATCCGCCAGGATCAGCCGCGGACGTTGCAGGAGAGCCCGGCAGATGGCGACCCGCTGCATCTCTCCGCCGCTCAGGTTGCTGACCGGATCGTCGGCACGATCGGCCAGGCCGACCCGTTCCAACAGCTCCAGCACCCGCGGTTCGAAGTCACGTTGTTTCCCGCCGGCGACCAGTGCCGGTAGTCCCACGTTCTCTCTCACCGGCAAGTGGGGCAGAAGATGGAAGAACTGGAAGACGAGGCCGATCTCGTTCCTGCGCAACAGAGTCCGATCGCGGTCCGAAAAGCGGGCCAGGTCGTTTCCCAGAACCTCGACCCGGCCGCGGGTCGGAAGATCGATGCCCGCGGCCAGATGAAGGAGGGTGGACTTGCCGCTACCGCTTCGGCCCACGATGGCGACGCGGCGTCCGGACGCCACCTGGAAGGAGACGTCGTGAAGCGCCGTCAGGCCCGCTCCGGCGGATTCCCCATAGGTCTTCGAGACGTGTGAAAACGCCAGGATGGGAGTCATCTCAATAGAACAGGTTATGGGGAACGCCGGAACGAATTCAACAGAATTCCGGAGGAATTGCAGGATCCCGAAGGTTCTCGGGAAAGGTTGTTCGGCGCGGTGGGCAGCGGGGCCCGGGTCTCAATCAAATTATATGTCGATTTACATGTTGCGGCGGAACCGGCAGGATACCGGCTCAAATCCGATGTTGAAATTCAATATCATAGAATCCCTTAGTGAATATGAATATCATTATCGATGATATTGAATGTCAGCATCCCCGAAAGTGAAATCCGATATCATTGATATTGATGTTCTATTTCAATAAGCCCTTTATTTACTATGTTTTACATTTGACAAATCAGAAATTTGCTATGTATAGTTCTTCTCGTACAGTTAAATAATCGGGCTTCGGAACGGTAACGGATACCAACACAGAGGAGTCAAATATGAACAGCACAACCAACCAGGCTCTGAATCAACAGATTCACATGGAACTGGAGTCCTCCTACCTTTATCTGGCCCTGTCCGCCTACTACGACTCGAAGGATCTCCCCGGTTTTGCGCACTGGATGAGAGAGCAGAGCCGGGAGGAGTACGGACATGCCATGAGGATATTCGACTTCCTTCTGACCCGTGGCGCGGAGGTCACTCTGGATGCTCTCGGAAAACCCGCACCCGAGTTCGGGTGTCCTACGAAGGCGTTCGATCAAGTGCTCGAGCACGAGAGATCGGTCACTCAGGCCATACACAGACTCTACGAAGCCGCTGTTGCAGAGGGTGATCACGCCACGAGTGTGGAGCTTCAGTGGTTCATCCAGGAACAGGTCGAGGAGGAAAAGTCGGCCGAGGACGTCGCCGCTCAACTCCGGCTCGGCGGATCCGAGCCCCTAGGCCTGTTGATCATCGATCGGCAACTGGCAGAACGAGAATAGCTCGGATCGAATGCTTCTGAAACAACGGTGCCAAGGGGGAACAGGCAAGGAGTAGAGGTTGTCATGAAATCCTTAAGGTTGATGACCCTTTGGGGGATGGTTTTGGGCTTGGGCGCCTTTGCCGGATTGCGTCCCGCCGATGCCCGGGACACGCTAATTTCGGCGTTGTCGTTTGGTAGCGACTTGGGCGACCGCGACGATGATGGTGACAACCTGGACTTTGCGCATTTTGGGAATGGAGAATCCGTCGCATTCGAGTTGATGTTGGTGAACGTGGCTACCGAGGCGGTCCGTCCTGCCGTCTATTTTTACGATAAGGAGGGCCACCCCATTGCCGCGGAATCGGTGGTGGAGATGACGGGAGATCTGGAAGTCCGAGCGGACGGCTCTGTGAAGAGTCGGATGAAGATCGATCCCTTGGCAGAATTTGTAATTCCGACCCACGGGCAAGGAGATCTGGTGACCGGTTCGGTGAAAGTGGTCTCTGACGGTCCCATCGGCGGGGTCCTGCGATTTGACCTCCCCGGTGTCGGGATCGCCGGCGTGGGGGCCAGCCAACCCCTCCAGGATGCCCTTTTCCCGGCCCGCCGGCAGGCAGGAGGAATCAACACCGCAGCCGCGATCCACAACCTGACGGAACAAGCGATCGTGGTGAGGTGCCAATTGATGAAAGCGGGTGCCGTGCTCGAAGAGGTGGAGATCCCTCTCGAGGCCAACGGGCAGCAGGCCCAATTCATCGATGAGATGTTCACCCGCACCGATACATCCGATTTTCTGGGATCGGTGCGCTGTACCGCACCAGGCCGGTTCACCGGAGTGGCCGTTGAAATGGACGCCGGCAATCGGATCTTCACCACGCTCCCCGTCGTGCCTGTGGACCGGATGGAAGACGAAAACAAGAAGGCTACGCTGGACTTTGCGCATTTCGCCAATGGGGACGGCATCAACTCCGAACTGGTGCTGGTGAATGTCGCTACTACTGCAGTTCGGCCGACCCTCTATTTTTACGATAAGGAGGGCCATCCCATTGCCGCGGAATCGGTAGTGGATTTCACGGGTGATTTGGAAGTCCGGGAGGCGGGCGCCTTGACCGTTCGGACGGAGATAGATCCTCTGGGGGAACTCACGATTTCGACCCATGGTCGGGGGGATCTCGTGACCGGATCGGTGACGGTGGTGGCCGATGGTCCCATCGGCGGGGTCCTGCGATTTGACCTCCCCGGCGTCGGGGTCGCCGGCGTGGGGGCCAGCCAACCCCTCCAGGATGCCCTCTTCCCGGCCCGTCGGCAGGCAGGAGGAATCAACACCGCAGCCGCGATCCACAACCTGACGGAAGAAGCAATGGTGGTGAGGTGCCAATTGATGAAAGCGGGTGCCGTGCTCGAAGAGGTGGAGATCCCTCTGAAGGCCAACGGGCAGCAGGCCCAGTTCATCGATGAGATGTTCACCCGCACCGATACATCCGATTTCCTGGGTTCGGTGCGCTGCACCGCACCAGGCCGGTTCACCGGAGTGGCCGTGGAAATGGACGCCGGCAATCGGATCTTTACCACGCTCCCCGTCGTGGCGCAGGGTTACAGGAGCGTGACCGACGCCTCGCTGTCCGGCGCGGATTCACGTTACAGAATCCTAACTTTTTACGGCCAAGACACCGAGATTGACTTGTCCGGCTACTTGGACGAGGGATTAACTGGGGCAACGTTCACTCTGAAGTCCTGCGATGCCACGCGATCCGACTACTACGATCAGGTCCGTGTCGAGGACGGCAAGCTGATCTTGGCGTCCAACACCTTGGGCCACATCCATGGGGTCAACTCAGAGACCGAGACGTTATGTACCGTGACTGGGACAGGCACAGGCGGTGTCTCTCAAGACCTGAACTTTTACCTACATACAGTTTCGGCCGCTACCCCGCCTCCCTTGGCACCGGGTGCCTTGATTGTGGAGTCCGTCGGCGAACAAGAAATACAGGTCCGAGTTGAGTTTGGTGCTCCACCCTATTACGTCCGGCTTGGATGGAAAACCGGTAGCGGTCCCCCCACCTTCCGCGTTGTTTCGGGCGTAACCCCTGATACGGTTTTGACGATCCCGGATCTGGAGCCTGGGAAGGACTATGAGATCCGTGCCTATCTGATGAACCGCCAAAGTTTCGACGTGTATCGCGTCGGCAATTCGGGCCCAGATGGCACGCTGATTCCCGAAGGCCGCGCTGACAGCAAGTGGATTGCAAATCTGGCAAGTGGGGGTGTTGGGAAAAGTCAGACGGTTTCGGACAATACCCTCCCGCCACCGTCCAATCCGCAGCCGCCGACACCAGGTCTGCCCCCGACGACACCAGGGGTACCTCCACGGCCCGGGGGCGGTGATGGCGATGGCGATGGTGACGGCGATGGCGACGGCGACGGGGATGGCGACGGGGACGGCGATGGTGACGGCGATGGTGACGGCGATGGCGACGGGGATGGCGATGGCGACGGGGACGGCGATGGCGATGGTGACGGTGACGGCGATGGTGACGGTGACGGCGATGGTGACGGCGATGGCGACGGTGACGGCGATGGTGACGGCGATGGCGACGGCGATGACGACGACGATGACGACGACTGACAATGACGCCAACTGGGGTTGGACGAGTGCGGCAGCGTATTGCTGAAATCGGCACTCGCCCGGGTGAGGAGACAGTTGCGACCTCACCAATGCTCGGCTCCCTATGGCTCCCACATTTCTCTGGAGAGTGAACTGCCCAGTACAGACTGTGAAAGGAGGATGGTGATGAACTCCCACATGTCCGCGACGAGGTCGAAAACCGCGTCGCTGTTTAAGAGAATCGAGGAGGGCATCGATGTAAAGCCATTCGTGGCTGAGCTCAATGCTTCCCCAGAGGTATGGCTAGCCAACACGAGTCGCCAGCGCAAGGTCCGTTGCCAACGCGACACGCGAAACATCTTCCTGCGCGTCGCCGTGAGGCCGCTCCCTCCGGGGGCCCGCAATGCCAACGATGTTCACGCGAGTCGGGTCGCGCGGTACGCTTCGAGGTTTCCGAAGACGTTGGCGTTCTGCCAACAGTTCGCCGACCTACAAGGCTACGAACTCGGGCGAGTGACTCTCGTCGCTCTGCAGCCAAATGGCTGGGTCCGCCCACATGTTGACGCCGGGGCGTACTATCGAGTCCGCGATCGGTTCCATCTCGTATTGATTAGTCCCGATGGCAGCCCGCTGACTGCGAAGGGTAAAACGGTCGTGATGCGGGAAGGCGAGTTGTGGGCCTTTGACAACAAGGCCAAGCACGAGGCCCGAAATCCATCCGATGAACCCCGTGTGCACCTGATCTTCGATGTGCTACCGCCGCCGGGTCGCGGATACGACGTGTTACCACCGCTCGGCTGAAGGCCCGGCCGCCGTATCTTGACGGCGGCGGCGAGCGCGTGAGCAGGTGAGTCGATTCGAACCGCGTTGTCATAGGCCTCGGTGCGTAGCGCGCCCATCACGCGCTTTGGTCTTGAGATGTAGAAGGCATCGCGCTGATCGCGAAACTGCAGTTGCCGCAGGGACCGCAATCCACGGGCAATCGCGCGCCCGTAGGCGGCCGCGCGAGCTTCAACGCCCAGCTCACGGGCCAGCGTCATAGCATCCGCGAGTCCTTCAAGATACGCTCCCGTAGAGGCCGCGTGCGGTGGGCCGAAATCCGGCCGCCGCGGATTGTAGAAGCGGCCCCACAGATCAGGAGGCAACCCCGTCCACTCGTCCCACTGCTGCATCGACAACAGCCAGTCGTTGATTTCGAATGCGAAGTCGGCAAACTCGCGCCTTCCCGTCTGGCTGAACAACGACATACATGCTTGTGTGTGCCACGGTACAAATGCGGGGTTTCGGGCCTGGTAGTGCCGGCTGCGGCAACGGGTGAACGCCGCGGTACACTGTTCCAGCGTCGGAGCAGATCGCGTTCCTCGCCGCATGGCCTCGGCCCAGAACAAAAGCGCTTCACCAGAATAGAAGTTCCAGTTGTCACCATCACGCTCCGCTGGAAAGAAAAACGTACGGAACCCTCTGTCCTTGTCCACGAGCGAATTTACACCCACCGTCAGCATGTCCAATTCGGGCAGAAACTCACTGCGGGCCGGGCTCTCCAGAATGGCCAGAGCAGCGAGTGCCGCTGCGCCGAGCTTGGCCCCGGTGCGTTCGACGATGGCTCCGCGGCCTTCACCGATATTCTGGAAATAGCGCGTCAGGTTGAACCGCAGATTGCGCCGAGCCGCCTCGCGGATTTCGGTGCTGCGATGAAGTTCTCCCAGGCGCGCAAGAGACAATGAAGCCAAAAAGCGACGAATGGCATTGTCCGCCGGCGAAACCGTTCCCCGGCTCGGCCAGTACTTATAGGGCAACGCGCCCTCAGGTGAGAGGTTGTTGAGCATCCATTGCCCGGTGCCTTGAGCCAAATCGGCGGCGCGACTTTCACCGGCGGATGGTGTCGGCGAGACCAACGGCGTCCCGCGAAACAACTCTGTCGCGCCGGCCTCACCGTCGCCAGACAGCAGAAACTGCCGGGCGGAAAAAGCGCGCAGGTCGCCGTAGTTGGCGAACTCAGCAACGCTTGCTTTGCGTTGCTTCAGAAACCGATCCAGCACGCGCTGGAACCTGCGGTTGGTTGCGAGCATCCACGTTGGGGCGACACGGAAGACCTCGCCACAATAGGCGATCTCCATGCCGACAAGGCCCCGGGCTCGCTGGCAGAACACATTGGACATCCGACTCGGTTCAACCGGGCGGAAATCATGGGCAACGCAGACCTCGACAACTTCGCCGCTGCGCGCACCCACCCACCGTGGCAGGTCGCTCAGCGACACGTCGCTTATCCAGCCGCGATGTTTCGCAACACCATTTCGCCGAACACAAAACCAAGTCGTCTCGTCAGGACAAGAGTCGATGTTGAACCTCGTTATACTTTTTTCGACCATCCTGATCGCAGGCGTCTTAGGTTGCGTACGTCAGTTTGTCCAAACACGCGGTCATCGCCGTAGGAACGACGGACTCGCCGGAACGAATCTTGACAGTTTCCGAGGTCCCTTGGTAGCTTCGGGCGCCTCATGAGCACCTACCAGATCGGCGATTACCGGCAGACTTACGCCAGTTTCCGGCTCACCCGCCCCGAGCGTTACAACTGGGCCTTCGACGTATTCGACCGTTGGGCTGCCGATCCCGCCAAGGTGGCCATGCGTTGGGTCAGCGATGCCGGTAACGTCCGGGAGGTAACGTTCCGGGAGTTCTCCCGGACTTCGACCCGGTTTGCCAACGCTCTGGCCGGGCTTGGAGTGGAAACGGCCGAGCGGGTCTTCGTCATGCTCCCGCGGATCGTCGAATGGTGGGAGGTCCTCCTGGGCGGGATCCGGGCGCGGGTCGTCACCGTACCGGGCACGACCTTGCTGAGGCACAAGGACATCGTCTACCGGATCAACGCCTCCGGAGCCACGGTGGCTGTGACCGATGCCGCCAACGCGGACAGGATCGAAGCGGTCCGCGAGGAATGTCCGGGGCTGAAGCATGTCATCGTTGTGAGCGGGGGCCCCGGCTGCCTCGGTTATGAGGACCTGCTGGCAAAGAGCTCCCCCAGCATGGATCATCCTCGAAATCTCTCCACCGATCCCCTCATGATCTACTTCACGTCGGGGACCACGGGACCGCCAAAGATGGTCGTGAACGACCATGCGAGCTATCCGAAAGCTCACGTCATCACCGGCAAGTTCTGGCTGGACAACCGGCCCACGGACCTCCACTGGACGTTGTCGGACACTGGATGGGCCCAGGCTGCCTGGACCTGCCTGTTCGCTCCCTGGAACATGGGTGCGGCGATCTTCATCTGGGACCACCGGGGCCGCTTCGATGCGGAGCGGACCCTGCGGATGCTCCACGAGCACCCCATAACGACCTTCTTCGCGCCTCCAACCGCCTACCGGATGCTGGTTCAGCAGGATCTGACGCGGTGGCCGGCCCGGGCCCTGCGCCACTGTCTGGGCGCCGGCGAAGCGGTCAACCCCGAAGTGATCACCACCTGGAAGGGGGCGATGGGTCATCACATCTGGGAGGGCTACGGCCAGACCGAGACCGTTCTCTGCGTGGCCACGTTTCCCGGCATGGAATATCGGTCCGGGTCCATGGGAGTCGCCTCGCCCGGGTTCCGGATGGGCGTGGTAGACGACTCGGGAAATGAAGTCGCGCCCGGAGAGGAGGGAGAGATCGCCATCCGGGTGCGCCCCGACCGGCCGCTGGGACTGTTCTGCGGGTACTACCGGAACCCGGAGGCGACCGCGAACTGTTTCGTAGGCGACTGGTACATCACCGGAGACCGCGCCACCCGGGACGAGGACGGCTACTTCTACTTCGTCAGCCGCGCCGATGACGTCATCAATACCTCCGCCTATCGGGTCGGGCCCTTCGAGGTGGAGTCGGCGTTGCTGGAGCACGCGGCGGTGGCGGAGGTCGCCGTCGTGGGGAGTCCTGACCAACTACGGGGAGAGATCATCAAGGCTTTCGTCGTGCTCGGTCAGTCCGCCCGGCCCTCGGAGGACCTGATCCGAGAATTGCAAGCCCACGTCCGCAACGTCACCGCTCCCTACAAGTATCCTCGCGAGGTGGAGTTCATCGACGAACTGCCCAAGACCATCAGCGGAAAGATTCGCCGCAACGAGCTCCGGAGGTGGGAGCTGGAGAAAAAGGGCCGCTGACTCTCGCCTCATCCCCGAAAGCCGACCGTTCATGCCCTTTTCCGAAGACCACGAGCTCTTCCGAGAGTCTCTGAGACGCTTCGTGCAGGAGGAGATCCTGCCTCATGTGGAGGAGTGGGAAGAGAAGGAGGAGACTCCCCGTTCGTTGTTCGAACACATGGGGGAACTGGGTTTCCTCGGCGCCGAGTACCCGCCTGAATACGGCGGCGGCGGCGCCGACTTCTGGATGTCGGTGGTCCTGGCCGAAGAGCTGGCGCGCTGCCGCTCCGGCGGCGTGGCCTTCGGCGTCATTGTCCACACGGACATGTCCTCTCCCTGGCTGGTCCACTTCGGAACCGGGGCCCAGAAACGGCGCTATCTGCCGGACATCATTCTGGGCCGCAAGATCTGCGCCCTGGCCATCACCGAGCCGGACACCGGTTCGGACATGGCGGCCCTCTCCACACGGGCGGTCCGCGACGGCAACGACTGGATCCTGACGGGAGCCAAGACCTTCATCACCAACGGCGTGAACGGGGATCTCTACTTTGTGGCCGCCCGGACCCGCGAGGACGGCCCGCGCCGCGAGCGCCTCTCCCAGTTCCTGGTGGAACGCGGCAACCCCGGCTTCAGCGTGGGCCGGAAGCTCAAGAAGACCGGCATGTTGGCCTCGGACACGGCCGAGCTGGTCTTCGACGAGGTCCGGGTGCCCGGAGAGAACCTCCTGGGAGTGGAGGGACAGGGATTCGCGCAACTGGTTTCGGGACTGCAACGGGAACGGCTCGCGGCGGCGGTGTTGTGTGTTTCCGCTGCCCAGCAGGCCCTGGAGGACTGCGCCGAGTATTTGAACCAGCGCCATGCCTTCGGCCGGCCCCTCTCCCGGTTTCAGGCGCTTGCCCACCGGCTCGCCGACATGGCCACGGAGGCGGAAGCGGCGAAACAGCTCACCTACCACGCCGCCTCCCTCTTCGCATCGGGGCAGGAGTGCACCCGTGTGGTGTCGATGGCCAAGCTCTACGCCACCGAGATGGCCAATCGCGTCGCCTACCATGCCGTTCAGATGCACGGTGGGTACGGCTACATGCGGGAGTACGCCGTGGAGCGCTTCGCCCGGGACTATCGGCTCTGGCCAATCGCGTCGGGCACGTCCGAGATCATGCGGGAGATTATCTCCCGTGACTTGTTGCGGTAGGGGAGCGGCGACTTTCTTGTCGCCGGGAGCGGCGTCTTTTAGGCGCCGACCGGTTCCCTAAGACGCATGGTCGCGGAATGGAGCGAAATCTCGACGTCCCTGGCAAAACCTCCACGGAGAAGGCCCAATCACGTTGACAGCCACTGTTCGGGACATTATTCACGTTAGCTCTTATGGGACGGAGTCCCCACTCTACACTTTCCGACCGCCTAATTTTCAGTAACGGCGAAGAGCAGGCGACAAGAAAGTCGCCTGTCCCAGTGGGCGGCAAGAAAACCGCCCCTCCCAGTGGGCGACAAGAAAGTCGCCTCCTATCCCCCTCCCAGGCGAATCCTACTTCCGGCGCCGGCCCACGAAGTCCTGGACGTTTCTCCGGCTCTCCCGGCTCTCGAAGCACGCCAAGAACTCCGCCGAGGCCACGCCTTCCCAGTGGTCGCTCCTGAGTTCCGACATCCGGTGCAAGAGCGCCTTGGTCCCGGCCAGACCTTCCGGCGGAAACGAGGCGAGCCGCCGCGCCAACGTTTCGCCCCGGCTCACGAGCTCCGAATCCGGCACGACCTCGTTGACCAGCCCCATCTGGTAAGCACGAGACGCGTCGATCTTCTCGCAGGTCAGAAGCAGCCAGCGAGCAGCGGCTCCCCCCAGCAGATCGACCGTCCTCCCCAACGACCAAGGTGGAGTCCATCCCAGTTCCACTTCGGGAAGGCCGAACACGGCGTTCCCAGCCGCAATCCGTAAGTCGTGGTAGAGGGTGACCTGAAGACCGCCCCCCAGAGCATAGCCGTGGACCAGCGCCAACGTCGGCTGGGGCAGGGAATCGAGCAGACCGAAAGCTTCCCCATAGCCCCTTTCCAGGGAGGTGGCCTCGGCAGCCGAGAGCGGCGCCAACTCACGCAGATCGCTGCCCGAACAGAAGGCGCGCCCCGCACCCCGGGTCACCACGACCCGGACCGAGTCGTCGTCGCGGATCCGGTTCAGGAATTGCGCGTAACGCCGGACCATCTCCTGGTCCAGTGCATTGAGCACCTGGGGCCGGTTGAGAGTGAGCCAGGCCACTCCGTCCCGAATGGTGAGTTGGACCGATTCAGTCGCCGGCACCTGACTTCTCGCCGGCTCGGGCCAGAAACCGGGCCATGGATCCAAGGATGAAGCGCTCGTGGGTGCCTCGGGCGATCAGGTCCCGTTCGTCATGGGCCTGGAATTCGAACCCGAGCCGCTTGCCCTCCAGTTCCACCAGCTCGACCCGGATCGTCACCTTCATGCCCACCGGCGTCGGAGCCAGATGCTGCATGTTCACCCGGGTTCCCACCGTGCCCTGGCCCTCGGCCAGGGTCGGCGCAGCGCAGCGGATGGCGCACGCTTCGATGAGCGCCACCAGTGCCGGCGTGGCCAGCACCTGGACACCCGGATTCCCGAAACGGTCTGCGGTCAGATCGTCGCTGACGGTGTGCTCCGTCGTCAGGGTCCGGCCCACTTTGAGAACGTCGGTCATTTCCACCTTCTTTCTCGTACTGCTTCGAGAGTCAGTCCGGGGACCCGGTCAACTCCTGCCGGACGATGCGGGTTCCGGCCACCATGTTGCGCAGCTTATTGACCGTGATCCATCGCGGGAGCTGAAAGAAGCCGCAGTCGGGTACGATCCAGAGCTTCTCGGGCGGAATATATTGCAGAGCTGCGCGAATTCGGTCCGCCACGTCTGCGGGCTTCTCCCGGTAGAAGGACTTGATGTCGATGACGCCGACGCCGATGTCCCGTTCCTGGGACAGCTCGCGGCAGATCTTCAGCTCGTGCATCTCCCGGTTTGCGAACTCCAGAACGTACTCGTCGCACTTGGCCTCCAGCAGGTAGGAAATCATGGGCCCGTAATCCCGCTTGCCGCGGGGGCGCGACCCCAGGTTGCCGAAGCAGATGTGGAAGGCGATCCTGGCATCGACCCCTTCCACGCACCGGTTGTACAGGTCCAGGTACTCCTTCAGTTCCCCGGGGATGATGGCGAAGGAGGGCTCGTCCAACTGAATGTAATCGGCTCCCGCCTTAACCAGGTCCTTGAGTTCCTGGTTCACGACCTCGGCGAATTCCCAGAACAGCTCCATGCGGTCGCGGTAGAACTCCCGCACCGACGAGTCCCTGAGGTGAATGGTGACGGTCAAGGGACCCGGACAGGTGGCCTTGACCGGTTTGTCGGTCTGGGTCTTCAGGTACTTGAACTCCTCGACCACGCCGAGTCCACGGGGGACGGCCACCTTTTCCCGCAGCCGGTACCGGGGCACCGAGTCGTAGGCGTACAAGCCCACCTTGCGAAGCGGCGCTTCCGATTCGATGCCTTCCATTTTCTCGTAGAAGCTCTGGACGAAGTGCCAGCGCCGCATTTCCCCGTCGGAAATGACGTCCACGCCGGCCCGTTCCATATCCCGGATGGCGATGCTCACGGCGTCATCGTAGAGTTCCCGTTTGTCGGTCTTGCCGTATTTTCCCGCCTCGATGGCCTCCAACGCGGTATAGAACCAGCTCGGAATGGCATGGCTGCCGATGACCGACGTGGGAAGCAGCGGAAGATTTTCCTTCATATTTTCTTTATCTCCTCGGAGAAGCGCCAAATCGTAACACAGGCTCTTTGGGCACCCAAACGTCCGCCCCGGCCTCTTCTCTCACTCCTCACTTCCCCGCGTATTCTTCCGGGTGGGCGAACAGGTCCCGCAGTTCTTTCAGGAAGAGGCCGGCCGGGTGTCCGTCGACGGCCCGATGATCGAAGACCAGGCAGAGGTAGGCCGTGGGAACGACCTCCAACTGCCCGTCGACGGCCAACGGCCTGGGCTGGATCCGGCCGATTCCCAGAATCGCCACCTGGGGAGGATTGATGATGGGGGTGAACAGGTCGACGTGGGCGCCGCCCAGGTTGGTGATGGTGAAGGTCCCGTCGCTGACGTCGGCCAGATCCAGAGTTCCGTTCCGAGCCTTGCCGGCCAAGGACCGGCTTTCCTGGGCCAGTTGCTCCAGGTGCTTTTGGCCGGCATCTTTCAGAACCGGCACCACCAATCCCTGGTCCAGATGGACGGCCAGGCCGATGTTGATCCCATCGTGGACTCGAACCTGGTTGTCCACCAGCGTGGCATTGAGGAGGGGATGTCGCTCCAACGCCAAGGCCACCGCCTTCGTCACCAGGTCGTTGAGGGAGATCCGGATTCCGCAGCTGGACTCCCAGCGGGAGAGATTAGTCTCACGGAAATCCACCGTCCGGCTCATGTCCACGTGCATCACTTCCGTCACCCGGGGGATCTCCCGCCAACTCTGGGAGAGACGCTGTGCTACCCGGCCCCGGGTTCCGGTCAGGGGAATCGTCCGGGCCACTCCGAGAGTAGACTCGGGTGCTTGGGCGGGCTGGGGAGGGGAAGCGGCGGCGGCGGCCGCACGCAGAATATCGTCCTTGGTGATCCGTCCGCCCGGGCCGGAACCGGCAACGGTGGCGGGATCCACGCCGTGCCGGGCGGCCAGCCTCCGGGCGACCGGAGAGATTCGCAAGCGGCCGGACTTGGCGGGCCGTTTGCGCCGCGGTGAGGGACGGGTCGCGGCTCCTGGTGCCTTCTTCCGAGCAGCCGGGGCTCCCTCCGGAGCCAACAGGCGAGCCGTCTCCGCCGGATCGGGGCTCTCACCGGGGGTCAACAGGATCGCCAGCAGCGCGCCGATGGGCCGCTCCTGGCCGGCGGGGACGACGATCTTGTGAAGCACGCCGTCCATGGGCGCCTCCACCTCGGTGGTCACCTTGTCGGTCTCCACCATCAGCAGGGGGTCTCCCTTGGCGAGGCTGTCTCCCTCTTGTTTCAGCCACTCCAGAACCGTCCCCGATTCCATGGTATGGCCCAGGCTGGGCATTCCGAATTTCACCGCCATCAGGTTCGTCCTCTACGCGACCAGGTCCCGCGCCGCGGCGAGCAGTTTCTCGACGCTGGGCACCGCCAGCTTCTCCAACACGGGGCTGAAGGGCATGGGGACGTCGGCGGCGGCGACCCGCCGAACGGGGGCGTCCAGATAGTCGAAGCATTCTTCGGCGATCCGGGAGGACAGTTCCGCGCTTGAGCCTCCCCGGCGGACCTCTTCGTCGGTGACGATGGCCCGGTTGGTCTTCTCCACCGAGGAGAAAATCGTGTCCGCGTCCAGCGGGACCAGGGTCCGGGGATCGATCACCTCCAGCTCGATGTCTTCCGCACTCAGGATCCGCGCCGCTTCCAGCGCCTTCCCCACCATGGGGCCGGACGCCACCACCGTAATATCATCCCCTTCGCGCTTGACGTCGGCCTGGCCGAAGGGAATCACGTATTCCGTGTCCGGAACCTCTCCCTTGACCGAGTAGAGGCGTTTGTACTCGATGAACATGACCGGGTCCCGGCCCCGCAGAGCCGACTTCATGAGCCCCTTGGCATCGCGGGGAGTGGAAGGAACCGCGACCTGCAAGCCGGGCACGTGCATGAACCAGGCTTCCAGGCTTTGTGAATGCTGGGCGGCGATCAACCTTGCCGAACCCGAGGGGAGCCGCAAAATCACCGGGACGTCGGTCTGGCCTCCGAACATGTAGCGGACCTTGGCCATCTGATTGACCACTTCATCCATGGCGCAGGTGATGAAGTCGACGTACATGATCTCCGCCACCGGACGCAGTCCGCACATGGCGGCGCCGACGGCGGTGCCGACGATGGCGGCCTCGGAGATGGGGGTCTGCCGGATCCGGTCGGGGTACTTCTCGGCAATGCCCCGGGTGACCGCATAGGGTCCTCCGTGGGCGATCACGTCTTCGCCCAGGACGAAAATGCTCGAATCCCGGGCCATCTCCTCGTGCAGGGCTTCTCGAATCGCCTGGTTCATGGGTATCGAGGGCATGACGGGCTGGTCCTCCTTCTGGACGGTTCTTTTCTCACGCAACCGGGGTGGAGAAGACGTCGCGGGTCAACTCCTCCGGGCCGGGGTAGGGACTCACGTCCGCGAATCGCACCGCGTCGGCGATCTCCTCCTCCACCGATTTCCGGATCGACTCGGCTTCCTCAGCCGTCAGGATCCCCTCTTGGAGGAGATGGGCCCCAAGTCCCTGGATGGGATCGTGCTGGCCGGACCAGTCGGAAATCTCCTCTTTGGTCCGATACTGCTGAGGGTCCCCGAAGTTGTGGCCGTGGAAGCGGTAGGTCTTGCACTCCATCAAGGTGGGGCCCTCGCCTCGGCGGGCCCGCTCGACGGCTTCGCCGGCCGCCTCGTAGACGGCCAGGACGTCCATGCCGTTCACCTGAGAGCCGGGAATGCCGTAGGCGGAGGACATGGACGCCACGTCGGTCACCAGGGTGATCTCCTCCTGAGGCGTCCACTGGGCGTACTGGTTGTTCTCGCAGACGTAGACCACGGGGAGCCGCCAGACGGCCCCCAGGTTGATGTTCTCGTGGAAGGGTCCGCGATTGACGGCGCCGTCTCCGAAGAAACAGACGGCCACCTGCCCGCTCTCGCGCATCTGCGCGGCCAGGCCGGCTCCCGTGGCCAGACCGAACCCGCCCGCCACGATGCCGTTGGCTCCCAGCATCCCCACGGCGAAATCCGCGATGTGCATGGAGCCTCCCTTTCCCTTGCAGTAGCCGGTGACGCGCCCGAACAGCTCCGCCATCATGCGCCGGACGTCGGCGCCCTTGGAGATGCAGTGACCGTGGCCCCGGTGGGTGGAGGTGATGTAATCGGCGTCGGTGAGATGGGCACAGATCCCGACTCCCACCGCCTCCTGTCCGATGTAGGTGTGCAGCGCCCCCAGGACCTTCCCCTGGCCGGATTGGTACTCCGCCTGCTCTTCGAACAGCCGGATGCGCCACATGGCGGCGTACATGTCCAGCAGTTGTTCCGTCGTCGGCCCTTCGATTCCCATGGCGATGGTTTCTCCTTCGTTTCTCAATTGCCGGCTCGGTTCAGCGAGCCAACCAACCCCCGTCCACGTACAGACTGTGCCCCGTGACCATGGCGGACGCGGAACTAGCCAGATAGAGAATCGCTCCGGCCATGTCTCCAACTTGGGCCACGCGACCCAGGGGAGTGTACTCCTCGATGGCCGTCCGCATCTCGGGAATGTGCAGAATGGACGCGGCCAGCGGCGTGTCGGTGAAGGTGGGAGCGATCTCGTTGACCCGGACTGCGTGGCGGCCCCATTCCGCGGCCAGCGCCCGGGTCAGGTTCACCACCGCCCCCTTGGCGGCGTGGTAGGCCGAGTTGGGATACATCCCGCCGCCGCCGTGGCCCAGGATGGACGAGATGTTGACGATGCTGCCGGCTCCCCGGGCCGCCATCCGGCGACCCGCTTCCCGGCAACACAGGAAGGTGGAGGTCAGGTTCCGGGTGAGGACCTCGTTCCAGTCCCCCAGGCTCATCTCCATGGCCGGAACGTGTTTCCCGCCTCCCACGCTGTTGACCAACACGTCCAGACGCCCGTATTCCTCCAGAACCTGCCCAAACCCGGCGGTCACCTCCGACTCCAGAGGGTCACGTCCCATTCCCGGACCGCGGCTTGTCCTCCAGCGCGGACAATCTCCGCCGCGACCCGCTCCGCCGCCTTCAAGTCGCGGTCGGCCACCACCACTGCGGCTCCGGCCTGGGCCAGGACGTGGGAAGCCATGCGGCCGATGCTGCCGCCCCCGCCGGTGACCACTGCCACTTGGCCGTCCAGGCGAAAGAGTCCGTCGACCGCTGGGACGGAGGCTGCAGACTGGTCGGAGGTCATGGCGCAGGTTCACCGGGAATCAGTCTCAGGGCGGCCTTGGAGAGTGTCAATTCCCCATCGGGAGCGGATTCGCGGAGACCGGCCTCCACCAGGTTTTCTCCTTGGCGCAAGGCGCCGGCCGTCAGTGCAAACGTCACGCGGGACGGATCCGTCTCCGCCTCGGGTTGGAGCAACTGCCCGCCCGCCAACGTCTTTCCATTGAGGTTCACGACGAGTTGTTCCGGCTTGGCCAAGGCGCCCTTCAGCTCGAGCGTGAGTTCGGCGCTTTCCAACCGTCCTTCCCGCTCCAGACGCGGCACGTCGTCACCGATGACGATGGGAACCCCGGTCCGGCTGCCCGGCTCCAAGCGCGCGGGTAGAACGCCGGCGCTGGAGATGAACGCGTAGGGGAACCAGACCTCTTCGGCGGCCGCGTAGATCTTCTCCCTGCCTTCCAGCGCCTTGGGGTCGTCGATGCCCTCCAGACAGGCGTAGACACGTTTCCGGAGCGCCCGCCACCGGGCCTCGTCGCGGATCTGCTCCCAGGGAGCAGTAAGATTCCAGAAATAGATGCCGTCGGCGCCGTCGGCGTACCACTTGGTGGCCAAGGCCCGGGTCATCTCGTTTCCCTTGCCGTCCATCAGTTGGCCGGGATTGTTGATGCAGGGGTAGAGCGGCACGCCGTAGGCATGGGCGGCTTCAGCCATCTTCGCGACGGGCAGAGAGAAATGAGCGTAACCGCCTCCCAGGAACAGCATGTCCACCAGACCTTCGCGCATCCAGGCCTCCAGATCGAGGCCGATGCCCAGGGAACGTTCCAGATCGTCCGGAGTCCGAACCGCCAGCAGGAAAGGCCGTCCGCGCTCCTGTCCGATCTCGTCCATGCGCTGCCGAACCCTCCGGATGAAGGCAGTCATGAGGGAGATCTGCTCGGGGGGTGACAGCCTCTCCTTCGAAGATGCTCTTGAAGAGGACGGGATGCCGGATGAAGTCCAGCTCGACGCCGTCCAGGTCGTATCGGAGGCAGACCTCCTCGATGATCTCGAACTTGCGGTCCCGG
>CATOST010000029.1 GCA_951812665.1 uncultured Acidobacteriota bacterium
TGAGAGCCGGACCTCCTCCAAGTGTCCATACTGTTCCAGCTCCAATTTCAACGTGTTCCAATATTCCGGAAGTTCATCGGTTCGGTAGTTGCCGACGAAAAGGATCGGAATGGGGTCGTTTCGAAACACGCGTCCGTATAGTTCCAGAGAACTCTCATCCATCCATTGCAGGTCGTTGATGCAGAAGACGACCGGAGAGAGTGAGGACGCGTTCCTAAGAAACGAGAGCAGGGTTTCGATGAGCTGTGTGGAACTCTTCGCCGCCTGCCAAGTGTCGATGAACCTCCAGCGCTGGCCGAGTTCGGATTCCGCCTGGAACGCTTCCAGGATCCCGTCACCGGGGTGATGGCTCACTGAGAAGGTCGTGGTTCTGCGGAGCCGCGCCGCCAATTCGACCCGTTTCGTCACAGCCGTTTTGCCGATTCCGCTGGAGCCGGCGATGCAGACGAATCGAGGCTTGGGATCCTGGATATGGAGATCCAAGATTTGGCGGAGCTTAGTGGACTCGTCTGTCCTGCCAATAGGCGGGCAGCGGAATCGTGGTGATGGAGGAGCGGCCAAGCGGATGCCGGTCTGTAGCGCGGCGCTCACATAGGCGGCCGATGGGGGGCGAGTTTCCGGATCCTTCTGAATGAGATCCAGAATCAGTTGCTCCACGTTGGCTGGAATGTCGGGATTCAATTTCCGGGGCCGGGCCGGGTAGGTCAGGCCCTGTTTCTGCAGCAGGACTTCGGGGTTCTTCTCCAGATAGGGATCGTGGCCCGTAAACAGCCGGTAGAGGACCATTCCGAGCGAGTAGAGGTCGCTTTGCGTCGAAGTGGTTCCATGTCTGATCCACTCTGGTGAGGCATACCGAATGACATGGCCGGGAGAGACTGTCCGGACGGGCCCTGCTTGGGAGCCGGAAGATTGAGAAGCAGATCCCCGCAGTTCCCCACGAAAAGATGAGAAGGCTTCAGGTATCCGCAGAGGAATCCTCTGTGGTGAAGGTAAGAGAGCAGCTCTGCGAGCTGCGCAGAACACTTCATCGCTCGGGAAGGCGTCAGCCGTCCTCCCTTTGCGTCAATGAGTTTCCGAGCCAGATAATCGCAGATGAAACCGGGGCGTTTACCTCGAAAGGCGACGTCTTGGACCGGGTGGAGCCAGGGATGATCGAGCGCAGTACGCATCTCGTACAGGCGTTCCACATCCAGAAGGCTGGTCGGGGACGTGATCTTTCCCGGCAACAGACTCAGGACTTTGTTTCGGGCGGTGTCCCATTCGTCAACGGCCAAGTAGACTCGCAGGTCCGGCCCGGGTTCCAAGGGGCGAAGAATTCGGTAGCGTGAAGACACTGAGGCGCTCCTTCGATCTGCACTGGCAGAGAGAATTTCCCGAGACTTCGACCGGACGACTTTTCGAAAGAGAAAAACCCGATTGCTGAGCAACCGAGTTACAGATCAAGGATTGATCTGCTAAGGCTAGCGAGGGCTTCCAGGTAAGAGAGGGCCTGGGCCGACTACGTCGAGCCGTCGACTCCAGATCTCCATTTCTGCGAATCTTTGCGGGCGATTGCTCAAGTGAGCCACGCCGGTAGTAAACGTCACCGGCAAGGGAAAATCAAGTTCGGGCCGGGGCCAAGCCTGGAATTCCTTGTCATTCCTGCGACAATGCGATTTCGTCGAATTTGGAGTCGTACGCCTCTTCGCCGAATCTGAGGACAGGCACACCTACCTGGTGCGAACGCTGCGGGAATGCAGTGGAGAAGGAACAGAGATGGGCTGAGTGGAGCCGTCAGTTGCTCAACCTGGGTCAAGAGTGGGAATCGATGAGCGTCCGATTTCGAAAGTGAGCCGTGCCCCAAACGTCTGTCAGCGTCATCATTCCGACCCACAACCGGCGGAAGTCCCTCACCCGGGCCGTGGAGTCGGTCCAGGCACAGACCGTTCGTGACTGGGAACTTCTCATCGTGGATGACGGGTCCGGCGATGGCACGGACAAGGACTGGTCCAATCCGGATGATTCGCGAGTCCGGTACTTGAGAACCGAAAACCAAGGAGTGAGTGCCGCGCGCAACCTGGGGATTCGACTCGCCGATTCACCCTGGATCGCGTTCCTGGACAGCGATGACTACTGGCTTCCGCGAAAGCTGGAGACTCAGCTGGGGGCTCTGGATTCCCATCCGGGCTACTTGGCTGTCCACTCCGACGAGATCTGGATCCGGCATGGCCGCCGGGTGAACCCCAAGAAGATCCATCGTAAGTACGGCGGCTGGGTCTACCGCTACTCTCTCCCCCGCTGCGTCATCAGCCCCAGTTCCATCCTTATCTCGCGACAGCTTCTTGATCGATGCGGACTATTCGACGAGACGTTCCCCGTTTGCGAGGACTACGAACTCTGGCTCCGCATGTTCGCCCGCCATCCCATCTGCTTCGTGGACCGGCCCTGTTGGTCAAGACCGGTGGCCATGCCGACCAGCTCTCCAGGAGTACCTGGGGACTGGACCGTTTCGGGTGCGGGCCATGGTGAAGACCGTCGAGGGCGGGATCCTCAGCCTGCAGCAGGAGACCTGGACCGCTGCCGAGATCGTTCGCAAATCGGAGATTCTGGCGGGTGGGTGTGAGAAACGGGGTCGGACTGAGGAGGGTCGCTACTACCGCGGGCTTGCCGGATTCTGGAGCGAGAGGTACCGCGAGCGAGTCTCGCAGCTGGGCTTCTGACTCGGGTTACTCCTTCGTCTTCTCCTTGGCCTCTTCCTGCTCATCCTGGAACCGCCGCTGCTCGCGCTCCAGAGCCCGCTGCTTCCACTTGTCCATGGGATCGAACGGCGCGTAGTAACCCCGCCGGTGGCGAATCCGGACGTCGTCCGCCTTCACCTCCACCTCGATCTTCCGGAGGGTGCCGTCTTTCTTCCTGTTGGTGGGGACGTAGGTGAGGTTGTACTGGCTCCGCAGTTCCTGGTCGATGGTCTTGAAGGCCTCGGCCAGGTTGTTGCTGGAGTGGGGGAAGAAGACCGTGCCACCGGTGTTCCCGGTCAGTTTTTCCAGGGCGTCGTCGCCCCTGGCGTCCTCGCCCGCCCCGAAACGGGTGGTGCTGATGGCGTAGATGGTCGATTCGGCCAGATAGGCCATCCGGAGCGTCTCGTCGAAGGTGTGGACGCTGGTCAGGTCCGACCCGTCCGAGAGGACCAGGATCGTCTTGCGACCGTATTCCTGCAGCATCTTCTGCTCCGAGATCAGGTAGATGGCGTCGTAAAGGGAGGTGCCTCCGCCCGCCCTCAGGTTGTCGATCTCGGCCAGCAGCGCGTTGGGATTGGAGGTGAAGTCGTGCAGCAGCGTCACCCCGGTGTCGAACTCCAGGAGCAGTGCCTTGTCGGTGGGCCGCATCACGTCGAACAGGAAGTCGGTGGCCACCTCCTTCTCGAAGCCCAGCTTGAGCCGGACACTGGCGCTGGCGTCCACGCAGATGGCGATGGTCAGGGGCAGGTTGGTCTGGGCCGCGAAGTTGGTGATCTGCTGGCGGCGGCCGTCCTCCTTGATGATGAAGTGCTGCGGCGAGAGGTTGGTGACGAAGCGGCCGGTCTTCTTGTGGTGGACCGCCACCAGGACGTTCACCGCATCCACCTCCACCCGGAACGGTTCCAGCGAATCGTCTCCGGCCTCGGCGCTCGACTGGGCCAGGAGGCCCGGAATCAGAGACAGGACGATCAGAACCCTGGTGAGGAGGTTTGCTGGGTACATAAACTAGCCCATTATTCCAAAACAGCCAGAACCGCTTCAAGCTCCTGCGGCAGAGGACTCTCGAAGCGCACCCGCCGTCCGGTGCCGGGGTGGACGAAGGCCAGGGAGGCCGCGTGGAGGAAGTGGCGTCCCATCCCGACCATTGCCGAGGCGCGGATCGAATCGGGCAACCGGCGGAGCCGCCGGCCGCCATAGGTGTCGTCTCCCACCACCGGGTGCCCCAGATGAGTCAGGTGGACCCGGATCTGGTGCGTCCGTCCGGTGTGCGGCGCGACCGACAGGTAGGTGAAGCCCGGATGCCGCGAGAGCACCCGGTAGCGGGTCAGGGCGCGGCGCGGCTTGCGGGTCCGGGTCGAGATCCGGGTTCGGGACCGGGGATGGCGCCCGATGGACACGTCAATCTCGCCCCGGTCCATCTCCACCGAGCCGTGCACCAGGGCCAGATACCGCTTCCGGACCTCCCGTCGGGCGAACTGGCCGGAGAGATGATCGTGTACCTGCTCCGTTTTGGCCACCACCAGGAGTCCCGAGGTCCCTTTGTCCAGCCGGTGCACGATTCCCGGCCTGACGGTCTCCTCTCGGCTCAACTTCTCCAGATGGTAGGCCAGGGCGTTGGCCAGAGTCCCGCTCCGGTTGCCGGCTCCCGATGCACCACCTGTCCCGCCGGCTTGTCCACCAGCAGCAGGCACGGGTCCTCGTGGAGCACGTTCAGGGGAATCGGTTCCGGCGTCAGGTGCGAGGGCTCCGGCGGGGGCGGATCCACCCGGATCTCGTCTCCCGGACGCAGCCGGTAGCTGGGCTTGCGGCCCTGGCCGCAGACCAGGACCCGGTTGTTCTCCACCCAGCGCCGGATACTGCTGCGGCTGAACCGGGAGAGCCGGCGGCTCAGGTAGGCGTCCACGCGCCGGCCCGCGTCGCTGGAACTCACCTTGAGGCGGATCGTCTCGGTTCGAGTCTCGTCGGTTTCAACCACGGCGTGAAGGCACCGGGTTTCTTCTCATGTAGCGGTAGAGCAGCAGGCCGCAGGGAACGAGTAGCAGGCTGATGACTGGGAGGTGGAGAGAGCTCCTCCGAGCACGAAGCCCCGGTCGGCGTCGCCCCGAAAGAACTCGATCCCGAAGCGCAGGATCGAGTAGCAGAGGAGGTAGGCGGCGAAGACTTGTCCCTTGAAGCGCCGCGCCCCGTGCAGCCAGAGCAGGAAGAGAAACAGCACGAACGTTGCCAGCGACTCGTAGATCTGGGTCGGGTGCAGCGCCACGTCGATGGGGACGCCCACCATGCGATGGGCGTACTCGCTGGTGAAAGTGACGGCCCAGGGCAGCGAGCAGGGCTGGCCGTAGTCGCAGCCGGCGGCGAAACAGCCCAGACGGCCGACGGTCTGTCCCAGGGCGATGGCCGGCGCCGCGGCGTCCGCCACCGTCGGGAAGTTCATGGACGGTTGCCGCCGGACGTAGAGATAGCTGCCGGCCATGGCCCCCAGCAGCCCCCCGTAGTAGACGCCGCCGGCCTGCCAGAACCCCAGGGTGAACAACCTTGAAGGATCCTGCACCAGATAGGTCTCCCAGTCGGTGAGGATCATCAGCAGCTTGGCGCCGATGATGGCCGTCAGGATGATGATGAATCCCAGGTCCCAGCTCCGCTGCCGGGGTATGCCGTCGCGGGCCCCCAGCCGGGCGAAAAGAAAGATGGCCGACAGGATGCCGGTCGCCAACAGCGCCCCGTAGGTGTGAAGGGTCAGGGGGCCGATTTCCAACAGCTTGGGAAACATGGTGTTTGATGAGCTTACCTGACGGGCGGCGCCGGAGGGGCGATTTCCCAGTCGCCCATTCTTAATTCCCCGGTTCCCAAATGTTGCATTCGGAGTGCGGCGGCAAGAAAGCCGTCGCTCCAATCGGCGACAAGAAAGTCGCCGCTCCTACTTCTTGTCCCGCTTGGCCTCCTCGATCACCTTTTCGGCGAAGTGCGGCGGAACCACGTCGTAGTGGGACTTTTCCATGTGGAAGCTGCCCCGTCCTCCCGTCACGGAGGTCAGCGTCGGCGCGTAGTTGAGCATCTCCGCCAGCGGGACTTCGGCGTGGACCACCTGCATTCCGGTCTTGATGTCCATGCCCTGGATCCGTCCCCGCCGGGAGTTCAGGTCGCCCATGATGTCGCCCGAGTTCTCCTCCGGCACGTAGACCTCCACCTTCATGATGGGCTCCAGCAGCACTGGCCGGGCCTGTTCCATGGCTTTGCGGAAGGCCAGCGACCCGGCGATCTTGAAGGCCATCTCCGAGGAGTCCACGTCGTGGTAGCTGCCGTCGTAGAGGGTGACCTTGAAGTCCACCACCGGATACCCGGCCACGAACCCTCTTTCCGCCGACGCCACGATCCCCTTTTCCACGGCCGGGATGAAATTCCTGGGAATGGAGCCGCCGAAGATCTCGTTCTCGAACTCGAATCCGGAGCCTCGAGGAAGCCCTTCCATCCGGATCTTGCAGTCTCCGAACTGCCCGTGTCCGCCGGTCTGCTTCTTGTGCCGGCCGTGGACGTCGGCGGTTCCGGTGATGGTCTCGCGGTAGGGCACCTTGGGCGGCTTCAGAATGACGTGGACGCCGTACTTGCGCTCCAGCTTGGCCACCGTCACCTCCACGTGCAGCTGACCGGTGCCGGAAAGCAGAAACTCCTTGGTCTGGGCTTCGCGGCGGAACGAGATGGAGGGGTCCTCTTCGATCACCCGGGCGATGGCGTTGCCGATCTTGTCTTCGTCGCCCCGCGACTTGGGCTCCACGGCGAAGCTGATGGCGGCCTCGGGAAACTTCACCTTGCGGACGATGCTGGGGGCCGAGGGTTCCGAAAGGGTGTCGCCGGTGGCGGTATTCTTCAGCTTCATCACCGCGCCCAGGTCTCCGGGCCGGAGTTCCGCCACGGGCTCGTAGCTCTTTCCCTGGGGGATGTGGACCGAACCCAGGCGTTCGTTGGATTCGGCGGTCCGGTTGCGCAGGTTCGCGTCCGATTTGACGGTGCCGATGATTGCCTTCACCAGATTGATGCGCCCGGCAAAGGGATCGGCCAGAGTCTTGAAGACGTAGGCCGTGACGGGGCCGCCCGCAGAGATGGAGAGCTCCACCTCCTCATCCTCCGATCCCGCCGTCAGGCCCGGAACGGGAGTCCTTTCCAAAGGATTGGGGAAGAGTTCCACCATGGCGTCCATGAGCTGCTTCACCCCCATGTTCTTTCCGGCCGACACGCAGAATGCGGGGACGATGGACCGGTCGACGAAGAAGCTGCGCAGCCCCTGGACCAGCTCGCTCTGGGTCAGGGTGCCCTCCTCGAAGTACTTCTCCATCAGATCGTCGTCGCTCTCGGCCACCATCTCGATCAGCTCTTCACGGCGCTGCTCGGATTCCTCCTGAAACTCGTTCGGAATGGCTGTTTCCTGGAAGTTCCCGCTCCCGTCCCCGTCGCAGACGTAGGCCTTCTCACCGATCAGGTCGATGATTCCCCGGAAGGAAGCCTCCTCGCCCATGGGAATCTGCACCGGCACCACTGTCCGCCCGAAGGACTTGTGAACCGACCCCAGGCTTCTCTCGAAGCCGGCCCGGTCCCGGTCCAGCTTGTTGAAGACCACCGCGCGGGCCAGCCGATGCTCGTCGGCAAACTCCCACGCCTTCTCCGCCTGCACCTCGACGCCGGCTACCGAATCGACCACCAGCAGGGCCGAATCGGCCCCCATCAGGGAGGACTTGGCGTCCAGGATGAAAGCCGGATAGCCCGGCGTATCGATGATGTTGATCTTGCTGGATCCCCACTCGCAGTGGGCCACGGCCGTGTTGATGGTGATCTGCCGGGAAATCTCGTCGTCGTCGTAATCGGTGACCGTATTCCCGTCGTCCACTCGACCCAGGCGGTTCACCGCCCCGGCCGAGTAGAGCATGGCGCTGGCCAGGGTGGTCTTGCCGGAGTCCCCATGACCGATCAGGGCGACGTTGCGGATCTCCCTGCTGTCATAGACTTTCATGAACGGCTCCTTTCTGGGGTATAGTACGAAATTGAGCAATGTAGGATAGCAGCCCGTGGCGAAAGTCGCCACGGAGTTCGGCCGGCGCCGCGTCCCGGCCGGTCCTCCATCGCGCAAGCCGAGCGCTCGCTCCGAGTGCTCGCACCGGATCTCCCGGTAACATGTCCAAGGGACTTTTCATCCGTGTTCTAACTCTGCTGGCGCTGGCCGTCTGCTGCGGCCAGGGAGCCGGCGTCGACGGCCTTCAGGTCCTCCGCCACACCCGGGAGATGGTGCGCCACGGTCCCCATCCTCCCGGAACCGAGGCCCAACGGAAGGTGGGCGAGTACATCGCCGGGCAACTGGAAGCCCTGGGCCTTAAGGTGGACACCCAACGTTTTCGTCCGGTCACGCCCCGGGGCCGTCTGCGGATGACCAACATCCGGGGCATCCTCCCGGGTCCGAATGAGCGGGTCCTGATTTTGGCCAGCCACTACGACAGCAAGTTATTCGACACCTTCAAGTTCGTGGGGGCCAACGACGGCGCCTCCAGCAGCGGCTTGGTCCTGGAGCTGGCCCGGGTGCTGGTCCAGCACAACCCCACCGGTCTCACCTTGTGGTTCGTCTTCTTCGACGGGGAAGAGGCACTGGGGGAATGGACCTCGGCGGACAGCCTCTACGGCAGCCGGGAGTTCGTTAAGCGGGAGGGAGACCGGGGGACCCTGCGAAACGTCGGGGCCATGATCCTGTTGGACCTGGTGGGCGGAAAGGACCTGCGGATCTTCCGGGAAGCGAATTCCACTCCGTGGCTGAACAAGATCATCTGGGACCAGGCCTTGCGGTCGGGGCACGAACGAATCTTCCGGCCCTCGGGACGCGCATCCCCCATCGACGACGACCACATCCCGTTCCTCCGCGCGGGGATCCCCGCCGTGGACCTCATCGACCTCAACTACGCCCACTGGCACAAACCGTCCGACACCCTTGACAAGCTCTCCGGGCCCAACTTGGAGGTGGTCGGCGCCGTGGTGCTGGCCAGCCTCCCCGAGATCGCCCGGCAACTGAAGCGGAAGTGACAGCGCGGCCGCGCCGGGAACCTAGCGCGGTCCTCTCCGTTCCCCATCGGAGGATCTCCTCCATTCCGGGCACCGGAACGGGTAACTGCCGGGCGCGGTTCCGGTAAGATGACGGGCACCCAAATCTTGCCCGCACGGGCGGTGAAATGGAGGGATCCCAGATGCCCGGACTGATCTTCATTGTCGTCGTTCTTCTCGTGTTGACCTCCCCCGGTGCGAACGCAGGGGAGAGACAGCGCGTCCAACCGCAGGCGCGGGAACGGCTGCCGTACGAGCCGGAGATGATGGAGATCCCCGGAGGAAGTTTCCGGATGGGCTGCGTTTCGGGTCGCGAATGCGTTGATTGGGAGCATCCGGTTCACTTGGTGAGGGTGGAGGCGTTCGAGCTGTCCAAATACGAGGTGACGTTCGAGGAATACGATCGGTTCACCGACGCGACCGGCCGGGCGCACGCGGAGGACGAAGGCTGGGGCCGGGGCGGCGTCCGGTGATCAACGTGTCTTGGGCGGATGCGGTGGCGTATACGAATCAGCTCTGATCCAGTTGCCACAGCGGGAAGTAGCAGGGGAACAGCGGGGTTTCGATCCCGGCGGTCTCTTCACCACGGACCGGGTGGGGACCGAAGACCAGCGACGTCAGCTCCCGTCTGGAAAGCTCGTAGTGCCGCTTCAGCCGGTCCCGGCCCAGAATCAGGCCTTCCCTGGTGGAGCGAAAGCTGATCTGCTCGGCCGCGTCGGTCACCCTGATCGAGAACTCCGCCCGGCCCGACCCCATCCGCCGCTCCAGCCCGGGGCGGATCTTGTGCAGGAACGCCGTCGGGCAGTTGATCCGGATCATCATGGACTTGGTGGTCAGTTGTCTCCGTCCGGGAAGTTTCCGCTCCAGGAGGCGCCCCGCCGTCGAGCCGGTGAACGGGTCGTAGGATTGAACCTGGGTGCCCTCCGGCAACTTGCGAAGGGCGTGCGAGTACAGGGTCTCCACGGCCTGCACGCTGCCGCCCGCTTCGATGAGTCCCGGCTTGTTGCCGGCGTCGGAGACGATCAGGTAACCGGTGGCGGACCCGCCCTCTTCCGCCACCAGCGTATGCATCAGGGGAAGTTGCAGGAGTGCCTCCCATTCGGACCGTGACCGTCGCACGCCGTAGCCTTCCGCTTGGTGCATGGATCGGATCCGGTCCGGACAGGCACCGGTAGACGGATCGTAGCGCACGATCCGATCTCCATGGTCCCGGAATCGGAGCCCGTCCTCGCGGGTGCAGTTATAGATCCATTCCTGGTAGCGGACCGGTTCGAAGGCGCCGTGTTGGTAGAAGGGAAAGGTGGCGATCTGGGTCCAGAGCACCGACAGGTCGCATCCCATCTCCTCCATGGTCTCCAGGCAGCTCCTGAGGCAGGCGAGTCCGTAGCCCCGGTGGCGGTGCTCCGGCGCGGTCGCCGTCGGCGAGATGATGCCGATGCTGAAGGATGTGTCTTCCACGTCGACGGTTCGGACCAGGAAGGGAACGACGCTCACCACCCGCCCGTCCACCTTGATGACCCGGATGTTGGGATGGTTGCTTTCCTGATAGACCAGCGGGTAGTCGGTGAGCATGGTCTGGTCCATCCCCTGGCGCATGGCGTCGTCCACCAGGCCGATGACCTCGGGAAGCTCTCGGTGCGTGCACTCTTGGACTCTAGGCATGTCGTCTACCTCTCTTGTTGGTCACGGGTTAGGGCGCCTGGGAGGCGACTTTCTTGTCGCCCATTCTTCTATTCCTCCATCCCCCGGTGGGAGTTCGGCGGTTAGGAAACCGCCGCTCCTCCCGGAATCAGACGTTGGACCGCCCGCCGGACCTCTGCCGCCAACTCGGCGTATCCCTGTCCCGGGTCCAGCCGGACCGGCCGGCCGAAGGTCACCGAGACCGGACCCCTCCGGGGCCATCGGCTGCCGGCCGGGAACACCTGGAACAGTCCCTCCACGTAGACGGGAACCACCGGGACCTCCAGCCGCACGCCCATGAGGCCGATTCCGGCCTGAAAGCTGCCGAGGGCGCCGTCGGGCGACCGCCGTCCCTCGGGAAAGACCAGGGGGCAGAATCCATGGTCCAGGAGCTCGCCCGTATAGCGGAGGCTCCGCCGGATCCCCCCCATCCTCTGGGGGAGAGGGTAGGCGTTGAAGCAGCCGCACGCCAGAACGTACTGGAGGCTGGCGGAAAGTCTCTCCCCCACCGTGAACCCGTCTGGGCGAAAGTGAGGCAGGAACCACTCCTGAACCATGGCCGGGACCAGCCGCCGCCTCCAGGACGGGGGCAGCGCCGCCAGAATCACCGGCGTGTCCAGATGGCTGACGTGGTTCGCGGCGAAGATCACCGGTGGACGGAGCCGCTCGAACAGATCGGCTCCAGTCACCGTCAGGGGGAGGCGGTTGCGGAGAAGGGGCAGCATTAGGCCCTCCCGCAAGCCGGTTCGCGCCCAGCGGACGGGCGTCCGGCGGGTCCAGTAGGGCAGGGCGGTCTGGGGCCGGTCCCGAGGAGGGGAAGCGTCCGGTCTCCGCACATCCTCCGTCTCCGCGGCACTCGGACCGGCTGCCGCCGGACCGGTCAAGGCCGCCTCCAGCTCTTCGACCGTGCCGATGCGGGCCAGTCCCTCTTCGTCGAGCTCCAGCTCCCGGCGGTCCTCCAGCCTGGAGAGGAGGTCGACCCGGTCCAGGGAGGACAGTCCCAGGTCCTCTTCCAGGCGCTGGCCCCCTTGGATCTGCCGCGGGTCGCGGCCGGTGAGCTGGGCCAGGACCGTTCGGGCCGGGGAGAAGGTCTCCCGAGGGGGCGTCGCCTGCCCTTCGGAGACATGGCGGGCCACCTGATGACGCCGCACCTTCCAGGTCGACGGCGTTCTCGGGAAGTCCTCCTCGGGCCAGACGGACCAGCTCCTGATTCGCTGGTGGGCTTCCAGGAGCCGGTTGGCGAGACGGATCGTCTCAGCCGGATCCAACTTCTCGTCCGCCGGGATCAGGGCCGCGTGGACCATGTCGCCCACGGGGCTGGGAGCCGCCACCACCACGCTTTCACGAACGCCGGGAAGCCGGTTCAGGACCGATTCCACGTCTTGGGGGTGCACGTTGAGGCCGTCGGCCGTCACGATCAGGTCCTTCTTACGGCCCTTGTAGTAGAGGACTCCCGTCTCGTCCAGCTCGCCCACGTCGCCGGTCCGGAACCAGCCGCGGTCCAGGATGTCATGGGTCTCGCTCCGGGAGGTCAGGTACTCGGTGGCGACGCTCTCCCCCCGGACCAGGATCTCGCCGTCCCGAGCCAGCCGGACCTCCTGTCCGGCGAGGGGCCGTCCCAGGGCGCCCCGCCGAGGTCGAAACGGGTGGTTCACGGCCACCACCGGACTGCTCTCGGTGAGACCGTACCCCTGGAGCAGCGCGAACCCAAGTTGGGCCCACCACTCTTCCTGCCGCAACTCGAGCCGGGCTCCGCCCACCACGATGGCCCAGAACTTCCAGCCCAACCTCCGGTGCACCCGCCGGTACTTCCACCAGCGGACGGCCACCCCCGGCAGCCCTCGTTTCGTCACCCGCCCTGCGGGTACCTGGATCTCCTTGCGGATCCGCCGCTCCAGACTGGTCAGGACTCGGGGCACCGAAACCAGGACGGAGACCCGGTGCCGGCGGATACAGTCCAGGATCGAGGCCGGATGGAGCTCGGTGGTGAACACCACGCTCCCCCCCAGGATGACGGGAATGAAGAGTCCCGCGGACTGACCGAACATGTGGCTCAGGGGAAGCAGATTCAGAAACCGGACGGGCTGGAACGGTTTCGCATACTTTCGGTAGCGGGCGATCTCACGGGCGAAGGGTGTCAGGTTGGCGCAGATGTTCCGGTGGCGGTGGATCACCCCCTTGGGCGAACCCGTGGTGCCGGACGTGAAGACGATCTCCACCGGGTCGTCCGGTTCCAGCCGGACCTGAGGGAGCGTCTCACTCGGGGTATTGAGCGCGGCCAGATCCCGGAACGACAGGCGTTCCACGCTGGTCTCCGGGTGGACCTCCCGGCCGTGCACCAGCAGGCGCGCCTGGACCTGGTCCTGGATCCGCTCCACCAGCGCCGGGCTGGAGGTGGAATCCACCGGGACGACCTGAATTCCTTGGGAAACGCAACTCCAGAAGACGATGACCCACTCCGGTCCATTCTCTCCCCACAGAAGCAGCCGGTCTCCCTTCCGGATGCCCCTTTCGCTGAGATGGCAGGCGAAGGAGGCGATGCGGCGCCACAAGTCGGGATAGGAAAGGATGCGGGTGCGCAGGCCGTCGTCGAAACGAACCGCTTCACCAGCCTGCCCCTGCAGACGGGGGATCAGGTCAAGAAGGGTCCGCATTTAAGGAAATTCAGGAACTCAAAAAAACAGGGTCGAGCGGCCATCCGGGGATGGAATCGGCCTCACCACATGGATTGATCCATCTCGACGCCGTCTTCCAGGTACCAGAGGTCGGGACCGTAACTGCGCGAGATGAGAAGGTAGATTTTCGTGATTTCCTTGGCGTCGGCGCGGGAGATCAGCACTCTGAAGGTGAGCCGTTCGTCTGCCTTGGGCAGGTTGGCTCCCTCCAGGCTCCAGCCGCGGGCGGATATCTGCGGCACCTCCCACCAACTGCTGGTGTGACCCTGGACGAAATCCATCTGCGGGATAGGCACGTCTTCCGTGCCTTTGACCAATTGCAGCCGGGCCTTGATCTGGCCTTTCGCGGTGCCGAATCCGAGCCGGTAGGAGTTCCCGGCCGAGAAATCGGAGAGGTCGACGGAGAGGATGATGTCTTCGACCGTCGTCCTGATGACCGGAGACGTCATGGCGACGCGATCCTGGCCCAGGGCCGGAAATGTCAGAAACATGACCAACAAAACGAACAGGGCCACTCTTGGCATCATTATCCCCTTCATTACAGTCGCTGGGCGAACCTTATTTTTCGGCATCATAACATCAAGAGGAAAAATGAGGAAATAGGAAAGAGAAAAGAGAAAAAGAGGGCGTTCGTTGAATACCGGGCGGAATGGTTCCGCCTCGCCACTCTTTTCTCTCTCCTCTTTTCTCTTTCCTCTTTTCTCTTTCCTCCCCTGCGGCTATACTCCGCGCCGAAAGAGAGCCCGGGATTCCGAGACGAAGTCGTCTTCATGCACCGCGGGAATCCGGGCCTTTGACTGGGATCAGCCTATGAAAGCCATTCGTGTGAACGAAAACGGGGGTCCCGAAGTCCTCCGGTACGAGGAGACGCCGGAACCGCAAATCGGTCCAAGCCAGGCCCTGGTGGAGATCGAAGTCGGCGGGGTCAACTACATCGATACCTACCATCGGTACGGCCTCTATCCCGTGCCCGTGCCCTTCACTCCTGGGGTGGAAGGCGCCGGGACGGTGCTTGACGTGGGTTCCCAGGTGGAGGGGATCCACGTTGGCGATCGGGTCTCCTACGCCATGTCTCTGGGCTCCTATGCTCAACGGGCGGCGGTGGATGCCTCGAAACTGATCGTCCTCCCCGGCGAAATGGACACTTCGGTCGCGGCCACCCTCATGGTTCAAGGTCTCACGGCCCACTATCTGGCCCACGGCTCCTATCCGTTGCGCGAGGGCGACACCGCTCTGGTTCACGCGGCCGCCGGCGGCGTCGGCCTGCTGCTGGTGCAGATCGCCAAACGCCTGGGCGCAAGCGTGATCGGGACGGTTTCCACCGAGGCCAAGGCGGAACTGTCCCGCCAGGCTGGGGCCGACCATGTCATCCTCTACACGGAGCAGGATTTCCAGGTCGAGGTTGAACGCCTGACCGGTGGGGCCGGAGTGAACGTGGTCTACGATTCGGTGGCCAAGACCACCTTCGAGCGTAGCCTGAACTGCCTGCGGCCCAGGGGCTACCTGGTCCTCTTCGGCCAGTCCAGCGGGCCTGTGGACTCCTTCGATCCCCAGATCCTGAATCAGAAGGGCTCCCTCTTCCTGACGCGGCCCAGCCTGAATCACTACGCCCTCACCCGGGAAGAGCTGATGGGCCGCGCAGACGACCTGTTCCAGTGGTACGCTGAGGGGGGTCTGAAGGTGCGCATCGGCTCGACCTACCCGCTGGCGGAGGCCGAGGCGGCGCATCGGGCGCTGGAGGGACGGAAGACCACAGGCAAGGTGCTTCTTCTGACTTCCTGACCTCCGGATTGGAGGAAAAGGAAAATGAGGCAACTCGGCCGGCGAATCGGCTTGCCGCTCCTTCTTATCTTTCTTCTACCGGTTCCCGGACTTGCCGAGCCGGACCGAAAAATTGCTCTGACCTTCGACGATCTCCCGGTCTTGGGACCCGTGGGCTACTGGCGGCCCCGGGAAATCAGCAACATGATCCTGCGCACTCTGAAGCGGCAGGACATTCCTGCGGCCGGTTTCGTGGTGGAGGAGCGCATTCAGGAAGACCTGGCCACCTTCGTCGTGCTGGAGGACTGGGCGGACGCAGGGCACATCGTGGGCAACCACACCTTCGCCCACGTCGATCTTCACCAGCTCAAGGCCAAGGAGTTTCTGGAGCACGTGGGCGACGGCCAGAAGTATCTGAAGCTGCTGGCCAGATCCCGGAGGGGATTCAAATTCCGCTATCTGCGGTTCCCCTACCTCCACCAAGGGGATAACGAAAAGAAGAAGAAACGGGTGGCCAAGGCCCTCTACCGGGCCAGTTACGAGATTGCCCGGGTCACCATCAAGACCGGAGACCGCCGGTTCAACCGGATCTTTCTCGACGTCGAGAACGACGACCCCGTCCGGGAAAGGCTCAAGGCCATCTACCTGGCGCACGTGGGCGAGGCGGTCGACTACGGCGAGGTCCAGTCCCAGGCGGTGTTCGGCCGGAACATCCCCCACATTCTCTGGCTCCATTGCGCCATCGCCACCGCCAGTTTCCTGGAGGACACGATCCGGATGCTCCAGGAACGGGGATATTCCTTCATCTCCATGGCGGAAGCCCTGGAGGACCCGGCTTTCAGCACTCCCGAGATCTATGCGGGTCCGTTGGGCCTGAGCTTCATCGACCGGGTGGCCGCCACCCGCGGACTCCCTTTCGACGCCGAGCACGGCGTGATCCGCGTGAGCCAGATCGAAGAACGGCTCCAGCAGGAGCCTTGACCCGGGGCGCAATGCAGTCGAACTTCGCGGAAGCCGCCGCCGGCCGTCAGCTCCGCCGGTCCAACCGCAGTTCAGTCATCCGGCCCACCACCAGTTCCGTATCCTGACGGGTCAACGGGCGGATCGGACGCCGGACTTCTCCCACCTCGAATCCCAGGTGCCGCAACAGAACCTTGGCCGCGGAAAGGGGGGACCCGCTGATTCCCAGCAGGACGTCGATCATGGCACAGGCTTTCCATTGCAGTTCCCGGGCCCGCGCCAGGTCGCTTGCGTGGAAGGCCTGGTAGATTCCGACGAAGAGCTGAGGCATGAAGTTGTAAGTCAGACCGATGCCTCCTTTGGCCCCCATGACCAGGCCGGACAGGAAGACTTCGTCATTTCCCGAATAGACCAACAGGTCCGATCCCAGCAGGCCGATCTGCCGCATCAGGAAGTGGTTGTAGTCGCTGAACTTGATCCCCTTGACGGTCGGCAACCGGAGCAGTTCGGTCATCAGGCCCACGGTCATCCGGGAGTGGGTGGCCGCGGGAATGTGGTAGACGATGAGGGGCAACGGTGTGGCCGAGGCGATGGCCGTGTAGTGCCCCACGATGGATGCCGGGTCCGTACCGTAATAGATGGGCGGGATGGCGCTGACGGCGTCGGCGCCCTCCGAAGCGGCGTGACGGGCCAGGTCGGCGGCCGCCCGGGTGGAGACGTGTCCCACGTGGACGATGATGGGAACCCTTCCGTCAGCCGCTCGGACGGTCGCTTCGGTGAGCTCCTTGCGTTGACCCAGGGTCAACAGCAGACCTTCCCCGGTGCCGCCGGCGATGTAGAACCCGTCGACTCCCACCTCCAGATGCCACTCCATCAGGTCCCGGAGGGCTCCCGTCCGGATGTTGCCGCGGTCGTCCAGGGGAGTGACCAGCGCCGGATAGACTCCGTGAAATCGCTTCACTTTCGGATCTCCTCTCAAGTGCCGGCGGCGAGAGACCGCTCCGGCCCGTGGCTCCCCCCGGTCATGGCCACCGCGGCTCAATGACCCGGCGGAGCCGGTCTCTGACTTGATCGGCAAGATGATACGCGCGGGAATCACGGCGGTAAACCGGACGGCGCCCGGCGAACCTCTTCCCACGGCCTGACCGCAGCTTCGGCTCTGGCGCACCGGAGTTGGCTTAAATATTCATTTTTCTAATACGGAGTTGACGCCGTATTAGAAAAGCGTATACTTTTGCCGACATGCGTATAGAGTCCCTGAAATTGTTTTGTGATGTCGTGCGTCTTCGCAGCTTCTCTCAGGCTGCCCGCCTCAATCGACTTTCCCAGTCCGCCGCCAGCCAGGCCATGTTGCAGTTGGAGAGGAAACTGGGCATCAGCCTGATCGACCGTTCGACCCGGCCTCTTCAGACCACGGAGCTGGGCAAGATCTACTACCGGGGATGCAAGAAGATGCTGAACGAGTACACGGAGCTCGAGGCTTCCATTCGCCAGGAGGGGGAGCGGATGGAGGTCACGGTTCAGGTGGCGGCCATCTACTCCGTCGGGCTCAGGGACATGAGCCAGTACGTGCAAAGCATCCGCCGGAGCTACCGAAATGCGGAGATTCGAATCGATTACCTGCATCCGGACCGAGTCTATCGCCGGGTCGTGGAAGGGACCGCGGACCTGGGACTGGTCTCGTTTCCCAGGAATACCCGGGAGCTCACCATTCGTCCCTGGAGGGACGAGCCCATGGTGCTGGTCTGTCCCCCCGGACACCGTTTGGCCAACCGCTCCATCGTTCACGCCAGGGACCTCGCCAAGGAAAGTTACATCGGCTTCGAGAAAGGCCTGGTGATCCGGCGCGAGGTCGACCGCTTCCTGCGGGAACAGGGCGTCAGCGTGGACGTGGTGCTGGAGTTCGACAACATCGAGAACATCAAGGAGGCCGTGGAGGTCGGGGCGGGCGTGGCCCTGCTGCCCCAGCCCACCCTGCTGCGGGAAGTCAAGTCGGGTGCCCTGGCTGCGGTGCCGCTGGCCGAGCCCGGCATGGTCAGGCCCATGGGAGTCATCATTCGGCGCCATGCCCGGCTCAGTCTGGCTGCGCACCGGTTCATGGACCTGTTGAAAAACTCGGGGAACCACGGGGGCAAGGGCCGCGCCACGAGTTTGACCGGCCGCAACGACCTTCCCGCGTTGGGTCGGGGCGGCAACGCCCGGACCGGCGGCGCCGGTGTCCAGCCCGGGAGGGCATCGTGAATCGCCGGGGACGAACGCAGCAACAGGGGCTCTACGATCCGCGATTCGAGCACGATGCCTGCGGAATCGGGTTCGTGGTGGACATGAAGGGGCGCGTCTCCCACGAGTTCGTGGAGATGGGCATTCAGATGCTCCTCAACCTGAACCACCGGGGAGCCTGCGGCTGCGAGGAGAACACGGGAGACGGAGCCGGAATCCTGCTCCAGACACCCCACCGTTTCTTCGAGGGCGTCAGTGCCGATGCTGGATTTCGGCTGCCCGCCCAGGGCGGCTACGGGGTCGGCATGATCTTCCTCCCCGATCCGGCCGAGGCTCGCCGGGAGTGCGAGAGGCTCCTGGACGAGGTGGTCCGGGAGGAAGGCCAGGAGATTCTGGGCTGGCGGACCGTTCCGGTCGACAACGCCTTGCTGGGACCGACGGCGAAGGCCTGCCAGCCGGTGATTCGCCAGGTCTTCATCGGCGCTCGGGGGACGGAGCCGGGATCGGATCTGGAAAGAAAGCTCTACGTCATTCGCCGGCGCATCGAGAACCGGGTTCGAGCCTCGGACATCCGCCGGAAGGAGATGTTCTACGTGGCCAGCCTCTCCGCCCGGACGGTGGTCTACAAGGGCATGCTCCGGGCCGACCAGATGACCAGTTTCTACCCGGACCTGGTGGAGTCTTCCCTGGAGACCGGACTGGCCATGGTCCATTCCCGCTTCAGCACCAACACCTTTCCCAACTGGAGCCGGGCGCATCCGTACCGTTACCTCTGCCACAACGGGGAGATCAACACGCTGCAGGGAAACTGCAATTGGATGCGGGCTCGCGAGGCCCTGTTCGAGTCGGATCTCCTGGGCCCCGATCTGGACAAGGTCCTGCCGGTCATCGACCCCGACGGCAGCGACTCGGCAATGTTCGACAACGCCCTCGAGATGCTCTACATGACCGGGCGGAGCCTGCCCCATTCCATGATGATGATGATTCCGGAGCCTTGGAGCGGGGACCCGGAAATGAACCCCGTGAAGAGGGCCTTCTACGAATACCACTCCTGCCTGATGGAACCCTGGGACGGACCCGCCTCCATCGCCTTCACCGACGGCCTGCGCGCCGGCGCCGTGCTGGACCGGAACGGGCTGCGCCCCTCCCGCTACTCGGTGACCACGGACGGGCAGGTGATCCTGGCCTCCGAGGTGGGAGTGCTGGACGTCCCGCCCCGGAAGGTTCTCCGCAAGGGACGCCTTCAGCCGGGCCGCATGTTTCTGGTGGACGCGGTTCAGGGCCGAATCATCTCGGACGGTGAACTCAAGCGGAACGTCTCGGTGGCCAGGCCCTACCGAAAATGGCTCCGGGAACACCTGGTGCCTCTGGATCTCTGTCCTGCGGCACGGCGGCCCCCGGCCCTGGGCCGGGATCAGCTCCGGCGGCAACAACACCTCTTCGGTTACACCAACGAGGACTTGCGGCTGCTCATCGCTCCCATGGCCTCGGATGGACACGAGGCCGTGGGCTCCATGGGAACCGACACGCCGCTGGCTCCGCTGTCGGACCGGCCCCAGCTTGTTTACAACTATTTCAAGCAGCTCTTTGCCCAGGTGACCAATCCTCCCGTGGACGCCATCCGGGAGGCCTTGATCATGTCTCTGGACACCCACCTGGGGTCGGAAGGGAACCTGCTGGACCCCGGACCCCAATCGGCCCGGCAGATCGGGCTCTCCTCACCCATCCTCGACGGCGTCCGGATGGAGAAGTTGCGCCGGCTCGACGGCAGCGGTCCCGGCGGGTTCCGAACCACCGTCCTGCCCGCCTTTCTCAAGGTCGAGGAAGAGGATCTGGAACGGGCCATGGACCGTCTCTGCCATGCTGCCGTGGCGGCGGTTTCGTCAGGAAGCGACGTCGTGGTTCTTTCAGACAGGGACGCGGGCCGCGCGGAAGCTCCGATTCCGGCGCTGCTGGCGGTCTCGGGAGTTCACCACCACCTGATCCGGGAAGGGCTGAGAACGCGGGCCTCCCTGGTGGTGGAGAGCGGGGAACCGCGGGAGGTTCACCACTTCTCTCTGCTCATCGGCTACGGCGCCGGCGCCGTGCATCCCTATCTGGCCCTGGAGACCATCCGGGGAATGATTCGGGATGGGATCGTACCGGACCAGTCGTATGAGAAGTGCCGGAAGAATTACGTCAAGGCGGTCAACAAGGGCGTGGTCAAGGTCATGTCCAAGATGGGCATCTCCACGGTCCAGAGTTACCGGGGCGCCCAGATCTTCGAGGCGGTCGGCCTGGACTCCAGTGTCGTCGACCGTTACTTCACCGGGACCCCGTCCCGGGTGGGCGGGGTCGGGATGGAGGTCCTGGAGACGGAAGTCCGACAGCTCCACGAGCGGGCCTGGACCGGGGAAGAGCAGAGTGACGGACCGCTGGAGTCGGGCGGCCAGTATCAGTGGCGCCGGAACGGCGAGCACCATCTCTTCAATCCCCAGACCGTCCACCGGCTTCAATACGCTTGTCGTAACGACGATGAAGATGCTTACCGGGATTACAGCCGCCGCATCAACGACCAGACCCGAAGACTGTGCACCTTGAGGGGGCTGTTCCGTCTGAAGCACTCCGATGAGCCGATTCCGATCCAGGAGGTCGAACCGGTCGAGGCGATCATGAAGCGGTTCAAGACCGGCGCCATGTCCTACGGCTCCATCAGCCTGGAGGCCCACGAGTCGCTGGCCGTGGCCATGAACCGGATCGGCGGGAAGAGCAACACCGGTGAGGGGGGCGAGGATCCCAAGCGCTACGTCCTCGATCCGAACGGCGATTCCCGCAACAGCGCCATCAAGCAGGTGGCCTCGGGCCGCTTCGGCGTGACCAGTGAATACCTGGTCAACGCCAAGGAACTCCAGATCAAGATGGCCCAGGGCGCCAAGCCGGGGGAGGGAGGACAGCTTCCGGGGCACAAGGTCTATCCCTGGATCGCCAAGGTTCGTTATTCCACGCCGGGCGTGGGCCTGATCTCGCCGCCTCCACACCACGACATCTACTCCATCGAAGACCTGGCGGCGCTGATTCACGACTTGAAGAACGCCAACCACGAGGCCCGGATCAGCGTGAAGCTGGTGGCCGAAGTGGGAGTCGGCACCATCGCCGCCGGCGTTTCCAAGGGCAGGGCGGACGTGGTCCTCATCAGCGGCCACGACGGGGGGACCGGAGCCTCGCCGCTCACCAGCATCAAGCACGCCGGGGTCCCCTGGGAGTTGGGACTGGCCGAGACCCACCAGGTGTTGTTGCTCAACGACCTGCGCAGCCGGATCGTGGTGGAGGTGGACGGCCAGCTCAAGACCGGACGGGACGTGGTGGTGGCCGCTTTGCTGGGCGGCGAGGAATTCGGCTTCGCCACGGCGCCGCTGGTGGTCCTGGGTTGTGTCATGATGCGGGTCTGTCACCTGAACACCTGCCCGGTGGGGGTGGCCACGCAGGATCCCGAGCTCCGGAAGAAATTCACCGGAGATCCGGCCCACGTGGTGAACTTCATGCGTTTCGTCGCCCAGGAGGCCCGGGAGCTCATGGCGAGCCTCGGGTTTCGCAGTATCGACGAGATGATCGGCCGGAGCGACAAGTTGGGTGTCCGGGAGGCGGTCGACCACTGGAAGACCCAGGGCCTGGACTTCTCCCGAATCCTGTACCGGCCGGAGGTGCCTTCCACCGTGGGACGGTTCTGCCAGATCCCTCAGGATCACAAGCTGGACGCGGCCCTGGATCGAACCCGGCTGCTGGAACTGTGCCGGCCGGCGCTGGAACGGGGGGAACCCGTCTCCGAGAGTCTTCCCATCGGAAACGTGAACCGGACCGTGGGCACCATGGTGGGGTCGGAGGTCACGAGGCGGTACGGGAGGAAGGGACTCCCGGAGGACACGATCCAGCTTCGTTTTCGAGGCTCCGCCGGCCAGAGTTTCGGGGCCTTCATTCCGCGGGGCATGACTTTGAGCCTGGAGGGAGACGCCAACGATTACATTGGAAAGGGTCTCTCAGGCGGCAAGATCATCGTCCGTCCTCCCCGGGAATCGGTCTTTATGGCGCAGGAGAACGTCATCGTCGGCAACGTGGCCTTCTATGGAGCCACTGCGGGCGAAGCCTATATTCGAGGAATGGCCGGAGAGCGTTTCTGCGTCCGAAACAGCGGGGTCCGGGCCGTCGTCGAGGGGATCGGCGACCACGGCTGCGAGTACATGACCGGCGGTTGCGTGGTCGTCCTGGGTCCCACCGGCCGGAACTTCGCAGCGGGAATGTCCGGAGGCATCGCCTACGTGCTGGACGAATCGGGTGAATTCTCGACGCTCTGCAATCACGAGATGGTGGAGTTGCTGTCGCTGGACGACGCCGAGGATCGGGAACTCCTGGCCCGCATGGTGCGCCGGCACGTGGAGCTGACCGGAAGTGAGATCGGGTGGCGGCTGCTCTCTTCGGGGAAGGGCATGGCCGGCAAGTTCGTCAAGATCTACCCGGCCGATTACCGCCGGGTGGTGGAGACCCGGGATCGGATGAAGGGCCGGGGCCTCTCCGATTCGGAGGTCGTCATGGCAGCGTTCCAGGTCAACGCCCGGGACAAGGCCCGAGCCGACGGCAGATAAGACAGATCGGAGAGGTCGGCCGGAGAGTATGAACAGAGCGCCAGATGGGTAAGCCCACCGGCTTCATGGAATACGAGCGGGAGTCGCTTCCGGTCCTGACTCCCGGCGAGCGGATCGGAACCTGGGGCGAGTTCCACGAGCATCTGCCCGATTCCTCGCTGCAGCGCCAGGGCGCCCGCTGCATGGACTGCGGCGTCCCCTTCTGCCATACGGGTGAGGTGATGGGCGGGATGGCCACCGGCTGCCCCATCCACAACCTGATCCCGGAGTGGAACGATCTGGTCTACCGGGGACTCTGGCGAGAGGCCCTGGAACGTCTCCACAAAACCAACAACTTCCCCGAGTTCACGGGACGGGTCTGTCCCGCGCCGTGCGAGGGCTCCTGCGTCCTGGGCATCATCGAGCCGCCGGTCACCATCAAGAGCATCGAGTGCTCGATCGTCGACCGGGGATTCGAGGAGGGTTGGATCGTTCCCCGGCCACCTTCCCGCCGGACCGGGAAGAAGGTCGCCGTCGTAGGCTCGGGGCCTGCGGGTCTGGCCTGCGCCGACCAGTTGAACCGGGCCGGGCACGAGGTCACGGTCCTGGAGCGGGCGGACCGGATCGGCGGGCTCCTGACCTACGGCATCCCGGCCATGAAGCTGGACAAGGAAGTGGTGTGGCGCCGGGTCGAGCTCCTGGCGGCGGAGGGGGTCCGTTTCCTCACCGGGATGGACGTGGGCGGAAACTACCCCGCCTCCCAGTTGAGAGACGATTACGACGCGGCCGTCCTCTGTTGCGGCGCCACCAAGCCCAGAGACCTGCCCGTGGAGGGGCGGCACCTGGACGGTGTCCACTTCGCCATGGACTATCTGCACGCCAACACCAAGAGCCTGCTGGACAGCAACCTCGAGGATGGACAGTACATTTCGGCCCGGGACAAGGACGTCATCGTCATCGGAGGCGGAGACACGGGCACCGATTGTGTCGGGACCGCCCTGCGGCACGGTTGCCGCAGCCTGGTCCAGTTCGAGATCCTTCCCCGGCCGCCTGACAGCCGGGCCGCCGACAATCCCTGGCCCCAGTGGCCCCGGATCTACCGCATGGACTACGGGCAGGAGGAGGCCGCCGCCCGCTTCGGAGCGGACCCCCGCCGTTTCGCCATCATGACCGTCAGGATGGAGGGCGACGCCTCGGGCCACCTGCAGCAGGTCCACACCGTGGGGATTCGGTGGACGCGGAACGGAGGGCGTCCGTCCTTTGAGAGGATCCCGGGAACGGAGCGGACGTGGCCGGCCCAACTGATCCTGCTGGCCATGGGGTTCCTGGGACCCGAGGACCGGCTCCCCGATCAACTGGGACTGGAACGAGACCCCCGTTCCAATATCCAGGCCGAATTTGGCGACTACGCCACCAGCGTCCCCGGCATCTTCGCCGCCGGCGATGTCCGGCGAGGGCAGAGCCTGGTGGTCTGGGCCATTCGGGAAGGCCGGGAAGCCGCCCGGGAGTGCGACCGCTTTCTCATGGGGTCGACCCGCCTGCCATGATTCCCGGACTCGGGTCTATCGGACCGAGCGAAACCGCGCACCAGAGGATGGGGCAAGGAGCGTTCCGGCACGATCCGCGCCGGACAGGATAGCGGACCGCATGTCTCCACCATCGAAGTGGTTGCGCGAAAAAGTTTCGCACGGTGACGGTTCCGAACAACGTCTTCTGCAACGAGTTCGACAGGGGAGAGCCTCGGCGATCGAGGCGCTGTTCAAGCGGTATGCTCCGTGGGTGCGGGGACGCGTACAGGGCCGGCTGCCGCAGTGGGCCCGCAGTGGGATCACCACGAGCGATTTGGCGCAGGACGTCCTATACCACACATTCGCGCGGCTCAACTGGTTCGAGTCGAAGCATATGAGCGCCTTGCGAGGATATCTGCGGCGAGCCGTGGAAAACCGGGTCCAGGATGAGTTGCGACGCGCCACTCGACGTCTGGACGCCAGCCGTGTCATGCTGCCGCAGGACTCCCTTAGTCCCTTTGATAGTGCGTCTCCACAGCATCAACAGTTGTTGAACAAAGAGATGTGGAAGCGTTACCGGGATGGACTCAAGGGTTTGAAGGACCGTGATCGACGGCTGATCGTAGGACGTGCGGAACTCGGATACAGCTACCGGCAGCTCGCGGCCATCGAACGCATGCCAAGCGCGGACGCGGCACGCAAAGCGCTCAAGCGGGCTGTGGTTCGGCTGAGCAAGGTCATGCCGAAGACTTAGCCGGCATTTTTCGCCCGGGGGCGCCCAGCGGAGTCTGCACCGGCGGTCCGCACACCGAGATCCCCATAATCCGGCCGGTCGAAATGCACCCGTCCGAAATCTGCCGATCAGACGTCATTAGTAGTAGAGCGGCACAAGCTGCCAACGTCGAGTGAGTCCGATTGCAGCGGATCTCGCGCCAGCGCCGCTGTCGAACAGCCTATTGACGGAAACTGGATGAGTGATGAGGGACGATGGTCGTAACGATCTAATATCCGATGTGGCGGACGCGCTCACGCTGGACCACGATGTCCAGTGGGATCGATGCGCCGAACTCGCCTCGCCTGCCGACCGCGAAAAGCTTGAGAACCTGCGGGTCATCGCCCGTGTCTTCAGGAGTCGACGCCGCGCTGAACAGACATCGGCTGCCCCGCCGGCGATCAATCCCGACCCGGGCGCCAGCGCGTTAATGGGCAGTGTATTCCGCGTTCTGATGGTCATTGCCACGGTCGAGGTGGCCGTTGCGTTGATGCTGCTCCCGTGGGCATGGAACGAATACCACCGACAGCATGGTGACGTGGCCATCTACATGGTGACGCTGTTCTTCGGGCATAGCATGAGTGCGGCCCTACTGCTGTTCGCTGGCGTGCGAGAATCGCGGACAAGGCTGCTCGGGGGATTTTTCCTGGTCAGGGCCTCGCTGGGGCCGTTTCACATGCTGCCGGCGTTTCTGGTGGGGCTCCCGCCTCCGCACATGGTCGAAGCGTTTCTCCGGGAGCCACCTGCCCTAATGATGGTATTGGCCTATGTCTACGTGCCCGCGTTCCACTTTGCCCCCGCGTTCCTTTGGGCGTTTGCTCGAGAGTGTCCGCGGATCCATCGGCGAACCCGGCTCGACGATATCGCGCGCCACATGGTTCTAGTCAGCGTGGCAGTCGGCATAGGCCTCTGGGTCGCGTTCGTGGCGACACTGGAGTTGGCGCGAGCCGATTCCGCGAAGGCGCCCGTTTCTCTGGCCATAGATGGATCCCTCGTAATCACCGATCTGTTGACGTTGGCGGCGGCCGCGATTATTGCGTTACGTGCGCACACCGCGCCAGCCGACGAGGTCAGGCGCGTCGTCGTGTTCAGCGCCGGGTTCCTCATATACGTAGGAGGGTGGGTCACGGTCAGTGTCGCCGAACTATTCTCGCCAGGCATGTGGGTGTCCAACTTCCAATGGTCGCCCCTCATTCTGGTGGTCGTACTGATGCGATTCCCCGGGATGATTTTGCTCTGGTATTCAGTACTCGCGGTACGTGTCCCCCGACTGCGAGAGATGGTCAGGGCGTGCTACAGGCAGTTGCTGATGCGCCGTGGCCTGTTGGGAGCCGCAGCCGCCGTTCCGACGGTGGCCCTGGGCTGGATGGTGGCGGGTCATCCGGAGCGCACGGTTGGAGCGGTCATCACGGATCCGTTGGCGCAGTTGCTGTTCGCGGCAACCGGGATCATGTTGTTGGTGATCGTCGGCCGCGAGGGGATCCTGATTCGCCTGGACTCCTGGATCTTCCCCGAGACCAGGGACCAGAGGCAAGCACTGGCCTCCATGGGGGCCGCGTTGGCCCAAGCCGGGCGGATGACGACGGTCAGCCGGACGGTGACCCGGGCGGCTGAGCGCGGTTGCGGGTCGCCCGCCGCCCTGCTGATTGCGACCGTTACCCAAACGGAAGCACAAGACTTCCAAGCGCCGGACGCCAGGATCGCTTCCCTGCCGCGCGCCTCGGCCATCATCCACCTGCTGGAGACAACCGGCGGTCCACTACGAGTCAACCCGAAGGACAGGACATCGGTCTTCCCGTTGCTGCCGCCCGACGAAGTGGCTTGGGTCGTCGAGACCTCCGCCGACGTGATCCTGCCGCTTCCCGGTCCGGGAACGGAGGTCTTCGGCATGCTCGTGGTGGGACGTCGTTTCGACGATCGGAACGTGAGCAGCGTCGATCTACCGTTTCTCGAGGCGCTCGGGGCCGCCGCCGGGTTGGCGGTCGCGCGCCTGCTCCTGCTGCAGGCGCCGGACGCCCGACCGTTGGAGCCGCCGTCGGCGCAGGAGTGTCCCGTCTGCCGATCCATCGTGATTGCCGGTGCGCCGCCCGAGTGCGAATGCGGAGCAGCGTACAAGGAGACTGAGGTCCCGAAGCTCTTGGCCGGCAAATTTCGACTGATGCGGCGGCTGGGTGCCGGGGGAATGGGAGCGGTCTATCTGGCCCGTGACCTACAACTGGCACGCGACGTTGCGATCAAGACCCTGCGGAGGGCGTCGGTCGACCATCTGATGAGGCTGAGGCCGGAAGCGTGGACCATGGCGTCGGTGACGCATCCGGCAGCAGCCCAGATCTATGGCATCGAGTTCTGGCACGGCCGACCGTTCCTCCTCGTCGAGTTCCTTCCCGGCGGCACGCTCGAGGATCGGCTGCGGGACCGTCCGGTCCCGCCGCTGGAGGCCGTTTCTGCTGTAGTCCGGCTGGCAGACGCGCTGGCGACGCTGCACGACAAGGGAATCCTGCACGGAGACATCAAGCCCAGCAATATCGGGTTCACGTCGAACGGGACGCCGAAACTGCTGGATTTTGGCCTGACCCGTGAGACGGACGATGACGCGGCCGCAGGTGGAACCTTGCACTATATGTCGCCCGAAGTACTCTCCGGGCGTCTGGCCGATGGAGCCGACGACATCTGGTCTCTGTGCGTCGTCCTGTACGAGATGGTGTCCGGCCGACATCCGTTCGCTGCCCCCGACATCGACGAGATCGTGGACCGGATCCGTCGCCAGCGCCTCACTGGCGACACCGGGCCGGCCGCAGGGTCGAAGGCCGGAGCGGTCGTGATCGAGTTCGCAGCCTCGATCTTGATGGCCCCCCGGTCCGCGCGGCCGGCGAACGCGAGCGCATTCGCCGAGGCGCTTCCGAAGGTTCCCAGGGACGAATAAACGACATTTTTCGCGGCAAGACTGTCCGGTTCTCGTTTCCCAGACGTCATAGGTATTTAGGTGCCGGGAAAGGACACCTTGCACGGCGACGCCGTTCGCCCAATGGACGGTCCGTTGGCTACGGCTTGTTGGGGTGGTCAAAGATGCGACTGCCGAACGAATCATCGGCTGAGACGAAGGAGGTTCGCAGGTTGTCATGAAGAAAATCTTTGGTGCGCTGGTTTCCCTGCTGATATTACCCGCCGTACACGGGGAGCGATTAGCTGACCGGACTGTGGAGAGCGTTGTCCGACAGTTCGGCGACTCGCTCCAATTTCAGACCTCTGACGGGGACTGGGAGGTGGTACGGAACTCCCCGGAAGAGGGATTCCTCGCTGCCGTCGGTAGCGGCAGGGGGCAGGTCTTGGCCGTCCTCTGTGAGCCGAACAATTTCTACGGGACCGTCCTTTACTGGTACGAGGGCGCCGATTCACTCGGCACCTACTACGACGACGGTGATGACCAGCCAGTCACTCTCAACTGGCGTGATCCTGATCTGACGCAAGAAACGCAGTGGACACACCTGTCTTACGAGGACCAGGAATTTGACAGCGTCATACTCGTGAACGAGGCGGGTGGACGTCCGGTCAAACCACAGGAGACCGACCGCTTTCTGGATCGGCTCACGCGTCATGATGAGTTGAACACGATCGTCAAACTGGCGCCGGCGACTCTCGTCAAGCAGGCGACGTTCTCCTTGGACGGCGCCCCGTTGGCGGAGACCGTGAAGGCCTGCGGTCAAACACAGACGTCGTCCTCAACCACACTCTACTTCCCCGACTTCGTGGATGGGGGTGGTTGGTCCGTCCAGCTGGTGCTCAGCAACACCTCCGCTTCCACCGAAGACGCGGTGGTCGTCGTTCGAGTTTACGACTCGGAAGGTGACCCAGTCCGTCGGTTCTTCGATTCGGACAGCTCCTTCGAGATTCCCGCTCTGGGCAGTCGAGTCTTGAGGAGCGCCGGATCAGGCGCAATTCGGCGCGGCTGGATCGAGGTCGAGGCCGATTCGGCCTCAGTCAGTGGCCTGTTGACCTATCGACACGCCCAATCGGGCGTCGAGGTCGGAGTCAAGCCGGTCGAGTTGGGAAGTCAGTTCGCTCTGTTCGTCGAGGAATCGAGCGACATCGGCACCGGACTGGCGATCTTCAAACCGGAATCCGAGCCCGCAATCGAGCTTCGCATCCGAGACGAGGAGGGGGAAGACCCTCTGGACGGAGTTTTCGTACCCCACGAGGACTTTCACCAACTGGCACGGACCATGCCGGAGTGGTTCGGCGTGGAGGGAGTCGATACGGGGTTCCTGAGGGACTTTCGGGGCCTCCTGTTCCTGCGGTCGGAGGACGGTTCCCTGTTCGCACCGCTGGGACTGCGATTCGGGAAGCAGACGGGTTCTCTCTCCGCGGTACCCGTGATCCGAGGCGGAGACGTCTCGGGCGGGATGCCGCCCTCCGGTACCGGAGGTGCGCCCCCGACGGTGAACCTGTCGGCATCGCCCACGTCCATCGAACGGGGCCAGAGCGCGACCTTGCGATGGTCCTCCACCAACGCGACGAGCGCGTCCATCACGCCGGGGATCGGCACGGTCCCGACCTCCGGGTCACGGCGTGTTTCCCCGATCCGAACGACGAGCTACCGCATCACGGTCCGAGGCGCCGACGGACAGACGGCCTCGGACTCAACGACCGTCACCGTCACCGAGCCGCCAGCATCGCTGGCTCCAGCCGATCAAGATGCGTTCAACGAAGTCTTCGTTGGCAAACGCGTGCTGTCGGACGACCCAAACTATTTCATCGACTTCATTAGTCCCGGCCGTTTCAAGGAAACCGAGGGCTCTGACGAATACCCTGGAAGCTATACGTATGGCAACACGGGGTCGAATACCGGAACGGTGACGCTGAACTACGACGACGGCGATCGCTGTACGTTCCGATTGACCTTCGCCTCAGCGACTTCGGGCACGGCAAATTTCAGTTGCAACGATGGAACGAGCGGAAGTTCCAGTTGGCGGTTGGTGGATATTCCGTCTGATGATGGCGGTGAGGATACGGCCCAGGGATGCGCTACGGGAAGCACGATCCAATCCGGAGGCGAATGTGCACTGGAGTTTCCGCAAGGAACTCCCGATGCAGGCATGAAATTTGGCCGATTCGCCGTTGGCGAATTCTTCGGTTCGGAGAAAGGCTGCCTATTTGTCGGTAGTGGTTTCCAAAGTTGTGCTTCTAGCAATGTCAGCTTGCCTTCTGACGCTACATTAACCGCACCGTCGGGCAACAAATATTCGTTTGGTTTTGCGGCGAACAAGATTGAGGACAGTTCCAGTTGGAGGATTTCGAAGCTCTCGATAACGCTTCAATAGTGACGGGACGGATGGTGACGCTCTCAGCCGTGCGGCCGGACCCTGGGGGTCGACCCGGTAGCACGCGAATGAAGACGATCCGGAATAGATCCGTAGCCAAATGAGGTCCTGGTGAAGAAGACCTGCGGTCTGTTGGTCGCATTGCTGCTGTTGCCTGCTGCGTACGCGGAGCGGAAAGCAGATCGGGCGCTGGAGGAGGTGATCCAACAGTTCGGACGATCACTCCAATACCAGACCGACAATACCGACTGGAGGGTGCTACGCAACTCTCCGGAAGAGGGTTTCTCTGCCGGCACGGTCAGTTCTACGGGACCTGGCTTGCTCGTATCCTGTGTGCCAGACGAATTCTATGGGGCGTTCCTGGTGTGGCCGACCAGCGATTCACTTGGCACCGACTACGACGATAGTGACAACCAGCCGGTCACTCTCAACTGGCGCAACCCCAACCTGACACAGTCGCAGCAATGGCTGCACCTATCACCCTCTGGTGAGGATTTCGATCAGGTCCTAATCGTTAACCAACTGGATGGCCGCCCGGTAAGACCGCAGGAAACCGACAACTTTCTGGATCGCCTCACACGCCATGCCGAGCTGAACGCCGCGGTTACCGTGTCGTCGAGCGGCAATACCAAGCAGGCGACGTTCTCGCTGGACGGAGCCCCGTCGGCCGAAACCGTCAAGGCTTGCGGTCAGGAACAGACCTCGTCCGAAACAACGCTTTATTTCCCCGACTACGTGGACGGGGCGGGTTGGTCCGTGCAGTTGGTGCTCAGCAACATTGGCATCGCTGACGAGGATGCCACCGTCGTCGTCGAGGTCTTCGACCAAGCGGGGCAACCAGTCCGGGACCTGTTCGTTTCCTCAGGCACCCTCAAGATTCCATCCCTGGGGCACTGGGTCTTGAGAAGTGGTGGGACCGGAGAAATTCGGCGGGGTTGGATCCAGGTTCGGAGCGATACGGATTCGGTCAGTGGACTGTTGACCTATAGAAATATCCAGACCGGGATCGAGGTCGGTGTCGAACCGGTCGAACTGGACAGTCATTTCGCCCTTTTCGTGGAGGAATCGAGCGAAATCGGCACCGGACTGGCGATCTTCAAACCGGATTCTTCTCCGAGGATCGAACTCCGAATCCGGGACGAGGCGGGGAAGGATCCTCTGGGTGGGATGTTCGTGTCCTGGCGGAATTTCCACCAACGGGCCGGAACTATTCCGGAATGGTTCGATGTGGAGGGAGTCGACACGGAATTCCTGAGGGGCTTTCGAGGTCTCCTGTTCCTGCGGACCGAGGACGGTTCTCCGTTCGCACCCCTCGGCCTCAGGTTCGGGAAGCGGACGGGTTCGCTCTCGGCGGTCCCGGTGATCAAGGTCTCGGACGGAGGAGGAGAAGGAGGAAGCGGCGGAGAGACTGCCACCCGGGAGGAGTTCGAATCATCCACGCCATCCGGCTACACCGCTGTCACTCTGAATGACGATGGTCGGATTTGGGGAGTTCCAACAAGGTACACCAATGATTCAGACCACGGCACCATGGCGTATATGCTGCTTGGGAAGCTGAAAGGATGCGAATTCGCCAATGCTGAGGCCGACCGGCAAAGCACGGCCTACATCAAGACACAGTCACTCGGACGCCTGGACAATTTCGAGTCGGAGACCGTGTGCCGGAGGACCAGCAACGAATGGTTGCCGTCCTGGCCCGGGCTTCGAATGACCCATCTGCTTTTCTTCGACGAAAGCAGTCCCAGCAATACTCGGGAGGCCGTTTACGATTCCGCTACTGGAACCATAGAAATCAGGGATGGCGTGGACCGTAATCAGGTGGAATTCTCCGAGGGTGAGTCCGCCACCCGAGGAATCCGGGAAAATACTCCACCCGGCATCAACGTGGGTGACCCCGTCTCCGCCGTGGGCGGCGATTCGCTCACCTACACCATCAGTGGAACCGATTCCGAGAGCTTTGTCATCCTTCCCGAGACAGGGCAGATCCGCACGCGGGATGGCGTCGTTTACGACTACGAGGTCAAGAATCGATACACCGTCACGGTTGGCGTCGAGGACGACGACGGCAACAGTGACACTATCGACGTCACGATTCTGATCGGGGATCTGGTCCCCTCATGTGGGCCGCCATCGAATTTTCGAGTGAATCACAGTGACGGACGTCTGACCCTCAGGTGGAGCCCGCTATCCGACCTGATCGGACACGCGCGAATGCTGGGATACGAGACGGAAATACGCCGTGGAAGCAGCGGGGTTTGGGGTGACCGCCGTACGTACCTTGGCCGCAACATCACCGGCATGATTTATGCGGATCTGACCAACGGAATCGGATACCAGGTCCGCGTCCGTCCCATCAATGCAGAAGGGGACTGCGGGTGGTCGACGCCGGTATCGGGGATTCCCACGGCGGACTATGCTCCGAAGGATCCCGAAGGTCCCATCGACCGGTTCGGGCCTCAGCCTGTCGGTACTCCCGAACGGAACTTCCGGTTCCTGACGCGGGAGCGTTGCCGGCACACCAGCAATGGCCAGACTCTGGGTGCGAACTGCGAGTATGAGGACACCGGGCCAGACACCGGCAGGATTTTCCTCGAGTTCGACGATCCGTCACAGGGCTCTTGTGAGATCACTTTGGCATTTTCATCCTTAACCGCGGGATCGTTCATCGACGAGTGTTTCGATGCCGGGGTCAACACGAATGTGCCGTTCGACAGGAGCTTTCGGATGCCGCGCTCGGCGCCTCGGACCGAGGAAGATCTTGAGCCGCCGCCAAACGAAACCGATCCGCAACGGGCGCCGCGAAACCAGGATGAATTCAACGCGCTGGTTTACGGCAGAGATGATTTCATCCCTGGATTGTGCTTTGGGAATTGCCTCTTGGGCGACCCGCCGGAACAGGGTGTCGCCCGGACGCTCATGATCGACGCTGACGGCGATGTGGGCGAACACTACGGCGACTACACCTACGAAAACACTGGACCCACTCAAGGAGTGCTCACCTTCAAACAGCGCGCTGGTGACACCTGGGTGTTCACCCTCGATTACGAGCCTTCTGGAAATGTCCGCGTTACGACTACCGACCCTAATGGTAACGCCGTCGTCTGGCCGGGGAGCCTCCATGCGGATCTGACGCTTGGAGCACAGCCGATATTGCTGCCCATTCCACCGTCCTGGTCGGCTGCTATCGCCATCGAAACGGATGCTGCACCTGAAGACTGGGAGGATTGGTATCGAGAGCGATTCTCCAGTAGTTGGGAGCGGACACTGTTCGGAGACTCTTATGAGCGACTTTTTAGCGGCGACTCTGAAGGTCTTAAGTTTCTGAACACGCAAGAGTATGAAAAGTTAGGCCGCAACAGAGCTGTAATAACGATCAATTTTGATTACACGTCTAGCTCTGGAGAGGATTCGGGTCTCTATGAATCTCTCGATGATTTCCAAAGAGAAATATTCGGAAGCACATGGGTCTTTGACCTGACATTCACCTCCGACGGGGCCGCCAAATTTACCCTTACGGTCACAAAAGAGGGTTTCCTTCCGACGGTCATTGAAGGATTTGTCGATTTTTCCGGCGACAGCATCAATGTCGACGAATTTCCGGAGGAACTATTGCTTCCGGACGATCCGCCGCAAGCATCCGGTGAGGACCGGTCGGGGCTCGAGGTCGCAGCAGCCGTCAGCACCCAGAGGATCGGTGAGGACGACGTGCAGACGTTTCTTGTGAACAACCCCGGGTTGCAGACTGCCGCTTACAGTCCGGGGGATTGGCTGGAGCCCAAGGACGGGAGCAATCAGAGGATGATGATCGTCGGAGCAGGCCAGGTATCGGCAGCCAGAAGGGGTGAGCCCTCCCCTGTGGCTCCAGTCCAATTCCACCCACAGATCCTCAAATCGCAGGCGACCGTCTCCGCCCACTCTTCACCCAATTTCGCGGAAGCCGTGGCGTTGTTGGGCCGAAAATCCGGGTCACCAGCGTATTCCAACTCCAATTCGGCAATTGCTCGGCTGTCCGTCGTTTGTATGCAGGTAGATCACGACATACCGACACGCGGCGCCAGATACTTCTCGGTGCCCAAGACTGCTCAAAATGACGTCCAGGGGTGCCAGAGAAACTGCGTGTTGGAAGAAACCGAGAATATACAGCTGTGTGTGTGGAAGTGTGAGGCCGGTTCGGAAGGACGTTGATAGGAATGTGAACTTCAAGTGGTCTCGAACGACGAACTCCAGGTCGTCCTTGATCAATCCGTCCTGGCCGTGCGATCCGTGGAAATCAAACAGAATGGCAAGGTCTTGTTGACTTTGAAGCTGACACCACTCTGCAGGTGAGCTTCGTCATGCGGGAAACAAGACGGAAGACCATCCGAGTCCTGGTGCCGGTGGCCGTTGTCACGGTTCTGGCGGGGCTGATCGCCTACTATGCGGCGCCTGGTGAAAAGCAGCAGCCGGCCCTGACCGGCGAGGCTGGGGCGACCCGGGCCGCCATGGCCCGAATCGAAGCCGAAAGCCGCGGTGCCGTCCAGGAACCCCAGATTCAGGCCGCACCCCGAACTGTTGAAGCCCTCCCCGCCGCCGAGGGGTCCGTGGAGGACACGGTTCCCTCACCGCCGGACGGATATTCCTTCGTTTCCTACCACGGGGAGATGCGCCGGGCGCGAATCGCGGTCGATATCGACACCGGAGACGAGCTCTCGCGTCGAGGTCCGGACTGGCTGGGAGCGGACGATTCCATCGCTGCGCTCACCGCTCAGGCGGCTGCCGCCGGGCGGGACTGGTCCTTCGGCTGGATCCGGCTGGCTGAGGACGCGAAACCGAACGACGTGGTGGGGCCGCTCTCCGACTTCGGCGCCGCAGCCCTCGGTTCCTCGGGCAAACTCTTGCGCGCGCATCTGCCGGGAGACTTGGCCCTATTGCAGGAAATTTCCGCATTGCCGGGAGTCGACGGGCTGGGAGCCGTCCCGCCAGAGGTGAAGCTTCCGGAGGACTTTGCCCGTGAGGTGTCGGAGGCACCACCTCAGGATCAGGTTCCCGTGTTCATCACCCTGATGGCGGACGACGCTGACGGCCGGTGGCGGCAAGCACTGGAAGAACTGGGCGTCGTCGTCGGCCGGTTCGACCCCGATGTTCGAGCCTATACGGCCAACGTGACCTACGCCGAACTGGAAGCCATCGCGACGGCGGACTACGTGTTGGCGGTCGAGCCGGTCGGGATCGTGCGGCCGGCTCATGACACGTCCGTTCCCGCCATGGGCGCGGACGCGCTGCGAACGTACGACGGCTCCCCGGGCATCTTTTCGGGGATGGGCGGCGCTTCGGTCCCCATCGGCGTCATGGACACGGGGCTCAACATCAATCACCTGGACATCGCCTCGAACCGGGAGAGTATCTGCGGCGTCAACTTCGCGTGGAATAGCGGTTGGTTTGGGCCTGACGGATCGCTCCGGGAGGCCGAGGACCTGTGGATCGACGAATTCGGCCATGGGACCCACGTCACCGGGACCATTGCCGGCAACGGATATGTCCAGCCGCGATTCGCCGGCATGGCGCCTGCAGTGAGGCACATCCGCTTCGCCAAGGTGTTGGACAGCTTCGGTTCCGGGTTTGGTGACAGCATCCCTCGGGGGATGGACTTCCTGGCCGAAGCGACCGGGTGTGCCGAAGAGGGCGGATTCTCTGTCCCTGTCAAGCCCTTGATCGTCAACATGAGTCTGAGCAGATCCTCCAGGACGTTTGCCGGAAGGGGAACGGGGGAACGTAAACTCGACGCCATTTTGTGGGGACACCGCCAACTCTACGTCGTTTCGCAGTCGAACGAAGGCATCAGTGGTTTTTCCAACTACGGCACGGCCAATAACTCCCTTTCCGTCGGCGCCGTTCTGGACAGCAGCGACATCGCGTGGTTCAGCAGCCATGGACCCACGGCGGCCGGGCGCCTGGCGCCTCAGGTCGTGGCCACCGGTGTCCGGATTCACTCGGCCCGCGGCGGCGGGAGCCGGGGCGAATATGTCGCGAACAACGGCACCAGCATGGCCTCGCCCACGGTGGCGGGAGTGGCCGCCCTGTTGATGGATGCGGCCCCCGAACACCGGGATCACCCGGCGTTGGCACGGGCCCGGCTGATGGCCGGCGCGATCCGGCCGGACGTCTGGGTAGACGATGTGGACGCCTTCCCCTCCACCAACACCGGCGGCCCCGGGCCGCTGCAGGCGCAGTACGGACTGGGCAAGGTCTCAGCGCGTACCAGCGTCCTCAACCGGGATGAGACCGGTGGCTGGATCGGTGGCGGCGCGGTTTCCGAGTTGCAGCAGGGGGAGTACGCCTACCGGGACATCGAGGTGCCGGCAGGCGCCAGCCGCCTCGACTTGGTGATGACCTGGGATGAACCGCCGGCGGACACCATCGCCAGCACGGTCTTGAATGACTTGGACCTGTGGCTGGATCGGGACGGCGACTGCGGGGAGGAACCGTGCGGTGGGCAGGTCTCCGCTTCCCGCGTGGACAACGTGGAGTGGATCATCCTGAGGAATCCCCAGCCGGGCACGTATCGGGCGAAGGTGGTGGCACGGCGGGTCTACACGGCACCGCCCCGGGCGGCACTGGCGTGGACGGTGATCCGGGGCGCATCCACCCCGAACCTGAGGGTCGCAACCGATCGGACCCTCCTCGTGGGCGAGGGGGAACAGGAGCTGGCCGTGACGGTGACCGCGGACGGTTACGTGGCGGCCGGGAGCCGGCTGCACCTGGACTGCCGGGATGCCGGAGAGGCTTCCGGATGCGAGCAGATCCGAATCCACTCCATGGAGGTGTCGCGCGAGGATGGAGTTTCGGTGGATCTGTCGGACGATGTGGATTCGCCAATCTCTCTCGGTTCATCGATCCCCCTTGGAGAGATCGCAGCGGGCGAAACCCAGGAGGTCAGATTCGTGCTTTCGTCCCCAGGGGAGTCGGATCCGATTCGCCTGTACTTCACGGCCAGCGCCTGGAACGCGAAAGGGGCGTCTGTCTCGGTGGAAGTGGGCTCGGACGGCACCGGCCAATCCGAGACTGCTCAACGTCCTGCGCACGACGACTTCGCGGCCGCGGCCGTCATCACAGGCGAACCAGGGTCCCACCGGTTGGATCTGCTGCTGGCGACGCCGGAGCCGGGGGAGCCGTTGTTCACGCCGCGAGACGGGCGGCCCGCCGGTTCGGTCTGGTACCGGTGGACGGCTCCCAATGACGGCCGATGGACGTTTGCGAGCGAGTACCCAGGGCGTGTCCTGGTATTCGAGGGGGATGGCATTGCCTCACTTCGGCTGGTTTCTCAATTCCCTTCCAGCAACGCTGCATTCGCCGGTGGGAATGGAAAAGAATACCGTATCGCCGTCGTCGCGCGGGGCGCCAATTCGTCCATCGGCCCGTACAAACTGTGGTGGCATACCTCGGACGACGCCTATTTCCCACCCAACGACGATATCGTGGGCGCAGAGAGGATCGACAATGATCCACCGTCGCAACATCGTATCGACGTCGAAACCGAATCTACTGTGGAGCCGGGGGAACCCCCCGAAACTGGAGTCCGAACCAAGTGGTGGGTGTGGAACGCTCCCGAGGACGGCTTCTACACTTGGCGTCTCACGGATGCCGGAGAAGTGGTTCCGACCTACGCGAAGCTGCGGGTCACCATGTTCACCGGGACCTCCAGCGAAGACCTGCAACTCGTAGCCCAGACCGGGCCGGACACGGCGCCCTCCGATTTCGTGGTGGGGGCCGTGGGCGGGCAACGGTATTGGATCGCGGCCGGCTTTCGGGCGGGAGACGTCACGGCATACTCGCAGGTCATTGCCTCCGGAATGATCATCTGGGGACCGACCCCCGGAAACGACCGTCTGGCGAGTGCCGAAACAATCCCGGGAACTGCCGGATCCATCTCCGGATCGAACCGTTTCGCCACCCTCGAGCGCGGTGAGTGGGGTTCCGTGCTGGGTCATTCATCTCTCTGGTGGATCTATGGAGCCTCCGCTACCGGTTGGTATCGTTTCCGGTTGGACGAAATCGACGGTCCGTGGGTACTGACCGTCTACAAGGAAGGTGGTGACGGGTTCGGGGGGCTTGAGTTCGTCAGAAGCAGCCATCAGCCGGAGGGGGTCGAGTCGGACGGCATCGAGGTGATTTTTCATGCCGAGGAGGGGGGCCGTTACACGATCCGGCTGGGTGCCCGCGGCCGGGACGGCGGCGGCGAGTTCACGATGCACTGGGGCGAAACCGAAGCGCCCGTCTGGCTCAAGTACGCTGCACGCCTGTCCGACGGCGACCTGGACGCCAGCGGAACTTCGGTGCAGCTCAGCGGGCCGTCCAGTTTGGCATTCAACGGCCGCGGCTCGGCTCTGTACGTGGCGTCGAAGCTGGGACTGCAAGTCTTCGAACGAGATCCGAGGACCGGAGGCCTCACGTTTGTTCAACTATTGGGAGACGACGGTCTCGAAGACGCCTCTCTGATCTGGGACCCGCATCGAGACCAACTCTATGCCCATCGCTGTGGGACTTGGCGCAGGTTCGCACCGCTCGATGAAACCCAACAGGAACTTGAGGACGAGGGGACGACTTCGATCAGCGGGGATCCGCCGGACGCCTCCGAGTGCGGCACCGGCGTTTTCGGCGACGTGTTCATGGATGAAGCCGGCTCGTTCGTGAACGCGGTACTTCCCTCCGCAGGTCGGTTGCAGGTCCTGGCCTTGGATGCGGAGGGAGATCTGCGGCATGTTCAGACCGTGGAGGTCTTCGGACTCAATCGTGCCGTGATCTCCAATGGCGGCAGCCATGTCTACGCGGTCACGGACTTCTCGCTGCTCGTCTTCCGACGCAACGCCAACACGGGTCGACTCACGCAGACGGCGTATCGCACAAGTTTGACGTGGCGCGCCGAAGCATTGGCGATCAGCAGCGACGGCCGGAACCTGTTCGTCTTTGACGACAACGGCAAGAGGACCAGAGTTTTCCAATTGGAAGACGACCCTTCCAATCCACGCGAGCTCGGCATCCTGCCGCCGTTCTGGAGAGAGTCGTGGCCGTGGGACTATTGGAACAACGGTTGCGGATTCGCCCGGGTCCGAAAGGGGACCCCCGCTGTGGACGTCTTCTGCATGGATATGGCCTTTGGTGTGCAATGCCAGCCGGAATCCGATTCCCTCGAGGCCACCGACCACGTTGCTCCATGGCAGGCGGACCGCTTCAACAATCCGGTTCCCGAATTCGGTCACACTCGAAACCTCGCCACCAGCCCCGACGGCCGGCACGCGTACCTGGATACGGAGGATGCAGGGATTGTGGTCTTCGAGCGTGTGGGCGCCGGAGCCGATCCGTATGTGTTGCTGGGGCCATTCTCGGTGTCGTCCGGGGAGGTGACTGTCGGTCCCATTTCGAGCAGTGGCTGTATCGGAATGGAGGACGTCGTCTTCAATGGCGTTCACTACGCCGTCGTCAGCTCGAAGTGGCAGAGTCGAGCGACGCCGAACGCCGAATGGACGGACATCTCAGGGACCGAAACGACCGCGGAAATTTGCGCGTATGCGCCGACACAACCGGGCGAGTACCGGTTGGTGGCGGAGATCCGGATCGACGGCGAACTCGGCATGTATTCGAGCAACATCATCGTGAAGGAGTGAGGGCGAATCTCCCTCTGCCGGAGTTTCAATATGCGGAGACTGAGTTGTGTGGTCCGGTCGAGGAGTCGTTCCAGGCTTGGCTCAGGGCCATTCCGTCGCACCAGGACACGAACAGAAAACGTTCGCCTCTGAAGGCACGGAACATCCGCGGAGCAGATAGGCTTCGCCGACTGACGTCCGCCAACTGGAATTGGCGGACATAGTCCCCCAGCCACACGTGTTTGAGACGAGCCCCACAAGCCTCCCACGGCGGGGACTCCGGGCGACCGGGGATTCTCCCTCCGTCCGGATCAGCGGACCGAGGGCAGCAGCCGGGTCACGTGGGGTCCGCGGGCGATGAACTCTTCGGCGTAGCGGCACCCGCTGAACAGTCCGTAGTGGCCCTCCACGCTCTCCAAGCGGCGATTCAGGTACTCGGGTGTGGAGTAACCCTTGCCCTGGTACTTCTGGGTGGCGAAGGCCTTGAGCGCCTCCCGCTTCTGGTCCACGACGCTCTCGATGTCCATGATGTGGGTGGCCGCCACGCCCACGGTGCCGCGGTTGATCCGTACGTCGCGCCGGTCCTGGGTGCCGTAGTAGTAGACGGTCGGCACGTCGTAAGGCTCCAAACGCGAACCCTCCAGCCACCGCGCGGCGGTGACAATGGCCCGGACAGAGGCGTCTCCCACGGCCGGGTGGTCGTGATGGTTCTGCTCGGTGCGGTGATGGGTGATGAGGATGTTGGGCCGAACCGTCCGGTAGAGCTCCGCCAAGCGTAGGATGACGCTGCGAGTGATCACGAAGGGCTCGTCGTCCTCTCCCAGGAAGTGGGTCGCGGTGGCGTCGACCGCCCGGGCGGCGGCTTCGAACTCCTGCTTTTTCTCCTGGATGATCTCCTGGAGCAGCCGAGCCTCCGCCGCCTCGTCCAGAGCCTCCTGTTTGTCGTCGTAGATGCTGGGGGCGTGGGAGCGGGCTCCGTGGGTCACGGAAGCCACGTGCACCTGGTCTCCGCGTTGGCGGTGCAGGGCGATGGTGCCGCCGGCCAGATCGAAGGCGTCGGCCGGGTGGGCCGTGATCACGAGCAGGGTCTTGGTCTTTCCGTCTGTCATGTGGATTCTCCTGAATCGGTTCCAATGGACTGGAACGCCGCCATCCGCGAGTTCTCCCGGACCCGTCGGTTCACGCTGGGATGAACATGGCCCAAGACGGCTGGTCACCGCGGAGAATTCACGATAGCGAAGCCCCCAATACGTGTCAAACTCGCGGCCTGGAGCGGCGACTTTCTTGTCGCCGACAGGGGGGCAGTGGGGACGAAGTCCCCACTGTACGCTTACCGGCCACCGAATCGTATGGCAGCACAGAAGAGCAGGCGACAAGTAAGTCGCCTGTCCCAATAGGCGGCAAGAAAGCCGCCGCTCCCGCAAAAAAGGCCACCGCCCGGGTAGGGTAAAGGAGGTTCCGGACCATAATATGTGGCTCGTGGATTCTAAAGGCGCTTCGAAACTCGCGGCAGCGGCACTCCTGCCGATCACCGGCGCCGTCTATCTCAACTCGTTCCCGGCGGCCTTCCACTTCGACGACTACGCGCTGATCCTGGAAAGCCCCCTGGTGACCGAGCGCTTCGACTACGGGACTTTTCTGGAACAGTACGGCGCCCGACCCCTGACGCTATGGACCTTCCATCTGAACTACCTGATGTCCGGTCCCCAGCCCTGGGCCTTTCACCTGGTGAGCGTTCTGCTTCATCTGGCGGTCGTGGTGGTCCTCTTTCTTCTGGTACTGGAGCGGTTCCGACACCCGGGCCTGGCACTGACCACGGCTCTGCTGTTCGGTCTTCATCCGCTGCAGACACAGGCCGTGAATTACGTCTGGGCCCGCTCGGTGCTACTCATGAGCGCCTTCGGTCTCGCGGCGCTCCTGCTGGCCGCGCGGCGCCCCTGGGCCGCGGTCGTCTGCTTTCAACTGGCGCTCTGGAGCCGTGCCGAAGCCGCCATGCTGCTCCCTTTTCTCTGGGTGCTGAATCCGGGACGGTGGCGGTGGTGGGCCGGCTTGAGCCTGGCAAACGGGTTGGCTCTCGCCTGGTCGCTGGTCAAGTACTCCCCAGCAGGATTGGCGTGGAACCATCCCGACCCGGTCGGCTATTGGTTGTTGCAGCCGTTGATGTTCTGGAAGGGGCTGGGATTGTTTCTTTGGCCGGCCAACTTGAACCTGGACCATCAGGTCTCCGCGCCGCACCTGCTCCTGACGGTCATCTCGGCGGCGGCGATCATCATCGCGGCTGTCGGGCTGCTCGGCTCGGGTTGGCGCCGCTCCCCATTGGGGACCGGTCTGCTCTGGGTCCTGGCTTTCAGCTTGCCGGCCTGGGTCCTGCCCAATCTCGACCCCTTCAGTGAGTCTCGTCTCTACCTGCCAGTAGCCGGGTTCGCCCTGATGGCGGCCTGGGTGCTGTTTCAACTCCGGCCGCAGGGACGTTGGCGGAACCGGGTTCAATGGGTGGGAATCGGGATCCTGGCGGCTCTCCTAATTCCGCCGACGCTGGCGCGCAACCGGATCTGGAACGACGACCTTTTACTCTGGCGCGACACGGTGGCCAAGAGTCCCGGCAAGGCGCGTCCTCGCTACAACCTGGGAGTCGCGCTGCTCCGGGAAGGCCAAGTCGGGAAGGCGGGCGAGTCGTTCCGCGCCGCGGTGTCCCTCGACCCGGAAGACGACTACAACTGGGCTGCCCTGGGGTACCTGTCAGAGTTGGAAGGGGACCGGGCCGGTGCCCGGGCCCACTACGGCCGCGCCGTGCGAATGAACCCCGGCAACCGGTACGCTCATGAGGGCCTGAAACGGGTCGGCGAAAGTGGACCGGAGCGACCGGCCGGTCGACCGCCGGCACCCGATTCAGGTTCGAATCAGCCTCAGAAGTAGGCTGGCTCGTTGCCCGGCTTCCACTTGATGTTGCAACCCAGGCTGGGGCGCTGTTCCGGATCGGGGGTGTCCCCGGCCAGAACCACGTCGAGGGCTCCTCTCAGGTCTTCGCCGGTCACCGGTGTGCCGGTTCCCGGCCGGCTGTCGTCCAACTGCCCCCGGTAGGCCAGCCGCCGGTCCTGGTCGAAGAGGAAGAAGTCCGGCGTGCAGGCTGCCGTATACGCCTGGGCGATCTCCTGAGTCTCATCGAAGCAATAGGGGAACTGGTACCCATGCTCCTGGGCCATGCTCTTCAGCTCGCCGGGGGCGTCTCCCGGGTAGGCGTCCACGTCGTTGGCGGCGATGGCCACCACGCCCACGTCGCGCGCCTGGTACTCGTTCCCCAGCCGGGCCAACTCCTCCTGGACATGGACAACGTAGGGACAGTGTTTGCAGATGAACATGACCAACAGGGCCTTGTTCCCCGAGAAGCTGTCCAGCGAAACGGTTTCACCCGTGGTCACGTCCGGCAACTGGAAGTCCGGGGCCTCGGTGCCCAGACCCAGCATGGTCGATGCAGTCAATACCATTGCTATGCTCCTTTCGTATCTCAGCGGATCAGAGGGGCAGGACGGTTCCCACCCCTTGGTCCGATGCACTCGTGTAGATCAACTGGGCGGCGGCCACGTCTTCCGCGCCGAGTCCCAGGTTGACGGATATGATCCGTTGCTCCTCTTTCTGGCGTCCTCCCCGTCCCCGGACCACGTCTCCCAGGTCTGAAAGCCGGTCGGGAAGGCCTTCGAAATATCCCACCCCGCGATAGTAGTCGAGCTGGGCCACGTCGTCCGTCACCAGCAGGTCGGCGGCGTGAAAGGCCGCCGGCGTCACGTAGCAGTCGAAGTCCAGGACGCAGACGAAGACCCCGTCCGCGAGCCAGTCGGGTTCGATCACGGGCGTGGGCGGACGCGGCATGGGGCCTGCGGTGACCACCACGTCCGCGGCCTGGACGGCCTGCCGGGGAGAAGCACAGACCGTACACGAGAGACCGTGACGTTCCACGCCCGCCCGGGCGAAGCTGTGCGCCGCTTCCAGGCGAGTGTCGTAGACACGGACGTCCCGGAGGTCTGGCAGGACCACCGTCAGCGCCTCCAGGTTGGATCGGCCCTGGATGCCGCACCCCAGGATGGCGGCCGTGAGAGCGTCGCGGCGGGCCAGATGGCGCGCCGCGACACCGGTGGCCGCGCCGGTCCTGACGGCCGTGATCCAGGTGGCGTCCATCACCGCCAGGGGGACTCCGGATTCGGGGTCGTTCAGGACCACGAGACCCGTGATGTAGGGGAGACCGCGCGCCGAGTTTCCGGGATAGCCTCCGACCCACTTCATTCCGGCGGCTCCCGTGGTTCTAACGTACGCCGGCATGGCGTGGATGAAGGCGTCGGGACGGGTGTGGATTCCCGGCTTCGGCGGCATCTCCACGTTCCCTGATCCCTTCTGGATCAGGGTTTCCTCCACTACCTCGATGATGCGGGCCATGGACAGAGCAAGCCGCTCGATGTCCGCTCGCGACAGGTACAAGAGGTCCCCGGTCGTCGCCACGATGCTGGAAGCTCCCTCGGATATGCTAGTTCCGGACCGGCCACCGGCACGCCTGAGGGCGGGGTCCCGGTCCGGTTCAGTTCACTGCACGGCGCCCCGGGCACTCACCCGCCATTCGGTCACCACCTCGTCGTCCCGGATGCCGTAGATGCGGTTGTGCATGTTCACACAGGCGCAAACATGATTGGGGATGACTCGAACCCGGTCCCCGACCCGGTATCGTCGGATGGCATTGGCCAGCACCAGATGGCCGTGTTCCTCGGAAAGGTATTCCACGACCGCACCCGGATCTCCCATCACGTGACCGAATCCCACGCCGTCGCCGGAGAGGAACTTGTCGCTGGAGAAGGTCTTGCTGCCGCCGTCGATGGCGGCCTTGCCGGGAACGCTGGTGCTCACGACGGTGGACAGGACGGAAACGGCGCAGTCTTCCAGTCCGGCGGCCTGGCAACCGATGGTGTTCCGGTCATTGAAGATGTAGGTGCCCGGACGAACCTCGTTGATGTTGTCGAACTGGTGCGACATGTAGGCCGTCGGGGTGGAACTGGCGCTGATGACCGGGTAGGGAATCCTGGCGTCGTCCAGCAGGCCCAGCAAAGTCGACAACTGCCGGTTCTCCAGCGTCAGAAGCTGATTGCGACGCTCCGGGTCCACCAGGAAATGCCCGGGATAGATCAGCAACCCCTCGTAATCCAGAGCCGGCAGTTCGACGATCCGCTCCAGCACGCCGATGGACTCGCGGGCGATGGCCAAGCCGCAACGCCGCATCCCGGTGTCGAACTCCACCAGGATGGGAATCCGGACCCCCGCTTCGCGCGCATGCCTGGAGATGCCCTGGGCCACCTCCAGCGAATCCAATGCCACCGAAATGCGGGCGCGGCGGGCCAGGGAGACCAGTCGCTCCCACTTGATCTCTCCATAGACCGGATACGCCAGCAGGACGTCCTCGATCCCGCCGTCCACCATGACCTCGGCCTCGCCCAGCTTGGCCACGGTGACCCCCACCGCGCCCTTCCTGACCTGGAGCTGCGCCAATTCAGGAATCTTGTGGGTCTTGACGTGGGGCCTCAGATTGAGGCGGTGTTCCCGGCAGTAACCGGCCAATCGGTCCAGGTTCGCGGTCATGATATCGACTTCGACCAGGACCGAAGGTGTGTCCAGCCCGTCCAGTTTCATGGTCTATTCTCTGCAGCAGCCCAGCGGTGTTCCGACCGATTCCGGCCCAGATCCCGAATCAGCCGATGCTCAGCATCCGTTGGATGGCTCCCAGGGAGGCCCGGCGGATCGGCTCCGGCACCTCCACTTCGTAGACCTCATGCTCCAGGCTGTGAAGGATCTTCTCGAGACTGATTCTACGCATGTGGCGGCAGAAGATGCTGCAGGTTCTGACGAACTCCACCTGCGGGAATTCGGTGGCCAGATTCGCCGACATTTCACACTCGGTGGCCATGTAGACGCGGCGCAGCTCGGCGTGATTCTTCACGTAACCGGCCATCTGGGAGGTGCTGCCGTAGAAGTCGGCCTCTTCCAGGACCTCGGGCAGGCACTCCCAGTGCACCAGGACCGCGGCGTCGCTCGCTCCCCGGGGAATGTCGTATTGCTTCCGGATGTCCCGGATGTGGCTGGCGGTGAACTTCTCGTGGACCTCGCAGCGACCGAAGTTGCGGTCATACTTGCCCGGATAGATCAGATCCAGATCGGATCCCCTCCGGACCAGTTCCTGTTGCAGGTTCTCTCCCATCAGGGAATCGGGGAGGAAGACCACATGGTCCGTACCGAATTCCCGAGCCGCATGCTCGATGACCTTGAGCCCGTTCGCGGAGGTGCAGCAGTAGTCGGATTCGGCTTTGATCTCGGCGTAGCTGTTGATGTAGGTGACCACCGGAGCGTTGGGATAACGCTTTCGATAGAACCTCACGTCCTCGGCCGAGAAGGGGTCCGCCAAACTGCACCCCGCCTTCAGGTCCGCGATCAGCACCTTCTTTTCCGGATTCAGGATCTTGGCCGTCTCCGCCATGAAGAGGACGCCGTCGAAGAGGATGACGGGTTTGTCCGACTTGGCGGCGTAGCGGCTCAGCGCCAACGAATCGCCTCTCTCGCCTTCGCCGGACAGATGGAAGACCAGCGGCTCCATGTAGTTGTGGCCCAGGATCAGGACGTTCTTGAGTTCCCGCAGATAGAGGATCCGCTCGATGATGTCCTTCTTGCCGAGGAATTCCAGATGCTGATCGGGATGCGGCCGCAGGGACCTGCTGATCGACTCCAACCGGTCTTTATAGGTCTCCGTGGTTGTTGATGGCATACTTCAGCGTCGTTCGGACGATCAGCTAGTTGGCGAGTTGCCCGCACATCCCTCGTTGAGGCGCTCCACAGCCGCAGGGACCGGTTTCCTTGAAGCCGGATTCCATGGACCCGCCGCCGACGGCGAATGAGGAGAAAAGCTGCTCGAAGCGGTCTCCGCTGCAACTGGGACACTCGGCATCGCTCTGGGTGCCCAGGACGATCTGCTCGAAATGAGTGTCGCAATCCAGACAGCGGTATTCATAAATCGGCATTGCACGATTATACCGCAACTGGCTGGAGTCAAGAAGACGGGATTGGCGAGGACCTCCGAATCGGTACGTCTCTCACCGGATATCCCTCGTAGATCTGCCGTGGCCGGGCGATCTTCTGTTCCCGGTCCCGCGCCAGTTCCTCCCACTGAACCAGCCAGCCAGCCGTTCTGGCCAGAGCGAAGAGCACGGTGGACATGGAAGAAGGGAAGCCGAGAGCCTGGTAGATCAGGCCGGAATAGAAGTCGACGTTGGGATAGAGCTTTCGCGAGATGAAGTAGTCGTCCTGCAGGGCGATCCTCTCCAGCTCAAGCGCCACCTCCAGCATGGGATCGGAACCGGTCACTTCGAAAACCTCGTGGGCCAGTTGCTTGATGATCTTGGCCCTGGGATCGTAGTTCTTGTAGATGCGGTGCCCGAATCCCATGAGACGGAGTTCGCCTCCCTTGACCCGCTGCACGTGCCCGGGCACCCGGTCCTTGGATCCGATCGACTCCAGCATGCGGATGACTGCTTCGTTCGCTCCTCCATGAAGGGGCCCGGACAGGGCGCCGATGGAGGCGGCCGTCGTCAGGTACGGGTCGCACTGGGAACTGCCGACGCCTCTCATGGCGCTGGTGCTGCAGTTCTGTTCGTGGTCGGCATGAAGGATGAACAGAGCGTCCATCGCCTTCTCGAACACGGGTTCCGGCGCCCGGTCGAACGCCATCTGCAGAAAGCTTCCGGCGTAGGAGAGCCCGCCCGCGTCCTGGGTAAGGGGCAAGCCCTGGAGGCGTCGGAAGAGCTGGGCCGACAGGGCCGGGACCTTGGCCAGGAGCCGATGGATCTGGAGCAGGCGCACCTCCGGGTCCAGAACGGTACGGGCGTCGGGATAGAAGTTGGAGAGGGCGGCCACCCCCGTCGCCAGCATGGCCATGGGAAAGCCCCCGGGGGGAAAGCTCTGAATCAGTCGCAGGACGGCCGGCGGCAACTCGGCATGCTTCCGAATGTCACCGTTCCATCGATGGAACTCGGCCTCGTCCGGAAGCTCGCCATACAGGAGCAGGTATGCGACCTCAAGGTGGCTGTACTCGCCCACCAGCTGTTCTATGGGGTAGCCTCGATAGCGCAGGATGCCCTTGTCTCCGTCGATATAGGTGATCGTGCTCCGGCAGGAGGCCGTGTTGAGGAACGAAGGATCGTAGGCCATGAGACCGAAGTCGTTCTCCGATGTCTTGATCTGGCGAAGCTCTATGGCGCGAATGGTACCGTCCGAGACAGCCAGGTCGTACTGTTTACCGGTCCGGTTATCGGTAATGGATAGGCTCTCGTCGGGCATGCTGATTACCTTTTGGCAGGTGCCGGTATTTCTCTGAAGAGACGCTCACGAGACGGTCGAGCCTGGGGAGGCCGCCTGGCAGTGCGCTCTGTGACTCCTTCCGGAACGAGGCTATAGGATAGCCAACAGCAAGGCGAAACTCAACGCGCCCGTTCTTCCCTTACCGCGGTAACATCCCCCGAACAGAACAAATTCACTACCGACGCCGCATTCCCCGCATCTTCTCTCACTCCTCACTCCTCCTCTTCCTGTTAGACTGGCGCCGGGATGAATCGGTCTGCCGGCCCTCTCGACCCTCGACCGGTTGCCCGGGCCTTGCCGGTCCCGGTCAACCCCTCATTCTCGAGCCGCCTCTTGAAAATCTGTCTTCCAATCGTGTGTCTGCTGGTTTCCATGCCGGCTCTGGAAGCGGGAAGGACGCTACGCATCAGGGGCTCGGACTACTCCTTTCTGGTGACCGAACCCGCGGGCTGGACCATCGACGTCGGGTCGGCGATTCAGGTTGCCAATTTCGTCATGCACCCGGAAGGGAGTCAGTGGAGAGAGGCCGACGTCGTCGCCTTCTCCCGGTTCTTCCCCAGGAATCAGGACGAGGACCTGGAGAAATTCCTGCAGTCCGAACTGGCCGGGCAGGAGGTTCTCTGTCCGAAACTGGAGATCAGTGACCTTCACTTGGACCTGGAGTTGAATCCGGAAACCCGCACCCGGCCCAGGGTCGTGGCCAAATCGTGTGATTGTCCGGGCGGCAAGCAGGAGATTATCGCCTTTACCGAGGTCCCGGACTATTTCATCATCTTCGTCCTCTCGGCCCGGGACGGAGCTTCAGTCTCGGAAGCTCTTCCCATCTTCCGGCAGTTGATCTCGTCGTTCCGCTGGCTGGGCAGACCTCGATCCTCCGTCGAATTGCTCAGAACCGATCCCTAGGAGCCTGCGCCGCAGAAATTGATCTACTGCGAAAGCGGTAGAATCGGTCCATATTTCCTCGATTTGTCGGCGAATAGAGCAACTATGCACCTCCAAATCGAGAAAATCTGGCCTCGATTCCCCACTTTCTCGCTACGATCATTTCTACAGCGCAGACTCCTAGGACGTCCGAACCCAATGAGAATCGTCGTGCTTGGCGGTGGAGCGGTCGGCGCCATGGTGGCCCGCCGTCTCGCCCAGGAGAGGAACGACGTCGTCAACGTCGAGCAGCGCCTGGACCGCTGCGAGCTTTTGGAAGAGAGTCTGGACGCCAAGATCGTCCACGGCAACGCCAGCAGCATCCGCACTCTGGAGCAGGCCGGCATCGGGGAAGCCGAAATGCTGATCGCCGTCACCAGCAGCGACGAAGCCAACATTCTCGGGTGCCTGATCGCTCACCGGCACTCCAACGTCAAGATCAAGGTGGTGCGCCTTCGGACCCATGAGGTCTATCGCTGGAAGGAGATCTTCGAGAGCTCTCGCTTGAAGGTGGATCTGGTCATCAACCCCGACCAGGAGACGGCGGAGCGCATTCTTCGCGTGATCGGACTGCCGGGCATCTCCGACGTGTTGGAGTTCGCCGAAGGCCGGGTGCGGCTCTTCGGGATGAACCTCGAGCCGGACAGTTGGGTAGTGGGGAAGAGCATGGCCGAACTGGATCGGAGCTCCCCGCCCAAGAACTCTCTGATGGCGATCATCTTCCGTGGACGGCAGACCTTCATTCCGAGGGGCGGCGACAGACTTCAGGCTGGAGACCACGTCTACATCGTGGCGCCGGCCGCGGAGACGGAGTCGGTCTTCCGGTTCATGGGAGTCCCACTTCCGAAGCAGGTGGAGCGGGTCTTCATCGTGGGCGGCAGGCAACTGGGGGTCGAAGCGGCCCTCCGGTTGGAGCGGCAGGGGGTCCACGTCAAGCTCTTCGAGAACGATTTGGAACGATGCCGAAAGATCTCCACATTGGTCAAAAGCACGGTGGTCGTTCACGGGGATGGGACCGACGAGAGGGTTCTGATCGAAAACGCCGTCGAGGGGGTCGATGCTTACCTCGCCGTCACGCCTGAATCCGAGGTCAACATCATCGCCTCCCTCCTTTCCAAGAGGCTGGGCGCCCGGAAGGCGGTGGCTCTGGTCAATCGTCCGGACTTTCTCCCCCTGGCCCAGCTTCTGGGCATCAACTCCAGTTTCAGCACTCGCGTCGCTGCCGTGGACCGGATTCTCCAGTTCGTCCGCCAGGGACACGTTCTGTCGGTCACCACGTTTCGGGAGGAGGAAGCGGAAGCCATCGAGCTGCTGGCGACTCCAGGCTCCAAATATGTGGGAAGAAGCCTGCGCGAGATCCGCATGCCCGCCGGGACCGTGGTGGGCGCCATCAGAAGGTCCTCCGGAGAAGTCCTGGTCCCACGGGGAAACACCGTCATCCAGTCCGGTGACCGGGTGGTCTTCTTCTGTCTGGAGAGCCTGGTGCCTTATCTGGAGTCTGCCTTTCTGAAGGAACGACGAAGAGGCAGACGTTGATTCGCTGGTCCAACCTCCTGCATCTCCTGGGATTCTTTACGCTGGGCCTTTCCCTGGGACTCTTGGGCTGCGTCTGCTTCGCGCTGGCCAACGGAGACGAGGGTCTGACCCCGCTGGCCGCCTCGCTGGCGGCAGGTGTAATCGCCGGAGTGCTGCTGATCCTCGTGTTTCGGCTCCACTTCAGGGCCCTGAGCCGCCGCGAAGGCTTGCTCCTGGTTGTGGCCACGTGGCTGATCGCTGCTCTTCTGGGGGCTCTCCCCTTCTATTTTTCTCCCCATTTCCCCAGTTTCACCGATTCGGTCTTCGAGTCGGTCTCCGGTTTCTCCACCACGGGGGCCACGGTCCTGGCGGACGTGGAGGCCCTTCCGGACAGCCTGCTGCTCTGGCGCTCGTTGACCCACTGGCTGGGCGGGATGGGCATCATCCTGCTGGGGATCGCCATTCTTCCCCTGATCGGGGCCGGCGGCCGGGAGCTCTACCGGGCCGAGTTCTCGGGAGCCCGTTCGGAACGGCTGAGGCCCCGAATCGCGGAGACCGCGTTGGCGCTGTGGAAGATCTACATCGCATTCACGCTGGCCTGTTACGCGGCCTTGAGGTTGGCCGGAATGGGGAAATTCGACGCTCTGTGCCACGCCTTTTCCACACCTGGTCTATCTGGCGTTCCTGGTCAACTTTGCGGCGTGCATGTGTCTTACGGCCCTCGGAATGGACGTGCTCACCACCATCTCCGCGGTGGCGGCCTGCATGTTCAACATCGGCCCCGGATTGGGACAAGTCGGCCCTACCGAAAACTACGGCGGACTTCCGGCGGCAGCAAAATGGGTCCTGAGCATCTGCATGCTGGCCGGCCGGCTCGAGTTCTACACGCTCCTGGTGCTTTTCACGCGGCCCTTCTGGAGGATGTGACCCCCGCGAGACGAGAGCGAATAGCCGGCACCTGAGGGACGATCCGGACCCTGACCGATTCCGGCCGGGCAGCTTGCGGAGCGCGGATTTTTGACAGGATCGAGGTTCGCAAATATACTTAGAAACTTCTGAAAACGTCGATCCGGGAGAATCGGTTTGTACGCAATCATTCGTAGCGGCGGGAAGCAGTATCGAGTCGCCGAAGGGGACCGGGTCCGGCTGGAGCGCATCGCCGGAGAAGTGGGCGATGAGGTCAGCCTGGAGGACGTGTTGTTGGTCGGTCATCCGGATTCAACCGAAGTCGGCACCCCGTTTCTGAGTGACGTCCGCGTCACCGGGACCATCGTCGAGCAGGGTAAGGATCGGAAGGTCACGGTCTTCAAGTTCAAACGCCGCAAGATGTATCGACGCAAGCAAGGTCATCGCCAGCGCTTCACCGAAGTGGAGATCGGGCCCATTCTGATCGGAGGCGAGAGTCCGGTCCGGGAGTAGACACCATGGCACACAAGAAGGGTTTGGGCAGTTCTCGAAACGGCCGGGACAGCCATTCCAAGCGTCTCGGTGTCAAGCGGTTCGACGGCCAGCTGGTGACGGCCGGGTCGATTCTGGTCCGCCAGCGGGGGACACCCATCAAGCCCGGCACCAACGTGGGCCGGGGCCGCGACGACACCCTTTTCGCCCTCACGACAGGCAAAGTCCGGTTCCAGCGCCGGGGACGGCTGGGGCGATTCGTTCACATTATCAGCTAGCTGCCAGCCCGCAGAATTGCGGAGATCGGACCCTGGATCTCCACTTTGCGTGCATGTTTCTGGACCACACCAGAGTTTTCGTCAAAGCCGGTGACGGGGGGGACGGTTGCCTGGCGTTTCGCCGGGAGAAATTCGTTCCCCGGGGAGGACCCAGCGGCGGTGACGGAGGCGATGGGGGAAACGTCTACTTCCGCAGCACCATCCACCTGAACACCCTGCTGCCGTTCCGCTACAAGCGGGAGTTCAAAGCCGGCAGCGGCGCTCACGGCTCCGGCTCCCAGCGTCATGGAAAGAAGGGCAAGGATCTGGTCATCGATCTCCCCGTCGGCACTCAGATCTATCTCGAGAGCACGCGCGAGCTCTGGTTCGATCTGGACCAACCGGGTCTCAATCGTCTGGTGGCCAAGGGCGGCGGGGGCGGGCGCGGCAATGCGGCCTTCGCCACTTCCACCAATCAAGCTCCCAGAAAGTGGGAACCGGGCAGGGCGGGAGAGGAAAAGCACCTGCTCCTGGAACTCAAGGTACTGGCCGACGTCGGGCTGGTCGGGCTCCCCAACGCCGGGAAATCGACTCTGATCTCGGTGATCTCCTCGGCTCGCCCCAAGATCGCCGACTACCCTTTCACCACCCTGACGCCCAATCTGGGTACGGTTTGGCTGGAAGAATTTCGGACCTGCGTCGTTGCCGACATCCCCGGCCTGATCAAGGGCGCCCACGAAGGTCACGGTCTGGGCGACCAGTTTCTGAGGCACATCGAACGCTGCCGTGTCCTGCTTCATCTGGTGGACGTCACCGACTTCGGTCCGGAGGATCCCGTCATTGCGGTACAGACGGTTCAGGAGGAATTGGCGCTCTACGGGGCCGCCCTGCCGGCCAAGCCTCAAATGGTGGCGGCTTCGAAGATGGATGCCGCCAACCTGGCAAAGGTGAGGAGGCTCCAGGAGTACTGTTCCCGGGAAAATGTTCCCTTTGGCCGGATCTCGTCGGTTCGGGGTGATGGAATCCAGGAATTGAAGCGGTCGTTGGCAGAGCAGTTGGGAGTCGTCAAGGGTTGAGGGTCGGTATTTACGGGGGCACCTTCGACCCTGTCCACCGGGGGCATACTTATATTGCCGACCAGGTTCGGCGCCTGCTGGCGCTGGATCGGGTCCTTCTGATGGTGTCCCGGCTGCCTCCCCACAAGCCACGGAACGGGGTGGGTGCGCAGCATCACCGCCTGGCCATGGTCGCGCTGGAGACCCTGGAGGAGTCCCACCTGTACGCTTCCGGCTTCGAGCTCAGGCGCCGCGGACCCAGTTACACCGTCCAGACCATGGCACTCTTGCGCGAGAGCTATCCTCGCCACCGTTTCTGCTTCATCGGTGGAAGCGACTCGTTGAGGGACATCCATATCTGGAAGAACTATTCGGTCCTCCTGCGGGACAATTGCTGTGTCTTCGTGCAGAGAGCGGGTGCCCGGGTCGATGCCGCCCGCTTCCCGGAAATCCAGCTGGAGGAGGTCACGGCAGGAGGCTCCTCACGTCCGGAGATCCGGTCGGGACGCTCATTGCTGGTGGACATCGGAGCGCCCGACATCAGCTCGAGCCAGGTCCGGGAGAGTCTCGCCGGAAAGGGCCGTTCCCTTTCCGGCCAAGTTTCTCCCCAGGTTTTGCAGTACATTCGGAAATACCATCTCTATGAAGACAACAAGAGAATTGCTGACCCTGGTCTGTGAGTCGATTCAAGAAAAGAAGGGAGAGGACGTCCGGGTCGTGGACATCTCCGAGATCTCCTCTTTCACCGACTTCTTCGTGATCTGCCAGGGGAACAACCAGCGGCAGAATCAGGCGATCTGCGACGAGATCCGGCATCGTCTGAGGAACCAGGAGAAGGTCCGGCCCACGCACATCGAGGGGTACGAGGGAGGCGATTGGATTCTCCTGGACTATCTGGACTTCGTGGTCCACATCTTCTCGTTGCGTGCACGAGCCTTCTACCAATTGGAGAAACTGTGGAGCGACGGCCGCTGCTGGCGCTCACTCCGCAGGCCTGATCCCCGAATTCAGGGGGTCCACAGCTCCCGATTGCAACCTTCACAAGGGAACATGAACCTTTTCGGGAGCCTGTCGTATATTGAGTTACACAAAGTAGTGGAGGTTTGGCATGAGATCCAGAGACCTGGACTACTTCAAGAAGCAGCTCCTGCAAAAGAAAACCGCACTCATCGACGTCGTCCACAAGGCCGAGAGTTATGGCCGGGAGGTGGAGGCCGAGGGCGAGGCCATGGACATGGCGGATCGGGCCTCCAAGTCCTACACCAAAGAGTTCATGTTCAGCCTCAGCAACCTGGAACGGCAATTGATCATTCTGGTTGAGGAGGCCCTGGAACGAATCCAGGACGGCTCTTATGGTGAGTGCACCCACTGTGGTGAAATCGTGGGGCGCCGGCGGCTGGAGGCTGTGCCCTGGGCACTACTCTGCGTCCACTGTCAGGAGATGAAAGAGTCGGGCCGACTTTCCTGACACTCCCCTCGGGGACTTGGATTCTCTTCGCAGGTTTTCCGGATCGGACGTTTCGTTCAGTGTGTCTTCGGTTCCGGGGATCACTCTGCGGAAGCGCCTTTTCCAGGGGCTCCAAATCCTCTTCTTCCCCAAAGCTGCGTCCTCTGCGGCCGCTGGGTCGCCAATCCGGACGCCAGTCCCCTTTGTTCCGAATGCTTCCTGCAACTGCCCGGATTCCAGGATCCTCTCTGCCCGAGTTGTGGCGGGCCTGCGCCCGCCGGGGATTTGCCGGTTCCGGATCGGGAGAAAGATCCAGGGGTTCTGAAACCCTGCGCGTCCTGCCGGGGGACGCGGGCCTTTCATCACTCGACTCGGGCCTGGGGACCGTACGCCGGAACCCTGAGAAAGTTGATCCATCGCTTCAAATTCTCCGGCCCACCGCCGCCTGGCGCATCCTCTGTCATCGGTTGCTCGAGGAAGCCTACCGGGCACGGCCCAATCCCTTCTCGCCTTCCTGGCTGGTACCGGTTCCGTCCCATCCTCGGCGCCTGAGAAAAACGGGGATTCGACCAGACTCACCTCTTGACTCGAACCCTGGGCCGAAGACTGGACCTGCCGGTGTTCCGGGGCCTTCGCAGGTCGCGTCCGACCCCGCCCCAGTTCGGACTCGACCTGAAGGCTCGAAGGAGGAACGTGCGCAACGCCTTCCGGCTCCGGCAGGCGCGACGACTCTCGGGAGCCGATCTGGTGCTGGTGGACGACATCCTGACCACGGGCGCCACCTCCCGTGAGATTTCCAAGGTCCTCAAGCGGGACGGCCAAGCGGGACGAATCCTGATCCTTACGGTAGCCCGGGTACCATTGCCGCGGGAAACCCTGGGAGGACTGGAGCGGCGACTTCCCAGGCGCCGATTAGGGGGGAGCAGGGGGGACGATAGTTCCCCCTCTACACCCCATCCACTGGAGGATCGCCACGGCCTGGTAATAGACTGACCAGGAGAATGTCTGAGGGTATGGGGGAGCATGACAGCCGCAGTGGCGAGGCGCCGTCACCGCTGGCCGAGTGCGTGATCAACGTCAGCGAGGGCCGCGACCAAACCTGTCTCCGCGAACTGGCCCGGACCGCGGCGGCGACGCCCGCCGCCGCTCTGCTCCACCGGGACGCGGATACCGATCACCACCGGACCGTCTTCACGTTGGCGGGCTCTCTTCCGGGCCTTGAACAGGCCGCGGCAGCACTTTGCCGCCGCACCGTCGACCTGCTTGATCTCTCCCGGCATCGAGGCGTCCATCCCCGGATCGGCGCCGTGGACGTGATTCCGTTCGTGCCCATCCGCGGCGTCTCCATGTCCGATTGCATCCGGAGCGCTCGCCGGCTGGGAAAGTCTCTGGCGGAAGAGATCCAACTCCCGGTCTATCTCTACGAGCAGGCGGCCACCCGCCCGGAGCGAAGATCCCTGCGGAGTTGCGGCGGGGGAGGTCTGGTGTCGCTACGCCGGCGAATGGCGCGGGATCCGGCCTGGGCGCCCGACTTCGGACCCGCTCGGTCCCATCCGACGGCCGGAGTCAGTTGCATCGGAGCGCGGGACTTTCTAATCGCCTACAATCTGTTCCCTCGAAGATCCGGATCTGACCGTAGCGCGGAAAGTGGCCGCCCGGATCCGGGAACGGGACGGCGGCCTGCCCGGCGTCAAGGCGCTGGGGTTGGGGATCGCCAGCCGGAATCAGGCGCAGGTCAGCACCAATCTCACCGACTTTCGCAGGACTTCCCTGGTCCGTCTCTTCGATACCGCGGACCGCCATGCCCGCGAACTGGGCACGAGGGTCTCCTCCTCGGAGATCGTGGGCTTGGCCCCCCGTGACGCTGTGGGCAGGGATGCCACCGCTCGGCTGCGGCTGGAGAAACCGGCGTCGGAGTCGATCCTGGAAGAGCGGATTCGCCAAGCCTGGCCCGGAATCGAGATCTGACGCGGCGCGTCTCCACGGACTGGAACGTACCGATCGAATCTACGGCTCGATGCCCCAGGCGCGCAATGCCTCGCCCTCCAGCCGGCTGTAGGCCAGAGTCTCTCCCACCGCCCCTTCGCGCCAGACGCTGTTGCCCCCGTCGCGTATGGCGTCCCGGTTCTTGATGATGGTGGCGAACACGTTTCCGGGCGTCGGTCCCATTTTGGGCGAGAGAAGCAGATTGTCCCGGTCGTAGAACACGGCCAGATCGATGACCGGAGCCCCCGATTCGGACCGGACCGGCAGTTGGAGGCCGGAATCCAGCGTGAAATACATGACGTCTCCGGCCGCCGGAACCATCGAACAGTTCTCGGGGCCAGGCTCTTCGGGAGCGAAGGCGGGGACCAGGATGTAGATCTCGTTGCTGGCGTACTTGGCGTGGTACACCTCACCCTCCTGGGGCAGTGCATTCCAGACCGCCTCGCAGGTCCGGGGCGCCTTCTCGTCCAGCAGACGGGCGACGCAACTGATCCCGCGCTTCTTGAGAGCGATTTCGATGTATCGAGACATAATTAACTCCACCTCGAAGGCAAATCAGGATTGAAAAACGGTGCGCCCGCGGACGGCTAGGAGTCTGCGCCGTAGGCTCCTAGCTTGGACTGGCGGCGACCGGGTTTGCCAGAAGGCCGATTTTCGAGATCTCCACGTCCACCCGGTCTCCCGGTTTGAGGTACTCCCCGGTGACGTTTCCGACGCCGGAGACGGTGCCGGTGCTGATCACGTCTCCCGGCTCCAGCATGACAATGGCCGAGATGTACTCGATGAGCTCGGCTACGGAAATCAGCATCTGGCTGGTGCTGTTGTGCTGCTTTCTGTCTCCGTTGACGTAAGTGCTGATCTGCAGGTCCTGGGGGTCCCGGATCTCGTCGGTGGTGACGATCCAGGGTCCCATGGGCGCGGCGGAATCCAGCCACTTCCCGTTGAGCCAATCGAACCACTCGTCCTGGGGGCGGTCCTCGCTCCGGGGCCAGATCTTGAGCTTCCGCTCCGACACGTCATTCATGATGGTATATCCGGCGACGTAGTCGAGAGCCTGGTCCCGGGAGATCCTTTTTCCCCGCCGGCCCAGGACCACCGCCAGCTCTCCCTCCCAGTCAATGGCCCGGGCCACGGGTGGAATCCGAATGCTGTCCCCGGGACCGATCACGCAGGTGCTGGCGGGTTTCATGAAGAAGCGCGGGGTCTCCTTGTCCTGGGAGTCCATCTTCTGTCCGCCTTCCTCGATGTGGTCCTGGAAGTTGCCGGCGAGGCAGAAGAGCTTCCGGGGCTCCGCCACCGGAGCCCGCAGACGCACGTCGGAAAGTCGGTGCACGGCGGCTCCGTCCGCCTGGGACCCAGATGTCTCCAGGGCTGCCCGGGCGGCCCGTTCGGCAGCCTCCCGGGATTGGTTCCCGTGCTCCAGAAATTCGATCATGTCCTGAAAGAACGCGTGGGGAGGCCTCTCCTCCTTCCGGGCCAGCTCGGCGTCGGCGGCAACCAGGTCCACCACCCGTCCGTCGTCCGTGGCTATGGCGACGAAGGAGCGTTCCCCCCGGCTGCACGTGGCTAGTTTCATTTCGTTTCTCCTTGGGAGTGCGGGAGCCTGCTCTCGGAGTCCTCACGCTCTGGTCAGCCCGAGTATTGTAGCAGCCGCTCTCCCGGTGTAAAGCATGGACGCGATTCCCAAGTTCCAAGAAATTCCGGCTATAATTCCCCACACAGTCCTGGAGACCTGAGATTGGCACCAAACGACGACGGAAAATCGGCGAAGGGTTGGCGGCACGCCTTTGCCGTGGAGACTCCGGCCGATTTCCAACCCTCGGACGAGCAGCGCCAGGTGGCCGATCGGATCTGCCGGGAACTGGTGCGGCGCCGGCTGGCCACGCCGACTCTCATGTTTCTTGAAATGTCCAGGCCCCTCAACTTCCTGGGTTCCCAACTTCTGCATTTCCTGTCGCCCATGCTCTCGGGACTCACCCAGTCCCATGGACACCGGCACCTGGCCGCCTTTCTTGAGCATCGGGGCTCGGTGGACTATCTTTGTCGCCGGATCGAAGAACTCGACTCCGCCGGCAAATGAAGCAGATCGATCCCGACTCCATCAACGTGATCCTGGCCACCGACTGCGGGAGCACCACCACCAAGGCCATCCTCATCCGGAAGGTGGACGGAGAGTATCGGCAGACCCACCGGGGCGAGGCTCCCACTACGGTGGAGGAACCGGCGGCCGACGTGACCCTGGGGGTCGTGAACGCCGTCTCGGAGGTGGCCGAAATGGCCGGCCGCCGCCTCATCGACGGCGCCGGCCGGATCCTGCGGCCCGCTTCCGGCGGTGAAGGGTGCGATCTTTACATCTCCACTTCCAGTGCCGGCGGCGGTCTCCAGATGATGGTGGCCGGTGTGGTGCGGGAGATGACGGCCGCCAGCGCCAAGCGGGCGGCCCTGGGGGCCGGCGCCATCGTCATGGACGTTCTGGCCTCCAATGACCGCCGCCTTCCCCACGAGCAGATCCACCGGATCCGGGAGTTGCGGCCCGACATGGTGCTGATCTCGGGGGGAACCGACGGTGGAACCACCCGCCACGTGGTGCAGATGGCCGAGCTCATCGCGCCGGCCCGTCCCCAGCCCCGCTTCGGCGCCGAGTACCGGATGCCGGTGATCTTCGCGGGGAACCGGGACGCGGCGCCGCTGGTGGAGCAGACCTTCGACGAGTCGGTCCAGCTCTCCATCGTTCCCAACTTGCGTCCGGTCCTGGAACGGGAGAATCTGGGTCCGGCCCGGGACAAGATCCATGACCTCTTTCTGGAACACGTCATGGCGCATGCCCCCGGCTACGACCGGCTGATCCAGTGGACCGACGCCCCCATCATGCCCACCCCGGGGGCGGTGGGGAACATCCTGCAGAGGATTGCCGAACAGCAGCGGATCAACGTAGTCGGCGTGGACATCGGCGGGGCCACCACCGACGTCTTCAGCGTCTTCGACGGCACCTTCAACCGCACCGTGAGCGCCAACCTGGGAATGAGCTACTCCATCTCCAACGTCTGCGCCGAAGCGACGCTGCCCTCCATCCTCCGTTGGGTCCATCTGGAGATGGAGGAGGGGGAACTGCGGAACCACGTCAAGAACAAGATGATCCGCCCCACCACGATTCCCCAGACTCGGGAATCCCTGTTCTTCGAGCAGGCCGTGGCCCGCGAGGCCCTGCGCCTGGCCTACGACCAGCACAAACAGTTCGCGACCACGCTCAAGGGCGTGCAGCAGCAGAGGACCGTGGGAGACACTTTCAGGCAGGAGGCCAGCGGACAGACCCTGGTGGACAACATGAAGCTGGATCTGCTGGTGGGATCGGGAGGAGTCTCTCCATGCTCCCTTGATGCAGCAGACGGCGGCGCTCCTGGTGGACGCCTTTCAGCCCGAGGGGATCACCTGGCTGGCCAAGGACAGCATCTTCATGATGCCGCACCTGGGGGTTCTGGCCCAGGTCCATCCGGAGGCCGCGCTCCAGGTGTTCCAGAGGGATTGCCTCATCTCCCTGGGAACCTGCGTGGCCCCCCGGGGAGCCGGCGCCTGGGGCAGCCCGGCCTTCCGCTATTCCATCTCCGGCGACGGCCTGGAGGAGGAGGGCGCCCTCTGCTTCGGCGAGATCAAGCGGCTGCCGTTGGGCCTGGGACACAGCGCCCGAATCGTGGTGGAACCGGCGCGGAAAGTGGATGCGGGAGCGGGTCCGGGCCGGCCGCTGGAGGGTGAGCTCAGGGCGGGACGGTGGGAGTCCTGTTGGACGCCAGGGGCCGCCCTCTGACGCTGCCCTCCGATCGAGAGGCTTGCCGCAAGGCCATGGCTCAATGGGTCCGCGATCTGGAACTGGTGGCCCCGGTTCCGGAACAGGAGTGACGAGGTCAACGGAGGATGGCCCACGCGTACACACCCGGTCTGAAGGTCAGTCCTCGCACCCGATCTCGCTGTCGGCGGATCCTGCCCATCAAGGGAGAGGTCCTGGTTCGGGCGGGGCAGCAAGTGGGCTCCCGGGACGTGGTCGCCCAGACCTTCATGCCGGGGAACATCACGCCGGTCAACGTGGCCAATCTCCTGTCGCTGCCTCCCGCGGACGTCCCCGAATGCATGCTCAAAGAGCCCGGCATGCGGGTGGAAGCCGGTGAGGCCCTGGCTCGGACCAAGGGCATTTTCGGGTTCTTCAAGTCGGAGTGCAGGGCCAGAGTCGCGGGGACCATCGAGTCCGTTTCCCAGGTCACGGGGCAGGTCATCCTGCGCGGAGCACCGATCCCGGTCCGGGTCCTGGCCTATCTGGCCGGCCAGGTGGTCGAAGAGATCCCGGGAGAAGGGGTCGTGCTGGAGGCGGACGCCACCTTCATCCAGGGGATCTTCGGAATCGGCGGCGAGGCCTTCGGGCCCGTTCGAATGGCCTGCCGGGACGAGAAGGAAGAGTTGACGGCCGACCGGCTGGACGAGGGGATGAAGGGAGCCGTCGTAGTCGGCGGCAGCCGGATGACGGGAGAAGCCGTCCGCAAGGCCTTTCGGATCGGCATCTCGGCTCTGGTCTCGGGAGGCATGGACGATACGGACCTGCGGCAGATCCTCGGCTACGACCTGGGGGTTGCGGTCACCGGATCGGAACCGGTGGCGACGACCCTGATCATCACCGAGGGGTTCGGCCGGATCGCCATGGCCCGCAAGACCTTCCAGCTGTTGGCTTCCCGGGAGGGGGACCAGGCGTCGGTCAACGGCTCGACGCAGATTCGGGCCGGAGTCCTGCGGCCGGAAATCGTGATTCCGTCCCCTCCCGGAGAGGCAGCGGAAGTGGAAGAAACGCGTCCGGCCGGCGTGTTGGAGCCGGGGACTCCGGTTCGGATGATCCGGGACCCTCACTTCGGATTGATCGGCGTGGTCTCACGGCTTCCGGCCGAACCTCAGGTCCTGGGTTCCGGGTCCCGGGCGCGGGTGCTGGAGGTCCGCTTGGAGTCGGGTCGGCGGCTGGTGGTGCCGCGGGCCAACGTGGAACTGATCGAGGCGTGAACAAGATGGACAAATCGATTTTCTTATCGCTGCTGGCCGGCGGTCTCGTCCTCTCGGGCGGGGCCTCTCCGATCCTGGCGCAATCCCCCCGGCCGCCCGGCGAAGTGCGGGCCGTCGACTTTCCCAATGATGCCGGGGAGGCGGTGCAGGTCGAGTGGGAACT